>CAITKP010000001.1 GCA_903892995.1 uncultured Campylobacterales bacterium
AATATGCATAGTTTTTTACGTTAAAAACCTTAAAAATTATCAAATTTATGAACATCTATAATTTAACGTTATCACTTTAGCTGACTATACTATATCCCATGTACGCTGTAGAATGTGATACGTTTACATGTTTTTTATTATTTACTTAACTTTCGCACATAGATTCCAGTAAAAACACTAGCTAAAATTCATCTACGAAAGTCCATAAATAGACACTTTCAAGTATACCTATTAAAGAACACTTGAAAATAAGAAGTGAAGCAAATCCATTAGACAGCAATTATGATGAATATTTTTTTAAACGATATATTGCCCTTAAATATTTCACTGTGTCTTAGTCATTGGTGCTTGAGCTGTATGCGGTGAAAGTCGCACGTACAGTACTTAGGGGAAGATGCTGTCGTGAGGTGGTGTTCTTAAAGCTTATGTATTTCTAGATTCGTTTTTTAAGCATTTCAAGTTCGGAAAGTTGTTCTATTTGAATCTCTTGAATTTGCACAAGCCTCTCCCATTGTTTTGAAAGAAGATGGTCAAGTTTTTCATGAATTTGGCGTATTTCTAGCTCAGCCTTGAGATTGACTTTATAATCATACTGTGATCGTATGCGATCTTTTGCTTCTTGTCGATTTTGACTCATCATAATGACTGGAGCTTGGATAGCAGCCAAACATGAAAGTAGCAAATTTAAAAAGATAAATGGATATGGATCAAATGGCTTATGAAGGATTAGGATAAAAGTATTTAAAGCTACCCATGCAAATAAAAAAATGCTAAAGCTGATTAAAAATTTCCAACTTCCACCAAATGAGGCAATATTATCTGCCATTTTTTCTCCAAAACTCCATTCTTGATTTGAATCATCTACACTTTCAGAGATTATCTCATGTTTTTCTAAACTTTCAAGCACCTCTTTATCCAGACTACTCAATTCACCTTTCTCTGATAATAAAATTTGTTGTACATATTTATTTCTATATATTGCCAAATCATTATGACAAATATAACTTTCTTGTGTCCAATTTGGGTAATCCGATTTAATAGTTATAAAGAGAGGATCTCGTATAAGGTGTGCGGAGACAAGATCTTTTATAGAAAAGTTTTTATTACAAATATCACACTTTTGGGTATTTTTCATGTATCAACCTATTATTGATCTTTTAGATTATACAACAACTCTTAGTACTTGATACTCCACCCTGTAATTCTTTATCCACAGACTAATGCATATAAAGGCAAGATTGTACAGTCGAAGAACTCTCAAAGCTAAAAACCATCGATTTACAGACCTCTATGCTTTTTATAATAGCTATTTAGATAAAGTCTTAGCTTTTAATGCTTCAAAACATAGCGAAAAGCTAGATATTACGGAAGCCACTAAAGAGCTATTAGAACAAATTGCCCTTAGTGAAGCAAAAGTTACTGAACTCAAAAACAAAATAAAAAAGAGACTAATTTTAACGATAAAGTAAATCTCAATATAGAGTTAAAAAAAGCAAACTCAGCAAATAGACTTTAAGCTGGGTATCAAGCCACGAGAGATTTAGTGGACTAAAATAGGCTTCAACATAGGTCATTCCATAAAATAAGCTATATAGAGAAGATAACAAAAACACAAATCAGTAGTTCAGCCATGATACTACAACAAAAAGTATTTAGTAAAAAAAGACTTTTAAGTAAAATTGGAACTGTAAATAAAGAAGAATTCAAAATGATAGTAACAAAGCCGAAGAGATTGATTGACCCCACCGAGGTGGGTCTGCCCGAAGGCGAATTGTAAAAATATTATATAGCAATTTTATGAAATTTTGAAGAGGATTATGAAAATTGACACAATTGACAGCAAGAGCAAAAATATTGTGAGTTAAAATTGCATCAAGAAGCCGAATATGAACATCTTGAATTATTTGCTCATTTTTTTCTACTCTTTCATAATAGACCTTTTTATATTTTGTATTTCATTGGCGAGCCAATCAGCTTATGTATAACCCGTTTTTCTATTTTTTTTAAAAATTTCAAAAAAATTTAGATCCAGTGCTAAATAAAAAAGTTTTGATAAAATATTTCTATGAATGAATGGTGAGTTGTAATTCTTATAGAGAGGTAGACTGTGCAAAAAGAGCAAGCTTTAATAATTCTAAGAGATTTTAAGCGTGACTTCGCAGATCAGTACGGGATTCTATTGGGCTTTTTGGATCTACCGTTCGAGGAGAAGCAATACCAGGAAATGATATCGACATTGTAGTAGACACAAAAACTCCTGTTTGCAACTTGTAAGATCTACACCGACCACGCTTGGCGAGATCGATTCAATAAGTTTTTTTGATTTCATAATTAAGCCTCTCTTTTTGCATTTTTTATCATTGTGATCTGTCAAACACAATCTTATCCTGCATGTTTATACCCTAAGCCAAACCCTTTATTGAGCTTGAGCCTTCCAAGTGAATCTTTCTCTATTGGAAATCCATTCAATCGTCTGTAAATATCTGTTTGTATAGTGCGTACTGATACATTAAACTCTAGTGAAAGGTCAATGATAGTTGGTCTTTCATCATTTATTAGCATTGTGATGATTGTTATAAGTCTATAGAGCGCTTTATCATATGTGTGTTGTATCGCCATTATTATTTCTCCTTTTCATAAGATTACTCATTTGAACATGCCTTGCAATGTTGGAACAAGTTGTGTGAAATTTACAAAGAGTTCTATTGTCAAGACAAGCATTGCATACTTATGTTCTTTTTCGAAGCTATTTAGATTTTTCATTTGGTGTCCTTTGCGATTTGGAATTAATATTGCAATATTATATTGCTATTCGCATATTAAGTCAAGGGCAAAACTGCGATACAGTATAATTAGTGATATAATTTGTTGCAATATAGAATTTAAAGGAAATATATGGAAAAAGATCAATTTCACAATAGACTCAAAGAAATTGGAATTAATAAACAAGATTTTTCAGAAATCTGTGGTGTTTCATACTCAACTATTTTAAATTGGGGAGTATTACGTGATGGCAAACCTATGACTATTCCTAGTTGGGTAGAACCCTTTTTAAACTATTATGAAAAAGCGCAAAAACTTGAATTTGTAATGGGAGATATCTGTAAGAAGATTCAAGAAAGCAAAAAATAGGCTCTAATGCTATTTTAAATTCACTAGCAAAATAAAATGATAAAATTCCATTCTTAATGTCTCTAACTTTTAAATAGATCAAGATTTCCTACAGATCGCTTTAAATTAAGTTGTGTAAAAATAAAATAAAGTGAGTTTAGAAAAATGGAAAACTTTCGAGAAAACAATTACGGATATCCTCTTCCTGCTGCAGTCATCAGACTGATAGAGGAGTTTGAAGAGGATGAAGATGCAGAGAGTATGGAATGCCTTGGTAAAATCCTTGATCAGTGTGACCATACGGATTTAAAACTTCTTCGTGATTATGAAAAGCTTTCACAACTTATAGAAGATTATATTGAAATGTTAAATGATCCTGATATTCTTCTGACAAAATTTGTAAGCTATATACGATTTGGTAGATGTTGAATTGTTCTTGGTACTCTAAAATTTTAAGTGGATGATAGTTAGATAGATTTTTAAATAGTTTTTGGCGTAAAATCGAAAAACACATATTATTGCTTGTGGTTGCGAATGTTTCGTTTTATGTAAGCAAATGGATAATGGGAACCTCAGAGCATGGCTTTTTTCTAACGACAATAGCTACTGCTAGATAGGGCTTTTTCTACAACTCTTTTTTTCAAGAGAATTTACATTATGTTATCTAAAGTAATATAATATCAATGTCTATCATTGACAAAGTATTGTATATATGTATATAATACATCATAGACAGTCTATTATATAAGATCTTAATTTGTTCACTATATTGAGAGAGGA
>CAITKP010000002.1 GCA_903892995.1 uncultured Campylobacterales bacterium
CTCCTTTCAAAAAATTGAAAAAAGACTCTAACAGAACTAATCTGTTTCTTTAAGCTTTTGGTTGTAAAAACTACTTTTTAGCAGCTTTCTATACTGCCTATTTTAACTCCGCCGTTGACAAATAACGAGCCGATTGTAATTATCAAACGATTTAGATAAAAACCACCAAAGAGAGCGAATGGTTACAAGGGGGTTACAATTGGAAGTTTTTTTTCTTACATGTAAACAGCTGTGAAGCGATAAGATTTGCACGTCGCAAGGCACCTTCTAGATAACCACCCTCAGAGAATGAAAACTCAGTTGTCAACATAAATTTAAAACGAGAAAACAAATTTACCGCTTACAAGATAATAATTATATCCGGCAACCTGTCCCATTGCATAATTTCCACCTTCTACACTGAACTGAGCATGTATTGTTGATATGATTTGCTGACGTACTAAAATAGATCCTCCATAAAACAAATCATTGTGATCCACAGCATATCGCTGATAGCTTTGATGTCCAAAATATGGTTCAAAAGTTATTGTCGTACAATTAATCTGTTTAGTGCCTGAGAGATAAAATTGATGTGATAGGAAGTTCTGAGGATCGAAATAACCTCGCCCGCTTTGTCGATCGTAATTAAGATAACGAATACGATATCCAAAATCAAGAGATGGATCATCCAATAAATAACGATATCTCAATCCCAAAAGATAGTCATTTGCGAAATTATTATCTATATAATGACGGTGATCATAATTTGCACTTCCGATCAATCTGTCGGTTATTGAATATGTTCCAGCCAATGTATAGGTAGTCACTCCGATCCTATTATTGATAAGCTGTGCCGTATCTGTCATATAGTTCTTTGATAAACCAGCATAAAGTGAATAATTCTCACTGTTATGAGATAATGAACCGTGAGCAATTGTTTTCTCTGCACCGTTAAGGTCTTGCATTCCCACACCAAAACTCACATTCCAATTGTTTTGAAAAGGAATGGAAAGATCAAAATTGATCATATCGGCTTGTGCTTTTTGAGTGTCACTATCTGCCCATGTTTTTTGATATAAAGACCTAAATGTAAAATTATTTCCGTAATAAGCATATCCACCTGCTAATCGTGTCGCTTCGTTAGTATCGGTATCTTTGAAATAGCTTATTTGCGGGAGAGTAATCTCATGCCTAATCGATTTTTTTTGATAACACTTTTGTTCTTTTTCAATACGTGTCTTAAGCTCCTTTAGCTCTTTTTCCTGATAAGGAAAAGTACCTGTCGTTGATGTAAAAAGTTCTTGAGCTTTTTCAAATTCTCCCAAAGAAATATAAGTATGAGCCAAGCCTATTCTAGTATCAAACTGATCTTCTTCTAGCAAAAATGATTGATAAATTTTGACAGCCTCTCTATTCTTTCCGCTCCATCGAAGTAGATCAGCTTTAATTTTGAGTGCGTCTTTATTTTGCGGAGCACGGTTTAAAACAGTTTGTACTTGCTCGTTCGCTCCTTTAAGATCACCTTTCCATGAAAGTACACGAGCTAATTCCGTGCGAGAAGTATCATCGTTTGGATTTGATCGAACCAACTCTTTCAACATCATAATGGAGTCATCATAGTGCTTTGCCCAAGCTATCGCCAATGCCATTTTTCTTGTAGTATCAGCACTCAGCGTATGTTTAAGTTTATCCGCGTTATATGCTTGTAAATAATAAGATGACGCTTGTTCCAAAGCATTTTGCTGCAGACTGACATCACCCTGCTCTTTAAATTCCTGGACAGTACTATCCAGCTCGACTCCAAATACAGATTGTGAAGCGAACATAAGACATAGAATATAAGATAGATAATGAGTTTTCACCTAAACCCCTTTTAAATAAGCTTTAAATAGCGATAGTTCGCCCAGACTTTCCATTCTAAAAGCTTTTACTTTGAGATTGCCCAATGAGACTGAATCCGATCGTACAAAATCAATTATATCATTTTCCAGATAAGATGGGATATGGAGACTTTTTTGATTTAAATGTAACCAGGAAGCATTGGATTTCAAAGATGAAACCTGATCGTTTGTTCCGAGAGTCGCAATGCGAAAATATCCAGTATTTTCTATATCAAGAATTTCTTTATCTCCAAGCAAAGGATAATTCACTCCATTAATAAAAAGCGATTTTCCTATATGCGAAGGAGAGATAACCAAGGTAGCCTTCATATTATAATCTCTTAACAAAGGTAAAACATAATTTGTAATTGTTATATCGGGAATTGAAAAGAGCAATACGACACTCTTTTGCTTTTTGTCATATGAAGAAATTTCATCAAGAAAAAAAGTTTCATATCCCTGCTCATATAAAAATTCCAATTGTGTCGATAAAGCTTGTACGGACAAGTTTTTTGCCATTTTGTCATTGTTGATAAACCCATACTTTAGGATAGGACACGAAAAATGATAAGAAGAGTTCGTTTCATCTGCACTAAGTGTACAGGTCGACAATACTGCTGCAGAACAAATGGAAGCGTATAAAAAATCTCGCCGTTTCATAGTGTATTCTTTGCTTTTATTTTTACTTTCAACCATTGACATATATAGGATACTGCAGGTTTTTCATAGGCATGGAAAGTCGGAGTTTTCCATTCATTTAAAGTATATGGCACTACTGCATCACTACTCCATGCTTTAGGCACTATATCTTTAATAAAAAGATTGCTTCCAAGCTGCTTTGCCTTTGGAGAGTTATTTTCGTGTTCAAAGATAACGGCAACAGTTCGTATGGCATCGGAAGTCAATGTATTCTTTTGTGTCGGAGAGGTTAATATTTGTCTAGAACTCGGATCACTAAAATATATAAGGTTCCAAGGTAAGCGAATTTCTAATGATCTATTATCAATATAGAAATCAGATCGCGTATTAAAATTTTTATTCTTCGGATTAAGAGAACCTTCTGTTAGTTTGCCGGCATTATATACATAGGATGGGTAAAGCATAGTACCATCCTTACTTACTCTGCGTTCATTGGATTTGTGTAACATTATACTCCAAAGCCCTTCATCAGATGATGTGATGGTATCATGCGTATCAGTATTTATATATTGGTCTAAAGGTGCATAAATCAAAAGTCTGCTTCCATGAATTTTATCAATATGGATGATAAAATGCAGATCTATAGGAGAAATAAGATTGACTCCCATAGGTAGTAGTCTTTCTCCCGGTAATTTTTTTGACAGATTTAAACCGATCAAAATAGAGTCTCTTGTCCAATCAATATTTTTTGAAACAAGAACTTTAAGATATAAAAAACCCTCGTCATGCTGCATAAACAGGGATTTTAGTTGATTTTTATAAGTGTCGGTATCATGATAAATTGTGTTAGAATTTTTCCACTCATCTGCTTTTGCATCTAGAGTGATCAATGCATTTGGATAGCCAGGGTACATTCCCATTAACCCAAAATTTTCTTCCGGATCACGCGAATTGAACCATAAAGATTTATGTTCAAAAGGGATTATATAAGGTAAAAATTGAATATGTTTTTTACACCATTCATCAAACCAGCTAAATAAAATCATCCCCGAGAATTGATGTTTATCGAGTGTATTTGCCAATTGAATGATTTTTTCAGCCTGTGCTTTTTCATCCAATCCGCCTTGATTATAGCCAGATCGATTCCAGTGACAGCTATCACGACTTGAAGGGATACCAAATTCAGCGATTATCACAGGTTGGTTTTTATGATATTTCTTTAATAGACTGCAATAATGGTCATATCCATCTTCATTGGGAAAATCATTCATTAAAAAATCCGGATGATATGGATAGACATGGTAAGAGGCAAAAAATCCACTTCCATCATGAGAAATAATCTTGCGCAGGTCTAAAGTCTCTTTATCGTCTTCATCTCTACAATGTGTACAAGTCGGGGAGAATCCTTGATATCTAGCCGTCTCGCATGGTCCTGCTTCTGAAGAATGAACTAACGGATCAAGTGTCGGCCAATTTATAGTTGAAACAGGATGTGTAACCCTATAGGTTTTATATTCGTATTTTTGAATCTCATCGCACCGTTTTGTAATCCATACTTCAAAAGGAGTTCCATCTTTGATCGAAAGATACTCCCCTTTAAATGAATGTTCGGAGTTTGCATAAAGAGAGTTGAAGCTGGTTACAGAGCAGCTTTCCCATTCTCTTCCCAGCAAATAACCGATAAGCCACTCAGAAACATTTGCACGATAGATCCCATGTGGATAACCAGGTCTTTCCTTTAATGATAGATGACCATTCACTGCATCCACACTCTGTTCAATCTGTTGTTTAACATAGATCATGTAGGACGAATCATTAAAATCTCCTTCCCTCTTCTCAGGTAATTCAAGCCAAATTTCTTGGAAAAAGTAGAGTTTGTTTTTGGAAAGAGCATTAAATTCAAATAATGCCTCATAAAAAGCTGGAGGGTGCAGCGTATAAATCCTAATACTATTGAAACCTATCTGTACAATTGATTCGAACCACTGCAAATATGTAGTTTTTCCGATAGCATATTCTCCTGGAAAATATCCGGGTATTCCAAGACCTATATTGACTCCATATATTACAAAAGGTTGCCATGAGTCTTTCCATATTTCAAGGTTGTTTTTCAGAGAACGAAAATGTGAACTTGAAGTAATATGCGGAAAAGATTGTTGTTGTTTTTGTTCTGTAACTTGTTCTATCAGTATTAGGATATCAGAAGAATTTGGAGCCAAATCCAGTGCCTTATAAAAAGCCCAACGCGCTCCATCCCAATCACATAGACTAAAAAAAGCTTTTCCCAACCCCTTCCATTTATCCGACGAAACATCAATTTCCAGTGAGCGCCGAAAGAGGTTGACCGCTTCTTGATAATCTTTGTTTTTAAGAGCCAGTATCCCTCTTTGATAATAATCAATAATCATTTTTTAAGAGACTTTATTTCACTTTTACCTAATTTATGAACGTATTCCCACTTGTATGAAGTAAACAGAAATTTATACATTGCTTGGATACGCCACCATGCATTAAGCTGTCGATAGCCGAAATGTTCCAATACTCCGTAACTTAATAACCGAATCAAATGCCTCCATGATGGATAACGTTTGATCGTCATCTCTTCTAACAAAATGGTCGCGGAAGATAAAAAAACACCATAAAATATCGCGAACAGTATAAAAAGTGTAAAATATTCAACACTTAGCAATCCTAGCCAATACGCTAATGGCATAACAATAAATCCAAGCAGTTCAATGAACGCTCCAGGCGCTTCTAATAAAACAAAATAGGGAATGACAAAGAGTCCTACAGTTTTGTATCGTGGATTAAAAATCATACTTTTATGTTTCCAACATGCCTGAAATAATCCTGCTTGCCAGCGTCGTCTTTGATGTCCTAATTCATGAAGAGATTCAGGTACCTCAGTCCAACAAATAGCATCCAATGCATAACTAATTTTATACGGTTTGTTTTCATGGGTATATAATTTCTGAAGCTTAAAGACAATTTCTAAATCTTCCGATACCTGATCCCGGCTATATCCACCACTACGAATAACAGCATCTTTTAAAAATAAAGAAAATGCACCAGAAAGTATCATTGAACCGTTCATTGCGTTCCATCCAATACGACCGAATAGAAAACTTCTCAAATATTCCACAATTTGAAACATTGGGAGCATTTTATCCGGCAGCTCCGGAAGATTCGTATTTATTTCAGGGTGATTCATGCCGTTTAAAACACGGATATCACCTCCACACGCGATAATTGGAATAGGATTCTCAATAACATGTATCATCATTTTTAGAAGTGCTTTTGGATCTAAAATAGAATCTGAATCCACGGAACAGAAATAAGGATAATGGCTACTATTTATCCCAGCATTAAGTGCATCTGCCTTTCCCCCCTGTTCTTTATCCAAAACTAAAAAATTGGGAATATCTTTTGAATAATAAAAAGAGTGAACCTCTTGAGTTTTTAATATGTCTCGGTACAATAAATTTGTTTTTTGCAGTTGATATGTATCAATGAGTTTCTGTAAAGTTGAATCTGTGGATCCATCATTAACCACAATAACTTCAAATGCTGAATACTCTTGATTTAAAGCTGTTTCTACGGTACGAAGAATGACATTTTCCTCATTGTAAGCCGGTATGATGATAGAAACAGGAGGTATTTCATTCGAATGCAGCCATAACTGGTCTTCGATATATTTGGATTTTTTTGTCTGTCGAATAACACTAATAAGAGCAATAGACAGTAAAATAGAATAGACACCGTTGAGTAAACCATAGTAAATCCCCACACCTGCATTAAAAAATAGGACGCAGAGTAATAAAAAATTATGCATTTTTACTCTCCTTTTCTGTTAATAGCTCCATGATCGTTTTCTGAGTAAGCTCAGGATATGAACTTATATCTACATTATTTTCTAAATCAACCAAGCCAATCTCATTTAAATAGATCAAAATGATCTTTGCTGAATGATAATAGACAGATTCTGGAGTGATATAACTCAAGAGTTCAGTAAAAAAGCCTTCCATTTGTATAGCTTCTGCAATTGCCTCTTTTGCATAATTATCATCTCCCTTGATGATTTGAACCATACTGTCAAGAGCGTTAGTTTTATGGGAAACCAGCATCTCAGCAAAATTTCTTCGAACCTGCCAAGCAGAATCTTTAAGTAAAAAGAGGTATTTCGATGCTTCATAAATACCCAATCGGTGTTTTAGAACTCTGATAGCTTGAACTCGCACAAACCATTTAGGATGATTTAACATCTCTATCACAGTTGACAGATCAAAACTGTTTTCAATCGAGACATTGCTTAAATGACGTAAAGAACGCACACATACTTCTGCATCTTCGCTTTGTAAAATATCCAAACAAAATTGAATTGATTGAGATGTGGAATCGCATCGACTAATTACACCAAGCATAACAAGTTGAGCCTCTTTTTCTTGCATTTTTTGGTATTTACCACAAGCTTCCAATAAAAGTTCTAGATGTGTTGATGAGAATGTTGACAAGACCATACCTGCATTTTTTTGCGATATAGAACGATGCTGTAATACGTCAGGTAATAAAGTAATAATGGCTTTTAACGCATCATCTGTGTCAATAAGTGCCAACGCTTTAAAAACGGCATTGACTAAATCTGTATTTTTAATTGAGTTTGCAACACATTGTTCAAGAAGTCCTATAGACCCGTTATCTCGAAAACGACCGATCCGGTCTGCTGCGAATGCTTTTGTCTGAGCAGTTGTATTGGATGAGATGATTGATTGATATTTTTGTATATAGCCTAATCTCTCAACAGTATCTAAAAAATAAGGATCATCACTAAAATTACTAAACAGAATTTCCTCTAATGCTTCAAAACGCAGAGGATCAGCTTCAATCTCTTGTCGTAATGAAGAGATTTCATCATCGTCACTCTTTAAAATCTGCTCTAACCGTTCTTCATACTCAACTTTCAACCGATCTAAACGAGAAAATCTTTTCTCATGTAGCCATCGGCGTAAAAACGTAGTCACAATAATTCCAACAATAGAAATTGTAACGATCGCGACCAAAAATATCAATATCTTTTGCATCATGGTTCTGTCCAATTTAAGTTTGTTATACAATACTCGCTTAGATAATATACTATCTATTTTCTAAGCTACTTGTCAATCTCCGAACTCATCCTTCTTCACCCCTTTACAACAAAGGTTTTAAAAGCTTAAAAAAGCTTGTATAGTAAGAGTATACCAACTCTCTCTTAAATTTACGTGAGTCTCGGATAAGAGAGGAGTAATTTTTGCTTTAAACTACTCAATCTTGGTGTAAGTCAAAGTAGCGTTTTAAATAATAAATGCTAAACTCGAAAGACAAATCTCTATGACAGCATTGAGATATTTTTTATCAACTCAAAAAAATATCAGTTTAACTCGTAAAATCTATAATGCTTTAAGGCGCAAGCTCTCCAAAGAAATAAGAAGCCGTTACTCCACCATCCATAAGAAAATCGCTTCCTGTAATAAATCTGCCATCATTGTTCATAAGCAGTGCAGCTACATTGGCGACTTCATCAGGAGTTCCTGCACGTCCGATGGGAGAAAGTGTCAACGGCGGAGTTAAATTCAGCAGTTTTTTCGTAAAAAAATTACGAAAAGTAACCTTAAGCACCTTGCGTTTTATCTTCTCCTTTCATAGAATTTTTAACTTTAAACTTATACAAGTCTGAA
>CAITKP010000003.1 GCA_903892995.1 uncultured Campylobacterales bacterium
AAATTGATCAAACTACATCAAGGATTGGCTAAAAAAAGGAAGGTGAAATTGATAGATGAATTCTTAGATCAATATAATAAAAAATGATATTTCAGCCTCCCGTTTTTTTCATTACGCCAGAATTGGCGATTTATATTGTACTTACGCAGATGATGTTAGAAGTAATAAATGTATAAAGCTTAATGAGCTATTTTCAAACTAAAATTATTAAAGCCGTACCCTAAGCCGTACCCTTTTTAAAACTTAAAGGATTTTTCATATTTATAAAAGCTCTTGAAGTATCTATTTTACGAAGTTTTGAGGTGGTGGGTTCTCAGGGACTCGAACCCTGGACCGCCCGGTTATGAGCCGGGAGCTCTAACCAGCTGAGCTAAAAACCCTCCGTGCAAATATGCTAGACACATTTGAGGTTGAAATTATACTGGATAATTATTAAAAAGAATTGAATCTCGCTGACTCACACAAAACTTTTCGTACCGCGTCCATCATAGAGATCTTTAAATCGAAATGCTATAAGATTTTCCATGACTGCAAAAAGGATCATAAAGTTTAAAAAGCTACTTCCACCATAACTAAACATCGGCAAAGGAACACCTACAACAGGTGCTAATCCCATTGTCATAGCGATATTGACACTCATATAAACAAAAATCATAAAGCCGATGGCTGAGGCGACAACTTTAATATAATAATCATCATGATAAATACTCAATGTGATAAGATGTAAAATCAAAATAACATAGATTGTTATCAAGAACAAAGCACCCAAGAACCCTGTTCTCTCAACAACATAAGCAAAAATAAAATCACTCGTTGCGATAGGTAAAAACTTCATCTGCGTCTGAGTCGCATCCTCTTTATGTTTGCCAGTCCAGCCACCTGACCCAATGGCGATGATAGATTGTTGTACATGATAAGAGGGTTTTTCTCCAACAAAATCCAATATCCTCTGCTTTTGATAATCATGCAATACTTGCGTATAAGCCAAAGGGACAATAATACCAAGCGCTATGATCATACTTACCCAGATTTTCCAATAGACTCCGATTAGAAATAAAACACCATATCCAATGAGAAGCAAAACTAGTCCAGTTCCTAGATCTGGTTCCTTTGCTATGAGTCCAAAAGGCAAAATGATATACGCAGAGATTTTTAAAAAATCTTTGATCCTATACCCATCAGGTGGAGGAGGCGTTTTGGCGATAAGATATGCCAACATCAAAATGAGTGCAGGTTTAACAAACTCCGAGGGCTGGATTGTTGCATTTATAAAAGGGATATCTATCCATCTTTTCGCACCAAGTCGTGAATGTCCCACAAACTCAACTCCAAGCAGTAAAATAATATTGATCCAATAAATCAAAGGGATAATCCAATTCATACGACGGATAGGAAGAAAAAAGATCCCAGCAAATGCTAAAAATGAGAAAAAAACGTATGCAGTATGTTTTTGTGCAAGCGATGCCACAACTTCACCAATCAACCAATGTGACATAAATATAAGCGGCATTATAAAGATAATGGTTATAAAATCAAATTGTGCTAAAATTCGCCTATCAATTCTCCACAAACTGCACAACTCCTAAAAAAAAATTATGAGATTGTAACATAACAAAGGTCGTAATTAACTAATGAATACTCAAAGCTATACAATCCAAACTGAAGAAAGATTAGATACTTTTTTAGCGCAGCAACTCGGACAAACCCGTTCGCAGATAGTGCAACTTATCAAACAAAATGCCGTTAGTGTTGATGGAAAAATCAACTCCAAGCCTGGTATCAAGCTAAAATTAAACCAAGAGATTAGTATAACTTTTCCAAAAGCAAAAGAGAGTGCACCTCTAAAAATAGATTTTGATGTCGATGTCATTTATGAAGATGATGACCTTTTGGTTATCAACAAACCCTCAGGACTTACAGTCCACCCTGCTCCAAGTGTCAAAGAGCCTACCCTTGTAGATTGGCTTAAACATAAAGGCATCAGACTTTCTACCATTAGCGGCGAAGAGAGACATGGCATCGTACACAGGCTCGACAAAGGAACAAGTGGAGCCATGCTTATTGCAAAAAACAATGAAACACATGAAGCACTTTCATTGCAACTACAAGATAAAACAATGGGAAGATACTATCTCGCCATATCAACACCTCCTCTCAAAGAGGATATTACCATCGTTGAAGAACCCATTGCCAGAAGCTCTCACAATCGCCTCAAAATGGCTATTATGACTCATGGAAAATCTGCAAAGACAGAGTTCAAAAAAACTCTTTTAAGTCTTGATGAGAGTTGTGAATTGCTTACATGTAAGCTTTTTACAGGTCGAACACACCAAATTCGTGTTCACTTAGAAAAGCTTAACCGACACATTTTAGGCGATCATTTATATGGAAGCAAAGAGAAAAAAGAGAAGTCGGAACGTATTTTGCTACATGCTTATTTATTGTACTTTATCCATCCCACTACAAAGAAGAAAGAGGCTTTTCTAGCCCCATTAGATAAAGATATGTTACAATTTATAGAGAAAAATTTTGATATGGAGAGTTTCAATGAAGCTATTAAACCTGATAACGTTAAGCTCGGCTTTAGCACTAATTCTTAGCGGATGTAACGATTCTACGCCCACTCCACCTGAAGATGCCATAGACACAACGCTTCCGACCATTGCTTTAAATGGGCATATTGAAGATATGAAATCGGTCGCATTTGAGTGGAAAGACACAAAAGATCCAAGAGTTGCGGGAATCTATATTTACAGAAACGACCCTTCAAAAGATGATTCTCAGATTACGAGATATGCGACTATAGGAAATCGCTTTGCGACACACTATATCGATAATAATGTTGTTCCAAATACAAAATATCAATATTTTTTCACGACCTTTTCAGAAAAAGCTCAAAGTCAAAAATCAGAAACTACAACTGTTACAACACTGCCTATCTTAGAACCTATCGCGTGGATACAGAGCGTACAAGATATGCCAAGAAGCGTGAAGATCCTTTGGAGACCACATACAAATCCAAGAGTCAACGGCTATATTATAGAAAGAAAATCGCTCAAAGATGATGATTTTAAAAAAATTGCTCAACTCGAAGGAAGATTAAATGCTGAATATATCGATCCAAAACTCAATGATGGTCAAATTTATAAATATAGAATCAAAGCGATCACATTTGACAATATAGAATCTCAACCAAGCCAAATTGTTCAAGCTGTAACAAAGCAGCTTCCTTCAGATATTGTCGGTCTTAGTGTTACAAACAATCTTCCTAAAAAGATCAATCTTACATGGCAAAAATCAAATGCAAGTGATTTTGATTATTACAAACTCTATAGAGCAGAGAGTGCGACTGGAACTCTAGATTATCATGGAAAACTGCTCACGAACAGTTTTAGTGATGATGTGAAAGAGGATGGGAAACAATATTTTTATCGCATAACAGTTGTCGATAAAGATGGATTAGAAAGTGATGGTTCAACTCCTGCACTTCAAGGGATTACACTCAGTAAACCAAAAATGCCAGATATGATAGAAGCAAAAATACTCAACAACAAAGCCGAACTCAGATGGAGCAGCAGCGATCGACGAGTAAAAAGTTTTACCGTTGTAAAAACTGCAAAAAAAGGTTGGTTTGACACACAAATAGATGAGATCAGAGGGATCACTGATACAAGATTTACAGACCCCAATATCTACTCTGGCGTTGTTTATAAATACCAAGTGATGGCAGTAGATGAGTTTAATATCTCATCCGAACCAAGTGTTGAAGCAACTATCTCATCAGATACTCTTCCTCCAGAGGGCGAACAAAAAAGAGTGATACAAAACAATACACAAAACACTCCAGTGGCAAAACCAGCAGTGACAGAGGTTCCTGTAAAATCTTCTGTTGATGCTGCGCCAGATCTTGACACAGGATCTCTGTAATATGCCTCACTTACATGTAAACAGTTTTAAAAAACTCTCTTTCCCATCATCTGGTGGAAAGACTAAGTTCAATTTTCTCGCTCAGAATATCAAACACACCCAAGAGCAACTTGTAGCAGTAGAGATCGATGGGGAGGAGTTTTTTCTCCTAGCACTTGAAGATAGCGGAAGAAATCTCCTAAAAGCGGACAAACTCTCTCGTCCCTCTTCTACCTACTTAGTGCATCAAGCGCTTTTATCGTATGCAAACGCTTCAAAGATGGATATACTCGCTTCAAATGTCGTCGATGGAAAGCCAAATATACATCTAGACAATATCACAGCACTCAAAGATATCGAATATTTTGCATCAGACTTTCCAACAGATAAAGAGGTGCATATTGAAGTGGGCTTTGGCTCAGGCAGACATATTTTGCACCAAGCAAAAAACAATCCTGACAAACTTTTTATCGGTATCGAGATCCACCGTCCATCTATAGAACAAGTTTTAAAGCAGATCAGTATCCAAAAATTAGACAATCTTTTGATCTTAGACTATGATGCCAGACTCTTTTTAGAGCAAGTCCCTTCAAATATTGTTGGAAAAATATATGTCCATTTTCCAGTTCCTTGGGATAAAAAACCTCATCGCCGAGTTATATCTAAAAAGTTTATCGATGAAGCTGCGCGCGTTTTAAAAGTTGGCGGAGCGCTTGAACTTCGTACTGATAGTGAAAACTATTATGCATTTTCTTATGAGACTTTTATCTCAAGAACCAAAGTCAAACTCCAAATCAACAAAAACCAAGATATCGCTATTATCAGTAAATATGAAGATAGATGGCGCAAGATGGAAAAAAATATCTATGACATCACGATGATCAATGATGAAGAGAGTGAACCCTTACATGTAAGCGATAATTTTCTTTTTCAAAATGTCACAAGAGCCCAAGAGCTACTTTTTCAACTCAACTCTGTCATAAAAAAATTTGAAGATGGGTTTATTCATATTGAAAGAGTATATAATGTCGAAAATAAAAATATGGTAGTTTTTAGGATATCAATGGGAAGTTTCGATAGACCTGAGCATCTTTATCTTTTGGTTGATGGTGAGGATACAAGATATTTTCCAAAAACACCTCTCAAATCATCACCAAATTTAAAAGCTCACAAAATTTTAAATGAGATGTTACATGGATAAAGTAATCATTGCAGAAGAGCTCACACTCGCATACAATAAAGATGAAACGATTATCAATCAAGCAAATTTTTCTATTGAATCTGGCAGTTTTGTTTTTATTACAGGTGCTAGTGGAAGCGGAAAATCAACACTTTTAAAATCACTCTATGGTGCGATCAAACCAAAACAAGGCAGTTTGGTTGTTGGTGGAGCTCAAATAAAAAATATAAGTTCGAGCAAACTCAACTTCCTAAGACAGCATATTGGAATCGTTTTTCAAGACTATAAGCTCATCAAAGAGTGGACTATCGAAAAAAATGTGATGTTGCCACTCATCATCGGTGGATTTGATAAAAAAGTGAGTGAACAACAAGTCCATAAACTTTTAAGTCATGTAAAACTCAACCATCAATCAGGAAAATATCCCCTTGAACTCAGTGGTGGAGAACAACAGCGCGTAGCAATGGCAAGAGCCCTTTCACATAATCCTATTTTAATTCTAGCAGATGAGCCAACGGGGAATCTTGATGATTACTCAGCAGAACTTATCTGGAATCTTTTAGAGGGTGCAAATGCGCAACTTAAAACGACCATTATAATTGTTACGCACCATATACCAGACACAATCAAAATACCGTATAAACATCTTCACATTGAATTTGGAACTATCTATGAAGTCAGTTAAAAACCACATCTCTCTTATTTTGGCACTCTTTTCAATTCTGTTTGCTGTTCAGATATTTATTATTAATGATAGAGCATTACAAGCATACGAAGAGAAACTTTCCTCTTCTTATTCAATGATAGTAGTCTCTACTGCTCCGATATCATTGAGTCAATTTCAGCAATATAGTTCAAGCATCAAGCAGGTTGAACAGCTCTCTGCAGATGAAATGATAAAAAAACTAGAAGAGAATGTCAGTCCAAAAAATATCGCTCTTTTAAAGCTCTCTTTGCCAAAGTTTTATCGTATCCATCTCTCAACATTTCCAACATCTTATGAGGTGAAAAAACTCACTGAGAATTTGAAAAAAAATAGCACGATTACAAAAGTAGAAGATTTCTCAAGCAATCATGACACTGTATATAAATTACTACTTTTATTTAAACAGATCACACAGTTATTTACTGGTGTCATCCTCATCGTTACTCTTTTACTTATAGCAAAAGAACTCAGAATATGGCAGTTCAAACATAGTGAAAGAATGAGTATTATGGGACTTTTTGGTGCACCTGTTTGGCTTAGATCAGCAGTTTTATTTAGAGTTGCACTTTTAGATGCTCTTATATCTTCATGTATGGCGATTCTCTTTTTCTATTTTATTACCGAAAGTACATGGACAACTCAGCAATTAAGCATCATAGGAATCGATATCAGCATTTTTGAGCCTATAACAGATGGTTCAATACTTCTTGGTGTCTCCATGTTCATCTCAATCTTACTAGCAAGTTTGATCGTTGTGGGCTATAAAGAAGAGGTATAATGAGATTTTTATTTACCGTTTTATTTCTCTCTTTGCTCGCCGATGCGTCAAGTATAGATAAAAAGATAAAAAGTACAACTTCGGCTATTAGCAGTACACAAAATCAGTACTCTTCTATCGCTTCTAAAATGGAAGCCAATGCAAAAGAGATTTTAGGTCAAACTGTAACTATACAAAAACAACAAGCAAGACTCAATGAACTAGAACTAGCACTTGGGCTTAAAGCGACTATCTATAAAACCAATATAGCAGAGTTAGGTACACTCTCAAAAACACAAGCTAAACTAAAAAAAGATCAAGAAGAGACCGAGCAAAAACTGATTTTTAATATCGCAAGAATGGCATCACTTACAATACTTATGGACAAACCAGAAAGTGCAAATGTTGAGTCTATTATGAGTGAAGAGATAATTAAACAGCTTGCAAAACAAACAAATCAAAATATCAAAGAGCTTAATACTAAATTCTTTCAAACTAGTGAGCAAATGAGTACTTTAGAGCAAAAAAGTATTCAAATCAAAGGTGAAATTTCATCTATAGATCAAAAGAAAAAAGAGCTAAAAGATGCAAAAACTGAAAATGAGAAAGAGTTAGTAAAACTTCAAGTCAATAAAGATAAGTACAAATTAGCACTTGAAAAAATACTCAAACAACAAGATTCTCTCAAACAAACACTTGCAAATCTCAATATTGTTAAGATAGATGAGAAAAGAAGATCGGAAGAAAAAGCGCACCAAAAACAAGCTATAAATAATCATGTTGCGACAAATAATACAAAACAAGAACCAATTAATAATACAAATACAACCACAGCATCAGATAAAGTCAAAAAATTTGGAAGCAGCTATCAAAGTATAGAAACTGTACGCTACTCAGGAGAGAAGACGATTGCTCCTCTTGAGGGATATAGAGTCACAAAACGATATGGCAACTATACAGATCCTGTCTATAATATCAAGATATTTAACGAGTCTGTTTCACTTTCACCAAATCAAAAGGGTGAAAAAGTAAGAAATGTATTTAATGGAAAAGTTATATTTGCTAAAAATACACCACTGCTCGACAATGTAATCATCGTAGAACATGAGAATGGCTTGCACACGATTTACGCGAACCTTTCACAAATTGCACCTGGTATCCAAAAAGGTTCAAAAATCATTAAGGGCTCAGTGATTGGGCGTGTGAATGATGAACTTGTCTTTGAAGTCACCCAAAGAGACTCGCATATAGATCCGTTAGAACTTTTCTAACGCTTCTTCTCTTTTACAAATATATCAACTCGTTGCATCTCATCAAAGAGTTCCTCTTTTGTGCTGAAACTAAGCTCTATCCTGCTTTTTACAAGCTCTCCTAGTGGATCAAAATCAAATACTAAAATATAAGCATCTAGCTTGACCTTATCTGCGTTTAGCTCTGCCCATTCTAAAGAAACTTGCGCATACTCTCCATGTACATCTATTCTTACAGCAGGATAAAGTCTTGTGATCTTGCTTAAGTCTAAATCATATCCGTGTGATTTATAAATCATCTTCATCCTTTGTTAAATTTTTTTGCATTTTACCGCTTTGCATCTTTTTAAAAGCCAAAAAGCCAAAAACAACACCTATAATAATAAAGCCTACGCCCATATAATCACTCTTTTGGTATGCCATTACAATCCAACAAAGATCAGCTAAAAGGTAGATAATCACCGACTCATATATCTTCCCTTTATAGGTTAAATAGGCTCCGATATTTAATAAAATCCCACCTATTACAGCATATGAAACAATCATTTAGACTCCAAATATTTTTTATATATCCACAAATAGTAAAGTGAACTTAGAAAAAATGCAGCACCCAAATACAAAAGTACCATTTCAAGCGAAACACCTTTTGAAGCAAGCTTTCCTGTAAAAAGTGCTGTAAAAGATGCCACCAAAAGAAAGATCATATCGTTGTAAGCTACGACTCTGCCATAGTAATTTTTATCAGTGTTATGCTGTATTAAGGTGTAACTATATGACCAAAGTGTCGTCGTAAAAAATCCTACCAAAACTGAAGCCAAAAGTGAAAGATAAAAATATTTCATTGTATATGCCCAAATAAATAGAGATAGCCCTTGAAAGACAAAAAGATAAAAAACTCTTTTATCATTGATCCATTTTCCTAAAAAAATAGGACCAATCACAAGGCCAACAGCGCGCGCAGCGTGAATAAGCCCTAAAGCAAGAGCTGTTGCTATAATTGGTGCATAGTACTTATCAACCATAAGCGCCACTAGCGCATCATAAGATGTAAGTCCGACCAACGAATGTATAAGCATAAAATGAACTATATGTTTATTTTCTTTAAGATAAGTGAAGGTTTTTCGCATCATTTTTAGGACAGACTCATGTGAGCTTTGAATGCTTACATGTAAGGGTGTTGTAAACAAAAGAAACAGTCCAATCAAAAATAGTGAACCGTCTAATATAAAAGCTATTTTAACTCCCAATAAATAGACAATAAATCCACTAATCGCCATACCCACTGTATATGAAAATGACCAAATAATTGAGTGTATCTCATTTGCCTGTCTCAAAACAGTGTGATCTAAAATTTTTGGCAACAGTGACATTTCAGCAGTGAAATAAAAACTTGCCGCTCCCATCCGTATAAAAATCAAAATATACAATAACCATAATGTTGAATTATCAGTAATAAAAAGAAGTGAAAATGTAGAAACAATCTCTATACTAAGCAGTGAAAGCATCAATTTTTTTGGATCGAGTCTGTCTATGAGCGTACCACTTAAAGGTGCTTGAATCACACCAGGAAGAAAATAAAGTGCTGCCACAAAGGCAATAACTCCCGCTGAGACATGCATCTCTATCAACAGTGTATAAATCGCTACATTGCTAAACCAAGCACCAAAGTAGGAAACTAATTGGATCAAAGTCAAACGGCGCAAAAGTTCTTGATATTTTAATAAATATATATACTCTTTCATGGGTGCAATAGTATCAAAAAAAGAGCACAAAAAATTTTATATAATATTTCAACACTAAAATTAAAGTTTTCACACGACTTGTCGATTTAGCGACTAGAGTAATATTCTTAATACATGAGGAGTTTGCCATGGACGGCTTACAAAATGTTGCAAATCATCAAATTTCACAGGTCACTCGCCCTGAAGCTCAAGGAAGAGCAAATACAGAACAAGTAAAACAGCCAACTGTAGTTCAACAGATGCAAAAAGAGGATGCAGATCCTTCTAAAAAAATAAAATCCGAGAATGATGTTAGCGATTTAGTTAAAAAAATGAATGATGCATTAAGCCCTTTTAATACATCTATCAAATTTGGAGTTGATAAGCAAGATACTTTTTATGTTTCAGTTATAGATACACAATCAGAAAAAATGCTACGTCGTTTTCCAGCTGAGCAAGCGTCAGATTTTTTACCAAAGATGCAAGAACTTACAGGTATTATATTTGATACAAAGGGATAAGGAAACTTATCCTCCTCCTCTACATTTCTTTCACTAACTATTTTTTAATCTTTTTTGTTGTACCATCACGCCTATAATTTTATCTATCTACGAGGTTTTGTTTATGAAAAAAGAGGTAAAAAAAGTAGTTTTAGCTTACTCAGGCGGGCTAGATACCAGCGTAATTTTAAAATGGCTACAAGATGAATACAAAGCAGAAGTCATCACCTTTACTGCTGATCTTGGACAAGGCGAAGAGGTTGAACCTGCTCGTGAAAAAGCACTTAAAATGGGTATCAAACCAGAAAATATTTTCATTTTAGATATCCGTGAAGAGTTTGTCAAAGATTTCGTATTCCCAATGTTTAGAGCAAATACAATATACGAGGGTGAATACCTTTTAGGAACTTCAATTGCAAGACCTTTAATCGCAAAAAAACAGATCGAAATCGCAAATAAAATGGGTGCTGATGCAGTAAGCCATGGTGCGACTGGAAAAGGAAATGACCAAGTACGTTTTGAGCTCGGATATCTAGGACTCAATCCAGATATCACAGTTATCGCACCTTGGAGAGAATGGGACTTAAATTCTCGTGAAAAACTTCTTGCTTATGCTGCAGAGCATGACATCGAAATCTCTCAAAAACATATGGATGAAAATGGCAATCCACAGGTAAGCCCATATTCAATGGATGCAAATCTACTTCATATCTCTTATGAAGGCCTTCACCTTGAAAATCCAAATGCAGAACCTGAAGATTCAATGTGGTTATGGACTACTGATCCTGTGAATGCACCAGATGAAGCTGAATATATTACTATTAGCTTTAAAAATGGTGATCCAATTGCAGTAAATGGCGAAGAGTTAAGTCCTGCAACACTTTTGAAAAAACTCAATGATTATGGAAACAAACATGGAATTGGGCGCATTGATATTGTTGAAAATAGATATGTAGGTATGAAAGCTCGCGGATGTTATGAAACTCCAGGTGGAACTATCATGCTAAAGGCTCACCGTGCAATTGAATCGATCACACTTGACCGTGAAGCAGCGCATCTTAAAGATGAGATCATGCCAAAATATGCAAAACTTATCTACAACGGTATGTGGTTTTCACCTGAACGTGAAGCTCTGCAAGCACTTATCGACAACACGCAAAAACATGTTGAAGGTGATGTAAGACTCAAGCTTTACAAAGGAAATGTTATGGTAGTTGGAAGAACTTCACCTAAAACTCTTTTTTCCGAAGCTCACTCTACATTTGAAGCTGATACTGTTTACAATCAAAAAGATGCGGAAGGATTTATCCGTCTTAATGCACTTCGTTTTATCATCGCTGGTAAAGCTAGAGGAAACTAATTTACATAGGAATAGAAAATGAGCATAATAAAAATAGATATGAACTCTCCTGAATTTCAAGCAGAGTTAGAGAAAACAGTACGTTTTACAGATAAAGTTGTTAACCAATTCAACTGGGAATACAATCCAGAAGATATGATTAATGAAGGTGTACAGATGGGTCTTGCTCGTAACAAGATGATGTACAACAAACGTTTTTGTCCATGTTTTATGGTCGAAGTTGTTGATGACAAACCAAGAAGTGTTGAAGATAGAGTTTGTCCATGTACACCAGCAATTGAGCATGAGATTCCTACTGATGGCGTATGCCACTGTCAAATCTTTTGTACACCAGAATATGCTGCGAAGAAAAGAGTAGAGATGGGCATGGAAGAAGCTGCACATCAACACTCTCGTGGTCTAACTAAAGAGGAGTGTGAACTTTTAGTAAACAACTCTGAAATCGATTCTGATGAGCTGATCTCTTTACTAGAAGCTCGTGAATTAGGTATGACTAACTTTAAACTTGTAGATGTTCGTGAACATATGGAATGGCAAATGGGTCACATCGAAGGTGCTGATAAACTGATCCCAACAAGCAGTTTCTTCAACACGCTTAATGAATCAAAACTCGAAAAAGATGAAAATATCATTGTTTATTGTCATGTTGGAAGCAGAAGTGCGCACGTTTCAAGAATATTAAAAGATCTAGGTTATACAAAAATAGGAAACTTAACACACGGTATCGTTTCATACGGTGGAAAAATAGAACGCTAATAAATTAGGAAAAAAATGAAAGTATTATTGACAAAAGATGTAAAAGATCTTGGCAAAGCTGGAGAAGTTCACGAAGTCAAAGATGGTTATGGCAAAAACTTTCTTATAGGAAAAGGCTTGGCTTTGCATGCTACGCAAGAGATTTTGGCAAGACATGCAGCTCAAGAAAAAAAACGTAAAGCAGAGGAAGCTCAAGAGATAGCAGAGCTTAAAGAACTTGCTCTAAAACTTGACAAACTTGAGATCATCATCAAAAAGAAACTTGGTCAAAACAAACATCTTTTTGGTGCAGTGACAAAAGATGAGATTGCTCACGCTCTTTTAGAACAACACAAAATAGAGATCGATAAAAAACATATCGTTTCAAAAGAAAATATAAAAACTGTCGGTGAACACGATATTGATTTCAAGCTTGGTCATGGACTTCATGCAACCTTACATGTAGATGTTATCGGTGAATAATGTTTGATGCCACAACCATCCTTGCGTACAAAGGAAAAAACAAAGCTGTCATCGGTGGTGATGGCCAAGTAACCTTTGGAAACTCTGTCTTAAAAGCAAATGCCACAAAAATAAGAGCTCTTCACAATGGAAAAGTTCTAGCAGGTTTTGCAGGAAGCACAGCGGATGCCTTTAATCTTTTTGAGATGTTTGAAGATTATCTTACAGATCGAAAAGGTGACTTACTAAAAGCTGTCATCGACTTTTCTAAAGCGTGGAGGAAAGATAAAATCCTTCGCCGTTTAGAAGCGATGATGATAGTTTTAAACACTGAGCATATCTTTATACTCACTGGAAACGGTGATGTTGTCGAACCCGAAGATGGTCAAATCGCCTCCATTGGAAGTGGTGGAAATTTTGCGATCTCCGCAGCACGCGCACTTAAACGTCATGTAGAAAATATGGATGAGGAACTTCTTGTTAAAGAGAGCCTCACAATTGCCGCTGAACTTTGTATCTACACAAACCACAATATTAAAACACTCACATTAAAAGAAGACAACTAAATGGATATGACTCCAAAAGAGATCGTTAGCTATTTAGACAACTATGTCATAGGTCAAAAAGAAGCAAAAAAAACTATCGCCCTCGCCCTTCGTACACGGTATAGAAGAATGCAGCTTGACCCCTCTATTCAACAAGAGATCATCCCAAAAAACATCCTTATGATTGGCTCAACGGGAGTTGGAAAAACAGAAATCTCGCGCCGTTTAGCGAGAATGATGAAAGTTCCTTTTATCAAAGTTGAAGCAAGTAAATACACTGAAGTTGGTTTTGTCGGACGTGATGTCGAATCAATGATAAGAGATTTGGTTCTCGCTTCTATAGCTATTGTTAAAGCCCAAAAAGAGGAAGAAAATCTTCAGAATATAGAGGCGTATATCATAAATAAAATCCTTGAAAAACTTCTCCCTACTCTCTCTAGTTCAGTCTCATCTGAGCAAAAAAATGAACATGAACTGCTCATGCAAGAGATGAAAGAGAAACTTCTGAAAAATGAACTAGACCAAAAGATGATCAAAATAGATATCATCAAACCTTCCATAGAGTTTCATGACACCAACTTGCCTCCTGAAATACTAAAAGTACAAGAATCTTTTACAAAGATGTTTAGCTCCCTGTCTAAAGAAAGCAACTCACTCGAAGTCACTATAAAAGAGGCGAAAGAGCTTCTTTATCAAGAGGCGAGTTCAAAACTTCTTGATATGCCAAGTATCCATGCAGAAGCGCTTCGCCGTGCAGAAAATGGTGGCATCATCTTTTTAGATGAGATAGACAAAATAGCTATCAATTCAAAATCTCAAGGCAGAAACGACCCAAGTAAAGAGGGAGTTCAACGTGATCTGCTTCCCATTGTTGAGGGCAGCAGTGTTACGACAAAGTATGGAGTCATAAAAACTGATCATATACTTTTTATAGCAGCTGGAGCATTTCATCTTTGTAAACCAAGCGATCTGATTCCTGAACTTCAAGGACGATTTCCTTTGCGTGTAGAGCTTGAGTCCCTAGATGAAGATGCTCTCTACAAGATCATGTTAGAAACAAAAAACTCTCTTATTTACCAATACAAAACTCTCTTACATGTAGAGGGTGTTACGCTTGAATTTAGTGATGAAGCGATCCGCTCAATAGCGAAAATTTCGCATAAAGCAAATGAGATCGCTGAAGATATCGGCGCAAGACGTTTACATACAGTGCTAGAAAAAGTGTTAGAAGATATAAGTTTTAATGCGCAAGAGCTTCAAGGGCAAACGATCTGCATCACACCAGAACTCGTGCATGAAAAACTTGACCAAGTCATTGAAAATCAAGATCTCTCAAGATATATACTTTAAGGAAAAAATATGAGCAAATGTGGATTTGTAGCACTAATAGGTCGTCCAAATGCGGGTAAAAGTACACTAATGAACTCCCTCTTAGGTGAAAAAATAGCAATGGTTTCTCAAAAAGCCAATGCAACAAGAAAACGCTCAAATGCGATTGTAATGCACAAAGATGATCAGATTATCTTTGTGGACACTCCAGGATTACATGAAAAAGAGAAAATTCTCAACCAATTTATGCTTGAAGAGGCACTCAAAGCGATTGGAGATTGTGATCTCATCGTCTATCTTGCTCCTGTTACAGACTCTTTAGAACATTATGAAAAGTTTTTAAAGATCAATGCTGGAAGAAAAAAACATATTATTGTTTTAAGTAAAATCGATCAAGTCAGCCAAGAAAAACTATTCAAACGCATTCAAAGTTATAGTGATTATGCAGATAAATTTGAAGCACTTATTCCTGTGAGCATTGCAAGAAAAGTTGGTCACACTGATCTTCTTGATACTATCGCAAAATATCTCGATGAATCACCATATCTTTACGATCCAGAAGATATCACAACAGAAATGGTACGAAATATCTACAAAGAGTTTATTCGTGAAGCGATCTTTGAAAATGTAAGTGATGAAGTTCCTTATGAATCAGATGTGCTTATCGATTCCATTGATGAAAAAAGCAATGTTGACCATATTAAAGCAACGATTATTTTAGAAAAAGATAGTCAAAAAGGGATCATCATAGGCAGTGGTGGTAATACTATCAAACGTATTGGAAAAGCCGCACGACTTAAAATCGAGCATCTTTCTGGGAAAAAAGCCTTTTTAGAACTTTTTGTTTCTGTGAAAAAAGGTTGGACAACAGATAAAAAATTTCTCGAGGAGATCGGTTACAAATGAGAAAGATTTTGCTTATTCTTGCATTTGCAAGTATAACAAATGCGCAAGATATATTGACACAATATAGACAAGGCGGCATGCGGGATATACAAAAAAAATTGGATTTAGATCTTGGTGATAAAGAGTATTGGCAAAACGTTTTATCAAAAATAGATACAAAATATGGATATATAGAATCAGCTATAAATCTGCTTACATGTAACAAAAAAACAGCTTCTTTAGAGCTTAGTGTTATGGACAAAAACAACAGTTTTAAAAAAATAAACAGTTACAGTGCTTTAACAGGAAAATATAGCGGAGATAAGAAAAGCGAAGGCGATAATAAAACACCTATTGGCATATACAATATAGTAAAAAAACTTGATAAAGTAGATTCTTTTTATGGTCCATTGGCTCTAGTAACCTCTTATCCAAATCTTTACGACACGTACAACAATAAAGATGGTCATGGAATCTGGATCCATGGAGTGCCAACAGACAAACAAAGAAATGAATATACAAAAGGGTGTATTGTCATAGGAAATAAAGACCTTGTTTGTCTTGACAAGAGTATCGATTATGATAAAACGCTTCTTATAATCAACGATACTCAAATAAAAACATATCCATCTAAAAATGAATTGACAACTATTTTGTCAAATCTTTATACATGGAGATATGCTTGGATCTACAATGATGCAGAAAAATATCTAAGTTTTTATGACTTGGCATTTAAACGTTTTGATGGGATGGATATCGATGATTTTAAAAGATACAAAACACGTATCTTTTCTAAAAATGAGGAAAAAACAATAGATTTTAAAGATATAAAAATCATTCCCTATCCAAATTATGAAAAAAATATTTATGCTGTTAATTTTACAGAAGATTATCATTCAAGAAGCTTCTCATTTTCAGGCAATAAAACTCTCATAGTCAAACTGACAAATAATGAATTTAAAATATTAACGGAAGAGTAACATGCGTTTTTTTATCCTATTTTTTACACTTTTCATCTCACTTCAAGCTATGGACTTTAATCTTATTAAAAAAAATGGAAGTGAAAACAACAACACCCTTCTTGTCATTGGAGGGATTCATGGTAATGAACCAGGTGGATATTTTTCTGCTGAGGTTCTAGCTGCACATTACAAAATAAAGAGTGGAAATCTTTGGGTCGTTCCAAATTTAAACGCCAAAAGTATTCAAGCTGACCAACGTGGAATCTTTGGCGATATGAATCGTAAATTTGCCAATCTCGATCCTAATGACCCTGATTTTAATATAGTAACAGATATTAAAAAACTCATAACCGATAAGAATGTAAGTCTTATCCTCAATCTTCATGATGGGCATGGATTTTATAGGGATAAAGATCAAGGAACTATCTTTAATCCTCACGCTTGGGGGCAAACTTGTGTCATAGACCAGTGTAATCTAACAGGCAGTGCGGCATTTACAGATATGGACAATATCGCCAATAAAGTCAAACTCAAACTCAATGAAAAACTAATAGAAGATCATCATATCTTCAATGTAAGAAATACCAATACAAAATTTGATGATGAAGAGATGAAACACTCTCTTACTTATTTTGCAATCACTCATAATAAACCAGCCTTTGCACTAGAGACAAGTAAACATCTTTCAACACTTGCACAAAAAGTCTATTATCAGCTAAATGCTATTGAAATGTTTATGGATATCATGAATATTACCTATGAAAGAGATTTCAATCTAAATCAGCAAGAGATAGAAAAGATTATAAGTGATGAAGGTAATATTACAATAAACAATAATATTTCATTTAATTTAAGTAATATCAAAAAGTCTTTAAGTTTTATTCCGCTACAATCATCGGCTAATGAGTTTACATTTTCAAGCCATATAGGAAGCGTAAAAGCACAAAATGGTTCTTTTGAGGTATATATAGGAAACAAAAAGGTAACCACTCTCCATACAGAACAACTCGGCAAATGTCTGGATAGTGATACAAATATTTCTATAATAGCAGACAAAGAGGTGAAAAAATTAAATTTTGCTTCAAATGTTTCTGTAAACAACGATTTTATAGTGCAAAAATCTAAAAATTTAAGAGTAAATATCATTGGGTTTACGGATAAAACACATAAAGATGAAAGTAATTTACTTATTGATTATAGATCACTTGATAAAAGTTACTCGATCGATAATGATAAAAAAAGCTATAGAGTAGAATTTTATAATCAAAATGCATTTTGTGGTATGGTAGTCGTTAATTTTAGGTAGGTGAAAAAAATGAATTTAGAAAAACAGCAGAGTTTTACAAGTGTTCTATCTGTTGACCCCTATAAAAGGGAATATTTTAAAAGTATATCTAGCCATCTTGAGAGAGAGGTAGATCCTGTATATTCTAAAAGTCAATTTGTAGTATCTTATCTTGGTGCAAAAAGTTTTATCAGCTCACTCATAAGTGTAAGTAAAAATATACCAGAAGATGATCTTAGCGATATCATCGAAAACAAGGTTTATGAAGAACTAGCACTTGATATGGCTATCTCTTACAAAATAAATTACATAGAAACATATAATCATGCGGATGAAGCTAATCGCTTTTTTCATGTATTTGTAGTTGATCCACTCAACCTTGATGAAGATTTCGCAAATAGTGTTGAAGATATAAAATATATTGATCAAATTATCCCTGTTCCTCTGCTTTTAAAGACTCTTTATACAAAAGAGATATTAGACAGTTCAGGGGTACAATGTTTTATCTATTTTCAAGAAAACGATACCTTTTTAACTGTCTATGCTGAGAGTGATTTTATCTATATGAAATCCCTAAAATTTTCTCTTAGAGAGCTTCATGAGCGTTTTTGTGAACTTCTAGGAGAGCAGACCTCTTTTGAGATGTTTTCGCAGATTTTATCGAACGATGGATTTGCTACTCCAAATAGAGAGTATTAACAATATTTTATAAAGCTTTTTGCTGAAACTTTCTTACATGTAAACGATGTCATAACATATGTCAAAAGAGCTTTTGAGATCGAGAAAATCGATCATATTTATATTGGAAGCGAGATCGGTATTATCGCTGGTCTTGATGAATATTCCCAAACTTACTTAGCAATTAAATCGACTGAATTTAATTTCAATTATGGATATACCACAGATGGTTATATCAATCAATTACATGCACTTATGCATCTTTACACTACAGTGCCAAGCGTACAGAGGTATGAGTGTAATTTTTCCCTCTTCCATAGACCTCCGCCATTTGCAAAAAGAGAAAGTGGAAAGCTTATCCTTCTCACATCAGCAGCTTTAGCTCTTGGCTTACTCTATCCAATTACAAATTGGTCACTCTCTTATGCTGAAGCTATCAGATACCAATTATTAGAAAATAACTATCAAACCATACATGATACTAAAACTACTCGGGAAGCAACTATCAAGCTAAAAGAGACACAAAAAATTGAAGCTGACAAAGTTAAAAAAGCCCAAGAAGACGAATACAATAATAAGAAAAATACACTCATTAAAATTCATGAAGTCAAAGTTGATTATCCGATGAAATCAAAACATTTGACATATCTAACAAAAGATTTCAACCGATATTCTGTGATGCTTAAAAATGTTCACTACAACGAGACAAACTCTAGTAAAACATTTGTTTTTTCTCTTACTTCTACAAGCGATAAAAAGGTTACTGAATTACTAGAATATTTAACAAAAACAAAAACTGATAAATACAAATTTTCTCTTGAACATATAGACTTTGATGAAAAAGAGAAAAATTATATCAGTGAATTGAAGGTAAATTTATTATGAAAGCAAATATCGAAGACTACCTTTACAAAATAGATAATGTCTTAAATAAAAAATCGAAAAAAGATTTATCACTTATCTATATAATGATTTTTTGCTCAATTCTTGGAGCTTCTTACAGTGTTTTGTTTGATCCATCTAAAAAAGCCTTTGATGAAAAACATGTTCTCGTTGAAGATATGCAAACGAAAGTAGATATTGACAAAGAGTATTTAGCCGTAAATCCTGAATCAAAACTCACACAATTAAACCAACAGATTAAACTCTCACAAGAGCAGTATATGATGTTTAAAGATGACAATCAGTATATTAAACAACAGATAGAGAAAATCTCATCTCTATTTTATGATGAAAAAACTTGGGGACAGTATCTCAATTCCATCTCTCAAAGTGCAAAGAAGAACAATCTAAGAGTACTCAATTTTAGTAATACCTATGTTGATAACAACTCAAGCTTTGGACATGTATTGGATATTCATATTAAAGTTGATGGATCGTATACAAGTACACTGAAATTTATTAACTCTATTGAGCAAAGCTTTCTGGTTGTTGACTTGCACAATTTTTCAGTAGAAGCAGATAAAAAACTCACAACAGACCTCAATATATCAGTATGGGGGATTAACTAAGATGAAAAATATAATCTCAATACTAGGCTCTTTATTTATATCATCTCTTGCGTTTGCAGAGATTTCACCAGCAACAGAAGTGGCGCATACAGGTGAACTTGGGTGGGTAGATGAGCAGATAAAAGCGATAATCCCAGCAAGAATCGGTGTAGCGGATTATGAAATAAATTCGCTCCGTGATCCATTTAAATATGTAAAACCAGAGCCTGTTGCTCGTATCACACCTAGTTTAAATTTGGATAAATACTTTTCAATTAACAAAACACCTGTTGTTGTAAAAGCGATACCAAAACCTCCTCTTGTGCTTAGTTTGATCATCAATGCAAAAGCGCTTATCAGTGGATCATGGTACAAAGTTGGTGATAGTGTTGATGGGTATAGCGTCAAATCAATAGGCACAACTTCTGTGACTCTTGCAAATAGCAAGGGGATCAAAACATTATCAATAAAATCTGATAATTATCTAAAAATAAATACCAAGTAGGAAAACAATATGAAAACACAATATAAAGATATTTTAAAAACTTCAGTCGTAAGTGCGGTTGCTGCATTAATGTTATCCTCTTCTGCTTTGGGAGATTGTACATATGAGTTGTTTAATATTGGTTCTGCAAAAGGTACAAGGATTGCGGATTTTATTGACCAAATGAGTGATGAGTGTGAATTTAGTGTCGTTGTATCGGATTCTGAGACAGAAAAAATTCTCAACTCTTCACTCAACAAAACTCATATAAAAAATCTTACACTCAATGAGGTTCTTGACTTAATTTTACGCCACAATAATCTCAATTATACATTTGAAAACAACACTTTAAAAATTTCCTATTTAACTACAAAAGTTTTCAATATTGATTATATTCTTTCTCAAAGAAAAGGTGTTGGAAGCACAGACGTGACTCTTTCTTCAGCATCAAATACTGCAACAGGTTCAACAGGTTCAACTGGTTCAACAGGCTCAACAAGCTCTTCGACATCATCTGGAACATCTGGAACATCTGGAACATCACCCTCAGCGGCTAAGACTGGTATTAAAATTGATTCATCTGATGAAGTAGTATTTTGGAAAGAACTAGATAAAGAGTTAGGTAATATTTTAAACAGACCAGA
>CAITKP010000004.1 GCA_903892995.1 uncultured Campylobacterales bacterium
CGCTTGTATTGAGGCAAAAGAACTCAATAAGCTTATATATCTTTTCGATCTTTTTTGGGCTGTATTTTTTCTTACATGTAGAGCATTTGACCATGGAATCACCCAATTGATACAGCACACGATTACAGTAAAGACACTCTTTTAAAAAATTCATTTCATATTATAGTCCTAAAAATATATAAGTTTGGCAATTTTTTAGTTGGGCCTTACAAAAGGAGAACTACAATGACCAAGAAACTTCAAATAGACAACAAGGATTTTAGATGAGCGATAAAAGAGTCTTATTTTTTATCTTTACCAGCCTCACATCTCTTTATGCAGGTGGTACACAGCAAGTCAGTAGTGTACTGCTTCCTATCTTACATGTAAGCGATGAGAGCAGCACTTTAGAAGATACAGACGCAGCCTCAGAGGGAACAGTCACTGCAAAACAGCTTCAAGACAGACCACTGCTTCGTCCGGCCGAAGTGCTTGAAACTGTTCCAGGGCTTATCGTCACACAGCATAGCGGAGATGGCAAAGCAAACCAATATTTTTTACGAGGTTTTAGTCTCGATCACGGGACAGATTTTTATACAACACTTGATGATATGCCCATCAACCTTCCCACTCACGCCCACGGTCAAGGGTATAGCGATCTAAACTTTTTGATCCCAGAACTCATAGACACCATCGAGTATAAAAAAGGTCCCTATTATGCTGATGAGGGAGATTTTGCCTCCACAGGAGCCGCACATATCAAATATCTTGACTCTCTTGAGAGCGGTATCGCAAGTGTGACTGTTGGAAGTTATAACAGCACAAGAGTATTTAACGCAGACTCCTTTGATGTAGGTGGCGGTAAGCTTCTTTATGCTTTAGAATATTACCATTATGATGGTCCTTGGAAGGTACTAGAAGGGTATCAAAGACTCAATGGCGTGATGAGCTACACCAAGCATGATGCCCACACGACTTATAAACTCACAGTAATGGCTTATAATGGAGATTGGGACGCGACAAATCAAGTTCCGCTTCGTGCTATCGAAGATGGCACTATTGATAGATACGACTCACTCGATCCAAGCGATGGCGGATCATCACACCGTTACTCTTTGAGTGCCAATATCATCCACTACGAAGATGATGCGACGACGAAGCTCAATGCCTATGTGATCGATTACGGCTTGGATCTTTTTTCAGATTTTACCTTTTATCTTGACAATCCAGTCCAAGGCGATCAGATGGAGCAAAAAGACAGCCGAACAATTACGGGAGTCGAGATCTCTCGCATCAGCATGGGTTCTTTATTTGGGTTGCCAAGTGTGCAGACTTATGGATTTGGCGTACGCAATGATGCCATTGATGTTGGTTTATACAACACGCAAAATCGCCAAAGATTTAATACCATCAGCTCAGATTGGGTCGATGAAACCGACGGTTCGCTTTTCTATCAAAATGAGTTGACACTCAATGATAAAACACGCATGATTGCAGGACTCAGAGGCGATCTGTACCGTTTTGATCTTAAAAGCTACGCTGGTGGCGCACAAAGTGGTGTGAAAATGGCGGTAATCGCAAGTCCAAAACTCAGCTTCATCTTTGGTCCATGGAGTCAGACGGAGATATTTTTAGATGGCGGGTATGGATATCATAGCAACGATGCACGTGGTATTATGAGTGCCATAGCGCCTGCAACTCCGCTTGTGAGAACTAAAGGCGCGGAGATCGGTGTGCGTACCCAAGCAGTTCCACATTTGCAGACATCTTTATCTTTTTGGATGATGGATAGCGATAGCGAGCTTGTATTTTCCGGCGATTCTGGTGGAACAGAGGCAACGGGAGCCGCACGCCGCATGGGAGTTGAATGGGCAAACTACTGGACTCCATTTCCTTGGATGATCATCGATGCAGATGCTACATTTTCTCAAGCACGTTATAAGAATCCTTCCCAAGAGGGAGGCGCATATGTACCCGAAGCGATGGAGCAGACCTTCTCGATGGGAATCGCTGTAAAAGATTACAAAAACTATTTTGGAGGTTTGCGTGTGCGCTATTTTGGAAGCCGCGCTCTTATGCCAGATGATAGCGTGCGTTCAGATCCATCAACGCTTGTCAATCTCAAAGCAGGGCGTCATCTTAGTAAAAATCTTGATCTGAGTCTGGATGTTTTAAATCTTTTCAACGCCCAGACTTACGACATACAATACTATTATGAGTCTCAGATGAAAAATGAAGCGAGCTCAGTCAATGACTCTATGGTGCACCCAGGTGAGCTGCGCTCTTTACGTGTAACACTCACATATAGATATTAAAGTGGAGTAAGCGTAAGTATCACAGATTATAGTCGAGTAAGAACACCGCCTCACGGCAGCATCCTCCCCTAAGAACTGTACGTGCGACTTTCACCGCATACAGCTCAAGCACCAATGACTAAGATGCAGTGAGATATTTAAGGGCAATATATCGTTTGGAAAAATATTCATCATAATTGCTGTCAAATGGATTTGCTTCACTTCTTATTTTCAAGTGTTCTTTAATAGGTATACTTGAAAGTTTAAAAACAAAGTTTTTACCATCTGATAGAGTTTCAGTTGAGTATTCAGGATAAGCTTTAAAATACCGTTTAATGTATTTGGCAATGTGTTTGCGTTGATGAAGTCGTTTTACCCAGTTCATTGATTTAAACAGATGTAGTTGTCCAATGTGTCAAAAATACTCTTGCTATTCACAAACCGATAATAGTTTCCCCATCCTCGAATAAGAGGATTGAGTTTCTTTATCAACACCGAAATATTGGATGATCTGTGAAGTTTGAATATCTCTTTCACCTTTGATTTGAACGATTTTATTCCCTCTTTGGTAGGCTGAACCAGCATTTTACCGTTGGGGAACTTTTTGAAATTGAATCCCAAAAAGTCGAATCCCTTGCGGATATGGGTGATATGCGTTTTTTCTTTTGAGAGTTCTAATCCTCTTTCATTCAAAAATACCTCAATCTCGATTTGGAGCAAGCGTAACAATTTTGGATTCTCACCAATAACAACGAAATCGTCGGCATATCGGATAAAGTTGAAACAAACACCTTGACGATGTATTACCACTTTATCAATAGTTTTCGTGGTCACCTTATTATGTTTTTGCACTATGGCTTCAATTCCATCTAGTACCATATTAGCTAGTACGGGCGATATTATACCTCCTTGTGGAGTTCCGCTGTTCGTAGGAAAAAGAGTGTCATTTTTGATAAACCCCGATTTTAACCATTGTTTTAAAAGCCTCTTATCCAGAGGAATGTTATCATAGAGCCATTGATGGCTAATATTGTCAAAGCATCCTTTAATATCAGCTTCTAGAACCCATTCACGACTATTTTTTTTACATGTACGAAGCCATATCTGCTTCATTGCATCTTGCGTAGAACGTTTAGCTCGAAAGCCATACGAGTTTTTATCCGCAGTGACTTCGGCAATCGGTTCCAACGCCAGTTTAAACAGTGCTTGTAACGCTCGGTCAAACATAGTTGGGATTCCTAATGGTCTCATCTTTCCGTTTTTTTTGGGTATCTCTACCCGCTTTAACGGTTGCGCACGATAGCTTGAAAGATCAACCTTCAACGCTTTAACACATTTCATTTTTTTATTATCAGTATTGAGAAGTTCACCATCTATTCCTGCGGTATTTTTTCCCTTATTTTCACTCACCCGTTTAACGGCAAGTATCCTTGCGTTTAACGATTTAACAAGCAGTGATTGGAGTTTCTTTACCATTCTGATTCTGCCGTCCATCTTAGCTTTAACAATTCGATTTTGCAATTTCTTGATTGACAGTGCTATGACATTATGGTCTACGACTTGCCAACTAATGTGGGTAATGGCTTTTTGAGCTTTTATCACTTTACACCTGATTATCTAACATTGATTGCAATTAATTTTCCTTGCTATTAGCACCAATAGGAAGTGGGCTATCTTTCGATATGGGGCAAAGTTTGAACCCCTATACATCTCATTACAAAATGCTATTCGCTTTCTCCTAATTCCTTTACCCACTGGATTATCGCTCACTCTTACGAGTGAGTTTGTCATCCGAAAATGACAACCCATTGGGCTTACCGAGTTCCGCTTAATTTGTATAGCTTTGGACTTAGGCTCTGTCTATACCCTGAGGGTGCAACATCTGTGTGCAGTATTAACCCAGTACTGCATCTTGACCCTTTACTTTTTAGTCACAGTGTATCGATACACTTTCACTGCTTTACGTTGACGAGGCTTCAATCAACAGTTCAATTCTTTAGCCATATCCAATTTCCCTAGTCCACGGATTCAATGTGTATTGAGAATCCGTCGAATCATTGTCTCTACCGCTTAGCACACCGCCGTTACCAGCAATGCACCGGTAGATAGGGAGAAAACAACAGAATGTTTTATCGATGCTTAACCGACATCAAATTAAGCGACTTCTCGTCGCACGGGTCTAAACCTACAAATGGGTTTTTTGTAAAATGCAATTTAAATTTTGCTTAAATAAAATCTTTTAATGTAATCACAGTGCTTTTATCTCCAGAAAGGCTAATGTATTTTAATATTTAAGAAAATATTTTTGAAATAACTGTCTAGTTTTTTTTCTGGCAGTACAGTAAGTACTAAAATGATCTTATACTCAAAAGAAGTACACTCGTTTAAGTATAATTATAAAAAAATTTGGACTTAAGATGGCACGTATTTTAGTTTTAGAAGATGATCACATTTTGGCACAGACTATTTTATCTATTTTGCAGATGGAAGGTCATTATGTAACATTGGCTAGTACAGGTCCTCAAGTATTAGAACATACATTTGCTTCAAAGTATGATCTTTATCTTTTTGACGTTAATGTTCCTATTATAGATGGGTTTAATCTTCTAAAAGAGTTGCGAAGTTCTGGTGATATGACAACGACTTTTTTTATTACAGCTCTCAATGATTTTCAATCTTTTTCTTATGGCTTTGCAATAGGGGCTAATGACTACATTAAAAAACCTTTTGATTTAGATGAATTTATTGTCAGGGTGCGCGCGGCTTTAAACCGCCATCAAAATCTCATAAGCTATAAAGATATCATTTACGATCCTGTAGCCAAAGAGTTTACTCAAGATGGCAAACTCTGTTTTTTAGCACCTTTGGAGAGTTTCATACTCTTGCTATTGATGCAAAATATTGATAAAACAATTGAAAAAGCTGCTTTTTACGAACTTATGGAATCCGCTTCAGATACCGCTTTGAGAGTTCATATCAGCAGTCTTAAGCAAAAATTGAATCTCAATATCATAAATATACGCTCAGTAGGATATAGACTTGAATCGCTATGAAACAGAGGCTTACCTCAAATCATTTTTAATCTTTTTTATTTCGCTGATATCCATCAGCAGTTTTGCACTCTATTTGTACAACAATGAGCAAAATCAAATATACAAAGAAAGATTATTGACACAGATGGATGCTTATAGTTATTCTCCTCATGACAAACGATTTTTATATAAAATAGTTCCTATTCAAAACAATATGGAGCTTCATGAATTGATTATTACAGAGAGTGAAATATATGCACTTTTTCCAAATCAAAAAGATATGGCAAACTCTTGTATCAAAGTGACTTTCCCCTACAATTCTTATATTGCTGCAGAAAAAAAATACAATCATAAAATGCTGTTCATCTTTGCAATTATTTTTTTTGTACTGGCTTTTTTAGCATTTATTTTTGCTAGATTTGCACTATTTCCACTAAGAAAAGCTTTAATGATAATGGAGGATTTTCTAAAAGATATTATTCATGATTTAAATACTTCTGTATCTTCAATAATACTCAATGGCCAGTTACTGAGAAGAAAATATGATGACCAAGAGATCGAGCGAATCGTAATAAGCGCAAAGACAATTACAGGTTTATATAAAAATCTTGAGGTACTTTACAGGGAACTGCCGATCGAAAAAGAAAATATTCACTTAGAAAGCTTTTTTCGAGAAAGGATTTCCCATTTTCAGGTACTCTATCCTGATTTGGATTTTGAGCTTGATGGAGAAACTGAATTATTTGTTCAATATAACAAGGACATTTTGACAAGAATCGTTGACAATATTTTATCCAATGCTTGCAAATATAATATACACCAAGGCAGAGTGAAGATAAGTTTTGATGCTGATTGCATAACTGTACAAGATACCGGTATAGGGATTCAGGATACAGCGAAAGTGTTTAAAAGATTTTACCGTGAATCCGACCGAGGCTTAGGAATAGGGCTTCATATTGTAGACACCTTATCAAAAAAAATAGGCTTACAGGTAAATATTAAAAGTATTATTGGAGAGGGTACAATCGTATCTTTACGATCAAAGTATTAAGAACTCGCTAACACTTTTATTCTAAAATTCCTCAATTTTAGATTCGGAGTTTTAAATATGCAATCAAAGTTGTACAAATCATCACTGGTAACATTCTTTATTCTTGCCTCACAAGCCTTCGCAGGACCTCCATTTTTGAATGATGATCCTGTACCAGTGGATGCAAAGTCCAGTGAGTTTTATATATTTTCCACATATGACAAAACTGCTAATGGTAAAGATATTGCCGTCCCTGCATTCGAATATAACTATGGTTTGACAACAGATATTATGTTGCATTCAGTTCTTCCTTTTGTCAGTTCACAGCCAAATGACGGAACCAAAGAGTATGGTTTAGGCGATATCGAACTAGGTGTGAAATATCGCTTTGTAAAAGAGAGTGACACTATGCCGCAAATTGGAATATTTCCTATGGCTGAACTCAATACAGGAGATTCAAATAAAGGCCTTGGGAATGGAAAGACATGGTGGCGTCTTCCTGTATGGATGCAAAAGAGTTTTGGAGAGTGGACATCATACTGGGGCGGGGGATATGTGATCAATGAAGCTGAAGGTCAAAAAAATTATACTTTTGGCGGTGCCCAGATTCAAAAAGATGTTGGTAAAAAATGGTCTTTAGGTGGAGAGATATTTACAAGAGAAAAAGATACAGTGGATGGTCACTCTACAGCGATTTTAAATTTCGGAGGATATTATAAATTTTCACCAGATTTCAATTTGCTCTTTTCTGCAGGAAAAAGTATTAACGGAGAAGAGCATACTGTAGGATATCTGGGATTATGGTGGGCATTTGGCGGAGATGAGCAAAAACAGGCTTCAGCGACTCCTTCTTGGTCCATGACGCAAGCTGCAAACAGGAGAGATTGATGAGTTCTAACGTATTGATATTTACTCACCCAGCATTTGGTATACTTGCTATATTATCAACGGTTTGGTTATTGGTTGAAGTACTCAATGCGAATCAAAACAACCAAAAGAGAATTATAAAAGCTGCGTGGAGTATAGCTATTTTTATGACTCTTACATTACTGTTCGGAGGTCAATGGTATGTAACATATTATCCAGTTGAAAAAGAAATAATATTACACGGTCCATGGCCGTTTGCACATAACTTTTTTATGGAAGTAAAAAAGCATCTCTTTTTTATCCCGTTGATTCTCTCCTTTTATCTACCAATCGTGGCTCAAAACAATGCTTTAGACGAAAATCAAACGGCACGTAAAATAGTAATCGCACTGGCATCCATTATCATTGCACTGTCACTGTTTATTGAGGGAGCTGGTGCTGTTATAAATGAAGGAGCAAAAAATGCATATAAACAGATGAATATACAAGGAGATGTCCAATGAATGAAAATTTCAAACAAATAGATGATCAAAGCAGGGTGTATGGGATTGCAGCTATTATCACACTGATTTTCAATTCTGCTTTAGCTATTGCAAAATTCTTATCAAATAATAAATTCTATTATTTGATCATTTTGGTTAACATAATTTATCTAAAGTACTCTATTGTCTGCTATATAAATTTCATTTTTTAGCATCATTTTCATTGCCACAATTTGATCCATTAGTTTGTTATTAATATCCCGTAAACGCTTATTCTCTTCTTTTAAATCATCTACTAAATTATTCTTATTTTTTATTTCTGTGCGATGGATGGTAGAACTTATTTTTGATTCGATAGGAGCTATGTCTTCAAAAAGCTCTTTGTAATTAGCATAAATATTAGCTCTACTTACACCGGATAAGATTGCGACTTTGGTGATAGATATTTTATCATTTGATGAACGCAATTTTTCAATAGCATCTTCAATTTTTTGACCCGTTTCTACTTTTTGTTCAATTTTATATTGTTTAAGTGCATCGCCTGCTTTTGCCATATTAGATCCTACTTTTTATTTTTTCTACAATGTTGTGTAGTTTTTGAAGATGAAATTTAGCCTTTTTCTCTTCAACAATCTGTCCCGTTTTTTGGCACTGATGAACGTGCTGGCTTAGAATACTTATCTCATTTTCAAAGCTTGGTAAAAAAGTTTCATTCGTGATGAAATCGCTGCAATTTGCTATATAGCAACTTTGTACACCTAAATGCGGACAATGACCGCGCTTAAAATCATACAAACATAAGCCAAAAGGTAGAGGATTAATACCAAATAACTTGGAAATTTTTTCTACTGCCTCGCTTAAATCATCAACAATTTTTACGTCACTAATTTTCTTTTTAAATTCGATACCCTCTTTTCCTTGTATATAAATATTATCTGCTTCTACCATACGTTGAAGATAGCTTTTTTTCAAATCTGTTTTTGTCAGATTAACATAGTGCATCGTCATTTCAATCGATAAGTGTTTAAAGTGTGTCTGCACTACGCTTGGATTAACATTTTTTTCTGCAACAGCTATTCTTGCAAATGTATGTCTAAAACAGTGTGATGATATATTTATCGAATTATTTTTTGAATTTTTAAATGTCGCGGGGAGATTATTTCTCTCTAAGAAAGGTCTTAGAACATAGGTATTCCATTTTCCAGACTCTAATGGAGTGGGTTTATATCGCTGAGGCCCATTATCCTCAGTCGAATTTTTTCGTTTTTGAGAGAGAACATAAAAGAGATAGTTCTTTTGATCAGCTTCTTTTCGCAGTGGCTCTGTTAGTATATCAAGATCTAATATGAGATTATAGATTGATTCTGGAATGAGAATTTTATGCAGTGTTGCTTCACGTTCAGTTTTTTCAATTTCTGTATTAAGCCAGCATCTATTTTGAGAGTCTTTTTCTACACATCTGATTTTCAAATAGAGCACTTCAGATATTCTCAAGCCAGTATAGGCTTGTATTAAGATACCAAACTTAGCGTTATTAACCCTACATAAACCTTTGCTGCGCCCACCTTGAACATATTCTATAATATTAGGTTCATCCCAAGCTTTTTGCAAGATTTGCTTCCATAACGTTAATGGAATACTACGATCTTCTGGCCCAAATTGTCTTATTTCACGTCCCTGTTTATTTGTACCCCACCAATCCCATAAAGAAGTTTCCAATACAATAACTTCCTTGGACAAAAAAGGAAACTCCATAGCTTGACCAACGTTAATGACTTGTAATAGTGTATTTGAAATGTGAGCCAAACCATTTATCGATTTATCACTTTTGAGAAAAAATCTTTTCAACCATATATTAAATTCCATGAAATAATAAGTATCAATTTGTTCTAATGAAATCAACCCATAAAATTTCATGAAGTCTATAATCTTACCAGCTAATCCACTGTATTCATAAGCAACACTTTGTGGTTTTACTTGCCCTAATCGTATGTAGCAATACCGCTTTATAGGCTCAATAATATTTGGAAAATCTTCAAGTAATTGAAAGTTCAATCTTCCCATGGAGAATACGCCAGCTCTTTTGTTATGTAACAATGGCGTTAAATCCCAAACATTGTCTATAAAATGACTATTTCCAACAACATTAAAATTCCATTTATCGAAAGGTGCTTTCGGAATAGGAAAAGATATAGCTGTATTCATTGTATTTCACCAAACTTTTCAAGTTTCTCAATAAGCATTTCAATGAGGTCTTTTTCAAATTCAAGATGTTGAATAATGTTTGAACCATAGATGCTTTTTGTTTCAATCTCCTGTTCTTTTTCTTTTACTAAATTTCTGAAATAGGGTAGAAAATCAGGAGTCGTTACCATTTTTGAACAACCGTAACAGTTTCCTCTTTTTTGGAAAGTGTCACACATATAATCTGTGTCCATTACCATTGCCTTATTGGTACAATAACCATCTGATAGACGTAATACACTATTAAAATTGAAATCTTCCTGCATCATTTCAATCTCTTGAGTATTTGCAATTATTTGCATATGCTCAAGTGTGCTGGTTATCTGATTGATATAATCTTCATCTTTTGTTTTCACATAGTATTGAAGAGTTGTTCTTTTGTGCTTGTGATTTAAAATTGATTGTGTGGTCTCTATAGGTGCACCGCTGCTTTGTAAATTGGTGGCAAGTGTTCTGCGGAACATATGTGAAGTTATTTTGATCAGACGGCTACTGTCGTCAGTTATATTATTTTCTTTGACAAATTTATCAAGTCTTGTCTTTTGATATGATTCAAGCATCGCGATAGTACCATCAGATTTTAAGTGTAAAAAGATACTATTGATTTTACTGACTTGCCTATATACGTCAGTGTGACGGATTAAAGTAGATATTGCTCTTGTAACAGGTGTTGCAATTGCTGGAATAGTGACACTCTCGTTTTGTTTATGATCAATGTAATGTAAATCATACTTTCCATCTTTGTCACTCATCAATAAGCAATCATCTTTTAGAGAAACAATATCAGAAGAACGTAATCCATAATAGAATGAAATTAATATGTAAGCTTTTGTATAAATATCCACTTCGTCTTTAATGGCTTTTCTTATTTGTTTGAGCACTTTATCGGAAAAATAAGCTGTTTTAACATTATCGTTATTACGTTTAAAATGAGACTTCATAAAAATATTAAAAGGCGGTGCTTCATTGGGATAGTATTCATAAAGCCATCGGCTAAAATTCTTAAAAAATGTATAGACAAGACGCTGTGAGCTTTGTGATAACAAAGTACCTGTTTTTGTAGTTGTTGTTTTTAAAAAAGCATAAAACTCTTGCAATGATGCATATGAGAATGAGGTCAAGTCAGAAATATTTTTCATTATTAAAAAGTCAAATAGATAGTGGATCATTTTTACTTCTGTATATAATGATGACTCTGCTTTTGATTTTAGTTCTTTGCTTTGCTTGATATATTCAAAGTGTCTATGAGCAATATTTACTGGCTTAAATGTTGAATAGTCTGATATCTTCACCATATTATTAACCATCAAGGAAATTTTACTCATTTTCAATTCCATAACTTGCATAAAAGGGGATAAGTTCTTCCACAATTTGTTCTTTATTCGCAATCTGAATATAAATATCCGTAGATGCAATATGAGTATGTCCAAGTAGCTTTCTTAGCTTCTCAATACCTATTTTATTTCTTGCGAGTGTAGTTGCATAGGTATGACGAAAATCGTGTGGTGTAAAGTAAACTCCGGTCTCTTTTCCGATTTTGCGGCATCTATCCCATACAGCCTGGTAACTTAGCGGTTCACCTAAATTATTATGAAATTCAGAGATAAAAAGGTATTCATGATCCATCTCTTGTTTCTCATAAATTTTTAGCCATACTCGCTCATAATAATCAGACAACTTATTCATTAGTCGTGTAGGGATAAACAGATCTCGTATTCCTGTTTTTTGTTGACGGTAGCGGCTTCCTTTTTGAAAATCATCATTATTTGGTTTCATACGTATTTCTTGTACACCAGATATATTTTGAGAAACACCAATAGACCGAATATCAAGGCTAAGGGCTTCTCCTATTCTAATTCCCGTAAAAAGGAGAAGTTCAAAGAGTAATCGGTCACGTTCCATCTTACAGGCATTCAGTATAGTTTCAATCTGATCTTTTGAAAGAACTCTGATACCGCGATCAAATTCTTTTATTTTAAATGTGCTCTTCTGCACCATACCATTCTGAGTATGTTGATAAAAGGTTTTGTTCTGACGGGTAGGGCGTTTAATAGTCTCATATCCATAGATGAAAGGGTTATTTATTGCATTTACAGCTTCGTGATACTTGTAAAAATCTCTTATTGTAGAAACAATTCTATTGACTGATTTTGCGGTACGCTTACTTGGTGCATTTAATTGAATTAAATCTTTGTCTTGATCTGGCAGCATAAGCCAAGCTATGAAGTCATTGATATTTTTATGGGTAAGGGCAGAATACGATAATTTATATTGATAAAGAAAATCATAAAATAGTTTTAAATCAGAGCCTTTAGTAGCAATAGTATTAAAGGCAAGTCTTTTAGCTTGAAGTCTATTTTGTAAAAACTCCCACACTTCATCAATAATCTCCCAGTCATTATCGAACAAACATACATAATGATCTATAAGGAGAAAATCTCTATTTGGCTTTAATGTATTTATATCTGAATAAAATAACTCAACATCATGATTTAGATTTAATTGTGCTCCAAAGCGTTGTTCATTAACTCTTAAATACATAAAATTATCCTCTCTCAATATAGTGAACAAATTAAGATCTTATATAATAGACTGTCTATGATGTATTATATACATATATACAATACTTTGTCAATGATAGACATTGATATTATATTACTTTAGATAACATAATGTAAATTCTCTTGAA
>CAITKP010000005.1 GCA_903892995.1 uncultured Campylobacterales bacterium
CAAAATATGATAGAAGATCTATTTGCTAAAAGAGTAAGAAACTCGCTTGGAAATATAAAATCAAGAAGACAAGATCTAACTTTTGAGCAATTAAAAATATACTATGAAGAAAAAGGTTTAAAACTCAATGAAAAATTTGCTTCAAATTTGGAACTTCTCACAGAAGATGGCTACTATAACTATGTAGCATACATTATGGCTGATACTAATGGTATATCTATCAAAGTAGCAAAATATGCGGGGACAACTAAAGTTGATCTCATAGAAAACAATGAATACGGATATTGTTCACTTATAAAAGCTACAAAAAGAGTACTTGAAAAGCTAGAGATTGAAAATAAAACAGCAGCACTCATAACTGCTACTACAAGAAAAGAACAACCTCTTTGGAATAAAATAGCTCTTAGAGAAGCAGTAATAAATGCAATAGTTCATAATGATTATACTACAGAGAATCCTCCTGTGTTTGAGATATTTAGTGATAGGATAGAGATAACTTCCACAGGAGGATTATCAGTTATTAAAAATATAGATGATTTCTTCTCTGGGTACTCCAATCCAACCAGTAGAGAACTTATGAGGATTTATAAAGATTTAGAGCTAGTAGAACATTTGGGTTCAGGACTGGGCAGAATACTAGAGGTTTATGACAAAGATAGCTTCGTAATCAAACAAAATTATATGAAAAACATTTTTTATAAAAATGAGAAGCCTTTAGATGTCGGAGTAAATGTCGGAGTAAATGTCGGAGTAAATGAAGTGTTTGAATATATAAAAACACATCAGCCAGTAAAAGCAAATACCATAGCAGACAATTTTTCTGATGTGACACAAAGAACTATAGAAAGATACATCAAGCAACTCAAAAATGAAGATAAAGTAGCGTTTAAAGGCAGTCCAAAAACTGGAGGGTATGTAGCTAAATGATAAAACTCACAGACCCGTCAAAACTTCACTCTTTGGGATGGAAACATAAGGTTGAGCTAGAAGATGGAATCAAAGTTATGTATGATTGGTATTTAAATAAATATAATTTAGGAGCAAAATAATGAAGGTATTACTATTAGCAGGTGGATTTGGGACTCGTCTTTCAGAAGAGACAGATGTTCGCCCAAAACCTATGGTTGAAATAGGTGGAAAACCAATCCTTTGGCATATTATGAAAATATATTCTTCGTATGGATTTAATGAGTTTGTTGTGCTTCTCGGTTATAAAGGGTATTACATCAAAGAATATTTTGCAAACTATTTTCTTCATCAAAGTAATGTTACATTAGATATCTCTTCAGGTAAAATGGAAGTATTAAATAACTCAAGTGAACCTTGGAAAATAACTCTTTTAGATACAGGAATAGATAGTATGACTGGTGGAAGAGTTAAAAGGGCTCAAGATTTTGTAGGAGATGAACCTTTTATGCTTACTTATGGCGATGGTGTAAGCGATATCGATATAGAAGAACTTGTAGCATTTCATAAATCACATGGGAAAGCTATGACTATGACATCGGCTCAACCTGATGGAAGATTTGGGGCTTTAAATATTGAAGAAAATTTCCAAGTGTCAAGTTTCCAAGAAAAACCAAAAGGTGATGGTGGATGGATAAATGCTGGATTTTTTGTATGTGAACCAAAAGTATTTGATTATATAACAGAAGGTGATAGTACTATTTTTGAACAAGCACCATTGCAAAATTTGGCTCGTGATGGAGAGATATTCACTTTTAAGCATAATGGTTTTTGGAAGCCAATGGATACTTTAAGAGATAAACAAGAGTTGCAAAAACTTTGGGATAGTAAAAGAGCACCATGGAAAACTTGGTAATGCAAAGTTTATTTTCTGGAATTTACAAAGATAAAACTGTACTGGTTACAGGACATACTGGGTTTAAAGGTTCATGGCTTGTCTATTGGCTTTCTCAAATGGGTGCAAAGGTAGTAGGATATTCTTTAGAAGCTCCAACTACTCCAAATCATATATCACTATTAAATCTTGATATAGTTTCTATAATAGGAGATATAAGAGATTTAGAGAAACTCAATCAAACTTTTGAAAAGTCCAAACCAGATATTGTTTTTCATCTTGCTGCTCAACCTCTTGTAAGATTATCTTATGAAAATCCGATTGAAACTTATGAAACAAATGTGATAGGAACACTCAAAGTTTTTGAAGCTTGTCGAAAAAACAATGTAAAAGCTATTGTAAATATCACAAGTGATAAAGCTTATGAAAATAAAGAGTGGATATGGGGATATAGGGAAAATGACCCAATGGGTGGATATGATCCATATAGTTCATCTAAAGGGTGTGCTGATATTTTGGCAAACTCATATCGAAGTTCCTATTTTAATCCAAAAGAGCACAAAAAAACTCACAATACATTATTAGCATCTTGTAGAGCTGGGAATGTAATAGGTGGTGGAGATTGGGCAAAAGATAGACTGATTACCGATATAATGCTTTCAGTTTCGCAAAATAAAAAAGTAAGTATTAGAAATCCATACGCTACAAGACCTTGGCAACATGTACTTGAACCTTTAAGCGGATATCTTCATATTGGTCAAAAACTTCTTGAAGAAAGAGTAGAGCTTGGTGAAGCTTGGAATTTTGGTCCAAGTGATGAGGGGAGTATCACTGTAGAAGAGGTGGTCAAAAATGTTAAAAAACATTGGGATAAAATAGATTATGAGATAAACAGTGACCAACATCAACTTCATGAAGCAAACCTTTTGAAGCTTGACTGTTCAAAAGCACATATTCTTTTAAAATGGAAAGATGTATGGGATAGTGAAACAACTTTTGAAAAAACTGTGAAATGGTATAAATCTTATTATGAAGAAGATAAAAGAATTTTAACAGTACAGGATTTAGAAAGTTATGTGGCTGATGCAAAAGCAAAAAATATAGAGTGGGCAATTTCATGAAAATAGTTGATACCAATATCTCAGGACTTAAAATCTTAGAACCAAGAGTATTTAAAGATAGTCGAGGTAAATTTATAAAAACTTTTACAAATGATTTTTTTATTGAAAATAATTTAGATATTCATATCAAAGAAACCTATTATTCGATTTCTCATAAAGATGTGATACGAGGGATGCACTTTCAAACTCCACCATATGAACATATAAAATTGGTTTATGTTCCAGCTGGAAAAATAATAGATGTTGTTCTTGATATACGAAAAAAGTCTCCTACTTTTGGAGAATACTTTTCATGTGAACTTTCAAGTGATAATGGAAAAGTTTTAATCATTCCAAAAGGTTTAGCTCATGGGTTTAAATCGCTACAAGATAACACAAATGTAACTTATATGCAAACAACTTGTTATGCCCCAAATAATGATGGTGGGATAAGATATGATTCATTTGAGTTTGATTGGGAGTGTGTAAGTCCAAAATCATCTGATAGAGACCAATCATTTGCAACTTTAAAAGAATTTGATTCACCTTTTATCTTTGGAATAAACTCATGAAGATATTAGTTACAGGAGCAACTGGCTTTATTGGTCAAAACTTAGTAAAAGTATTGCTAGATAAAAATTATGAGATCCATTGCATAGTAAGAGCTGATAGTAATACTTCAAATATAAGTCAAAAGGTTACTATCTTCAAATATGATGAAAATATTGGTAGTTTAATAGATTATTTTAATGAGCAAAAATTTGATGGTGTGATTCATTTAGCATCTTTATTTCTTGCATCCCATACACAAGATGATATTTCAAATCTAATATCTTCAAATGTAAAGTTTGGGGTAGAACTTTTAGAAGCATCCAAACAATCAAATACAAAATGGTTTATAAACACAGGGACTTTTTGGCAAAATTATGAAAATGAAGATTATAATCCAGTAAATCTTTACGCAGCCACAAAAGAAGCATTTGAAAGTATGGCTAAGTATTATGCACAAACTTCAAATTTGATTTTTACGACTATAAAACTCAATGATACATTTGGAGCAAATGATACAAGAAATAAAGTATTTAATCTTTGGAATAAAATTGCCAAATCTGGTGAAATATTAGAGATGTCAGCAGGGGAACAAATCATAGATATCAGCTATATAGATGATGTCATATCAGCATATGAAGTTTTAATCACTCATTTAAGTTCAGACCAAAAAAAAGATTTTCAAAATAAAGAATTTGTAGTTACTAATAATGAAAAAATGAGTTTAAAAGAGTTATCAAAAGTTTTTGAAGAAGCAACAAATACAAAATTAAACATAAAATGGGGAGTAAGACCTTATCGAGAAAGAGAAGTAATGATTTCTTATAATAAAGGGCAAACAGTTCCAAACTGGAATCAGCAATATACACTGAAACAAGCAATACAAAAGACAATAGGAGAAAATTAAAATGACACAAGCCCAACTATTAAAACAAGAGATACTTAATAAAACAAAAGAATATTATGAGTTGGTACATAAGCCACAACAAACAAAAGAATTTGTAGCAGGAAAATCAAGAGTAAACTATGCAGGACGAGTATTTGATGAAACAGAGATGCAATACCTTGTAGATAGTTCTTTGGACTTTTGGTTAACTTATGGTGATTACTCTAAAAAATTTGAAAAAGAGCTTGCTAAGTTTTTAAATGTCCGATGGGCATTTTTAGTAAATTCTGGAAGTTCTGCAAACTTACTTGCTTTTTATGCATTAACTTCACCACTTCTAAAAGAGCGACAAGTTAAACGTGGTGATGAAGTTATTACTGTTGCTGCTGGATTTCCTACTACTGTAGCTCCTATAGTTCAGTATGGTGCAGTTCCAGTGTTTGTAGATATGGAACTAACTTGTGCAAACATAGATGTAAGCAAACTTGAACTTGCATTATCTTCAAAAACAAAAGCTATTATGATAGCTCATACTTTAGGGAATCCATTTAATCTAAGAGCTGTAAAAGAGTTTTGTGATAAACACAATCTTTGGCTTATAGAAGATAACTGTGATGCACTTGGTTCAACTTATGAAGGAAGACCTACTGGAACTTGGGGAGATATAGGAACTTCAAGCTTCTATCCACCACATCATATGACGATGGGTGAAGGTGGAGCTACTTATACAGATAATCCACTTCTTAAAAAGATTATGCTTAGTATGAGAGATTGGGGAAGAGACTGTTGGTGTGAAAGTGGGATAGATAACACTTGTGGATGTAGATTTAGTCAGAGTTTCGGAACTTTACCAAAAGGATATGACCATAAGTATGTTTACTCTCACTTTGGATTTAATTTAAAAGTTTCAGATATGCAAGCAGCAGTTGGTGTAGCTCAGTTAGAAAAATTCCCAAGCTTTGTAATAAAGAGAAAAGAAAATCAAAAGAAACTCTATGATGGATTGAAAGATCTTAAAGAAATCCAACTTGTAGAGACTCAACCAAATTCAGATCCTAGCTGGTTTGGATTTATGATGACACTTACAAATGAAGCAAAATTTACTAGAAATGAGATAGTTGAATACCTAGAAAATAACAACATCCAAACAAGAAATCTATTCGCAGGAAATATGACAAGACACCCAATGTTTGATAGTATGGTGCTTGGTACTGACTATAGAATAGTAGGAGACTTAACGGTAACTGATATGATTATGACAAATAGCTTTTGGATAGGATTGTATCCTGGTATGGGTGATGAGGCTATAGGGTATATGATAAACACATTAAAAAAATATATAAAAGGAAATTAAAATGGATAAAGAACAATTAAGAAGAATAGATTTAAAAAATAGAACAAAATTAGAGACAGTTGTACCACTACAAACACCGTTTATCATCAATGTAGATCCTGCTGATAGTTGTAATTTTGAATGTAGTTTTTGCCCAACAGGTGATAGACAGCTTATGAAAGATATTGGACGACCATTTAGAACGATGAAATGGGAAGTATATACTAAAATAATTGATGACTTAAAAGAATTTGATGAGCCTATTAGAGTATTGAGACTTTATAAAGATGGTGAACCGATGCTCAATCCTAGATTTGCGGATATGATTAAATATGCAAAAGAGAGTGGAAAAGTACTTAAAGTAGATACTACCACAAATGCTTCTATGTTAAATCCAAAGCTAAATCTTGAAATCATAGAAGCAGGACTTGATAGAATTAATATTTCTGTAGAAGGTGTTAATGCAGAGCAATATATGGCATTTTCAAAATACAAAATTGATTTTGATAAATTCGTGGAAAATGTCAAGCATTTTTATGAAAATCGAAAACAGTGCGAAGTTGTTGTAAAAATTAATGGAGATACACTAAGCGAAGATGACAAAAAACTCTTTATCAAGACTTTTAAAGACATCGCAGACGGAGTTTATATAGAGCATATTATGTCTTGTTGGCCAGAGTTTGAGCTAAGAGATGGGCTTGAGGTAAATCAAGAGCATGGTATTTATGGTCAAGAGATAAAAGAAGTATCGGTTTGTCCTTATGTGTTTTACTCTTTTTCACTCAACTCTGATGGGCAAGCAAGTCTTTGTTTCCTTGATTGGTCAAGAAAGTTGCTAATTGGTGATGTAAGAGAAGAGAGTGTAAAAAACATTTGGCTTGGTGATAAAATGAAATCATATCAAAAGATGTTTTTACAGCACGGAAGAAAGAATCACCCAGTTTGTGGTGATTGTGGTCAAATGACACATGGTATGCCAGATGATATTGATGCTTATGCAGATGAAATTTTGAAAAAAATAGGAGGTTGATTTGGAAGGTATTCAAAATCCTCAAACTGAGGATGAATTTATAGAGTCCAAGAATGATGATATTGATGATGTTGATATAAATTCTTCATCAGTGCAAACTGATGAAGTTTATCCTGCATCTATTAATGTTTCACAGGATGATAGTTCGGTTTATGAACTCAAGCGACAATACATGAATAAAAGAATCGAATTGTCACCACCATATCAACGAGGAAAAGTTTGGAGTCAAAAGCAAAAATCAGAGTTAGTAGAGTCAATTTTAATGGGCATTCCATTGCCTATAATGTATTTTTTTCAAGATAGTAGTGGTGTCAAGCAGGTAATTGATGGAAAACAGCGTCTGAGTACATTATTTGATTTTATGGACGAAGATCCAAAAGTTAACTTTGTTTTATCTGAATTAACAATTTTAAAAGATCTTAAAGGAAAACGATTTAAAGATTTAGATGGCATTTTGCAAGGTAAAATTGAAGACTATAAAATGTCCATAAATGTTATAAAATCACCAACTCCTGATAGAATCAAATTTGATATTTTTGATAGGGTAAACCGTGGTGGTACACGACTTAACAATCAGGAAATGAGGAATGCTATCTACAATGGCTCATCGACAGAATTATTGGATCGTTTAAAAGATGACAAAAATTTCAAAAATGCCACAGACAATTCTATTCGCTCGAAAGTAATGAAAGACAGATATATGATTTTACGATTTATCGCTTTTTATCTTTGGAGAATGAAAAAGCTTTCTACAAAAAGTGGAGAATTCATAGACTACAAAAGTGATATCGATGACTTTTTGGGTAAGGCGATGGAGTATCTTAACCGTACTGAGCAAAAAGAGATTCAAGAAATAGAAGAACTATTCAAAATAAGCATGAGTGACGCTTTTAAAATATTAGGAAATGATGGATTTAGAGTATCTAATTATTCTGTAGATAAAGAGCGAAAAACGCCAGTAAATATGGCATTGTTTGAATGCCTTAGTTATGCCATAGCTCTAAAAAACAAATCAATGAGTACTGCAACATTTAAAGAAAAAATCGAAGCCTTATTTGCACAAAATGAATTTATGGAAGCTATCACATCACCTGTTGATAGTTCATCAAAAGTAAGACAGAGATTTGATAAAGTAGAAGAAATCTTACTGGGATTAGACAATGATTAAAAAAATAAATATCTCTAATTTTAAGTGTTTTAAAGAGGGTGAAATTTTTGATTTTTCAAATTTGACCATTTTATCAGGAACCAACTCCAGCGGAAAGTCATCTTTAATACAATCCATCCTACTAGGAGGAAATACCGCTGATGGACATATTGGAGGTAATGATATTTTTGAGTATCTTAGCAATCTTGGAGACTTTGATAATCTTAAAAATAGGTATGTTAATCCAAAAGAGTTTAGTATAGAGATAACCTTTGTCGATGGAGATAAAAATTTAGTCATTGCCAATAAAATATCTTTTGAAATAAACTCTAATCATTATTTAACATATCCAAACAATCTAAGCTATTTAAGTTCAGAAAGAAAACCAATAGAAGATATCAATATAGTAAATAATTTTTCAAAATCAGAAAGATATTTTGGAATTTATGGTTCATATGTGATTGATTGGTTTGATGCACATAAAAATGAATTAATTTTCGATAATTTAGTAATTTTCGATGACGATAAAACTTTATCTGGACAGCTCAATTATTGGTTAAAGTATATATCAAACCAAGAGATCGAGATTAAGTCACAAAGAGATCAAAATACAGTAAAAGCTTTTTATTCTCATAATCGCACTGGCTCAGTAAAATTAGAGTTTTTACCAAAAAACATTGGTACGGGTCTTAGCTATCTTATTTCTATTTTAACAATATGTCTAAGTGCGAAGACTAACAATATTATTATTATAGAAAATCCAGAAATTCATCTACATCCAAAAGCCCAATCAAGACTTACTGATTTTTTCACTTTTGTTGCTAGTAAAGGTATTCAGATTATTATTGAAACACATAGTGATCATATCTTTAATGGTGTCAGAAAAAATGTATACTACAATTCGAATGAAAGTAGTACTTCAAAATACTCAATAGAAAAAGAAAAAGTTGCATTGTATTACTTTGATCAGTCAAAACATGCGAAAATTATTATCGATGATGATGGGCTTATAAAAAATCATCAACAAGGGTTATTTGACCAATTTGATGAAGATTTAAATGCTTTACTGGGGTTGTCATGGATGTAGTTATCAATGAACTTTCTTTATCTGGACAATATCCTAATATTGAGACTTTTTTGGAAAACCTTCGGTCAATTGTTTCTGTAACGGCATTGTTCAAAAAGAACCAAATAAATCTCTATAAAAATCAAATGTTTTGGCAAAGAGATATTACAAGTGACAAAAAACTATTAGACTTGATTTCTATATCTCACCCATCTATTACATTGTTCAAGAGTCACCTGTCAGCACTTTCACAACCACCGTATTGGGAGATTGATCAGAAGCATAACTGTGAAGAAAGTATATATACATACCGTGGAAATCAAATTTGCGATACGGGACTGGCAGAGTCAGCCCAAAGAGATGGTATCGTCGTTTCCTTTGCTCATGATGATTTTATGGATAATCAGTTACCTATACAAAGTGGTACTGTCAATTATTTACTTGACAATCTCACGGAACTAAAAATAACAGCAAAAATTTTGTGGACAAAAAACTGTATCAACGATATAGATTTTTGCCACTACTTTTTTTATGATACAAAGTTATGTTTTTCTGAATTGGATAGTTCTTATGGATTTGATACTTTAGACTCGACTCAAAAAAATGAATTTATAAGTAGTTTTGAGATGTTTACATTTATGGATTGGGATAGCATTATAAGCTCTGATGGGTTGGATTATAAAGCATACAAACCAAGTAAAAAAGAAAATTGGTTTACAGGAAGTCTTTACGAACAAAAGCAAATTTTTAAATTTAGAATCACACAAAAATATAGATGTTTCGGTTATCGTAACGGTGATATTTTTCATATACTTCGATTTGAAATAGATCATAAAATAAGTGATAAGGGGTGAATAAATGATTATTGATCCCAATAAAGAATTCCAAAGTATTTTAGAGAGTGCTATAAACAGTATTAGTCTTGTTCAACCACTTAGTCATAATGGGATAGCTTTATACGGAGCTGGAGCAATGGGTGAAATGGCACTTGATTTTTTAAAATTAATCAATTTGACACCAAAATATATTGTAGATACTCATAAAAATGGCAAACTAAGAGAGATAAATATTATTCATCCGATAGATATTCCAAAAGATGATTTAGAGAATTTGACATTTATATTGTGTGTTGTAACGGTTCCAATAACACCAATAGTAAAATATCTCAAAGAGCTTGGTTGTCAAGATATTCGTCATTTTTATGATTACACGGAAATAATGTTAAAAAATGAGCTAACAAATGGCTGGGCTTGTTTCAATCCAACACATGAAGATATTGAGGAAATATCAAGAGTTTGTCAATATTTAGAGCATGATAAGCACTCCTTAGTTCATTATTTACAGTTTTTATGGTGGAGACTCAGAAGGGTAGAAAAGATTTATCCAGAATATCCCGTACAATCAAATCAAAAATATTTTAAAGCTCCATGCGTGCCAAAGCTTACCGAAAATGAGTCATTCTTGGATGGTGGTGCTCATTTTGGTACGACGACAAAGAGTTTTTTGGATGCTGTGGATATGAAATTCAATACCATTTGGGCTGTAGAGCCAGATGAGAAAAATATAACAATCATGAAAACGGAGTTTTCTGATGTTGGTAATATTAAATATTTGCCGATTGCCTTATCAGATAGCAACGAAATTAGTAATTTTGTTGACGGGTTGGGATTTGCTTCAAAAGTAGAAAAAAATGGAAATACAACTATTCAAACAAAAACAATTGATAGTCTAAATATAAATCCAACGGTTATAAAACTGCACTTAGAAGGATATGAGCTCAGAGCTTTACATGGGGCGAAAGAGACAATTCGGAGAGATAGACCGATACTGATGGTATTGGCTGACCATAACGAAGATGGTTTATACAAAATAGCCCATTTTTTAATGAGTTTAGAAGGGTACAAAATATATTTTTATTTGCATGATTATTGTGGGAATTCTGCAATTCTTTATGCAATTCCAAGTGAAAGGTGTAGGAATAATGAATGATAAATTTAAAGAAAAACCATTAGTAACAATTGGAATGCCAACCTATAATAGGCCTATAGAATTAGAAAAAGCTATAATATCTGCCATAAATCAAACTTATACGAATTTAGAAATATTAATTTCAGATAATTGTTCTACAGAAGAATTGGTTGATAATTTGTGTAAAAAGTACTGTTCAATTGATAAAAGAATAAAATATGTTAGGCAGATTCAAAATTTTGGGCCTGGAAAAAACTATGAGTATGTTTTTAAAAATGCAAGTGGAAAGTATCATATATATTTGGCGGATGATGATTGGTTGAGTGAGAATTATATAGAAGAATGTGTTGAATTTTTAGAGCAAAATGAAGGTTATGCAATTGCATTTGGGCAAATGAATTTTTATAACCTTGATTATTCAATTTTAAGAAAATGTTATCAAGTTTCTTTTGACGAGTCTGCAAGAGAAGACAGAATAAAAAAATATTGTCTAACTGCTATCAATAGCAGTTTATCATATGGAGTTGTTAGAATAGAAGAGGCCAAATATATGATTCAAAACTTAGCGGAAAGGTTACCAGAGGATTGGATATATATGATAAAGATACTGTTTTATGGAAAAGGGAAATATTTATCAAGCATTTCATACAACGCACTAAATAATGGAACATCAAAAAATATTGATGGTCTCAAAAAAGCCTTCAACTTACCAAACCTGACACAAGATAATTTTTGGCAAATAATGTCAGAGAATATTGTTGAGTCTATCTTATATGACGAGTTTTATCAAACTAGACTTGAGAAATCAGAACGGATTTCTCTTGCATTACAAACGAATAATGCTTTGATTAAAAATGATATCAAGCCAAATATTATTTCAAGAATAATCAATAAATTAAGAAGAATCTATGGAAAGTAAAAACTATAATATACTTCATATAAGCCCTCATTTAGGTGGCGGTGTAGGAAGAGTGCTGACAAATTATCTGATAAAAGCAAAAATTAGTGAAGAGTTTGAACACAAAATAGTTTGCCTTGACACTATCAATCAAAATGCACAAGATGTTTTGATGAGTAACAATATCGTTTTTGAAGAGCTTATAAATTATCAAAGCTTGATTCCTCAGATACAAAACTCAGATATTGTCATTGTTCATTGGTGGAATCACCCTTTGCTTTTTGATTTTTTGGTGAAAAATGAACTTCCATCTTCTCATATAGCTTTTTGGGCTCATGTATCAGGCAATGAAGCTCCTCATATTTTTTCGCACACATTGTTTGATTATCCTGATTATTTTATCTTTACGACTCCTATGAGTTATCTTGTAGATGAAGTAGTCTCATATCCTAAAACACATGGGATATTTAGAGCTATTTGGTCAACAGGTGGACTAGATCATGTTAAAGATATTGCAAAAAATGGGCATGAGGGATTTAATATAGGGTATATTGGTACTGTTGATTACTCTAAAATGCATCCTAATTTTTTAGAGATGTGCGCAAAAATAAATATATCTGAGGCAAAGTTTATTATCTGTGGTGGCGGTCATATCGATGAGCTAAAAGCAGAAGTTGCAAAAAGAGGACTAGAAGATAAGTTTGTATTTACAGGTTTTGTAGATGATATCGCTCCATACTTGGAAATATTTGATGTATTTGCCTACCCTCTTGCACATAACCATTATGGTACTTGCGACCAAGCTTTGTCAGAAGCCATGGGAGTTGGAATAGTGCCAATTGTACTTAACAACAACATGGAAAACTATATGGTGCATAATATGTATAGTGGAATAGTAGCGACAAATGAAGAAGAGTTTGTTAGTGCTGTTAAAGAGATGTATCAAAACAAAGGCTTCAGAGATAGGCTTGGAGTAAAAGCCAAAGAAGAAGCATTTAGACGATTTTCGATAGATGAGACGATAAAAGAATGGGATTATGTTTTTCATAAGCTATTAGAAAAAGAGAAACTTCCTAGAAAATGGAGTGGAAAATATAGTGGAAAAGATACCAAACCATATCAAGTTTTTATAGAATCACTTGGCAAATATGGTGAAGTGTTTGATACAAATGATATTAATGCAATAAGGGATTTAGCAAAAAAATCACTTAGCTGGAAGTCAAAATCAAAAGGAACGACTCATCAGTATAGAAGTTTTTTTAGTGACGATAAATTGTTGTCTAGTTGGTCGGAGTTGATGGCATAATGATTAAGAAAAATATGATGGCAAATCTAGTTGGAAAGCTTTATACTGCTGGTATAAGCTTTTTAGTATTGCCGATTTATTTAAAATATCTTGGAGCAGAGAGTTACGGACTTGTTGGTATCTTTGGTATGATTCAAGCTTTCGCATTGTTGCTAGATAGCGGAATAACTCCGATGGTTACAAGAGAAATTGCTCAAATGAAAGGCAAAATAAACTCAGCAAACCATCTGAGAAATCTACTGAGAACAACAGAGATATTATTTATTGGTGCAGGATTAGTTTCTTTTGTAGTGATTTATCTCTCGTCTTCATTTATAGCTACTGGATGGCTAAATGCAAATACTTTATCATCAGATATTTTGATACAAGGAATTGTGCTTATGGGTGTTATTGTGGCATTTCGGTTTAATGTAGGTTTGTATGGCGGGGCTATTATGGCTTTGGAAAAGCAAGTTTCCTATAATATCGCTTTGTCAATAATTGCAACTATCAAGAGTTTGGGTGCTATTTATGTTTTGATGTATATTTCCAATGATATAGTTTCCTTTTTCAAATTTCAAATATTAATTTCTTTGTTGGAATTTATTGTGTATCGTTTGATGGTTGCTAGATATATGCCATCTTTGGAGGAAAAAGCAACTTTTTCATTGAATGTGTATAAGAATAATCTGCATTTTATTGGTGGTTATTCACTCTCTATGATTTTTGTTTTTATACTACTACAGTCTGGAAATATTGTCCTATCTAAAATATTATCACTCAGTGAATTTGGCTACTATACCTTTGCTATTGCAATAGTATCTGTTTTACAGATGGCTGGTGGACCATTGTTTCAAACAATTTCACCACGACTAATATCAACTTATGCAAACGATAAAGAAAATTTGTCAAATTTTTATCATAAAGCATGTCAATCAATAGCTTTTTTAATTATTCCTGCAGGATTGATGTTGGCAATTTATTCGTATGAAATAATCCTTTTATGGACTCATAATCAAGAAACTACAAACCATATTTATTTGATAGTCTCACTTCTAGCTATTGGTACACTTTTGAATTTGTTGGCGACTATGCCAGGACAGCTTCAAATAGCAGATGGAAGAACGAAAGTAATGGTCTATATCAATGCTTTTTCCATACTTTTTGTTTTACCAATGAATATCATATTTGGTCAATTATATGGTGGAGTTGGTGTTGCATTAGTTTGGATATCTTTGAATATTTTGTATTTACTGACAGGTATTTTTTTGGTTCATCCACAGCTACTAAATGAAAATAAATCAAAATGGATATTGGAAGATATTGTTAAGCCGATGATTTTTGTAGCAATATTTTTGGTTTTAACGAAGTATGTGTATTTGATGCTTGATATTGAAAAAATTAGTCTTAATATAATTTATATGGGGGTCATTTTTTCAATAAGTTATATTATAAATATATATTCTCTTGCTTTGATAAAGCCAGAGCTAATAAGTTTGATAAATAGATTAAAGGTTAAAAATGCTAAAACAAATACTCAATAAACTTTTTTATAATCCATATAAATTTGTAAAAAAGTATAAAAATATTGTGCTTACTGATAGTACTATTCTTTTAAAATCTTGTACTTTTAGGTTTGATGGCAAATACAAAAATAATAAAGTATGTATAGGCAAAAACAGTATGCTTGGCTGTAATTTTGTATTTGAATCAGATGATGGAGAAATTGAAGTTGGTGACAATACTTTTATAAATGGCGGTAGTTCCTTGATATCAAGAAGTCATATAAAAATAGGAAATCATGTAACTATTGCTTGGGGTTGTACTCTTTATGATCATAACTCACATTCTTTGGATTTTAAAGAACGGCAAAAAGATATTTCTAGACAAAATGAAGATTATAGAGATGGTAGAAACTTTATAGAGTCAAAAGATTGGAGTGTAGTTAAATCAAAACCAATCATCATTGAAGATAATGTTTGGATTGGATTTGATAGTGTGATTTTATCAGGTGTTACGATAGGAGAAGGGGCAATTGTAGGTGCAAGAAGTGTAGTGCGGCAAAATGTAGAACCATGGACAGTGGTAGCTGGTAACCCAGCTGTAGTAATCAAAAGGTTAAGAGATGAGTAAAAAAATCCTTATCACAGGAGCTAAAGGCTTTTTAGGCTCAAATGTCGCGAAGCACTTTAAAGCTTTAGGGTATGAAACTTATGGTATTGGTCATGGTGGATTGTCTGTTGAAGAGTCAAAAGAGATAGGGCTTGACTATTGGAAAAAAGATGATATATCTATAAAATCTATCTTAGAGTTTGAACAAACATTTGATGTGATAGTTCATTGTGGAGGAAGTGGTTCTGTTGGTTTTTCTGTAGAATATCCTTATGATGACTTTAAAAAAACTGTAGATGGTACACTTGAAGTTTTGGAATATATGAGAGTACATAATCCAAATGCTCATCTTATCTATCCATCAAGTCCAGCAGTGCAAGGAGAACATCCTGATACTCCTATGAAAGAAGAGTATATCGGTAAACCAGCTTCACCGTATGGATATCATAAAAAAATAGCAGAAGACTTATGTCGGAGTTACTCTGAAAAATATAATTTAAAAGTATCAATAATAAGACTTTTTTCAGTATATGGAAATGGACTCAAAAAACAGTTGCTGTGGGATGCTTGTAAAAAACTACAAAACGCAAAAGATGAAGTTGTTTTTTGGGGAACGGGTGAGGAAACTAGGGATTTTATTTATATTGATGATGTTTTAATAATTGTTGATATTTTATTAAAACAAGATGAAAGGTTTGTCCTTATTAATGGTGGTACAGGTGTAAAGCACAGCATTAAAGATGTAGTTGAAATGATTAGGGATTTAGTCGCTCCATCTGTTGAAATACAATTTAACAATCAACTAAATACTGGAAATCCCATTTACTATTGGGCAAATACACAAAAACTTGAGAACTATGGTTTCAAGACAAATAAGCATTTAAAACAAGAGATAAAAGATTATGTAAATTGGGTAAAGGGCTTAAATGATTAGAGTTGGATTTGTAGGTGCTGTTTCAAAAGAGTGGATGGGCGGTTTAAATTATTTTAAAAACTTACTATTTGCGCTTAATTCATTGGAAAATAAAGAAATTGAAGTATTTGTTTTTGTCGGAAAACAAACAGATGTAGAAATAAAAAATATGTTTAAGCAATATGCAACCGTGATTGAAGATAGTATATTTGATAGAAAAAGTTTAAAATGGTTTTTGATGAAAATAGAACAAAAAATATTTGATACGAATTTTTTATTTTCCAATCTATTAAGAAAATACGATATACAAGTTTTATCTCATGCGTCAATAGTAAATTTAAGTGGTATAAAAACTATCAATTGGCTACCTGATTTTCAGCATATTCATTTGCCTCAGATGTTTTCACAAAAGGAATTGGATGCAAGAGATAAAAATTTTATGAAGTTAATTCTAAAAAGCGATGTTATAGTTCTGAGTAGCCACGATGCTTTAAAAGATTTTAAAAGCTTTGCTCCACAATATGAAAATAAAGCGAAAGTTCTACAATTTGTTTCACAACCAGATAAAAAGTATTTTGAACTTACAGAAGATAATAAAGTTGCTTTGTTAAATAAATACAATTTGGTAAATGAATTTTATTATATGCCAAATCAGTTTTGGAAGCATAAAAATCATATGTTGGTTTTTGAAGCAGTGAAGCAAATGGCAGAGGATGGGTCAAAAATTTGTTTAGTATGTACTGGACACTTAAAAGATTATAGAAATAGTGAACATATTGAGCAAATTAAAAAGTTTATTGCAATTCATAAGTTAGACAATAATATAAGACTCCTTGGGCTTGTTGATTATGAAGATGTTTTTACGTTTATAAAATTTTCTAAGGCAGTTATAAATCCATCACTTTTTGAAGGGTGGAGCTCTACGGTTGAAGAGTGTAAAAGTGTAGGAAAAAATATGATTTTATCAGATTTGGATGTCCATAAAGAACAATATCCGAATGCTACTTTTTTTGAAAGAAATAATGTAGAGTCCTTGAAAAATATATTGATGAACTATAAAATTTCATTTGATATGTCCAATACTAACAATGTAGATGAGAGAACCTATTACTTTGCACAAAATTATTTAAATATACTGAAGGAAACTATAAATGACTAGCACAATATATTTAGATGAAAAATACAGTACGACGAGGTTGCTAACACAAGACAAACCAGAGATTATAAATAATTCGGAAGATAAATTTGAATCAGTTTTATTTTTGCCAATGGGTGAAAATAGAAAAGGTGAAGGTGGCTTACGAACAAAAGGTTATTTTAAAAAATCTTACGAAGATAAGCCCCTAATTTCTATCATCACGGTTGTTTTCAATGGCGAACAATACCTCGAAGAGACTATCCAAAGCGTTATCAACCAAACCTATGACAATGTCGAGTACATCATCATAGACGGTGGCTCAACCGATGGAACTTTGGAGATCATAAAAAAATATGAAGATAAGATTGATTACTGGGTGAGTGAGAGAGATAGTGGGATAAGTGACGCTTTTAATAAAGGTATTAGAACTGCTAATGGAAAATTAGTTGGATTGATTAATGCGGATGATTGGTATGAAAAGTCTACCGTAGAATTGGTCGTCATAAATTATTTAAAAAATTATGAAGGTGTATACTGTGGCGAGCTAAAATATTGGAAAGGACATCAACCTATTTATGTTGTAAAATCAAATCCTGAAAGAATTTATCAAGAAATGACAATTAACCATCCTACTGTATTTATGAGTAAAAGTATTTATAAGAGTATTGGGTTATTTAGTTTAAGTTGCAAATATGCAATGGATTATGATTTATTGCTTAAAGTTTTTGTTATGGACTATAAGTTTTATAACGTAAAAGCTTTATTAGCAAATATGAGTTTCGATGGAGTATCAGATATAAATTGGGAAAAAGCTTTAATCGAAGTCAGAGACTCTAAGATAGCAAATGGAATCAGCAAAATCAATGCTTATCAATATTATTATTTTCAATTAATTAGAAGACGAACTAGGGACGTATTAATATATTTAAAATTAGATAGCTTGGTCAAATTTTATAGAAAAAAATTCAGTATAAATCAAAAGCTGTAATAAGTATTTTTATTAATGGAGGGATATGAAATTAGTAGTTGATTTTAGAATGCATAACGCATCAGGTATCGGTACATATATAAGAAATATAATTCCTTTTATGGTTGATATATTTGATGTTATTTTACTTGGAACGAGTGAAGAAATACAAAAATATAGTTGGTCAAATAAAGTTAAAATAATTGAGTGTACTTCAAAAATATACACTATTAAAGAGCAGTTTGAGTTGTTTGTTAAAATTCCTAAATGCGATATTTTTTGGTCACCTCACTATAATGTCCCTCTTTTGCCAATAAAAGCTAACAGAAGAGTTGTCACAATCCATGATGTATTTCACTTGGCTTTTTATGAAACTCTCAGTCTTAAACAAAAGCTTTATGCAAAGTTGGTTATAAATCAAGCAACTAGCCGAAGTGATAAAATATTAACAGTTTCAGAATTTTCAGTTGATGAGATAAGAAAATACACAAATACAAAGAATGATATTGAGGTAGTTTATAATGCTATTGATTTTGATAAATTTAAAATTATTTATGATAAATCAAAACTAGATTTCGCAAAAGATAAATATAAACTCCCAAATAAATTTTTACTTTTTGTAGGTAATGTAAAGCCTCACAAAAATCTAAAGAATTTACTTTTGGCAATAAAAGATATAGATATAAATCTTGTAATCGTTGGTAAAAAAGATGGATTTATTACAGGTGATGACAACATTTCTAGTTTAATAGAAAAGTGTAATCTTGAAAATAGAGTATTTTTTACTGGTTATGTAGATGATGAAGATATACCTGCTATTTATAATCTTGCAAAAGTTTTTGTATTTCCATCACTTTATGAAGGTTTTGGAATTCCACCGCTTGAAGCACAAGCTTCTGGATGTCCTGTAATTTGTTCCAATGTAGCGAGCTTGCCAGAAGTTGGTGGAATTGATAGTGTGGTGTATTGCGACCCTTATAGTGTAGAAGATATAGCTGAAAAGATAAAAATGGTTTTGGCGGATGAAAATTTACAAAATGAGTTAAAAATTAAAGGCTTTGAAAATATTAAACGGTTTAGCTGGGAAGAGTCAGCGAAGAAAATTATTGATGTTATTGAAGGCTTGAGATGAACGAATTGACAATAAACGAAAACAGTATACAAGAAAAAATATACACTTTTCGAAATTTACAAGTAATGCTAGATGAAGATTTAGCTGTGTTATATGGAGTTGAAACAAAAGTTTTTAATCAAGCAGTTAAAAGAAATATTGAGCGATTCCCTGAAAAATTTAGATTTCAATTAACTCAAGAAGAGCATAATAACTTGAGATCCAAAAATGGAACTTCAAGTTTAGACAATTCTTTAAGGTCACAAATTGTGACCTTAGAAAGTCAAAGAGGAAAACACAGAAAATATTTGCCGTATGTATTTACCGAGCAAGGTGTCTCTATGCTTTCGGCAGTTTTGAGAAGTGATACTGCTATACAAGTAAGTATAAAAATAATAGATACTTTTGTCGAGATGAGAAAATTTATCTCTCAAAATGCTTTGATTTTTCAAAGACTTGATTCTCTTGAGCATAAGCAACTTCAAACTGATAGCAAAATCGATGTGATACTAGATGCGATAGAAGACAAATCCATCAAAGCCAAAAGTGGTATATTTTACGATGGGCAGATGTTTGATGCGTATGTATTTGTATGTGACATCATTAAAAGTGCCAAAAATTCTATTGTCCTGATTGATAACTATGTCGATGAAAGTGTTCTTGTACTTTTTACAAAAAGAGTTCAAGAGTGCAAAGCGACAATTTTCACAAAAAATATCACAAAACAATTAGAACTAGACCTCAAAAAACACAACAGCCAATATCCTCCAATAGAGCTAAAAAAGTTTGATTTATCACATGATAGATTTTTGATAATCGATGAGAATGAGATTTATCACATCGGTGCTAGTTTAAAAGATTTAGGCAAAAAATGGTTTGGTTTTTCTAAAATGGATAAAGAAACATTTGAGATGATGGGAAGGTTGAAATAAAATGAAAAAAGCATTAGTTCATGATTGGTTTTCGGTATATGCTGGAGCAGAAAAGTGTGTAGAAAGTTTCACTAATATTTGGGATGATTTTGAAGTGTATAGTCTGATAGATTTTTTGAGTGATAAAGATCGAGAACTGATACTCAAAGGCAAAAAAGCAAATACTAGCTTTGTCCAAAATTTACCAAAAGCAAAAGATAAGTATAGAAACTATTTGCCACTTTTTCCACTGGCAATAGAGCAGTTTGATCTGAGTGAATATGATGTGATACTTTCAAGCTCTCATGCAGTCGCAAAAGGTGTTTTGACTCACTCAAATCAGCTTCATATTAGCTATGTACATACACCTATAAGATATGCATGGGATTTGTATCATCAGTATTTGCGAGAAAGTGGATTGGATAAAGGGTTAAAAGGAAAATTAGCAAAATATTTTCTCCATAAAATTCGTATATGGGATCTAAGTACAGCTAATCGTGTAGATCACTATATAGCAAATAGCCACTATATCGCTAGAAGAATCAAAAAAGTTTATGGGAAAGAAAGCACCGTGATATATCCACCAGTGGATGTAGAAAAGTTTGAACTGTGTGAACAAAAAGAAGAGTTTTATATGACCGCTTCAAGAATGGTACCATATAAAAAAATAGATATGATCGTAGAAGCTTTTAGTAAAACAGATAAAAAGCTAGTAGTAATAGGTACTGGTCCAGATATGGAGAAGATAAAAGCAAAAGCAGGAAAAAATATAGAACTTATGGGATATCAAAGTGATGAAGTGATGATAAATATGATGCAGCGTGCTAAAGCTTTTATATTTGCAGCAGAGGAAGATTTTGGTATCACTCCTGTAGAGGCTCAAGCTTGTGGGACACCTGTAATATGCCTTGGAAAAGGTGGTACGAAAGAGACTGTAATCGATATGGTGAGTGGGGTACATTTTATGGAGCAAACAGTCGAAGCGCTTTTGGAAGCTGTAGAGAAATTTGAAAATAATATTGATAGTTTTGAACTAAAAAAGATAAGAGAAAATGCATTAAGATTTTCAAAAGAGAGATTTGAGAAAGAGATAAAAGAGTTTGTAGAAGAAAAATATGAGATATTTAAGAATGAGAGATTGTAAAAATGACTAATATAATCCTATGCGGCGGCAGTGGAACACGCCTTTGGCCTATCAGCCGTACTTTGATGCCAAAACAATTTGTCAAACTATTTGATGAAAAATCACTCTTTCAGCTCACAGTTGAGCGAAATTCCCTTACATGTGATCACACGCATACACTTGGCCACCTGTGCGCATAAACACTTGGCCAGTTAAAAAAGTAAAAAATATTCTTACGTCATTGTAACATAGGTGGCCAAATAAATTATGAGGAAGCTAATATTTCTCTCATCGATGGACCTTTTAATTG
>CAITKP010000006.1 GCA_903892995.1 uncultured Campylobacterales bacterium
AGGAAGCAGTTTTAATCTTGAATATGCTTTGATTTTACTTGGAGAGGGGCGAAATGGAAAAAGTACCCTTCTCAATATTATTGCTAAAATGGTTGGAAAAGTAAATTGTAGTTATGTGGAATTACAAGACATGGGTAAAAATGAATATATCAGTAGCTTAGATGGGAAACTCCTAAATATTGGTTCAGATAGTTCGGATAAAAACTTTGACACTTCCAAATTTAAAAAAGCTATCAGTGGTGAAACACTCATCGCACGTCCACTATATGCAAATCCATATGAAATTTCTGAATTACCTAAATTCATATTCGCTATGAATAACCTCCCCTATACACAAGGAGATTCATCTTTTGGATTATTTCGCAGATTATTAATCATCAAGTATAATGTAATTATTAAAGAAGAAGATATTGATCATGACTTAGAAAATAAACTCACAAAAGAGCTTCCTGGGATTTTCAATCTCGCTCTTAAAGGTGCACAGCGATTATTGCTCAATAAACAATTTACATACTCACAAACAATTAGAGATGAAGTTGAGAACTATGAAAAAAATATAAACATGGTCAAACGCTTCATTCAAGATTTACAAATTCAACATGATGAAAAAGAACGTGTAGGCAATCAGCAACTCTATGCAATTTTTAAAAATTGGTGCGAAGAAGAGGGAATAAAAGTACCCACAAAAAGATATTTAATCGAAAAATTCAAATCTGCTGGTTTTTTCCAGTATAAAAATAATGCTATTCGTGGATTTATGATAACATACATCGAGCCATACAATAGTTCTGATCCTATAGATCAACACTCTGATACCAAAAAAACAAAAAAAACATTCAACAAACCACCATCCGTACGATCCGTTGATGAGGATATTGACGAATAAATATTTTTAAAACTTCATGCCCATCGAGCCCATACGGGCTTGACGGGACAAATAATCATTGTATTTATTTTTAATTATCTACTTTGTACCACTCATTCTGATTAAATATCCCTAATATAACAATTTTTTCATCATCTATGAGATAAGGAAGTACATACCCTTTATAAATCAGCTCCCTATGTCCTTCTTGTGCCAATCTCCCTTTTTTAGGATTATCAGGGAGAGAATCAATAAGAAGTTGAAGTTTTCTACTAAAATCCCTAGCTGCACTTTTCTTGTCTTTGGCTATATATTGTAAAATTGCTTTTATTTCTACTTTAAACTGACTGCTACGAATTATATTCAATGTTACGCCACAGTATTAATATAGGAATCCATTTCGTCCCAAAAAGCTTTATCAAGAGGAGCGGTTTGCATTTTTCCTGTTCTGTATTCTTCAATTCGATGTTTAACTTCATCAGCATACCATGGGCGTGTTTCCTCAACGACAACCGCTTCGGACGGTAGTGTTTTTAAAAAAGAGAGTACTTGATCGGAGAAACTGTCATTTATTGTGATTGTCATGTTTGCCTCGTTTGTATTAATATATAAAATTGTATCACGAAACGCTCTAAGAAAAAATAGTCTCACGCAATTTATATATAATGACAAAAAAAACTTACCCCTTAACGACCGTTTTTGTGTGTTCCAAAATTACTATAATAGGAACATATAAAACCCTCTTTTTTCTTACCTCTTACCTACATTTTGACCCTAAGAGGTAATACCTCAAAATATAGCTTACTTTTTCTCTCAAAAACTGCTATTATTAATTCTACCTTAAAGTAGGAGTCCATTATGACTGTAGGATATATTCGTGTCAGTACAGAGAAACAAACTGTACAAAATCAAAAACATGCTATCTTGGAATATGCCAATGCACATCAGCTTGGGAGTGTAACTTTCATAGAGGTAGAGATGAGTAGTCGCAGATCTACTTCGGAGAGAAAGATTGATGAGCTTCTTGCTTTGCTTGTATCTGGAGATACTCTCCTTGTGAGTGAACTGAGTCGCTTAGCTCGTTCTCTATCTGGGTTATTTTCATTGGTAAATCTTTTAATTGAAAAGGGAGTCAGGCTCATCGCTCTTAAACAGAATATGAGTTTGGATAAAAACAACATCAATAATCTACAAAACAAAGTGATGCTTACAATGTTTTCCCTCATGAGCGAATTAGAGAGAGATTTTATCTCTGCTAGAACCAAAGAAGCTCTCAAAGCTCGCAGGGAAGCTGGCATCATTTTAGGTAAACCTAAGGGAGTGATTCAGGCTTCCATGTATGATAGCGATGCTCTGCGTATAGAAGAACTGGTCAAGTTGGGTGTTCCTATCAATAAAATCTCTAAACTACATCTTGGATATGGAACAGCTAAAAGTTTGGGAGAGTATGTGAAAAAGATCTCATAGAGATGACACACCCTGTCAAGAGCATCCTCTATGATACGGTTAACGAAAAAATAAACCCTTTCGTGACTTTCATACATAAGGTGATATAGATGAGTGAAAATAGATTAATCGATCCTAAGTTGTTACTTGATTTCATTATCAGTGATGCTGTTAATAATGATGAATCTGTAGATTTTGCAGAGCATATACGTTGGCTACAAAATAGGACTGCAGCCTATTATAAAAAACAGCTTCATGAAGAGTTTGTTTATACGAACCCCAAATTTCAAGAGTTATATGATACCTATTCTTTTGTAGAAGAGTTCAAACAAAAAGGCAACGGCTTACTTGCCACTACCTACGATATTGTAAAAGATGATTTAGAACATAAGATCTCACAACATTTTGATTTGATACTCAACACTTTCTCAGATGAGACCCAGCATCTGTATTTTGATATACAAAGTACTGTTATGAAGACAAATTTATTGCATCTCACCCTTGTTATGATGCACAGAGCCATCTTTAATAGTCACTTGAGCCATCCTTCATTTAGTAAAGTCGATGAGGCTGTAGACAAAGCAAAGGAAACCCTTCAATCTATATTTGAGGTTATAAAACCAAACAACGCTAAATTTAGCACAAACTAAGGAGAATATCATGTTGAGATTTATTATTGGAGGGCTTGTAGGAGCCGCTGTTACTGCTATTGCTATGAGTCAAGATTCTGTATATGAAAAAAAAGAGACTGATTCAGCTTCTTGTGAACCTGAAACAACTAATCAACCTTTAGATGAAATAAAAGAGGAAACTGAAAATGATTTTGATGGTGGTGTAAAAACACATTATACTCAATTAACTGACGAACTTAATCGACTTATGAACATGGAGAGAAAGTGATCCTTTTTAGCTCCCTGCGAAGAGTTAGCTTATGCTACCTCTAATTTTGGGTGGACTCATAGGAGCTGCCACTATCTCTCTATTGGCTAAATTAACAGAGGGAATGATCGAAGTTAATGGTCAAGGCTACCATACGAATTTAACTAAAAGAGGAGAACTAAAAGATTTAGCTCATAAACTTACCGCTAACTGTAATGGGAATGATGCTCTAGAAGTACAAGCATTATTTGATTTTGTAACTGCCATACCCTACCGTTCAGATCATACTAGCCGTAATCCCCATAATGTGATAAAAACAAATTGGGGAGATTGTGATGATAAATGTAATCTGTTTGCTTCCCTGCTACAAGAACGTAAGCATGAGTATCGATTTGTGTATGTGCCCTCTCATGTCTTTGTTGTCGTACATGTAAAGAACTGCCGAACATCAAATGCAAAAACAAAACTGATGATAGATGGTAGACCCTTTTATTATGCAGAAACAACTATCAAAGGTGCGAAAATTGGTACTTATAATGGATATCCTCTAAAATCTATCGAGGGTGTTTATGATATTCGAAGAAAAACGGCTATCGCGATAGAAAATATTCGCTTTAGAAGAGGAGCGTAATCTTCATTTTTGAAGATTTAATTTTATGAAATAACCAAAGGAGTGGCTATGTTACGATGGATCATAGGTGCCGTGATTGGTGCAACTATTGCAGCGATCACATTTCAGGAGGCTGAAGAGAGAGAAAAAGCTGAAATAGCTAAAGAGGATGAAGAGGCAGAACGAACTGTATAATGCAATTTGGAGGAATGTTAGAAAATTTCGTATTAGTCGGTAGTGTTCAAGATTCTCTGTCTGCATCAAGTAATTCCTAAAATTGTATCACAAATTTAAAGCATCATCAAGCCGTCCATCGAAGTAGATGGCAAGTTGAGAGATTGCTAAGCTCTAGTTTCTAATTGAACGAGAAGCTCGATTTGAATCACTTACAAATCCTTTGCACACCTTCTAATGAACTTTTACTTACACCTTTAAAAACGATACCACAAAAATCACCTGCTACGGCTTGCTCTAATGCTGTTTGAAACATTTCTATCCCTATAATAGTTATTTTTCTCTTCCTTTTTTTATTATCTTCAATCTCAATTACTTCACCTACTTTAACTACCCCATACTCTATATTTCCTGTTATTACGGTACCGCGTCCAGGAATTGAGAATACATCGTCAACAATCATTGAAAATTCGCTGCAAGTTTCATTATCAATTTTCTTTTTTGAAGATTTATGTACATTTATATCTATAATATTAGTTGATCCGAATACCTCTTGAAGACTTTGAAGCATCATTTTCTTAATTATTTCAAGATCTTTTAATTGATTCTCTAATTTTTTAACCCCAAACATACTTCTCATTTTGTCTAGTCTATTATTAACAATATCATCGTTCATTTCGTAACCTGATTGAAGTAAATCTAATTCAAGTGATTTAAAACTACTCTGTATATTTTTTGTCCATTTTATTTCATCATTAATTGCATTTTGATACATATCGAATACGGAATACAACTCTTCCAATATTTGTTTATATACTTCAACTTGATTATTTTCTTGAGTTAAAAAATCAAATAAAGATATTTTTCTGTTAAAAATTTCTTTTTTATGTACTGAGCTATACGCACTGATACCTTCATAGTCTATATCATGATCATCTAAAATTTCTTCAAAAATATCTAAAATTTCTTCTAAATCTTCTTCGCTTCTCAGATCAGCTTTATTGGCAACGATATAAAGTTTTTTCTCTTCAAGGGATGATTTTTTTATAAAATCTAAGTCAGAAGATGGAATAGTTCCATTAGTATCAAGACCAATAAGCCATAGGAGGACGTTTGATTGTTTTAGATATTCTTGTGCAGTACTAAAGTCTTGATCCGTAAAAGCTTCTGTATTTGATGGATTGTATCCGGGAGTATCAATAAAACATATCTTATCAAAATGCTCTATTGGTGTTTCTATCGCCATGACAGGCATAATGTCTTTTAAATTAAAATTAAATGATTTCACAAAATCATGCGATAAGAGTTTATATAAATCGGGAGCAATATCAATGGCTCCACCTTGATGTGAATAGCCTTTTATGACACTAGACGAACCAGCCATAATATAGGTAGGTATCGCCGTAACTGGCTTAATACCAATAGAAAGTTGCACACTCTTATCTTTAAAAAAACTATTTAAAAATTCTGATTTTCCAGTGCTGAACCCTCCACCTACTGCAATCATATTTTTGTTGGATGTTCCTGAAAAGCTAAGCATTAATTGTAATTGTTTTTCAATACTTTGAAGAATTAAAATCGCTTTTGCCTCTTCTTGAAGGGAAGATTCTTCATTAGCAAAAGTCATAAATTCATTGTTTAGTAAACTACTGAATCTTTCCATAGCCTTATTGCCTGAATTTTTTGCAGCTAGAATAGAACTTACCAGTTCATATTTTGTACTAAGCATTTTATGCGTTTTTTGTAAATCTTCTAAGCTATTACGTTTCGTTAAAAGCTGCTCATTTAAGAGTTTTTCATTCTCTTCAAGCCTAAAAATGCTATTACTCTGAGACTCCTTTTCAACTTCCAATACTTTAATTTCATTTTTCATAAGACTTACCTTAGACTCTAAAGACTTATAGCTATCTTCAAATTCAACCAATGAATCTTTAATGGAAGAAATGATGTTTTTTCTTCCGAATTTAATGAACTTACTAACTTCATGCAACTGGCGGTATGTTTTTTCAAGAATATAATTTTTCATTTAATCAATCTTTCCTAATTCTCCATTTAATCTATTAAAACTATCAAGTGTCATAGCTTTATTTTTGATTTGATTTTCAAGTTCTTCAAGCATGGTGTTGTAGCTTGAAAAAATATTTTCAGATAAACTCACTGCTTTAAGCGTGTGAACCAATGAAGATAGATAAGAATTAATATCTTGGCGTACTCTATTTCGTAATTTTGAAATGTATTCTTGTGCATCTTGTAAAAAATTTTCAGCATGATTACCAGTCAGCGTTCCTTTTGCAGATAAAGAGGCAGGTAAATTGTTACTATAGGATATATCGGGATAGATGACAGAATTTAAAACGTTACGAATTACTTTTTGAATTTGTTGAGGATCAAGATCGTCATCATCTACATTATCTCTCATAGTTTTTATGAGCTGAAGATAGAGACTTTTCTTCCAGTTAAGTATAAATTTTTTTGAATCTATATCAATATTACTTTCTATATGATTATTTAACTCTTCAAGAGAACTTCTGATTGCGCCAGTTCTGGCTGTTGTAACCTCTCTTTGTCTTGTTTCAGACCCATTAAACCAATACCATCTTTCAATTACTACTGTATATTCTTCAGTTTTACTTCCTTCTGCACTATTAACAGCATTTTTTGTAGTTATGAAGTGCTTTTCTAACGTATTTTTTAGCTCATTTTTAATATTTACTTCTAGTTCACTGACTAGATCATAATATTCCTCGTCTAATATAAGTGATACCTTTTCCTTGATATTTTTGAGCTTCTTTTGTTGTACTTGTAATTCATCAATATCACCGCTTTCAATACTTTCGATTTGTATATTTATGTATTTGATTAGCTCATTTCTATAGTTAATGAGGGAATCCATTTTTGCTTTTACGAAATCTTCTTTGCGTCTTTTAAGAATTTCGTCTTTTTTCCCTTTTACTTCCTCAATGATAATATTGATTGAAGAAATATTTGCCAATAAATCTAAATTTGACTTAGAGAGCTCTTTATCTGTATTAGAATAATAATCAGGGTAGTGAGTTGTCAGGTTTTCCCACGCTTTTTTAGTTCCCTCATCCCAAGTTTCTTTACTATCAAATTTTTCTTTTATACTCAGACACATTCCCGATGAATGGATGACTTTTGTTTTACTCTGCTCGATGAGTTGATCATACGTTGTCCCAATTTCAGGATTACTTTTTTTTAATTCCGATAGTGTCGAGTGCAGATGTTCTGCTAAATCTGATGTTATGGATTCAAATGCTCGATGTAAATCACCATCATTTTCCGACTTGACACTTCCAAAAAGTTGTAAATCGACTTGGCTTGCAACGACATAAAGCTCACGAATCCCCTCTTTGGAGGTTATTCTATCCATTAGCTCCATATCTTCTCTACTCAAAAACTGCCCCGATGGACTAACAATAAGAACCACATCACAAAACTTTAATAGCTCGCGAGTTCTCTCTTCTCGGGATTGGACAGGATCGTTAACGCCAGGGGTGTCAACAATTTGGATATTTTTGAGATTTTCTTGAGGTAGTTTAATATGTACACTTTTGGTAAAAGGCATATACTTTCCATCTGCACCCACATACTCTAATAACTGATCACTCAAATCAGCTAATGTAGGCGCAACGATAATTTTTTTATCTCCAATAGTCGCGGGGTTAATACCCGAAGCCTGTATTTTATTGTATTGGTCATAAGCTGAACTCAAGCCAATTTTAGATTTCAGATCTCTTTTTGCTTGATTTTCAGCTTTCTCGCGTAATTCTTGCACGTCTACATTTGAAATAGATACGCCATCGGTATTTTTTTGTCCTTTACGCTTTATTATTTCCTCAAGATTTTTTTGAGTAAGATTTTTGAGTTCATGTATATATGCTGCATGTTCTTCTCTAATATTTTTAATATCGTTTTGAGTAAAAAATTCTACTTCAGTTGACAATGTATCGCCATACGAAATTACCGTCAACGCGGCTGTCATTGGTGTAGCCGCTTTTGGCAAAATTGATTTTCCATCAAAAAGCATGGCATTAAGAAGGGATGATTTTCCTGCTTTAACCCGTCCTATAATCCCAATTTGCAAAAGCCTATTTTCTTGTTCTATCTTTTGCAAAGCCTCTTTCATTTTTTCAGAGGATTGAATAGCATACTCCGCTATCAAATTATTGGATTCATCACCAATAATATTATTATGCTTTGTGATAATATTTTCAAGCTCTTCTCGAAATTTAATCAGTTCCATTGTTGTTCCTTTTATTTAAAGAGTGTATTGTTGACGAGGGTCATAATGTTTTCGTTAACTTTTTTATATTCAGAAACTTCTTTGTCAATATCAACTATTTTACTTTCCAGTGTTTGTTGAGTTGAGGCAATTGTTTCTTGCTTCAACTGTATTTCACTTTCAAATTGATAACTAATATTAGCAATCATCTCTTTAACCTGTGTATTAAATATTTCAGGAAGCTTAGTGCGTAATTCTCTTTTCATCGAAGGAATAATTTGCGTTAAGATTGCGTTGCGAATCTCTTTTTCTTGCTTTTGTTTTTGAAAATGTTCAAATATACCTGACAATAAATCTGGTAAAAAGATAATCACTACTTCTAAAATTGGAGCTAGAACGCTTGTCGTTACTGCAAGAACTGTCGTGATTGCTTTATAAATTTTATCCGTATCCCCATTTTTATTTCGTTGCTTTAAAATAGCATTTATTCCATTTGTAGCCATAGCAAACATTTTGTGAGTACTTTCTGTAACTTTAGATAACCAATTATCTGACATTGAAAAATTAGACATAGACTTATTGATCTCAGATAAATTAAGCGAGAATCCTTCTACTATTTCATTACCAATTTCACTCATTGTATATTTAATATTTTCAACTAAAGAGTGACGTACTATTTCAGATATAGATTGTGATAATGCGTCTTGACCACCACTTGTTGCGGATATAACTAACTCATCTATACTACTAGACAAATCGCTTCCAACTGATTCCACAATACGACTAACATTAATATCAGTATATTTTTCGTTTGCTTCGTTTATCATTTTGTCACGCTCTTTTAAGAGATCATCAAGAGCTTTTTGTAATTCTGAAATTGCTTGTTCATTACGCCCTTTATCTTTACCAAGAGTCGCGATTAAAGTATTGATCACTTCGGCTATTTTGTAATAGTTGTCTTTTAAGTCTGTAATAAATAGACTATAAAATAATACCTCTGTGTCAACTTTTGATAAAATTTGACGAAGACTATCTCCTCCATTATTATCAATTGTAAGTACATCTTTCGAAATATCAAAATGATCTTGAATTTGTGCTTCAACCATCTCAACAATCTCTTTTACTTCTGATTCCGCCCTCAAATTTGTTTTACTCAGAAAAAATGAGAAATCCCTACCATAAGTTTGAATATCGCTTAGCTGTCTTACCATTGAACGAGTAATAGTTCCATCCTCAACGCTTGTCAATACAATATAATGCACGCCCTTATTGATATATTCAAGTATTGCTTGATTATGTAGATCTAATGGTGACTCAAAGCCAGGCATATCCACTAATATTAGCGGCTCAATAATCCTAAGATTCTCATTATTGATAAACATTCTTAGAAATTTATATTCCGATGCTCTATTTTTAATTTCCTCTATATCAGCAATTGCATATTTTTCAAAAGAACCATTTGCCTTTACTGCTTCTATATATTCTTCAATAGAAAATCTTAATTCTGTTGCTAATGCCGTTTCTGGGGTAATTCCTACGGGTAAGTAATCTTTCCCTAGAAAGGAATTTAATAAAGAACTTTTTCCAGCACTAAATGCGCCTATAATTGGAACTAAAAGCTCTGCATCTCTTATTGCCTCTGCTTGCGATAACAGATCAAAAGCTTCATTGATCTTTACTGAAAAACTAATTTTATTGATTTCATTCTCTACTTCTTTTAAATAGTTTAAAAATCTCGTCTGAACACTTAACATATTTACCTCTTAATTTGATTGAACCCTCTGAACAAAGCCACTTTTGTGGCTCTGTTTTGAAAGTTGGATATTTTTGAATGTTTCTAATCTGATTTTCTGATGATTATGTTTTAAAATTTAGTAATTTTGTCTATTTTTACTCTCTTTGTGGGTTATTTTTACCATTTCAGGCACCTCTTTGCATCAGATTTGGCATTCTTCGTAGATTATAGGCTGCGGCAAGCAGGTAATGATGTTGGGTATTTTTCTGCAATCCAATATATCTTGATTCGGTATAGTTCATCAAGCGTTTGATAAATGCAAATGGCATTTCAACAATTGCTCTAATTTTAGAGAAACGCAAATTGTTTCTTGATTGTTTTTGTCTGAGTGTTGATTGTCCACGGACTCTGCGTTCAATGATTCCTGCAAAGATTCCTTTGGCTCTTAAAGAGCGTTTACGCTCTTGAGACATATAACCGCTATCGGCAAATATTGCCTTCTTGATCTGTCAACCTTATTTCATACTCAGAACCCAATAGGCTAAGCAGCTATTTCTTTTCGTAACATTTTTTCTTCAAACTCTACAGGTGACAAATTATTATTTGCACTATGCATACGCTGTCGATTGTAATAAACTTCTATATATTCAAAAATACTCTGATTGGCTTGAGCTTTTGTTTCATAGATCTCATGATAAACGAGCTCAGTTTTTAAAGTATGGAAGAAACTCTCTGCGACTGCATTATCCCAGCAATTGCCTTTTCGACTCATACTTTGAGTGATATTATATTTTTGCAAGAGATCTTTATGTGCGCATGAAGCGTATTGACTACCTCTATCGGTGTGCCAGATAAGTCCCTTTGGCGGTTTTCTACTCGTCATTGCCATCTTTAAAGCATCATTTACAAGAGAGACTTTCATCGTATCATCCATTGACCAACCGACAATTTTTCTTGAATACAGATCGATGACTGTTGCGAGATACAACCATCCTTCGTTTGTAGGGATATAGGTTATATCACCAACATATTTTTGATTTGGTGAAGATGCATAAAAATCTCTATTGAGAACATTTGGAGCTATTGGTAAGTTATGATTAGAATCAGTAGTATTCACTTTATATCTTTTTTTGACTTTGGCAACAAGCCCTAAATCTTTCATAATAACACCTATACGCTTCATCTTGAGTCAGTTCATCTATCATTTGTGAATCATGTACTTTAGCAGTGGTGGTTCTGATATCTTTGATAACTCCTGCTCTATCAGTTGCAATATGCATTTTATATCCATGATATTTTACACCTCTTTTGGAGGTATATGTTGCATCAGTGTCAGCAGCTTCATTGGAAATAACTTTACCATTTCTATCACGCTTGCGCTTTGGCTGGGAAGCATGAATCAGTGTCGCATCTACCAGTGTTCCTTCATTCAGGATTAGATTCTTCTCCATCATCTGTGATTTTACTCGATTGAAGATCACCTCCATAAGATTCTCTTTAATGAGTGCTTTTCTGAATTTACAAATTGTTGTCTCGTCTGGTATAGTATCTTCATCTTTAATATCCAAGAATTTGCGGAAGCTGATTCGATCATGGATTAACTCCTCTGTCATTGGATCAGACAAACCATACCAGCTTTGTAAAAAGAGGGCTCCAACTAACACTGTTGCAGGAATTGATGGTCTGCCTTGTTTGCCTTTGTTTGGTTTGTATATCCCTTTTTCGATGAGTACTGCTTCTATCGTATCAAATGGTATGAGAAGTTTCATCTCAGTTAAAAACTGAGTACTTCTTTTCCCTCCCTGATATTCCAGTGCGTAATCGAAAAAACTCGGCTGCATTCCATCTTCCTGTTATTGATATATCTTTATTTTACCATATCAGAGTAAATCTTGAATATTGTGATGTTTGTTCAGAGGGCTCAATTTTTCAAACGCAAACAAATTAGTGCAAAAACTTTCTTCACTGTTCTGAGCTTACAATTGTTTCTGCTTGGTGCGTAAAAATGCGATCTGAACAACACTAGGGATTGTTACTCTGTAGGCTGGTCCAGCCATATCTATTGCCGTCCAGAGAGCTGTAAGTGCCCAACCAATTGGTCCAGCAAAAACACCTATAGTTCTTGTCAAACCAGCATTTGCAGCTAATGCCAGACCTCTTCCAACCATTGCTTTTGCAATAGCATTTGCAACAATAAGTGCAACTTGATAGGATGCAAATCCACCCAATCGAACAGCTGTTTGGAGTGCTATAATAACAGCTTCTTTTGAAAAGTTAGTAGTTTTCAAATCAAGATCTTTAACAATTTCCTGAAGTTGCTCTGGAGTCATTTTATCCATTGAATCTGTTAAAATTTTCATGAGTAAATTCATTTCAATCATCTCAACAGTGGAGTTTGAATTATAATTTACGTTCATTTTATCACAAGCATCCGTAAGTACCTCTTTGTACAACACACCTTTACCACCTCTGAACATTGTTGCAAATGTATTGCCACCAAAACCTTGAACTTCAGCGGCAACCAAGTCCCAATATTTATTATGATCGGGAGCGTACTTTTTAAAGCGCTCATTTATTGTCAAATCTTCTGTTAGTCTTGCCGTACCGTCTTTATCTGTTGTTAAGATTGATACCAAAATATCCAAGTCTTCACTACTACATTTTTTCAAGAACTCAAGATCACTATCGTCTCTATATGCCATTTTCAATCCTTTTTTTATTTTTTAAATACCACAACTTTTTAATTGGCTTCTACTGTGTATGCAACAAATCCGTATGTAGGTATTTTTGAATCTGTTTGTGAAATTGCTTATTTAACGATTCAGGGCTAAGCACCCGAATATGTGGCAGCCAATACCCCACGATATTAAGGGCTTGCCTCTCATCGGTGAATTTACCAGATACGATTAGTCCACCGTCTTCAAGCTCTTTTTCGATCTTTTGCTCTGGAATTAGATTACGTCTTCGAAAATAAGTTGAAGCTTCATTGTCAATCTGAAAAACCGCTTCTTTAGTTTCTGTACCTATCCACTGTGTATCACTTTGCTCGATGAGCTTAACAATTTGAGGATCTGGAGTATAGGTCTCACCTGTTATATTTGCTTCAAAGATTTTAGTTAAAGAAAAACTTTTTAATTTATCTTCCACAGCAGCAAGATACCAAATCCCTTTTTGATTGACAAGGCGATAAGGATCTACAATTCGTTGAGTTGATTTGTACCAGAACTTTACTTTTTGGTGAGCGACTATGGCATCTTCTAAATGTTTAAATAGGCTCTCTTTTCCATCTAATCTTTCATAATGATGCCCTTTGATAAGGTAAGCTCCACGAGCAGTATCATCAAAGATTCGACGTAAAAAACTGTTATCTAAAGAGGGAAAAAGAGATTTAACACCTGAGAGAGCCGCAAATGTACGAATCTCATCAGTGGAAAGTTTTCCAAGATAAGCGGGATCAAGAGAGATTATCCCATCCTTTTTTTGGATGGGGAGGTAAGACAATCGCTCATTAATATCCCTCTGTATAGTGCGCAGACTGACAGAATACTCTTGGGCTAATTCAGCCATGGATGGAAACTCTCCCTCATTTAGTTTTATTAAAATGGAAGAGAGGCGAAAAGCCGTTTTATCGTGTTCTTTCATGCTTATACTTTACTGTAGATTGACGTTTTGAATATTATCATAAATATCTTCAAAATATTTGTTAAATATGCAAACTAGTTTATTTTGGCTTGGTGTTCGTTATACCAAGTCTCTAATTGTGCTGGAAATTGAACTGAGTCAGATTTATCGCTAGAGTACCATCTAAAGTCTTTTCCCTCGCTCAATATAAGCACAAATAAATCAAGATTTTTTCGATTAATTGCAAATATAGCCTCTTCATATCCTCCTGAATGTGCAGCTATTCCTGAACCTATATAGAAATCTGCGTCTCGCGTGACATCACTGGCAACTTCTAGATTTTGAATAAAATGTTTATAATCTTCTCCAAGAAGTTTTTTCATTTTTCTTTTAATTAAAGGATCGTTGATAAGATCTGTAGGATATTTTCCAATATATTTGTCCAAATCATTTGTACTTGGCTTTTCTACACTTGTGGTAGTAGGCGCTGGTGTTGTTTGAGCTATTTGAATCTGTTGAGCCGTTGGTGTTGCTGGTGTTGTTTGATTTGCATCTTCTTTTGTATGAGTAAGATATAAAATTGTCAAAGGAACCATAATAGCAAAGCCAATCAAACGGATCTTTTTTGCGCCATCATTTTTTACAAATTTTTCTTCAAATTCCTGATCAGATTTAGCTTGCGTCCAATATGCATATATTTCTGCAAGAACAATAGGCAAAGAGAAAAATGACATAAGTAAATGAGGATAAATCCACCATGGACGTTTCATATAAATATGATGCCCACCTATAAAACTAAATAAAATTCCATAAATAGTTGCTTTTTTTCGACTATGAGGAAGCACTTTTTTTGTTGCTAATCTTGAGTATGTCTCAAAATCCAAAGCATTTACTCTGTTATCAATCATAGGGTGTGTAGAAAACCATTCCATAAATCTCATAGGTGCTGATATCTTCATACAGTTGTAGCTTGATTGTGCAGGAGCAGGTATATTGGTATCGCCTTTAAGACGGTTTAAAGCAGCCATCATCGATTGTTTACCAACAAGAACGCTCGCAATAGCATCTGCACGATACTCACGCTTTCTAGAAAAGGTGTTTAAAACGATGGTTCCAAAAAAGGTAAAAACTATACTGACTATATATTTTACAAAAGCCAAAATGATATCTACAATAAAAAAAGAACCACCATTATTTGCAAAAAGATTAAATATACGTAATGCATATAAAGGAAAGGTGAAAAGTATTGTAATACCATTAATGACACCTTGAAACAAAGTCATAGCTATCATATCTCTACTCGCAATATGTCCTATTTCATGTGCAGCAACAGCTTGCACTTCTTCTTGTGTCATATGATCTAATAAAGCGGAACTAAACGCCACCATAGAGTTGCTTTGAGTCATTCCAACAGCAAAAGCGTTCATATCTTTAGCCTCATAAATTCCAACCTCTGGCATAGAAATACCAGCTTTTTCTGAAAGATTTGCAACTACATTATAAACCCAAGCATATTGATGATGAGAATTTGGAGATAAGGTCTCAATATGATGTGCTTTTTTAGCCATAGACTTAGAAAATATTAGCACAAACAAAGCACTGATGATTCCTGCAAGTAATGCATATCCTGCACTGGCAAATGAACTCAATCCAAGAGCTATAGCAAAGATTAAAAACCATTTAAAAAATCCATAGTTCAATAACTCTCCAAGCTGTACTTCTTTACTTTGTGGTTCTAACGAGAGTGATGATGAAGATTCACTCTCTTGAGGTGAGAGCAGATGAGAAATCATATCGGTGAGCTCTTGAGCTTTTCTCTTAGCTGAACCAAAAGTATCCATAGCATCCACAAAATCACCTTGAACGGTTAGTGTATAACTATGTTCATCATATTCAGATATGAAAAGCCTAATACGCATTCCAAAAGCATTCACTCCATAACTAAAACGGACATCAAATTCACCTGTCTCTAGGTCCCATTTTTTAAAAGATGCGTTTTCTTGGATTAGAAGAGACTTTATTTTTTCTAGTGACTCTTCTAATGATTTTTTTTCAATGTTGATACTCATAAAGACTCTTTCACAAGATGAGCGTTGAGAGCTTCTCTAAAATCCATTTCTTTTACTGGACCAAAGTGTTTTACATCAAACATCATGATTCCAGAATAAGAAAATCCTGCGTCAACATTTAAGATAGCATACGTCTTATTTTTATATGTAGCGCATCTAAGATCATGATACATATATGTATTGTCTAGTTTTTTATGTTTATTATTTATTGTAAGCATTATGTCTTGCTGCGAGACTGGAGAATCAGAACGAGCAGAAAAGAGGACCTTTTCCCCATTACATGTAATCAATTTTTGTATATGTTCGGCATGAAGTTCACAACTTAAGCACAAAGCACTACACAATAGCAATAACTCTTTTTTCATTTTTATTCCTTATTTGAATTATGTTTATAAGAAATTTTAACGAAGCGGTGTGACAGGGTGTGTCATAGGTCGGAGAGATTGCAAGAACATAAAAAAGTTTTTTACTAGTTTCACTGCTTTTCACACAAAAACTCGTTAAAATTCATAAAAAAGGGCGAAATTTATGGCACAACTTTTTAAAACCATCGAAGAACATATAGCTCACGATCGTAAACAGACGACTCTCTTTGTCAACTTCAGCCACACCTATAATAAAACCCGATTGGGTATTGTGTTTGAGAAAAATGATAATCCGTTCTTTTGGCTCAATAAAGAGAATGTCAACTGGGAAAAACGGGAAGAATTTCAAGCGTATATGGCAAATAATTATCCAAATATTACTCTCACAGATGTATTTGATTCTGTCCCTCCAGAATATGAAGTATGGTCATTTTTAGGAACAATCGCTCTTGATGTAGAAGTTGATTCCCCAGAATACAATACAATTTGTAACGCTTACGAAAACGCTGACGGCTCTCCAAAATCTCTCGATACCGTCATGTACATCATGACCCCAGAAGAAGCTGAAATACTTCTCAGCAAAAAATCCTCCGATGAGGATCAAGAATCGCTATAAAGCGATTTCCCCCCCCCCTTGCGTATCAACACCTCTCTCAAACACATATTAAATCTTTGTAATCACATACAAGGAGACAAATGTATCACTATTCCCCTACCCACTCCCACGAGAACGAAACAGAAGTAGTAAAAAGATTAAACAGCCTTCTTACTTTTTCAGGTGCTCAAGCAGCTAATAACAAAAACTACGCGCCCTTTACGCCCGTAGCATAAAGATAGGAGCTAAAAAGATGATCAACTTTAACATCGATTTTATCCTCAACAGATTCCCTGACTGCACCTGTCCCTCCAGCGAGGAGGAGTGATGCTTCCTCAAGCCGACAAGATCTGGATAAGACCCTCAAGTATAAAGACCTTCTTGAAAAACCCCTACGAATGGTATCAAACCCATATTTTAAAAGAATATACTCCTCCAAAAAGTTATCTGACTTTAGGTACAGCTGTACATCATGGATTAAACATCGGTTATGCCCAGTATATAAAAACAGGAGTAATACCTAGCAATAGTCTTATCTTAGAGGCAACTAACGAAGAGTTTCTAAAACTCTCAGCTACAACAAGCTGGCAAGAGGGAGAAGATTCTAATGAGTTTGCAGATTTGGCAAATAGACTGGTACTGGCATATCATAAAGAGATCATGCCAAAGATACAACCCAAATACACAGAACAGTACGTGGAAGTAAAGTTCGATAAGAACCCCTATATTGCAGGAGTAAGAGGAACTATAGATTTAATAACCCAAGATGACACCCTTGTGGATATAAAAACAGCAGGAACCATCAGTCAAAGCTTACAGCTCAAACATGAGCTACAGCTTTCTGTCTATAGCCTCCTAGCTAAAGCTACCGACCTATCTATTAACGCTGCACAGATTCATGAGATCATCAAACCAACAGCAACACTAGATACAAGAACCCGTATAGTAGATATCACCCTGCAAGAACAAAAAGCCGATGAGATCTTAGAGCAGCTTGCTAGTCGTATTAGTGACTTTTACAGAGCAGTAAATGGAGAACCTATCATAGATCCAGCCAATCTCTTTCATATGTCAAACAGTGAATATATGTACGCATAAACACAAAAATACAAAGGAAAAAAATGTTATTAGACAAAGACTTATCTCTTCAACCCTATACGGTTGAAGAGCTCACAACATCAAACAACCCAAACTTTACAGGTGGAGCCATCCAAACAAAAAATCGTTATGTCACAGCAATGCAAGTAATAAAACCACGCAATCTAAATCGCGTTATCTCTAAATGCGTAGAGGAAGCTTCTATCGCAGGAGAAGAGTTTCTCTATAGCTGGAAACAAGGAGGCAGTATTATAGAGGGACTCACCATAGGAGCTGCTCTCTCTATAGTACGTAACTTTGGAAACAGCTTTGTGGATGTAGATATGCAAGAACAAGAAAACGCCTATATCTTTACCGCATATTTTTGTGACTTAGAGACAGGATTTAACCTCTCACGCAGTTTCCGCCAAAACAAAGCCAGCCCAAAAACCAAATATGGCAAAGATATCTATGAAGGAGAGAGAGGGAGTGATATTATCTTTCAGATAGGACAAAGTAAAGCGATCCGTAATGTCATCCTCAATGCAGTGCCCAGATGGCTCGCTACCAAAGTGCTAGAGGAAGCCAAAAACAACGCTATGGCTACCATCAACAACATGGGAGAGGTGAAAGCAAAAGAGCTACTACTCAAAAAGATTTCAGCTTTAAAATTGGATCTAACTCGTATAGAAAATCTCTACGGTAAAAGTAAAGCATGGGATAAAGTAAAGTTGGTGCAACTCAGCTCTGCTTTACGTTCACTAGAGAATGGATATGAGGATGAAGATACTCTCTTCCCACAAATAAAAGATGCCACACACAACCAGCCAATACAAATAACCAACACAGAGAGAGAACCTATAGCGGTAATCGAGAATGATACGGCTACAACACTGGCGAATAACCGTACTAGACAATACCGTATCAATCAAGAGATCCTTAAAGCTGTAGAGGGAGATTTTAAGCTAGGGGCAAGTGTACTAGAAAAAATGTTTGAGCGTAAATTCAAACTCAACAGCTCCTTTGCTTCTCAGCTAGACCCTCATGAACTCGATAACATAGAGGGTATCTTCTTACAAAAGATGCAAGAGCTGCATCTGGAGGTGGCATGATGTCACATCAACTCATACCTACCAAGCACTCTATCCCTCTACTCTATGCGACAGAAGAACAAAAAGATCCTATGGCCTACGTCAAACTATTCACACCTGATAGCCACTGGACTTGGTATATTACAGAATACTCCCCAGAAGAGGATCTATGTTTTGGATTAGTGGTAGGATTAGAGACGGAACTGGGATATTTTAGTATTTCTGAGCTTCAAAGAATGCGAGGACCAATGGGGCTTAAGATAGAGAGAGATATACATTTTATGCCTGAGCAGTTATCAGTATTGAAAAAACAGCACCAATGAAAAGCATACAAAGCTGGGAACAGCTAGCTGATCTTGAGGAACCTTACAAAACATACCTCACTGAAACAAAAAAAAGAATCCCTAACAGTGATGCTTGGAATTTCACGGAGTGGGGATATTGGATTATTATAGAGCGGTTTGAAGAGCTGTATTTACCTCTCAAAATAAACAGTATATATACCCTCTTGAGCATCCGAGAAGGACTTTTAAAGAAGATAGAACTCATAGAAGAACACTTTGGAGTGTGTGAGATTGTAGTGCTATTGGATAATGATTTTGGGGTGGGGATACTCTTTCGTACAGATAAAATCTCAGATCTATTCAGAAAAATAATTGAAACACATAAACTCTCTTGCTCCAAATAAAAAGAGTTTTTAAAAAACACGCGCCCGTCAACCCCGTAAAATCTATTATGGGCATGACGGGCATAAAAAAGTGAAAAATTATTTCTTGTACAAGGATGAGAGAGCATTTTTTGTCCCCTCATGTAACTCAACCTTAGCGTATCGTTCAGTCATTTGCAAGCGGCTATGACTCATTAATTTTTTTACATCCAATAAATTTATATTTGGATTTTTGACAAGATGCGTAGCAAACGTATGTCTAAAAGTGTAGAGAGTAACACGATATTTACGATCATTTGCATCTAAATCTTGATTAAATAATTCATTGAGTGTAGGTTGAATTTGATTTTTAATTCCTTCATAAGTTAATGCTTTTGAGGGGATTGTTTTGGGGTTATCTGGATGAAAAATAAAATCATCATTTTTAAGATCTGCTACACGCTCCATTAACATTTCATACAATTCATCCATCAAAGGGACAGAATATCTTTTACCCTTTTTTAATGCACCAAAAGTAATCATCTGATTCGTTGTATCTATATCTTTCTTTTGAGTATTTAAAATAGCTTTTGGACGTGCTCCCGTACCTAAAGCTATCGAAATAAAAAGTAAAGCTTTAGGTTTATGGGCAAGACATTCGAAAATATGATTGATTTCTTGTGTTGACAGAACACGTTCACGTTCATTTTCTGGAGCTTTGATCGATATTTTTTGTGCGGGATTTGCAAAGCTTTCTATCTCATCGAAGTTTTTAATTCCATAATTTATTATAGCTTTTAATGTCGCATGATAGCTATTAATAGATGCTTGTTTATAAGTCTTTTCAAAACTCTTTAACCAATTAACTAGCATTTCCTTTTTAATTTCCACAATTGGCAAATGCCCAAAAGTTGGTTTTATCTTATTTACATATTTCTTATAAGATTCTAAATAGATTTCGGGTTTTGCACGTGTTTTATATTCTTCAAAATATTTTACTGCTACTTCTTCAAGTAATAATTTTTTGACAATTCTACGTTTTTTAATAAAATTTGGCTCATCTCCATCTAGCTTAATTGCGCTGAGAGTTTCCAATCGTTTTCTATATGCATCGGACTCATTAAAACTATCTGATTGCTTACCAACCTTAATCCATCTTTTTTTTCCTTCTAAATCTTTATAGGTAAACTCATATACTCTATCGCCATTGAGCGTATCCCTATAGTAAACACCTTGATATTTTTTTGAACGTATTCTATTTGCCATTGTTGTATGCTACCTAACTTTTTTTTGTGCTACCCTCTTGCTACCCATTTTGCAAATTTTTATATGATTTTAGAGAGTAATTTACAGCAAGTATCTTAACAGAAAAGTCTTAAAAGTGGCTATTTATGGGATTGTGAAGTTTTAGAAAGTTTTATGAAATATACGAGCACAATGATTATCGATCATTAAAATCATAAATTTCTCTTTTATAAAATGCTATAAGGAGTGAAATTATAGCATTTTATTTTTCAGCAGAGATTATTTTGTTTTACATTTTCCAACAGTCAAATCTTTTTTATTTTGTTCTACAAATTTATCGCCAAGACCTTTAACCGCTGTTAACTCTTGTATATTTTTAAAACAATGATCTTTTCTATAAGTGAGTATTGCATCAGCTTTTGCATCGCCGATCCCTTTGATACTCATCCACTGATCTTTTGTTGCGTTATTGATATCAACCGCACCAAATAACAAACCTGCACTAATTGCTAGCGTTGCTAAAATTTTCATTTGAACTCCTTGTTTTTTTTATGAAAAAAATTATACATCAAAATATTTTTTTTTAGTTAAGTTTATGCTCAAACTCGGGAACTATCTCTTTTAATTTTGCCAATTTATCTTTACATGTAAGCAGTTCTTCAATATCTGCATTCAATTTATCAATATCATAAAAGCTAGGTGCTGCAACAGTGATAGACTCATATTCTGTTGCTGCATCACTCTCATCGATGAGCAGTTCTTCATAGAGTTTTTCTCCTGGACGCAAGCCTGAAAATTTAATCTCTAAATCCTCTTTTCCACTCAGTTCAAGCATCTTTTTCGCAAGATCGACAATCTTAACAGGTTCCCCCATATCGAGTATAAATATCTCTCCCCCGCTTCCAATTGCCCCAGCTTGCAAAACAAGCTCGCACGCTTCGTTAATAAGCATAAAATATCTCGTGATATCTGGATGTGTTACAGTGAGTGATCTGCCCTGCTCTATCTGAGAGCGAAATTTTGGTATCACACTGCCACTACTGCCTAAAACATTTCCAAAACGAACAGCCACAATATCTGTACATGGAGCGTTTTGCGAAGAAATTGCATTTTCTAAAGAAACTACGTTTTGCGCATAGAGTTCACAGATACGTTTTGTTGTTCCCATCACATTTGTGGGTCGTACTGCTTTATCTGTGGAGATCATCACCAATTTTTTGACTCCATATTTTATAGCTGTATCGATGACATTTTTTGTACCGATGATATTGTTGAGTATCGCTTCATGGATATTGCTCTCTACTAAAGGAACATGCTTATATGCTGCTGCATGGATCACGATATCGGGGCAATAGCGTGCAAAGGTCTCTTCAAGACGCTCTTTATCCACAATACTTTGCATCACAGGAACTCTTGTTACATCTAAAATCTCTTCTGTAATTGCATAAAGATTGTATTCGCTATGATCGAGTAAAATCAGTTTTTTAGCACCAAACATTTCGCATTGACGACTTATCTCGCTTCCGATACTTCCTCCAGCACCTGTGATAAGGATCACTTTATCTTTGATAAATTCACCTATTTTATTTTTATCAAGATCTTTTGGATTGCGAGCGAGAAGATCCTCGATGGTCAGATTTTTGAGTTTTGTTTCATGATTTGTCAAAGAGATCATACGGATATCTGTAATATGCATCTCTTTTAAAACTTTATATATCTTGTTTAACTCTTCAGCCTTAAAAGGTTTTGCAATAATCACAGAATCAACACTTTTTTCCATGATGATCTTTGCCAAGTTTGCTATTGATTCAATTTTTAGATTTGAAAAATATGTTCCTATGAGATGCTTATCATCATCAACTAAGGAGCAGATATAATGGTCTGTTTTCTCTTTCATAATAGTTTGAGAAAAAGAAGACGCTCCAATGATAAGCGTTCTTTGTGAACTTTTATTGGATTCGTTTTCCAAGATAAGACGTTTTAAAACTCGAAAAAAGCCTAGAAAAAGTATCGATAAAGAGAGATCAATGATCAAAACACTTCGCGGAAATGGAGCAAAAAACTGAGGAACTGCATAATAGATAACAATCATCAAAGGATAAGCGATCATATGCGCATATACGATTTTCTTAAGATCACTGAGCGAAAAAAACTTCCATGAGACTTCATAAAGATTAAAGTATGCGATAGAGCCTATCTTTAAAAAAAGAAGGATAAAAAAGACTAAGAAAAAATGCTCTAAATAGGTTCCATCTACACTAAAATTAAAGCGTAGATTATAAGCTAAAAAGAGTGTACCAAGCGAAATAACAATATCAAAAAATATAAAAAATAGAGCCCTTTTTGCAGGCGTTGGCTTTAGAATCATTGAAACCCTTTTTTTGTATCTACAAATCTCACAACACTATACAAGAAGATCAAAGAGATCCCAAAGGCAAGAAAAACATTGGAGATAAAATAGAGCGATGCAAATAAAATAAAGTTCACTAAAACCGAAAATAAAACCACTTTTTGATGGCTCCAGCCACTTTGTGTAAGTCTTTGATAGGCATGTTTTCTATGTGCTTGAGAGAGCTTCTCTTTGTTTTTAAATCTTCTAAAAAGCGTCAAGGTCGCATCAAACCAAAACACTCCAAAAAGCAGGATCCAAATCCATAAATTTTCACTTGCTTTGTTGGCGTAGTAGAGCGTAAATACAGCAATATTGAAACCTAAAAGTGTGCTTCCAACATCGCCCATAAAGATCTTTGCCTTTTGCCAGTTCCATACCAAAAATCCCAAAACAGCAAGAGCTAAAAATAAAAAATGCTCTCCGCCAAAAAGTAAAAATCCAGCAATCGCTAAGAATATCGCTTCGCTTCCTGCATAGCCATCAATTCCATCTAAAAAATTGTACAGATTTATAAACCAAACTATCAGAAAAAAAGCGAAAATATTGAGAAGAAATGGATTCGTCAGTTCAAAAATTCCAAAATCTATTTTCACTAAACCGCCAAGAAAAAAGAGTGCGCCAAGAGCGACACCACTTTGAGTAAAGAGTCTGATTTTGGGACTCAGTTCAAAAAGGTCATCTAGATAACTCACAACAGATAAAATACTTCCAAGAAGAAGTGCGTAAAACAGTTTTTCATCTATTTTATCGCTTACATGTAAGCTAAAAAGTGCTCCAAACCAAGTGATGGCAATGGCAATTCCTCCGCCGTGCGGCGTGGCAACAGTGTGAGAACTTCGTTCATTTACCTCGGCAACCAAGGCGTTTTTAATGGCATAATTTTTAATAAGATAGGTCGCAAAAAAAGAGCAGACAAATACAATCAAATAGCTCAAACTACGCTTCTCCCTTTATCATAAACCCCATTGCATCCTCTACTTTGTAAGGATTTTTAAGGTTCAATCTCTCTTTTGTAATTTTGTTATCCACTTGTAAACTCCCATATAAGCGCTTATGAAAAGATGGCTTGAGCAGTTTTAAGAATGTTTCAAAGAGCACAATTGTAACAAGAAAAATCTTTTTATTTAAATTTTTTGCAATATGCTCTATGAGTTCACTCGTGCTGAGCGCTTCATCATCGCTTGATAAAAATATCCCACTTGGCTTTTGAATAATCAGTTCATCTATTAAGTGGCAAAGATTGCCTACATACACCATACTTCGCTTATTTTGGATATTTCCAAAAGGCAAAATAGGCATTTTCTGCACTAAGGTTATAAGATTTTTGATATTTGCCCTCACACCAAATCCATACACTATCGGAGTGCGGATAATCGTGACACAAAAATTTTCATCTTCAAGTTTTTTGAGCTCATTTTCAGCTTTTAGTTTACTCTTTCCATACTCATCTTGGGGCTTACAGGGAAAGCTTTCTGTATATTTTTCATCTGCTTCTTCGCCGTAAACTTTCACTGTGCTCATAAAGACAAACTGCCCTACTCCAGCATTTTTTGCCTTTTGTGCAAGGTCAAGCGTTTGAGTCACATTTACTCTTTCATACTCAACCTCACTTGGCATCACACCCATCTGATGCACAAGCGCAGAGAGATGAATGACAACATCAATATCGCTTACATTTAAGGCTTTTATATCCTCTTTTAAAAATGAAAATCTTTTTATCTCGTACTTGCCTGCATATTTGTTCAAAAAATAGCTTCCTACAAAGCCGTTTGCACCAGTTAATAAAACTTTCATCTTTTATAATATCCTAAATTTTGAAGAGTTTTTTTGTTCACACGAGTTCGTTCTGCATCAAAAAACCAGCCATATTTTTTAAAATAAGTAAAAACAGAAGCGATGAAAATATAGAGAAGTTTTCTACTTTTATGCGCGCCTCGTTGGTACTCATGCACAATGCTCACTTTTGGGTAATAGAGCGTTTTTGAGATTTTAGCGATCCTGCGAGTAAGGTCAGCATCTTCGAGATACATAAAAAACTCTTCATCAAAGAGACAATCTTGTGCCAAAAAATCTGTGCGAAAAAACATAAAACAGCCCGATAAAAAAGGGATCTCAGCGATTTCGTCATAGCTGAAAAACTCTAGTTCGTAACGATTATTGATCCAGTTTACAAAAGATTTTATTGGGATAAATCTCCTTGCAAAAAGATCAAGCGGAGTTGGCAAAAGTTTGCAAAGTTTTTGTAAATCTCCATTTGGATAGAGCACTTTTGGCATAATCTGACCAACATCTCTATGCGCTTGCATATACGCATAAAGCTCCTCAATCACCCCTTTTTCAAAGTAGATATCAGGATTTAAAACCACATGATAAGCCACACCATTTTCTATACTTTTTCGCATAGCGATGTTGTGTCCACCGCCATAACCGAGATTTGCATTGTTAAAAATATACTCTATTCTCTCATCATTTAAGGCGAGTTCTTTTAGCGCATCAGTTGCAGAGTTATCGATGAGATAGAGCTTTATGCCAACAGGGAACTTTACATGTAGGTCTGTATTTAAAAAGCTCTCTATCACTTTTTGGAGTTGTTCTTTGTTGTTATGGTACAGCACTATTGAAGCGTTAATTTGTGACATTGGCATCTCTCTTTATGATTTTTTTTCCTAGTTGAATAAATCTCTTTTCTATATACTTTTCAGAAAAATAGGATAAAAATAAAACGATAAAAAATAGACTAAAAAATGAGATAAAAGGGTTACTAGAAATCAATTTGAAATACAAGCCTAATTGAATGATTGGGAAATGCAAGATATAAAAACTATATGAAAAATCAAATTTAATCTGAATATTTTTAAGAAAATAGGCTAAAAAAATGACGATTATACCAATAGAAAATGGATAAAGTGTAAATTTAAAATAGCTATTATCAGAAAATAAAAGGATTAAAATAAAACTTAATACAAGCAAAGGGTAGATATTTTGTTTGTTGATTTTATCAAAGAAGATATAAAAAATGACACCAACCATAAAAAGTCTAAGTTGCGAGGGAAACTGCACTAAGAGTTTTGTCATGCCAAAATGCTCAACTCCAAACATATATATAACCGATAAACTATACAAAACAGCAAGAAAAAGTACTCCAAATTTTTTATATAATGCAAAAATAAAAGGTACTACTATGTAAAAGATTACTTCATTTTTAAGCGTCCATAAACTTCCATTTATGGCATCTACATGTAAGCCACTCAATGTAGTTGCAACAGACTGAGATAAAAAGTTCAAAAAGAAAATGTTAGATACAAAATATTTTCCAATCTGCAATAAAGTTCCATCAGAAAACAGAATATAAAAGAGTGTTTGCAATAAAATCAAAATTGCATAAAGTGGAAATATTCTAAAAAATCTTTTTATATAAAAGTGCTTTTTGTTTTGATCTGCATCAAAACTCCAAAAGATCAAAAAACCACTTACTATAAAAAACATATCCACCGCAAAGCCACTCAAGTGAAAAAGTGGATTTAATAACTCTTGTGAGGTTAGAATATTCCAATGAGCAAAAAATACCAAGACTGCAAAAAGTAGTCTTAGTATATTGAGATTATTTTCTTTAATGTTTATCAAAATAATCCTTGAAATAGAGTCTTACATATTTTATAAGTGAAAAAATAATTAAAAATGGGAGTGCTAAAAATAGAATTTTTTTGTATTTCAAAGCATTGATATACATTTGAATCTCCCCTTTTCTCATATTCCATTTTTGTGCGCTCAATCCACCAGATGATAGTGGCTTGCGCCCGAGTAAAACAAGTGGAAGATCGAGGAAATATATATTTTTTTTAGATGCGATTCTAAGCCACAATTCATGATCTTCAGCAAACTTCATCTTCTCATCGAAGAGTTCTAGTGCCTCTTTTCTCACAACAATACTTGGAGTAACCGCAAAATTTCTCATAAGAAGCTGAAAAAATGAGATTTTTCTTGGCGTTTTATTTGTATATTTTTCAGAAAAATTTTCATTTAATGTATATGAATGACCCAAAAGATCGATCTCTTTGTTATTTTCTAAAAGATTTAAAACTAATTCCAATTTTTGAGGATGCCAAACATCATCTGCATCAAGAAAAGCTATGTATTTGCCAGTGGCTTTTTCAATCCCTTTATTGCGTGCAGCAGAGGGTCCACTATTGTCTTGATAAATATAGGTGTATCGTACATTTTTATCTTGCAAAAGCTGTTCTATGATCTCTCTTGTTTTATCGCTACTTCCATCATCTACAATAATAAGTTCATACTCTTTATATGTTTGATGAAGGACACAGAGCAAAGTTTTTTCTATGCTCTCTTGAGCGTTAAAACAGGGGATAATGATGGAAAACAATGCTATTTCCCTTGAATTTTTTCAAAGATATCAACTAATTTTTCTACTTGATATCTTCTCTCAAACTGAGATCTATCTATTTTATATGCGTTATCGATCTCTTCTAAAACAGTTTTATCTTTAATATTTTTCACAAACGCAACTATCTCTTTAATCTTATTCGAAGCCAATCCAAAGTTATGATCTCGAATAAGATTTGAAGCCACATCATCAACTGCACCAATAGATAAAATAGGTTTTGCACTGCCTATGTATTCAAAAAGTTTTCCAGTGAAGACACCTTTTTCTTGTGGATCATTCCATGTGAGAAGCAGTAAAATATCACTGCGAGCTTGTAGTTTTAGCACTTCCTCTCTATCGATTGGAGTGAAAACTTTTACATTCTTACTCAACCCATGTTCTTTGGCTCTTTCATTGACCCAAGCTAAAGAATTACCATAAAAAAGGCATTCTACATGTTCTTTGAGGTAAGCATCACTTGCGATTGCTTCAAACAAAACAGATGGGTCTCTCTTGCCGGCATACATCATTCCTGTATAAGTGATAACAATCTTTTTCTCATCTTCTACAAAATCACTATATTTAAAATCCTCTGCATCAAAAGCATTTCTAATTTCATAACAAGGAACACTATACTTTTGACTTAGTTTTTCAACTAAAGGTGCTGAAACAGTGACAATAGCAGAAGCATTTTTAAGTGTAATATACTCTAAAAATCTACCAACACTATATTGAGGATCATAATGGTTATCTGACCAGAGATCACGAAGTTCTGCTACAAAAGGAATTCCATACTCTTTACTTAGTTTCGATGCCACCATCAAACCAGTATAGGGTCCAGAAGAGGCGTAAATAATATCTGGTTTCCACTCATCCACTACTTCACGAGACTCTGCCAAAGCATACTTATACCAGCCAATCCACTGATCTGGAACATAAAAGAAAAATTTATAAAGTGCAAAAAGCTTTTGAATGATCTTGGTCTTTAAACTCATTTTTCCGCCATGAAGGACTTCTCCTTTGAGCTGATCTTTTTTTCCGCGACCTAAAATATTGACTACTGCATCGTCAATACTAAACCAAGAGGTTTGATGCAAAAGATTTTTTGGTATCTCAACCTCTAGCTCCTCTTTCATACTATTTTTAGCAGAGATAACTTTAATTTCATGCCCCATCTCATGGAGCAGTTTGGCAGTTTTTCCTGTTCGTATAGAGGCAACTGTTTTATAGGGAGGAAAGAAGAATGTAATAAATAATATCTTCATTTAAGTAGCTCTTTTATAATCATTTCACTCGCTTTTCCTCCGCCATAAAGATCGAGCGAACTATTCGTGCTATCAAAAGATGATCTAGTTTTATACGCTTCAAGGATCTTATTTTTATCTGCTCCAACAAGTGTATTTGCCTTACATGTAACGAGTTCTATCCACTCCGTTTCATCTCGAAGCGTGATACAAGGCTTTGAAAAAAAGTAGGCTTCTTTTTGAAGTCCACCGCTATCTGTCATCACTAAACTCGAATGATCTATAAGCCAGACCATCTCAAGATATCCTACAGGATCGATAATTGTAAGATTTTGAAAATTTAAATCTAAGTTTTCTAAAATCTTTTTTGTTCTTGGATGCAAAGGCAAAATAATCTGCTTTTCTTGTGCAATCTCTTCAAGAGCTTCAAATATAGCCCTTAATCTTTGTTCATCATCTGTATTTTCTGCTCTATGAATAGTACAAAGGATAAAATCATTTTGAATATCACAAGATGGTTTTTTTGCAAACTCTTTATAAAAGAGCGCTCCATCTTGCATCACATCACCACTTTTTACGACCTTACATGTAAAGGTATCAAATCCCTCATTTTTAAGGTTTTGCACCGCTGTGTCTGTTGGACAAAATAATATATTACTTACTCTGTCTGTAAGTATCCTATTTATCTCTTCTGGCATATTCATGTTAAAACTTCTTAGCCCTGCTTCTATATGGGCTAGCTTTACATGTAACTTACTTGCGACTATCGCACCCGCTAATGTGGAGTTTGTATCACCATACACCATGATCCAGTCTGGCTTTTCTTTTAAGCAAACTTCTTCGATCTTTTCTATCATCTGCCCTGTCATAGCACCATGTGATTTTCCGCCAATTCCAAGAAAATAATCAGGTTTTGGTATCTGCATCTCTTGAAAAAAGATATCAGACATATTGGCATCGTAATGTTGCCCTGTATGAACTATGATCTCTTCTATCTCTTTGTGCTTTGCAATTTCACGACTGACCGAGCCAGCTTTAATAAACTGTGGTCTTGCCCCGAGTATGGTTAGTATTTTCATTTTGTACTCTTCCTATTTTTAGACTGTCTTCCAATCAATCTATCAAGACGTTAAAATTCTGATAAATTCACGATATTTTTGATTCACAGAATCTTCGGACCAATTTTTTTTCAATATCTCTCTATTTATTTGTATTTCATTGGAAGTTAAACTTGAATTTAGTGAATCATTGTTAATTTCATCAATAGAATATACAATAGCACCTTCTCTTTTTAAAAATTTATAAACTATATTTTCTTTGTTTAAAAAAAGTTTGCTTCCTAAATAGATCATGCTGATTATATTGCCCATTGATTGCTGTCTCTTGTGATTCATTATACAAATTGAACAACTAGCTATTAACTTATGATATTCGTGTTTCTCTAAAAAGTCTATTTGTGGATAAAAATTTGAATACAATAATTCTTTACCATAATTCAATATTATCTTCTTATATTTCTCATCTCCATAACTTAATGGTGTTATAATTTTTCTATCTTTTAAATCAAGTCCAGCCAATAGGTGTAAAATACTTAAATGATTATTTGTATAAGAGGCTGAATTACCCAATAATATGTTGTTGCTAGTTATATTTAAATTTTCAATACCTTTAAGAAAATCGTTCTCCAGTTGCCCATAACTAAATGGTAAATATTTAGTATGAATTGGCTTAAATAATTTTTCTAACAAATCATATTCATCATATATCACTGGAGCAAAGTATTCAATCCTTTTATAAATAAGAGCCATATCTATGCCAAGATAAGGAATGAACTTTTTAATTAATCTTTTTAACTTTTCTTGCAAACTCGGTTGCATTAATTTAACTGTTTTTAAATCATAGAGATTCTTTTTTAACTCTGCAACAGTTTCATAATAATCACCGCCCCACCCTATCCAAACAAATTTAAAGTCGTTTTCTGACTTAAGTATCATTTTTTTAACATATTTTGAAAACATTGAATGCACGACAATATAACTGAAATTCTTAAGATACTGTAAAAAATCTTTTGTTAACAAGCTTTTTTCATTGATTATATCTACATTCTCACTTTTGGTATAAATCAACTTATCAGTATTTGATAATATTAGAAACTTATGGTTATTCGCATCAAGATGATTAAACTTATTTATAACAAAGTCTGTAAAAACTGAATCAGGTATTAGATGTAATATCATCTGAACAAACTCCCAACTCTTACATTTTCACGAGTAAGTAAAAACTTTTCATAGTTTTTTAAGACTTCCTCTTTATTCCGAGTCCCGACTTTTTTATTTCCAATATAAATACCCCAAGGTTCTAAATCTTTTGTTATTACAGAATTTGCTCCAACTGTAGCTCCTTCTCCGATGGTTACACCTGGCAATACTACGGAATTAGCTCCAACTATACAATAATCACCAATGTTAATTAATGAACTTGTAATATTTCTAAATTCATTTGATATTGTAGAATTTCCAAAACCCCATTCCTTAAAATCATCAGTGGCAGTCAATATTCTACATCCTTGAGATATGGCTGCATAGTTCCCAATAGTCAGTTCGTTACCACCTGTAATTGAGCTAAAGTTAGCAATATGAACATAATTACCTATTTTTATTTTTTCTTTTGCGTAGATCAAAACAAAATCATCAATAATGATATATTTCCCAAAATCTATATTTTCTAACCCAATTATTTTTGTATATTCAAAGGTCTTAACATGAGGGATTTTATATTTATCCATTACAAAGTCTCTTTAATAATTGAAATGATTTTTGTCTGTATCTCTTTTTCGAGTTCAGCATAAATAGGCAAACAAAGTATTCTTGTTGAGATATCTCTTGATATTTGACATATCTGTTTTGGTTCGATATAACTTAAGGTATCAAGTGAGGGGTAAAAATATCTTCTTGGCATTATCTCTTGCTCATTTAAAGCTTTTTGCACTTTTAAAAGTTGCTCTTCACTTTCAAAAACTATTGGAAAATAGCTATAGTTCTCTGTAGCATTTTCATTTTGCTCTTGAAACTGAACCAATCCATTTAACTTTTCTCTATAGTTTTCTAAAATATCTTTTCTTTTTTGTTTTATCTCTTCTATATCATCAAGCACACAAAGTCCCATTGCCGCTTCAAACTCATTCATCTTAGCATTTGTCCCAAGTTCTGGTATCTCTTGCGCATTTTTGATACCAAAGTTTATAAGATATCTTGCTTTTTGCACAAGCTCATCATCATTTATGATCAACGCTCCACCCTCTATGCTATGAAAGAGTTTTGTAGCATGAAAACTCAAAGTTGAGATATCTCCATAGTTTAATACACTTTGCTCTTTATACTTCACATCAAAAGCATGAGCAGTATCATAGATGACTTTTAGATCATGTTCTTTAGCAATACGCTCTATCTTTTCTACTTCACAAGCATTTCCAAATACATGTACAGGAAGTATTGCTGATGTATTTGGAGTAATGAGTTTTTCTATATTGTTTGGATTTAGATTAAATGAATTTGGGTCAATATCTGCAAAAATTGGTAAAAGCTGATTTGTTACAAGTGAGCTTGTGGTTGCTACAAAGCTAAAAGGTGTTGTTATTACAAAACCTTTTAATCCAAGAGTTCTATAAGCTATCTCTAACGCAACTGTACCATTTGAAACTAATACTATATTTTTTACTCCGAGATACTCTGCAAGCCTTTTTTCAAGTCTTTGAACCAATGGACCATTGTTTGTAAGCCATCCGTTTTCATAAATTTCATCTATGTACTTTTTATATTTTTCTTTATTTGGAAGGTAAGTTTTTGTTACGTTAATCATTTAGCATCTCCCGTTCTATTTTTGAAATATTATATACCCATCTAAAACTAAATATAAAATAGATTGACAT
>CAITKP010000007.1 GCA_903892995.1 uncultured Campylobacterales bacterium
GGTAAGATTGTGAAAAAAATAATCAAACTTTTTAGTTCACAATAATCTTCTTCAAAACACTCTCGCACCATCTCTCGATGCTATCATCATCAACATCACCTTTTTTGTGTTCTTTTTGGTCGAATGTGAGAGCATACTCTTCTAAAACATATTTTGTAAGATCTTTATACAAGAGATCATTATCAATGTAATGTTCAATTATTTCTTTCATATCATCTGCAATATAAGATTCTGTGTCTTCACTTGTATAAAAAATCCAAGTCGAAGGTCCCCAACTACTATCTTGCTCTATTTCAACAATATATACAGCTTTTTGATCGTAAGCAAACTCTCCGAATAAAAATTTTCTTTGCTTATTTTCATCACCGTCTCGTATTGATTTTGATTTAGTAGATTTTCGCTTCTTATTTTGAATCTTCTTGATATCTAGTGGCCCTACTAATTCGGAACCCTCTACATATGCAAAAGTGAGTAATGCTTCATAAAACTGATAAAAGTTTTCTAGATTAAACACTTCATTTGGCTCTTTTTTCGTTTCATCGGGATCACTACTTTCTGCCAGATGTCCAAGATTCTCATCTCCACCAGCCGATGGCTTTTCAAAACTGTTTCCAACCTGTTTTTGAGTATTTTCTATCTTAAGTTCTGAGTCATTTTCTAAATAGATTGTCTGTCCATACATAGAGAGTTTATTCTTAAAATATTCATCCTCATTTGAGTGTATGACATACGTTAAATACTCACTTGATGGTGTTCCAGTATAGACCTTATTATCTCTTTGAGGCTTTTTTCTTTTAAACTTTCGTTTTGGTCTTTTTGGAATCTTATACTGTTGAGGCTCTAAACTTCTTGGATCTACACCTTCACTAAATTGTTTGTACTGTAGTTCTTCAAATCCTAACGCTGAGTTATCTGAATGTATATTTAGGACTAAGTACTTAGGCTTACCTCTTTTATCGTCTCCTAGATAGATGTATGAAGCGTATATATCAAATGGATCTCTTATTGGAAACTGTGCTTTTATCGGTTGGTACTCAAAGCTTCCAGACAGAGATTTCTGATTGGCAACATATTCAAGTCTAGCCCTTGCAAAAGAGTTGCCTACAAAACGGCATAGGAAAGGCAGATCCTTTTTACCTGCTTTCTTTTTTACATGTACTTGTACTACCGTTTCGCCTTTGGTATTTTTCTCGTGATGAAAACTACCCTCATAATAAAGTTCTCCGAGTGTTCCGCTCATAATTGCATGTTTCATCGAGGAGGACAGAAAGTAGAATCTGTTTGCAATGGTATAGCATGGAATTATCAGCGTACACTCTTCTTGCTCTTCAATATGAGAAAATTGTCTTAAAAGGTATTTATTGACATCTTTATAGTCTATGATATTTTTAGCTTCATCTCCATTGATTACAGATGACATACGAACCAGCTTTACTTCATCTACTTGATTGACTGTGAATTCACTTTTGAGAAGAGTTTTATTCTGTCCTACATGTTCACCGTTTGTATAGATATGACCGACTTTATACTTGTATCGCATCATTTCAGGAGCGATAAGTTGGGCATGAAATTTATTTGTTTTTATATTTCTAAAAATTGCTTTGTAATAGTTGGGGTGTTCTTTGATATTGATGTCAGTGACTATGACAAATTCAAAAGGCTGGTTGTAATATTTTGAGAAAAACTCGAGGATTGTTGAGTTGTTTTGTGCCAATCTTCAATCCTCCAGTAACATTTATTCTTGTCGAGTAACATTTGTTCTTGTAAATGACATTTAAGTTCTGTAATCCGCATTGATTTTGACATATTCATATCCAAGATCACAGCCATAAGCTGTAAAATTTCCATCTTTTATTCCAAGATCACAACTGATGGTAAAGTTTGGAAGCTTCATAATCCCAGCGGCACTCACTTCCATCGTTTTGTCAAAATAGATTTCACCTCTATCATAGACACATAGATCATTGAAGCAGATTCTCAGCATCTCTTCCTTACATGTAACGCCACTTGCTCCAACAGTAGAAGCGATACGTCCCCAATTTGGGTCTTCACCATACAATGCAGTTTTCACCAAAAGTGAATCAGAAAGAGCTTTTGCAACTTTTTCTGCTTCTTTATCATTTTTCGCACCCGTTATTTTGTAAGTCACTACTTTTGTAGCGCCCTCACCATCTCGAACCATTTCTAGGGCTAAAAATTTCATCACTTCATATAAAGCTGCTTTAAATGCTTCTTTATGAAAAACACCACTTTTTTTATTACTAAAGAGCATAATCGTGTCATTTGTCGATGTATCGCCATCAACACTGATCGCATTAAAAGTCGTTTTTACTGTTTTATCAAGGATTCGTTGCATCTTCTTTTTAGAGATATCAGCGTCAGTCGTGATAAAGCAAAGCATTGTAGCCATCGCTGGATTTATCATCCCCGCACCCTTAGCCATTGCACCTATATGAAATTTACTTCCATCTTCAAGCACAACTTCAAAAGCGATAGTTTTAGAAAAACCATCTGTTGTCATAATCGCTTGGCTGGCGTTTGTTGGTTCTTTTTTTGTGATATCAAACTTTTTAGCGCCCGCTATGATCTTCTCTTTTGGAAGTCTCACGCCGATGACACCCGTTGAACTCATAACAGGATTTACAAGTCCATCGATTGCAAGAGAGTTTAACACTTGATCAATATCGCTTATCCCCGCTGGGCCTGTCATCGCATTTGCATTTTTTGAGTTTATCATCACAAAGTTTGTTTTAAAATCACCCTTATTTCTAAAGTGGCGAATTGGTGCGGCAGTCATCTTATTTGTTGTGAAAGTTGAAGCGATATCACAAAGAGTATCACTGTAGATAAATGCCATATCAAGGGCATCATTAGCTTTTAAGCCTGCGCTAATTCCATCAGCAAAAAAGCCATCTGCTGCGCATACACCGCTATCGATTTTATTTAAAATATACATTATTTTTCCTATGATTGTTTTGGGTGGTATTATATAATAAATTAGGTTGTGGAATTGTTACATGAAGTCGTAAAACCCTGTGAAGAGTTTTACATGATTGGAGTTTTAACTCCGAAAAACTACGAGTTTTTCTTTAGTGTGCGAAGCTCTTTTGCAGAAATTTTAATTTTTTTCGTTGTTCCATCTTCTAATGTAACACGAACAACTCTCAAGTTTGGTAAAAAACGACGTTTAGTTCTGTTTTTTGCATGAGAAACATTATTTCCACTCATTGGGCCTTTGCCGCTGATAGCACATCTTCTTGCCATATCTAGGCTCCCTTGTACAAAAATTTAAGTTGCGAATTATATCAAACCAAAACAAAAGCGCAACTTAAGAGAATATTTAATTGCTTTTAATTATCAATTAAACGCAAAAAGGATAAAATTTAACACAATTAGATACAAACTGGAGAACCTTATGATTACTGCAGAAGATATCAAAGAATACATCAAAAAGATTCCACCCACACCTGCTATTTTAAATGAAACCATCTTACATGTAAATGCTGGTGATCTCACTAAAGCTGCAAAAGTAGCTCAAGAAGACTTGGCACTTGCAAGCTATTTAAGGAATTTAGTCAATAAGCCTATTTATGGATTTAAAAATGAGGTTCATGACATTTCACAAATCTTTGGTATTTTGGGTGTAAATATCGCAAAACAATCTCTTTATAATTATATGCTCTCTTTGTTATCGCCAAAAAAATGGGTTTTGTTTGCTATGAATCAACATCTTTTTTATGATCTGCAAGCTGATTTGAGTAAACATTGGTATGATATTCTTGAACATCTAAACATAGATGACAAAGACATAGGAAGTGCGATCACACTTTTACCCTCAAGTATTATCATCTGCGAAGCTCTTTTTAAAGAAAATATAGAGAATGTCAAGCTCTTAAGAAGTACCAAAAATTTAGATTACAACACTATTTTAAAAAGACTTACCAAACTTGATCTCTTTGATATATCAAAATATATTGCTAAAACTTGGCAAATGCCAGAGAGTATTGGAACTATCATTTTAGCATCATCAGGAACAAGACCAGCCTCAGATGAAAGATTAAACAATCTTGGAAAATGGATGCATCTTCTACTGTTTTACGAACTTTCAAAGCCTCAGTTCCTTGAAGCAGGACTCAACGATTTCATAGAGTTTAATGTCGAATACGTTATGGATATTTATGAGGATTTTATGAAGGTAATGGAAGTAAAAGAATGAGAGCGGTTGTAAAAGATGGTGTTGGAATATTTTATCCCCAAGGCTTTTTAGATGGCAATAACGCACCATCATTTTTAACAATAGATGACATTAAGGCAACAGAGCAGTTAAAAGTAGATATGCTTCTTGTCTCGCTAAAAAAAGTGATATTTTTCAACTTTAACGGTATAGATGTTTTTGTAAAACTTTTGCTTCGCATACGAATAAAAAACCATATTGCTATTGGTATTTGCGATTATGATAGAAAAAAATATGATGCGATTATGACTTACTATAAAGATAATCTCTCATTTTCTCTCTTTAAAAATTCAAGAATTGCAGAACTTTTTGCTTCTAACTTTGTTGTCAAAGATAAGACTGTTCTTCTTTATAGTTCTGATCCCTCTCAACGCTCTGCTATGGCGATTGAGCTCTATGACCACGGACACAATCCTGTCATTTCTCAAACAAAAGAGGATTTTGATGAAAAAGCCATCCATCACGATGCCTATTATGAGATAATTGAAAATACTCGACTTGGACTTATGGGTCAAAAAGTCGCTACTCGCGTGACTGGAAATGCTATTATTTATACGGTATCTGGATTTTTAGATGCTGAGATTGGCAATACTTTTAATATCGCTTATCATACTAATTCTCTCAATGTCGGTTTTCGTCTCTTTATCTTTGATGCGTATAAAGTCATCTCTATGAATGTACACGCTGTCAATTTTTTATCCAAACTATGCTCTTCTGCTGCGGAATATAATGCAACGATCTCATTTGTCGGTATGACCTTTGAAAAAACTCCTATTGCATTTAAAGAGGAACTTGAAGACTCTGGAATGATGTTTTTTAATAATATGGACGATATTTTAAAAGACAAAGAGCTGCTTGAAGAGCTTGGAGGAAGCAGCGTTGCTGCTATAAAAAACAAACGCACTCTCACAAAAACAATCGTTGCAGAGCTTCCAGATTTTATCGATGCGACAGTTACTACGATAGAGATGATGACAAATGCAAAAGCTGTAAAAAAATCAGCGAATATGCAAACGATCGCGATTGAAAATATCGATGATAAGATGGCAAGTTCAATTGGATTTTATGGAAATATTGATGGAATGATCATTTTAATCTTTCCAAAAGAGGTCGCTAAAAAAAGTTGTGCATTGCTTATTGGAGAGGAAACAGACGACCCAAATCAGATACTCGATGCGCTTGCAGAGTTTGTCAATATCATCGGCGGACGTACAAAAACGCTCCTAGCTGAAAAGCAGATCTCTGTGGATATAACTCTTCCTAGAACCTATGAAACTGCACAAAAACTCCTAGAAGTTGCTTCCATGAAAAAGGGTGTGCAAGTAGATATGAGTTTTAATGATGATAATTTCACTTTTTTCCTTACAAGATAGTCCAAAAAACTCACTATAAGCTTTTAGAGTAAAGAGTTTTGATAAAATTTCAAAAAATATAAAAAGGGCGATTTATGCTTGTAGCTCCAAGTGTTCTCTCAGCTGATTTTGGCAATCTTGCAAACGATGTAAAAGCGATATGTGATGCGGGATGTGATCTTGTACATGTAGATGTTATGGATGGACATTTTGTTCCAAATCTCACTATTGGGCCCGTTGTTGTCTCTGCGATCGCAAAAGCGGCAACAAAGCCTTTGGATATTCATCTCATGGTTCAAAACAACACTTTTTTTGTTGAACTTTTTGCTCCCTTAAAACCTGAATATATCTCTTTTCATATTGAAGAGGAGAAACATCCCCATAGATTGATCCAAAAGATCCGTTCTTTTGGTATCAAACCTGCAATCGTCTTGAATCCGCATACGCCTCCTGAAGCGATAGAATATATACTAGAAGACCTCGATATGGTTTTGTTGATGAGTGTAAATCCTGGATTTGGCGGACAAAGCTTTATCCCAAATGTCATCAAAAAGATCAAACGCCTTAAAGAACTCAGAGATGCGATCAATCCAAACTGTCTCATTGAAATCGATGGCGGTGTTACAAATAATAATATCGAGATGCTTCGTGATGCAGGAGTAGATGTATGTGTAGCTGGAAGTTATGTTTTCAAGCATACATCATACAAAGAAGCCATAGATAGCTTGCATATATGAGAACAAAGATTTGCGGCATCACCTCTTATGAAGATGCGATGGTGGCTATTGATGCAGGTGCGGATGCTTTAGGATTTGTCTTTTATAAAGACTCACCTCGATACATCAACAAAGATGACGCAAAAAAAATCATCCAAATGCTTCCTCCATTTGTTGAAAAAGTTGCACTTTTTGTCAATGAAGATCCATCTGTAATCGATGAAATATGCTTACATGTAAAGGCGACTCTTGCACAGATTCATTTTGATGCACCAAAAGAGTTCTATGATTCTCTTCAAACGCCTCATATAAAAGTAGTTCGTGCGCAGTCAAAAGAGGATCTTTTAAGATTTAGCGATGAGTACAGACTCATCGATGCCTATTGTGAGTCGTATGGAGGCGCTGGAAAACGTATAAATATTGAGTGGTTTGATAACGTGGATTGTTCTAAAATCATCTTAGCTGGTGGGTTAGATGCAGACAATGTTACCCAGCTTACAAAATATGGTTTCTATGGAGTCGATGTCAGCAGTGGCGTAGAAAAAGCAAAAGGGATCAAAGATCACGATAAAGTAAGAGAGTTTATTAAAAATGCTAGGTAATTTTGTACTAGATAAAAAAAGTTTATCTAAACTCTCTACTTGCGGTCTCTCACAAGAGAGTATGAAAGCGCAACTCAAAAATGAAGATATCGATTTTACACTCGAACTCTGGCGCGCACAGGGACTTGATATACTCAAATATAATTCATTGTATTTCTATGCGACCAAATTTCTCACGCTTGAAGATACTATCTTTTGTATCGTCGATGTGGAAACAAACGGCTCTAAAACAGATAAACATCAGATTATCGAGATTGGAGCAGTGAAGATTTTAAATGGCGAAATTATTGATAGCTTTGAAAGTTTGGTCTATTGTGAAGAGATCAATACGCATATAACTCAAATCACAGGAATCTCTGTCGAGGATACTAAAGATGCTCCCCCATTAAAATATGTTATGCAAGAGTTTAAACTCTTTTTAGGCGAGAGTGTTTTTGTAGCACATGATATAAAATTTGATTTTAAATTCGTTTCTTCGATGATGGAAAAGACAGGATTAAGCCCTCTCTTAAATCGTCATTTATGTACTATCAATCTCTCTGAGAGAACAATTGAATCTTACAGATATGGACTTTCATACCTCAATGAACTTTTAGGTCTCTATAAAGAAGCCACTCATCATAGAGCACTTTCGGATGCGATGACAACAGCAAAACTTTTTTTAAAATCCTTAACATTTATAGGAACAGATGTAAAAACAGTGGAAGATTTAATTAGTTTTTCTAAAAATGAAAGAAGATTAAAAAGGCCGAAATTCGACCCTCTTTTAGCTTGTGCAGAAGAGAATAAAGAGTAGATTTTACTCTGAAAACTCGCCTACACTTACAAGTTTTTTATAGCGTTGTTCCATTCTCTCTTCATCTGTGAGAGTACGCAAATGCTCTAGCTGAGTTAAGAAATATTCTCCTAATGCGCGTGCAGCTCCCTCTTTATCACGATGTGCTCCAATAAGTGGTTCATCAATAACATCATCAATAAGATTGAGGTCTTTTAAGTCTTCGCTAGTAATTCTTAATGCTTTTGTAGCTGTCTCCACTTTTGCTGGATCATTCCATAAAATTGCAGAACAACCCTCTGGGGAAATAACACTAAATACAGAATAGCGCATCATAGCAAGTCTATCGGCAACACCAATAGCCAAAGCTCCACCACTTCCACCCTCACCGATTACAATAGATACTGTTTGCGTGTTAAGTTTTGAAAGTTCAAGAAGATTTCTAGCAATCGCCTCACTTTGATTTCTCTCCTCAGCACCAAGTCCAGGATATGCACCCGGAGTGTCTATAAGCATCAAAACAGGGATATGAAACTTCTCAGCCATCTGAGCAGCACGAAGTGCCTTACGATACCCTTCTGGATTTGGCATACCAAAGTTGCGTTTTAGCTTGTTTTTCGTTCCACGCCCTTTTTGCTCACCAATAACCATCACTTTTTCTTCACCAATATATCCAAGATAACAGATAATAGCTGGATCATCTCTAAAGTGACGATCACCATGAATCTCATAAGCATCATGCATCAAAATATTGATATAATCAAGTGCATAAGGACGGTCTTGGTGACGTGCAAGTTGAAGTTTTTGGAATGGAGAAAGATTTTTATATGTCTTTGCGACCTCTTTATCGAGATCCTTTTGTAATATTTCAACAGCCTGATTATCACGGCGCATCTCTGCGCTTACGATATCTTCTTGTATCTGTTTTATTTTCTGTTCAAAATCAAGATATGTTGCCAAAAATGGTCCTTAGATTTTTTTAAAAATGACAACGCCATTTGTTCCGCCAAAACCAAATGAGTTACTCATAACTACATTAAGTTCTGCCTTACGAGCAGCATTTGGAACATAATCAAGATCACAGTTTTCATCAGGATTTTCATAATTGATAGTCGGAGGAATAATTCCATCACGCATTGCCATCAAACATGTTACAGCTTCAATACCACCCGCTGCACCTAAACAGTGACCAATTTGTCCTTTAATAGAACTCATTGGAGGACAATTTTCTTTTCCGCCAAGAAGCTCTTTTAAAGCTGCAGTCTCATTTTTATCGTTGATTGGAGTACTTGTTCCATGTGCATTTACATAGTCAAGCTTTGGTGAACCTGCCATTTTATATGCAGCCTTCATCGCACGAAGTGGACCATCTAAACTAGGAGTTGTGATATGACTTGCATCTCCACTCTCACCAAATCCGATTACTTCAGCATAAATATGAGCACCACGTGCAACTGCTGTCTCATACTCTTCTAAAACAAGAGCGCCAGCACCCTCACCCATAACAAACCCATCACGACCGCTATCAAATGGGCGAGAAGCGTGTTTTGGATCATCATTTCTTGTAGAAAGTGCTTTCATCGCGGCAAAACCACCTACTCCAGCACCTGTTACTGCTGACTCTGCAGCAACAACGAGCATACGTTCAGCTCCATTACACATAATCGTTTTACAAGCTTCACCAATAGCATGAGTACCAGCTGCACAAGCGGTTACCGATGAAAGGTTTGGACCTTTGAGATTGTGTGCTATTGAAACAAAACCACCTAGCATATTTACAAGAGCAGAAGGAATAAAAAATGGAGAGATACGGCGTGGTCCCTTTGTTTCGATAACAATAGAGTTTTTCTCGATTGCAGGAAGTCCACCGATACCAGATGCTGCTGAAATTCCAAAACGTTCAAAATCTACATCATCACCAAATTTTGCATCAGCTATCGCTTCTTGAGCGGCTTTAAGTCCAAGATGGATAAATCTATCTGCTTTTTTAACTTCTTTTGCATCCATAACTGTTTCAGGATCAAAATTTTTCACTTCTCCAGCAATTTTTACAGAGTAATCAGTCGGATCAAATATAGTAATCGTATCGATTCCACATTCACCTTCACACATTGCTTTAAATGAACTCTCTTTATCATGTCCAAGTGAATTTATCATCCCTATACCAGTTACTACAACTCTTCTCATATTCTTTGCTCCTACCTTATTTCTATATGACTTTGATAATACTCTTAGAGATATCTTTTTCTATAAATTTCATCTCTAAAAGCATTTAAGATCGAGGTGTTTAAGCCTCAATCGTTAAATTATTTGCTTTCGATATAATTGATTACATCTTTAACAGTTTGGATTTTTTCAGCTTCATCATCAGGAATTTCGATATCGAATTTCTCTTCAAGAGCCATAACTAATTCAACAACATCTAGGCTATCTGCACCTAAATCTTCAACGAATTTAGAATCCTCTTTTACTTCATCTGGGTTAACGCTTAGTTGTTCAACAACAACCTCTTTAATATCATCGATTAATGCCATCGATAGCTCCTATTTTTAAGTATAAAATCTTGGAATTGTAACACATATAACTTAAAAAACTAACTATTTCGCGAATGCAAAACAAAATTCTATGCCAGAGTCATTTGCAAATTCTGTTGTTTTTAAACTATATTGACAACTTTTAATGTTACATAAAGCTTGCTATCTTTTTCATGAATTGTCAATTCTGTATCTATTGGTTTTTTTTCTTTAATTAAACTTCCCTGTAAAGAGTGCAGTACATGAACATAATTTTGTTTCATAGGTAAAGTGATCATATCTATATGGTCTTTTGCTGCAATGTTAGATAACAGTCCTATAACACAATAATATACACTTTTATTGATAGAACGCTGTATCATATAATCATGCATAATCGCTATATTTTTTTCCAAAACCTCTTTTTCTTCTTCGCTTAGAACTCTATTTTCATGAGCTCTTTGCATATCTTCATCAAGAAGATCTTCTGTTTCGTGATCCGTAAAATTAATAAGATCATCAAAATTTGAACACCTCTTTTTTAATATATCAATTATCTCTTTATTTGAAAGGTGTTTTTCCAAGATATAGTTATATATTTTATTTTCTATATGTGCATGATCAAGTGCTTCTACAAGTTGAAGTGCGATATCGAGGTAAACATATTTATCCTCTTTATTTGTATCAAAACAAACGCCTGTATATGAAATAAGTGCTTTAGGGCCTGCGTATTTAACCGTCATAACAACTCCTCATCTTATTAATATTTTCACGCTTTGAAAAAATCTTTACATGTAAGGCGTAAGAGATGAAACCCTCTTTACGCCATATTCATCCCACCATTTACTTTTAATGTCTCGCCCGTTATATAACTTGAATGGTCTGAAAGTAAAAATGCCGTTGCTTCTGCGACCTCTTGTGCATGTCCAAAACGTCCCATTGGGATTTTTGATGTAAATGAACTTTTAACTTCTTCACTTAAGACATCTGTCATCTCAGTTGCGATAAAACCAGGAGTGATTGAGTTATAGCGGATACCACTCGATGCTGCTTCGATAGCAAAACTTTTCGTCATAGCGATAACTCCACCTTTACTTGCCGCATAGTTTGTCTGTCCGCCATTGCCTGTTTCACCAACGATTGATGAGATATTGACAACTGAGCCAAATTTTTTCTTTCTCATTACTTTCATAGCTTCTCTACATCCAACAAATGCAGATGTCAGATTTGCATTGAGTACACTCATAAAATCTTCCACTTTCATACGAAGTGCTAGTTTATCGTTTGTGATTCCTGCATTGTTTACAAGATATGCAAGTTCCCCATCAGCATCAACGATCGTTTTGATCGCATCTACAAAAGCTTCTTCATCGCTTACATCAAAACCGATCACCGCAGCAACACCGCCTGCTGCTTCGATCTGTGCTTTTACAGCGTCTGCTTCTGCTGCTCCACTTCTATAGTTGATCCAAACTTTTAAGCCATAACCTGCCAATACTTTTGCGATCTCCGCACCGATTCCACGACTAGCACCCGTAACTAAAACATTTTTTCCACTAAATTTCATCTCTAAATTCCTTAATTTTTATTTCATAAAAATGAAGGAAACCCTCCATTTTAAATGTCCGAGAAAGAAACAAAGTTCCTTTCTCTTCGCTTGCGCCGCTGAGGCGACTGAAGCTTGACTCCTTTGGAATCAGCCCAGTGCACTTGTGCGCCAAACAATACTACTTAAATTAAACTATGATCCATCTCTACTGGCACTTCAAGTTCCATCAACTTTAAAACTGTCGGTGCTATATTATTTAATCCACCTGGCTCCACCTTTGTAACGCCATCTGCCATAACAAAACACCAGACTTTTCCAACCGTATGGTTTGTCAGTACATTGCCCCTTGTATCTTTCATCTCTTCACAGTTTCCATGATCGGAGGTGATTACAAGAGCATAATCTTTCTCTTTTGCTTTTGCAACAATACGGCCAAGCTCTGTATCTACGGCTTCTACAGCTTGTATTGCCGCGTCAAAATCGCCAGTGTGCCCAACCATATCACCATTTGCAAAATTCACAACGATAAAATCATAATCCTCTTCCATCGCCCCAACAACGGCATCTCCAACAGCTGGAGCACTCATCTGCGGTTGCATATCATAAGTACGTACATTTGGACTTGGTATCAAAACTCGCGTCTCATTCAAACAAGGCTCATCAATTCCGCCATTTAAAAAGAAAGTGACATGGGCATATTTTTCAGTTTCAGCTGTATGCAACTGGCGCAAACCCTGTGTAGAGATCACTTCAGCTAAAGTGTTTTTTGGAGAGTCTTTTTTAAAAAGGACTGGATATGGAAAACTTTTATCGTACTCTGTAATCGTTGCTAAATTGATAGAAATATGTTTTTTAGCAAATCCATCAAAATCTTTATCGCCGATTGCTGTTGCAAGTTCACGCATCCTGTCACTTCTAAAGTTTATAGTTAAGACACTATCCCCTTGCATAAAACCCTCATAGCCATCAAATGCTGTTGGTTCTAAAAACTCGTCTGTGATGTTATTTGCATAAGAGTTCTCAATATAATCCTCAACACTATAATCACTTTTTGGGATCGCATTGACGATCGCGTCATAGCCTGCTTTTACTCTCTCCCAGCGATTGTCCCTATCCATCGAATAAAAGCGTCCGCCGATTGTTGCGATCTTAATATTTTCGCCAATATGCGCTTGTACTTGGTGCAGATAAAGTGTTGCAGAAGTTGGAGAAACATCACGTCCATCAGTGATAAGATGTAAGAAAACCTCTTTATCTTGTGAAGAAGCAATATCAGCAATCCCCATAAAATGGTCGATATGCGAGTGCACCCCACCATCGCTCATAAGCCCAATGAGATGTAATCTTTTTGATTTTGTGAGTAAATTTTTAAACTCTTCATTATCTGCAAATGTGTGTTCATCGAGCGCAAGCGAAATCTTTACAAGATCTTGATAAAGCACACGTCCACTGCCAATCGTCATATGCCCTACTTCAGAGTTTCCCATCTGTCCATGAGGAAGTCCCACACTTAATCCAAAAGTATCTATCAGTGAATGTGGCACATTTTTAAAGAGTGCGTCATAAGTCGGTTTCTTCGCATTATAAAACGCGTTATACTCTGTTTTATCTGAGTAACCGATCCCGTCTGTAATAACCAAAACAGCTTTTTTAGACAATTGTTCTCCTTCTTTCTTTACATGTAAGAAAATTTTTTTAACAAAAGATTGGGGCGATTATACTATAATCTCGTTTTGAAATTTATTTAGGAAATTGCCTTGCTTTATTGGATTCATCTTCATTTTAACCTCAATATCTTAGGATACATCACTATCCGTGCGGGTATCGCCTTTGTTTTGGCTCTTGCTCTTACCCTCTTTTTAATGCCTCGTTTTATCAGATGGGCGAAGGGTTCATCAAGTGTGCAGCCTATCAATGAATGGGCTCCTGAGGCGCACCAACAAAAGGGAAAAACGCCTACGATGGGAGGTATGGTTTTTATATCTGCTACCCTCATCGCTTCTCTTTTAACTGTTAATCTAGCAAATATTTATGTTGTAGGTGCGCTTGCGACTATTATCACTTTTGCACTTATCGGTTTTCAAGATGATATGGCAAAGATCAGACACAAGGTCAACACAGCCGGTCTCACGCCAAGAGCAAAGCTCTTTGCACAGCTTATCAGCGCTGGCGGGATTGCTCTATTTTTATACTATTTTGTAGAGTTTGACACGGATTTGTATGTCCCATTTATGAAAGCACCACTTGTTGATATGGGCATCTTTTCAATTTTATTTTGGATGCTTGTTATGGTTGCTACTTCCAATGCGGTCAATCTCACAGATGGACTTGATGGACTTGCAACTGTACCCTCAATCGCAGCTCTTTCATCATTAAGTTTTATCGTTTATGCAACTGGTAATGTGATCTTTACTGATTATCTTTTGATTCCGCACTTTAATGTTGGTGAGGTCGTTATCATCTCAGCGGCACTCATAGGTGCACTCGCAGGATTTTTGTGGTTTAACTGCCATCCTGCTGAAGTATTTATGGGCGATAGTGGTTCGCTTACACTCGGTGCTTTCATCGCTTACATGGCTATCATTTCTAAAGTGGAGATCTTACTTCTTCTTATCGGACTTATCTTTGTTATCGAGACACTTTCGGTTATTTTGCAAGTGGGAAGCTACAAACTCAGAAAAAAACGTGTCTTTTTAATGGCACCGATTCATCATCACTTTGAGATGAAAAACTGGGCGGAAAATAAGATTATCGTGAGATTTTGGCTGATTGCTATCATCGCAAACCTCATCGCTATCATCACACTAAAGATTCGCTAAATGGGTATCACATCACTTTTTGGATATGGCGGCACAACAAAAGCGCTAGCCTTACATGTAAAGAATCCAGTATTTTTTGATGACAAAGTTTCTAAACCATTTACTGATGAAAATGGGTATAAAGTGAAACCTTCAAGCGAGTTTGATCCTCGATACTCCTCTTTAGAGATCACCTCTCCAGGAATTCCTCCATACAATGAGCTTATTGTAAAAGCACAAAACCTTATTAGCGAATATGATTTTTTTGCAGATGTGATGCCATTTTCTGTTTGGATCAGCGGAACAAATGGAAAAACGACGACAACACAAATGGCACAGCATCTCTTAAAAGATCATGGAAGTGTAGAGGGTGGTAACATCGGTGTGCCTCTAGGAAAACTGGATCAAAAAGCTCCTATTTGGGTTTTAGAAACAAGTAGTTTTACTCTGCATTACACAAATAAAGCCAAACCAAATCTTTATGTTTTACTGCCGCTCTCACCTGATCATTTGTCATGGCATGGTGATATGCAAGGCTACATTGATGACAAACTCAAACCAGTAAAGATGATGCAAGATAAAGAGATTGCAATCATTCCAAAAGCCTATGAACAAGAGCTTACATCTTCAAAAAGCCTTACATGTAAAGCGCATATTATCTATTACGAAGATGAAAATGATCTTGCGGCAAGATTTGATATCGATCTTACAAAAATCAAGTTTAAGGGAGTTTTCTTACTTGATGCACTCTTGGCGCTATGTATTAAAAAGATTCTTTTCAATAAAACAGATTATGCAGGAATCAACGCTTTTGTTATCGATCCACACCGTCAAGAAGAGTTATATGATGCAAAAGGCAGACTCTGGGTCAATGACACAAAAGCCACAAATCTTGATGCAACCATCGGTGCACTCAAAAGATATAAAGAGCAACCTATTCACCTCATCCTCGGTGGAGATGATAAAGGTGTTGATCTTACACAGCTTTTTGAATTTATGAAATCTTTACACCCACAGGGTACTTCGCATGTAGAGCATTCTGTAAACATAAGTATCTACGCTATCGGTTCAAATGAACAAAAACTAGTGCAACTTTCACAAGATTTTGGGCTTACATGTAAAGGATGTCAGCTTTTAGAAAATGCCGTGAGAGAAATCGATAAAAATCTACAAAAAGATGAAGTCGCCCTACTCTCCCCAGCAGCTGCGAGTTTGGATCAATTTACCTCTTATGCACACAGAGGAGAATTATTTAAACAACTTATACATGCTCTTTGATTTTTTTAGGGATGATTAATAATTAAACAAGATTAGTTTCTATACAATGATTCAAGGTAGTATAATCTTTTTATAGATTTTAAAGCTATCACTCACGGAGGTGTCATTTGTTAGAAAAAGAAACTGAACTGCATAAAAAGTTTTGGGAGATCTTCTCAAAACAGGATATTAAAAAAATTAAAGAGTTTCAAGTATATATGGATAAGTTTGCTGTTAACTTCAACCTTTATAAAGATGGAAACTTCATCGAAAGATCACTCCCTTTTGATGTTATCCCCCGTATTATTTCAAAACAGGAATTTAACAAAATAGAAAAAGGGCTTCAACAACGTGTTCATGCTCTTAATCTTTTTTTAGAAGATCTCTATACAGATGCAAAGATCATCAAAGAGGGCATCGTACCTCAAGAGTTTGTCGAACAAGCAAAAGGCTACTTAAAAGAGTTTGCAGGCTTTTCCCCTTCCAAAAAGATACGCACACATATCAATGGAATCGACTTAGTAAAAGACACAGTCAATGATGAATGGGTTATTTTAGAAGATAATTTAAGAGTTCCAAGTGGCGCGTCGTATCCTCTTTCTATCCGCGATACATACCGAAAAATCTATCCAGACTTTTTTGAACAACTCAAAATCGAGCCTATTAAACAGTATCCAAGTTATATAGCCAATGCTATGGATTATGTCAATTGTGGCGGTATCAATATTGTACTCACTCCTGGAAGATTTAACGCTGCTTACTATGAGCATAGTTATTTAGCAAAAAAGATGGATGCACAACTTGTGCGTGCGCATGAGCTTGTAGTAAAAGACAAAAAACTCTATTTTAAAAACTATAATGGAAAACTGATCCGTGTTGGTGCGGTGTATCGAAGACTTGATGATGATTTTATCGATCCAACTTTTTTCAATCCAGATAGCCTCATAGGTGTTCCTGGAATTGTTGAAGCCTATTTAGCTGGAAATGTTGCCATTATGAATGCCATCGGAAATGGTGTTGCAGACGATAAGGGAATCTACTATTTTGTACCAAAAATGATCAAATACTATCTTGGCGAAGAACCGATTTTGAAAAATGCACCGACATATCTGCCATATTTTGCAGAAGATAAAGAGTATATTTTTAACAATATAGAAAAACTAGTTATAAAAGATGTCGCAGAAGCGGGTGGCTATGGTGTACTTTTTGGCCACACGATGACAAAACTGCAACTCGATGATCTCAAAGCGATTATTGAAGCGAATCCTAGAAGATTTATCGCTCAAGAGCTTATAGAGTTTTATGATGAACAGTGTTATTTAAATCAAGAGCTTAGTGCGAGAAAAGCAGATTTTAGAGCTTATGTCGTTATGGGTGAAGATATTAAAGTGTGGCAGTGTGGTCTTACACGATATGCACTTGAAGCTGGAAACTACCTTGTCAACTCTTCACAAGGCGGCGGTTTTAAAGATACTTGGGTAATGGAGTTATAAGATGGGACAATTGATAACAGCAAATGTAGCGACAAATCTTTACTGGCTTGGAAGATATATAGAGCGCATCGAAGCGACTCTGTATAAAGTTATTCTGGCATATGATGAGATCATCGATGTTAATAAAAGTGCAGGGGTTGAACTTTATAAAAATTTCGGAATAGAGCTTTCATATAACTCTGCTCTTGATTTTTTAGATGCAGCTCTTACCGGTGAGCATAGTTCAAATATGATCACACTCTCAGGCTTTGCAAGAGAAAATGCGATCATCAGTCGCAACCATCTCAACAATCCATCATTTGGAGAGATCATCGCTTTGCATGCTCTTTTTCAAAATACGAAAAAAAATCATATTCAGATAGATTACAAACTCATAGATAGTGCCCAATCACTCATTAGCGAAATCTGGGGTGAGTTTGCAAAAAGAGAACATAAACAAAATAATGACTATTTTGTAAGACTCGGAAAACTTGTCGAAGAGGCTGATTTTTATTTTCGATTTCACCCTGAAGATGAGCATTCCCAAACGATCATCAATGAGGTCCATACGATTTTAAATATCCTTTCTGGCGAAGAGAGTTCAAATAGTGTACAATCTCAAGTTCAAAGTGGAGACGCGTCTCAAACTATGAATACAATATACAAAAAAATAGAAAGTATCATAATAGAATAATATGCAGACAACAGAAATCTTCTCTTCACAACTTCCAGTTGGTGAAATTTTAAGTATTAAGCGCGGGCGGTATGAACCCAAACAAAAACAGGCAAATGCTAAGCGCATCAGTATCGTCAGCGGTACACATGGCGATGAGCTTGAGGGACAGTATGTTATCTATCTGCTCTCTAAGTGGCTCAAAGAAAATCCTGATGCTATCAACGGCATCATCGATCTCTATCCAGCCGTAAACGCTTTAGGCATCGATACAATAACTCGCGGTTTTCCGATCTATGAAGTGGATCTCAACCGTGCATTTCCTGGAAATAAGCGTGATTTTCTTCCAGGGCAACTTGTACATGCTCTTGCGATGGATATCAAAGGCAGTGATATTGCCATCGATATCCACTCATCAAACATCTTTTTAAAAGAGATCCCACAAATCAGAATCAACAAAGAGTTCTCACCCTCTACACTTCCACTAGCAAAAAAACTTAACTGTGATTTTATCTGGATTCATGATGCGGTTACTGTTTTGGAAGCGACTTTTTCACATACAATGAATCAAATGGGAACAAAAACTTTGGTCGTTGAGATGGGCGTTGGAATGACGCTTACACAAGTATATGGGCAACAGCTTTTAAGTGGAATACTCAATCTTATGAAGTCTGAGGGAATCATCACAACCGACCAAGAGTTTGAACAAAGAGAGCCATTCTCCTCTGAAGTCGGAGATGTTTTTTATATCAACTCTCCATCAGCTGGGCTTTTCGTACAATCAATCAAGCACTGTGCAATCATCAAAAAAGGTGATGTGATCGGGACTATCGTAGATCCATTAAGTGGAGAGGTTCGAGATACCCTTGAAGCTCCAAGTGGTGGAATCTTATTTACACTTAGGGAGTTTCCTGTCGTATATGAGGGTTCTTTAATCGCTAGAATTTTTGGAGAGAATGATGAAAAAAATTGAAATCCTAAGAATCGATTCACTCAATCGCTCACCACTTATTGTTGAAGGATATCTTTTTGAAGGGTGTGATCCAACTGCTCCAAGTGTAGCGATTGTTGGAGCGATGGAGGGAACAACAATCCTTCCACTCTACACAGCTTCAAAACTTGTTGATTTTTTAAAAAATAGTTTGGATGATGAAAAAAAACTCCGAGGCAATATCTTGGTAATTCCATCAATCAACCATTATGCTCTCAATATCAACGAGCGTTTTTGGCCTCTGGATAAAACAGATATCAATATGATGTTTCCAGGATATGGTGAGGGTGAAACAACCCAGAGAATCGCAAAAAAACTCTTTGATGCACTCCAAGGCTACACACATGGAATCATCTTAGAAACTAGAGAGGGTGTTTCTACATGTATGCCTTACATCAAACTTTTTGAATCTGGCTATGAGAATATAGATGCTGCAAAGATGTTTGGTTACAGACTCATCCATCACAAAACCCTCAAGCCAACGGATACAGTTTCTCTGCAATATAACTGGCAACTTTGGGGCACTTCAGCCTATTCACTCATCTGCCCAAGTGACTTACATGTAGAGCTTCATACATCCAATGAAGTGTTTGAAGGCATTATTAGTTTCCTTGGAAAATGTGGCATTATCGACTATAAAGTCTTATCTGGATATGAATCCACTATAGTCAAAAATAGCGACGTCGAGGTGATACAAACCGCAAAAAGTGGAATTTTTATTCCGACAAAAAAGATCGGCTCTTATGTAAAAAAAGATGAGATCATTGGAAAGGTGATCCATGCACTTGAGGGAGAAGTGATACACAAAATTCTCTCACCTTGCAATGGACTGATCGCTTGTGCCTATAAAAATGGACTGATCCTCGAAAATGCTGTAGCTTTTCGTGTTGTAAAAAGCGGTTGATCCGCTTTTATACAGATTGTTTAAAACTGACTTTGAAACTGATTTTGCGTCTGAGTCATAACTCTTTGCACATCTCGCCTAACATCGACCATAACTCCCAAATGACTTCCACCACTGCTTCGCACAACCCCTTTTAACGGAGAGATATCATAATAATCCCGTCCAGAACCTAGAAGAATATGCTGCTCTTGTGGAATCATATTGTTTGTTGGATCAAACTCTGCCCACCCGATATCTGGAATATAAACTGCAAACCAAGCATGCGAAGCATCTGCTCCAAAAAGTTTCTCTTTACCATCTGGAGGCAAAGTTTCGATATATCCACTCATATATTTTGCACTCAGTCCTATACTACGCAAAGCAGAGATTGCAAATTGTGCAAAATCTTGACAAACACCTTTTTTAGCTTCAAAAATATTCTCCACAGGCGTTGTAATATCACTAAAACCAGATACAAACTCAAAATCTCTAAAGATACGTCCCATAAACTCCTCGGTAGCTTCAAAAAGAGATCGCTCTTTAGAAAAGGATTCTAAAGCATACTCTTTAATCTTTTGCGATTTTGTGGGTATTAATTTTGACTCAAATAGAAACTGTTTTGCTTCTATATCATCAATATGAAATTTAGAAAGTCTCTCAAGAGTATCTCCATATAAAACAGTTTTTGACCTAAAAATATCTATTTTTTCTTGAATCTTTTCTTCTAATATTTCCACTTTTGACTCACCAATGACACTGAGTTCTTGGTGCGGTTCACGAATAACAAGATGGGTATTGTTGTTGCCAAAAATATCAAAAAATTGATGGGATTCATACTCACAAGGTACAACGGACATAGAGTAGGAAAGTAGTTTTTGATGTTCAGATTCTATGGGTTTGAGTCTTGCAATATTATGACTGTAACTCACCATACTTTGATAGTGAAATGTTGTCTTATGATAGATATTATAGATCATTTTTACTCATCATAATGTGAAAAATAGGTATTTGAAAACTCATTTGAGCACTCCATATATAAGCCTGAGAGGGTCACTAAAAGTTCATCAAGTTTCATATAAATCCCTTCATTCTCTTGTGTTTGCATCAAATCAAGAAGTCTGATATTCTCAAGCAGTTTTTGTGCTTTTTGTATTGGTTCTTCATAAGAAGTCAAATATGTTTTTGCCTTTGGCAAGAGTTTAAACTCTTTAAGGAGTTGTGTAGTGATCTGTAAAAGAGATTTAGGAAATTGCGGGTTTAAGATCAAAAAATCCACTACATTTTCCAAAGTCAAAGAGCTTCTATAAATTGCCCGATAAGCATTAAAACTCTCCACAGAGTTGAGCATTCCCTCTAAAACGTCATGCCCGATAAATCTATCAAGTTTTACACAAAGCATCGATCTTGCTTTAGATATCAAAAGTAAGGCGACTTCGATTTTGTATCCGATTTCATAAATAATAAGCCCCTGTTCCTTAAACATACTCTCTTTTACAAGCTCTTTATATGCCATCATGTAAATAAGCAGATCGTCTAAATGATCCGCTACACTCAGCGTTGAGTCATTATTTTTATTGATAAACTCATTCCATTCATGAAGCATCTTATCAAAAAGTTTAGAAGATTCAAAGGCTAAAAGATCTTTTAAATTCATATTTGCATTTGATAACATAGAGATTGTAAAGCTCAGTGATCCAACTCTATTGGAATCTTTTATGACTGAGATGATTTCATGCATCGGAAAAATTTCAAGATTTTTTTGATTATTTTGATCTAAAAAACCAGGATAGGTCATCGTCATATGTGTGAGCGCATTTTGCAAGATAATCTGTGACTCTTTTGAAGTCACTACTTCATATCTGTAAAAATTTGTGATCTTTTTAATAACATGCATAATCAAACGTGTCGTTGTGATACAGCGTGCTAAATAGCGTCCAAGCCAAAAAAGATTTTCAGCTTTTGGAGTAGAGATCTTATCGATCGATGTCTCTAAATATTGAGTATATTTAAAAAAGTTTGCTAAAGGGATCTCATCTTCACTTCCGCCAAGTATCCATAAATCCTTACTTTTTCCACCCTTTTGTGAAGAGACCAGTAGTGAATCTTTTTGTGCAGAGACTCGAACCAAGCCACCATTCATCACACTATATCCACTCTCATTTTTTAAACAAAATGTTCTCACAACTGCGTTTCGAGGTTCCACTTTTTCACCAGCATAATAGGGAATCGTAGAAAAAGCAACCTCTTCTTGAGCAATATACTGATGCGGATTTTGAACAAGTAACTCTTTGAGACGCTCTTTAGCCTCTTGAGAGATCTGATTGACAAAATAGACTTGAATACTCTCAGTTCTATCTATTTTTTTTATGATGAGATGGTCAAAATTTTCTAAAACGAAATCAAGCTCTTTTTTTTGTCCACACCACCAAGTTGCAATTTGAGATAAAAGCAGCTTTTCACCTAAAAAATACTCACATATTTTTTCCATAAAAGGGATAAGACCCACATTTTCCAAAATTGCACTGCCGATGGGATTTATAAGTGTTAAATTATCCTCTCTCATAGATTCTACAAGACCAGCAACACCCAATCTTGATTCCTCATTGAGTTCCAATGGATCACAATATCTATCATCAACACGTCTTAAAAGGGTATTTATCTGCTTTAAACCGCTAAGACTTTTGAGCCAAAGAGAACCATTTTTACTTAAAAGATCATCTCCTTGCACCAAATCAATTCCCAAAAATGAGCTTAAATATGCATGTTCAAAATAGGTTTCATTGTGGGGTCCAGGAGTTAAAATGGCAGCTTTACTAAGATCGCCGTCTGTGAGCTTTAAAAGTAAGCTTTTATACTCCTCAATAAAAGTATAAAGTTTTTTTGTCGCAATATTTGGATAAAGCTCTTTTGCAATAGAGTTCATGGTCAAACGGTTTTCTATTGCATAGCCAAGACCTGATGGAGCTTGCGTTCTATCGTTTATAACCCACATCTTTCCATCAGGACCACGAGCCATATCTGTTGCATAAAAGTAGAGATTAAAACGCTCTTTATACCCAAAATCAAACACTTCAGGCGCATACCCTTTATGCCCATACACCACTTCAGCGGGGATAATATTCTCTTTTAAAAGCTTTTTTTCTCCATAAAGATCTTTAAAAATCAGATTGAGCAGAGTCGCTCTTTGCTCTAAGCCTTTGGTGATTTGTGCCCACTCCTCTTGCGTAATAACAAAAGGGATCGGGTCCATACTCCAAAAACGTTGTGCGCTCTTTTCATGTGTATCATAAACATTAAATGTAACACCATTATCTTCAAGATGCCAATCGATATCGGCTTGCTTAGCTTTTAAAACATCTAAACCAGCATCTTCGATATCAGAAATGATATCTTTCCAAAATGAACGAACATTTTTGTCTCTATCAAACACCTCATCAAACGAGGGTTCTGATACATAACTCTCAAAGATTGACATCTACTGTTTAGCCCACTTTCTTCTCAAATCTAGTGTGTTTGGATACTCCAAACTTTGTGCAACCTCTTGGAAGTAAAAGCGTTTGCTCTCTTTACTTTTTGCTTTTGTGATCACAGCACGTTTTGCACCATTGACCTCGACTAGAGATTGTTGCACAACCGCTGAGGAGATATATTCTATCTCGCCTTGAGAGTGGTTAAAATCCCAAAAACGGTTAATGCGTCGTGATTCAGCTTCATAACTGTTTACTGGAAAACTATCATAAGTTCGCCCACCTGGATGAGAAACATGGTAGGTCATACCGCCCACTGAGCGTTGATTCCATTTATCGACAACATCAAATACAAGTGGAGTATCTACACCGATTGTCGGATGCAATGCCGACCATGGTTGCCACGCTTTATATTTCACACCCGCAACAAACTCCCCCTCCACTCCCGTAGGACTTAGAGGAATCTTTACACCGTTACATGTAAGCACATAACGCTCTGGTACAAAGTGGCTTACTTTGACCTGAACACGCTCTAATGAAGAATCAACATAACGAGAAGTTCCTTGTGATGAACTCTCCTCACCCAAAACATGCCAAGGCTCGATTGCCGCACGAAGTTCAAGATGGAAGTTTTCAACCGTTGCCATTCCATAAAGCGGAAATCTAAACTCAAAGAATGGATCAAACCAATCAAGTTCAAACGCATATCCTTCATTATTTAAAAACTCGACGATGTCTCGCAAATCCTCTTTGACGTAATGCTCTAACAAAAACTTGTCATGGAGCTGTGTTCCCCAACGTACAAGTTTGTGTTTATATGGTTTTTTCCAAAATAGTGACACTAAAGTTCTCACAAGCAACATCTGTAAAAGTGCCATATGCTGGTGTGGTGGCATATCAAATCCACGAAGTTCAAGTATTCCTAAACGTCCAGTTGAAGAGTCTGGCGAGTAAAGTTTGTCAATACAAAATTCACTTCTATGCGTATTTCCTGTTATGTCTGTCAACATATGACGGAAAAGTCTGTCTGTAAGCCAAAATGGCACTTCGCCGTTTTGGGGAATCTGAGAAAATGCGATCTCAAGCTCATAAAGGTTTTCCAACCTTCCCTCATCCACACGCGGTGCTTGAGAAGTTGGCCCGATAAAAATCCCAGAAAAAAGGTATGAAAGTCCTGGATGGTGTTGCCAAAAAGTGATCAGACTTCTAAGCAACTCAGGACGGCGAAGCAAAGCACTATCTTCAGGTTTGAGCGCACCGATGGTGACGTGATTTCCGCCACCTGTTCCTGTATGTTTCCCATCGAGCATAAATTTTTGTGTATCAAGGCGCGATTGTCTTGCATCTTCATACAATGTAAAAAGATTGTCAGTGAGTTCTTTCCATGAAGTCGCAGGCTGGATATTGACCTCGATAACACCTGGATCTGGAGTGACTTTGATACGATCAATTCGAAGATCATGAGCTGGTTCATACCCTTCTAATACTACTTTTATGTTGAGTTTTTTTGCAACCTCTTCGATACTTACCATCAAGTCTAAAAATGCCTGTGTATGGTTCAGTGGTGGCAAGAAAATATAGAGTTTGCCATCACGAATCTCAATATTTAAAGCCGTTCGAACAAACATGACATCTTGTGCATCTTTGGTGCGAACCATCTTTTCATAACGAGAGCGTGCATCTTTTCTGAGCTTCTCAAACCCAGGAACATCTTTAAAAAGATCAGGCTCAAAATGAGGAGGCAGTTCCGCTTTTGGTTTTTGCTCTAAAGAATCCATCGGCAAGCGTAATCCAACAGGAGAGTTCCCCGGGATCAAAAACAGCTCCCCACGTCTAAATGCCCATCCAGAACTGAGCCATTTTGTCTCACCAAAATTCAGAGGAAGTACATAACCCACCTCTTCATTGAGTCCTTGAGAAAGCACTTTTGCAATATTTTGGCGCTCAAGAGAATCTTTAAGATCCACTTTTAGAGCATCAACATCTAAAGGAAGTTGAGCCTCTTTCATAATGTAATAATAGGGATCTTCATAGGCTTTGACTACATTATTTGGACTGATTCCAAGCATCAGGGCAAGTGTATTCATAAACTTGAGTGCATCTTTATTTGTATAGTTATATGTCTCATTCATATCTGCAAACAGCGATGGATTTTTCCAGATTTTCTTGCCATCTTTTCTCCAGATGATCGATGTTTGCCATCGTGGAATTGGCTCTCCTGGATACCATTTGCCCTGCGCATAATGGAGCATTCCACCCTTTGCAAAAGAGCCTAAAAGTTTGCGTGAAAGTTTATCTGCAAGCTCTCTTTTATGAGGCCCATCGGCTGCGGTGTTCCACTCAGGGGATTCCATATCATCGATGGAGACAAAAGTCGGCTCACCGCCCATAGAGAGGCGAACATCATTTGCTTCGAGCTCTTTATCCACCTCAAAACCAAGATTATAGATCGCGTCCCATTGGTCTTCTCTATAAGGTCTTGTAACACGAGGAGATTCAAAAATACGTGTCACTGTGTTTGAATATTCAAACTCCACTTCTGCTTTATCTCCCATCCCCTCTATTGCGTGTGCGCTCTCAAAAGATGGAGTACATGCAAGTGGGATATGTCCCTCGCCTGCAAAAAGTCCGCTTGTCGCATCAAGTCCAACCCAGCCAGCACCAGGGATATAAACCTCTGTCCATGCGTGAAGGTCAGTAAAATCCTCCTCAGGACCGCTTGGACCATCGAGTGATTTTACATCGGCTTTAAGCTGTACCAAATAACCCGAAACAAAACGTGCTGCTAGCCCTAAATGACGAAATACTTGCACAAAAAGCCAAGCATAATCACGACAGCTTCCAAGTTTATTTCCAAGTGTGATTTCACAAGTTTGAACCCCTGGTTCTAAGCGGATTGTATAGTTGAGATATTTATATATTTCAGTATTTAGATAGACCATAAAGTCAATTATAGGGCGCTCTTTTAAATCAAGCGTTTTTATAAACTCTTGAAGTTTTTTCCCATTTTCAGTGACTTCCAAGTATGGAATCAGTTCTTTAGAAAGCTCTTTGTTATATTTAAAAGGATAATTCGTTGCACTCTCTTCAACAAAGAAATCAAAAGGGTTTATAGTAATCATATCGGCAATGATCTCTACATCGATTCCAAACTCTTTTACTTTTTCAGGGAAAACAATGCGAGCAAGATAGTTTCCAAAAGGATCTTGTTGCCAATTTATAAAGTGCTCTTTAGGAGTAATGTTTAATGAATAGCTCTCAATTGGAGTTCGACTGTGAGGTGCGGGACGAAGTCTTATAACATGCGGCGATAAAGAGATATATTTATCATATTTATAATGAGTCTTATGTGAAATAACGACTTTGAGTGCCATGGAGTCTCCTGCTATCATTTATTTTATGAAAGATTATAGCATTAAAGCCTGAATTTAAATCTCTCCAAAGTATCAAAATTTAATCAGTTTTTATTTAAGATTATTCAAATAATTTCCATATATAATATCTCATCTCAAAATCACAAAGGATGAATTATGAAACAATTCTCTCTCTCTGCTTTATTGTTAATTGCTATGATGTTTTTTGGAGCATCAACGCTTGGTGCGTCTGATATGAAATGTGGTGCTTCTATGAAATGTGGCGCTGCTATGAAAAAAGATATGAACATGGGTAAAGGATGCGATGCTAAAACTTGTCCAAATCCAAACTGTGCTGCAAAAAAAGATCCAAAAGCAAAATGTGATTGCAAAAAATCTGGCATGAAATGTGGTGCTAGTATGAAATGTGGCGCTAATATGGAAGAAAAATCTGAAAAAAAATGTGGCGCAAATAAATAGTTAAACCCTTACATGTAGCAATTTTTTTGCCGCATGTATCTCTTTTGGTAGATTCTCCATATCCCTAAATAAACCCACCAAAGTTAACACATATATCGGCTCTACAAAATGCTCATCCATTTATGCATTTTTATAAAACTCCCTTTGCTGCTTAAGCCGTTAAACTGATACCACCACCATTTGTTTGTGAATGACTTGTGTTATATGCTGAGAGTATATTTTTCATCAACACAGACTGAAGTGTATCACTGTTTTGAGAAGAGCTTGGTGTAGCTGTTTGTGTATTTGTATTTTGTAAACTCATAGCACTTGCTCCACTTTGAGAGTGATGATGGTGATGATGGACACCTTTTGCTTGCGATGATTGCTCGGTTAGATCTTTTAATGCACTCAATAATTCGCTGCCATCTATATTTCCATCTCCATTTTTATCAATAGAGCTAAAAGCATTATCAACTTTTGTTGAATCTACAGGATTTGTTGAAAGTTTTTGCGCTAGATTTTGCGCTGCGCTACTAAACTCTGTTTTATCTATAGAACCATTTTTATTTGTATCTATAGTATTTAAAAGCTGATCTGCAAGTTGTTGCATTATGTCGCTAAAACTACCAGATGTACTGCTAGTTGAATTTTGATTTTGTACACCTAATGAAGTGTAGTCCGTCTGCATCGTACTATTTACTGTCATAACATCCCTCCTTATATAAAATCATCTATTTCATTTAAAATAGACAATTTTTACAAGCAAAAACAATTCCATTCATTTAGTTAAAAGAAAAGAGAGCTTATGATAAAATACCTTACATGTAAAGTGCTCTTTGGCACGTAAGGATTTTCATTGAATTTAAACACTATGATCAACAAAAAAGAGATTTCGCTTCCTGAAGATTTTTTTTATAATATACAAAAATATAAAGAGCATCTCTTTAAATGGAATAAAATTCATAATCTCACTGGCGCAAAAGATGAAAAGACTCTTGATGAGTTTATCTTAGACGCCCTCTTGCCTGTAAAATTTTTACCTCAGGTATCTACGCTTATGGATATCGGAACAGGGGCAGGTTTTCCTGGTATGATTTTAGCTTTTGCCCTTCCAGATACAAAAGTAACTCTCGTAGAACCACTTGCAAAAAGAGCTAGCTTTTTACAGTTTATAAAAGCTGATCTTGGTTTAAAAAATGTTGAGATTAAAAAATGTCGTGTTGAGGAACTCGAAAAACAGAGTTTTGATATTATCACTTCGCGCGCTGTGACTGAGACTAATATGCTTTTAGAACTCAGTAAACCTTTTCGCCATGAAAAAACAATGTTGCTTTTTTATAAAGGTGAAAAAGTCTATGATGAAGTCCAAGACGCTAATGTAAGCTATGAACATGAAGTCATAAAAGCAGCTAACCGTCACTATCTTCTTATAAAAAATATACAACAATAGGAAAATCAAGATGTTAAAATGGCTTTTAGTTATCGGTATTATCTGGTTTGTTTACAATTATTATATTAAGAAAAAAACACTCACTCCAAAAAACAAAAATCAAGATTTAGAAGATAATGATATGGTACAATGCTCTACATGTAAGATCTATGTGGAGATTAATGAGGCTATAGTTTCAAATGGAAGCTATTATTGCTCTAAAGAGTGTTTAAGGAGTGCAAAATGATTTTATTTGGTCATAGATTTTTAGCAAGTGAACATTTTTACCATGTGGAAAACATCTACTGTATTCCAAAAACTCCCTCAAATTCAACTCTTTTTCTCAATTTTGACGAAAATAATCTCGATATTATCGATCACCTATTTACAAATTCCATAAAATTCGCCTTACATGTAAAAAATATAAAAGAGCTCATTTATGCCCATACAATGGGAGCTTCATACATTATTGTAGAATCAAAATTGGCAGAAGATGCGCAAAAAGTAGCAAACGATTATCTTTTTGATGCTAAAATTTTGGTTCACATCGATGATGAAGAGGAAATAGAAGATCTAGCTCTTCTTGGCGTTGATGGTGTTATTTTTGCAAAGGCGATAATTAAAATATGCTCATAATAAAATCTTCGATACTTATATTATTTATTATTCTACTTAGCGGTTGTTCGAAGGATATGTTATATCCTGCAAACTATCCAGGTTTAAACAACTCTCAAGACAATCAAGAACAAGCTCTCCAAACTACACTTCAAATGCCTCAAGATACAGAAATAGATGATAAACAAGCTGCTCTTTTAGAAAAACTCCATGCAGAATATAAAAAATGGGAAAATACACCATATAGATATGGAAGCACGGGTCAAACTGGAACTGATTGTTCAGGTTTTGTGCAAGCGATGTACAAATCAGCTTTTGCTATTGATCTTCCAAGAGACAGTAGTAATCAAGTTCTTAAAGGTAAAGAGATTTCTACTTCACAACTCCAACCAGGAGATTTGGTCTTCTTTAAAATAAACCCACATCTTAGACATGTAGGGATATATATTGGAAATAGCAGCTTCATCCACTCATCAACAAGAGGCGGTGTTATGATCTCAAATATGGGAATGAGCTACTGGAAAAATAGATACTGGACTAGCAGAAGAATGCTGACAGAGGGGACATATACCGCTCAAAACTAAACTTGTCTCTACAAGTTTATACTTACTCTTTATAGAAACATCATCTACGATCTTTTCAAGATCAAGCTCTATATCCATAAACTCACCACATTCTTGACATAAGAGATGCCCATGAGCCTCTTTGGCAATTTCAAATCTTGATTTTTGTTTTGGGATCTTTACTTCTGTAATCACAGAAGATGCCATCATCGAATTTACATTTTTATACATAGTCGCAAGCGATATAGAGGTGAACTGATCTTTGATATTTAGATAGAGTTCATCAACACTAATATGACCCTTTTGATCCATAAGAGACAATATTCCCAATCTTTGCGGTGTGACTTTAAGTCCATGTTCGCGTAATAAGTTTTCGTAATTCATGCTGCAATTATAACGTTGAATATTAAAAGTATCTTAAAAGAAAATAATTATCCTTTAAGTAAAGTGATAATATAATACTCCAAAGGATAAAAATTATCCATTAGAAAAAAGGAAATAAGATGAAAATTGCAATAATAAGTACAATAGTTGCATCAGCACTTATGGCTGCAACGCCATTAATGCAAGATGCTAAAAAAGCGGGATTGATGCCGATACCATCAAAACAAAAAGAGTTAAACAAACTTATAGATAACCCAAAAAATCCTATCACTGCAGCAAAAGTTGAACTTGGAAAAAAACTTTTCTTTGATGCACGCTTATCAAAAAGTGGACTTATCAGCTGTAATACTTGTCACAATTTAGCGACTGGTGGAGTTGATGGTGTAGATGCAGCTGTTGGACATAAATGGACTTCAAACCCTCATCACCTAAATTCACCAACAGTTTATAATGCAGTATTTTTTAGTTCACAGTTTTGGGATGGACGCTCTGCAAATTTAGAAAATCAAGCCCAAGGACCAATCCAAGCAGCGCCAGAGATGGCGGCGACTCCTGAGCATATTGTTTCAGTTGTAACATCTATGCCGGAGTACGTAGCAGAGTTTAAAAAAGCGTATGGCAATAAAACTATCACTTTTGAGCTTGTAGCTGATACAATCGCTACTTTTGAACGTACTTTAGTAACTCCAGCTTCTTATGATAAATTTTTACAAGGCAACGACAAAGCCCTTAACACACAGCAGAAAAAAGGTCTTAAAACTTTCATCGATCTTGGATGTACTTCATGCCATACTGGCGTTGCATTAGGCGGAGAGATGCAAGCATTTGGTGTAGCAGCTCCATATAAATACGCTCATATTGGAGATTTTAAGGGAAATGCAAATGCAATGGTAAAAGTTCCTACTCTTAGAAATATCACACAAACTGCTCCATATTTCCACAACGGTGCAGTTGCAACTTTAAAAGAAGCGATTCAAGAGATGGGACGTATCCAACTTGGAACAACCGTAAGTGATGAACAAGCAGCAGATATCGCTGAATTTTTTAAAGCACTCAATGGAAAAAAACCAAGTGTCTCATACCCACAACTGCCAGCTTGTAGCGCAACAACTCCAAAGCCAGATATAAATTAACAGATACTATACATTTTAGGAAATCTATTTCCTAAAATTGCAGGGACAAATTGTCCCTGCGATCCCTTCATTTGCCATTTACCATTTTAGAAATCAGTCCCTCTTCGCCTCTTAACGCTGCAACAACAACACCCGCTACATGTAAAGGTACAAAGATCAAGATAATATTGTAAACAGCTTCATGAAGCTCTTTGATATCATGTGCGGTCTCTTTTAGAACTCCAAGTTCTTCATAAAAATGGATCATAAGCCCACTTATAGCCATAAAAAAGAGTGATACATAAATCACTACATACCCAGCACTTACAAGTTTATGATGCATATCTAACTCTTTAAAACAAAAACTTTGCTTTCCACTTTTTGTGAAAAATAGCGCTAGACGATAAAGCACTAAGGCACCAAAAAGATATCCTAAATAGATATGCCACTCCCACATTGGAGCAAATATGCTTTTTGCTATCACTTTTGCTTGCTCACCTGAGAGTGCAATGCCCATCTCTAAAAGCTTATTTGAGATGATTGAAGCATTTTCTCTGCTATTTAAAAATGTCTCACGTAAGAGAACTGTGCCTATAAGTCCCATCACTACAAAAGCATTGACCCAATGCCAAATTCTAAAACTTGTACTCCATTTTTTCATCCTATTCTCCTTGTGATATATTCACGCATTGAGGTTAAGACTTCATACCCGATTGTTCCAGCACTTTGTGCATAACTATTTGCATCATCAAAAATACAAATTTCCTCTTCATCACAATTGAGATTTACGTTATCCATTGAAATGCGCCCAAGAATTTTGTACCCTTTTGGTGTTACATGTTTATTTGAAGCGCTGCGTAAAAGCCCATCGGCGTATCCAAGATCATAATTACCAACTTGCATATCTTCACTCGCAGTGTAAGTCCCGCCATAGCCAATGCGTTCTTTAGCCTTTAAAATACGAGAAGAGATCCGAGAAGCCCAAAGTGAAAGAACAGGTTTAAGAGCGTCGTGCGAATTAGAGCTTTGATAGATCACTTCATTTTGTTCTAAACACCCATAAATAGCGATCCCAACTCGTGCCATATCATGCGAACACTCGCCTGCTCGAAAAAGTGCAGCAGAGTTTTGAGAGTGAAAACGAAGCTTGTTTATCCCCTCTTTTTGCGCGATCTCTAAGGCTTTTTCTTTGATATCTTTAAAATTTTGTTCTTGGACAAACCATTCGCTAGAGAGTTCATCAGCGCTTGCGTGATGGGTAAAAACACCCTTTACATGTAAGCCCTGTTTTTTGCAGAGTAAAAATGCCTCTTCAAGCTCCTCAATTTTCACACCGTTTCTGTGCATACCAGTGTCGGTTTTGATCTCAACATTGGTGCCTGCAGAAAAATGTTTGATAGATGCAAGAGCATTGATAGTGTAGTTTGCATTTTTTATAGGTGTGAGTGAAATATCTGCAAGAACTAAAATAGTCTCAAAAAATTCGCTTACATGTAAGGCTTCTTGATGCGTCCTTACGACTGCGTTTTTGATCCCGTATTCTTGAGCCATTGAGGCCATCTCAACCAAGCCGTGTCCATAAGCGTTATCTTTTAAAACGACCGCTATTTTATCTTTGGCTGATGCAACTTGTGCGATAATGTCGAGATTATGAAAAAATGATTTTTTATTGAGGTTAATATGTGCCATAACGAAATTATATCCGATACAAAGCAAATAAAATGCTTTCCAGCAGAGTTTGAAAAACAAAGTTTTGTCCAGCTCATCTTTCCTCATGAACAGAGTGATTGGATAGATTATCTAGAAGAAGCAAGGCTCACTTTTGTAAATATCGCTCAGGCGATTGCAAAGTATGAAACCTGCCTCATTGTTTGTGATGATGTGGCGCTTGTGAAGAGCTATTTTAGTGATTTTACAAACTTAGAGTTTGTTCTATTTCAAACAAATGATACTTGGGCGAGAGATTGCAGTGCAATTACCATCATTGAAAATGGTGAGAAAAAACTGCTTGATTTCACTTTCACAGGCTGGGGAGGAAAGTTTGATGCGCATCTTGACAATGCGATGAGTCAAGCTTTGGCTCCTTATTACAAAACTCCTATGGAAACAATCGATTTTATACTCGAAGGCGGTGGGATCGAGAGCAACGCTAAAGGGCTTCTGCTCACAACAAGCGAGTGTATGCTCAACCCAAACCGCAATAAAAACTATACAAAAGAGCAGACTACAGAGCTTTTAAAAGAAAAACTTGGTGTCAATGAAGTTTTATATCTTGATCATGGCTATTTAGCTGGTGATGACACCGACAGTCACATCGACACACTGGCTCGTTTTGTGGATGAAAAAACGATAATGTATCTTACATGTAAAGATAAAAACGATGAACATTTTGAAGCGATCTCTCAAATGGAGGCACAACTTCAAGAGTTTGCCGCGCAATATAATTTAGAGCTTATCGCTCTGCCATTTACAGATGCGATCTATTATGATGATGAAAGACTTCCTGCGACTTATGCGAACTTTTTGATTGTCAATGGTGCGGTTATTGTGCCTACTTATGGCGTGCGCCAAGATGAAGAAGCGCTACAAATCTTTAAAGATTTTTTCAAAGACAGAGATATAGTTGGTGTTGATTGCTCTGTGCTTATTCGCCAACATGGATCGCTTCACTGTGTGACAATGCAGTTTGGAGCATAATTTGCAAGATATTCCACTTATCATAGGTGTACTCTCAGGCGTGTTGCTCATCGCTCCTTTTGTTGCGCAAACGCTTCGTTTTCCACTGGCAGTTGTAGAGATTATTTTTGGATCTATCATAGGCTATATGGGCATTTTACATGGCAATACCTATATTCCCCTTCTTGCAAAAACAGGCTTTTTATTTTTGATGTTTTTAGCGGGAATGGAAGTCAATCTCAAAAACTTTTTGACTATCAAAGCCTCTCTTTTTAAAAGAGCTATTGGATATTTCTTTATTTTATACTCTCTATCCGCACTCATTGTATGGTTTTTTCACTACTCCATTATCTATCTCGTTGCCTTTCCTATCGTCTCGCTTGGGATGATTATGGCACTAATCAAAGAGGTTGGTAAAGAGGAACCGTGGATTAAACTTACTTTGATTATTGGAATTTTTGGCGAGCTTATAAGTATCACAGCCCTCACACTGCTAAGTGGTGTATTGGAGTATGGATTAACTATCAGTTTTCTTCGTGCGATAGGTATTTTGATTCTCTTTTTAATCACTTCTGGATTGATTTACAAATTTGCAACTACGATCTTTTGGTGGTATCCAAATCTGCGCAAAATCATTATGCCAGAAAACGATAACAGCGAAAAAGATATCCGACTCTCGATGGCGTTTTTCTTTGCGATGATTGGACTTATGATATCACTGGGTCTTGATATGGTGCTTGGTGCTTTTATTGCTGGAATCTTTATCACTACATTTTTTAAACACAAAGTAGATTTACCGCATAAACTCTCATCGCTTGGATTTGGATTTTTAGTTCCAATATTTTTTATCTATGTTGGTTCTACTCTCAATTTAGAAGCTATTACTTCACCTGATATTATGTTTCTAGCTCTACAGATTTTGGGCATTATGCTCTCTATACGCATTGCTAGTTCAATGGTATATCTCCAAAAATTGGGATTAAAAAACACACTTATGCTTGCCATGGGAGACTCCATGCCTCTTACTTTTTTACTTGCTATTGCAACGATTGGTAAAGAAACGAACTCTATTAGCTCCAATGAATATTACGCTCTAGTCATGGCTGGGATGGTTGGCTCTATCATTATGATGAGCACTATAAAACTCATCATAATGTTAGATAAAAAAAGGGCTTTGAATTTATAAAGATTTTTAAAACTTTACGTTCACAGCCATATCGACTGATCTTCCTGCACCTTGGATTGGTGTGTATGTGTTTGATGGAATAACATTTACACCACCTAAAGGCATCGCATAGGCAAGATTTGTAAAATTTGTGATTGCAAGATCAAAACGGATACTTTTATTGATCTGGTATCCTGCACGTAAGTCTATTAGAGTGTACGTTGGAGTTGTTGGCTCTTTACGGATACTATCTACAGAATCTTTAGAAGCAACAGCTGTGACATCTATACCAGCGTTAAAAGCACCTTTTACCTCATCTAAACTTATTTTTGCATGCAATGGCATTAGATGATAGAGTGCTCCGCCATCAGAACGCATCCCTCTTGTATATCCTGCAGTACCTTTGAGTGTTCCTGCACCGTATTGTGCATTATCCCAAACACCTACAAATCCAGAGGCATCCGCTCCGTACATAATTGCGTCATCATTTATAAACTGCAAATAGACCGAACTTACTTTACCACTTGTCGATGTGCTTGAAGTTGCTAATGATCCTGACACATAAGCAACATCAATATAATTTTGAATCATTGTGTAGTATGGAGTCAATTTAAATCCCCACTCTTTTTTTGAACTGTCGTGCAGATCAAGTGTTGCACTAAAAGTGTTTGCGATTTCTGGTTTGAGGTTAATATTTCCAACATACCCATTTCCATCACCATAAGTGTTGATCATTCTCATATCCATTTTGATAGGATTAGAAAGTGAGTATCCAGATGCTCCATACTCATATCCGCTTCCCGCCCAAGTATAAAGTTCATACAAATCAGGTGAACGAGTTTTTCTCGCATAACCAAACTCAACATCGCTCATTTCGCTGAGTTCATATTTACCCATTGCTGTAATATCATAGTTTGTGAACTCTTTTTTATGATCTAAGGCATTGAATTTGGCTGCATCTGCAGGATCATTATTAGAGCTGTTATAACCAACAACATCACCCGTATTCATATTTACAATATCAGTTCTTACACCCATATTTGTGGAAAACCTTTTTGTCCACTGAGCATCATCTTCTAGATAAAATCCAATTCTATCTCTTTTACCATCATTAATATTCCAAAAAGTATTTGGATTCATGCCTGACATCATAGGAGTACCACTTGCTGGTGGCCACCAATCATTTAACTTGAAGAAATCTCCATCTCCACCAAATTTAACCATATGAATATCACCCAAAGCAAGCGTTGCTTTTACATTGTATCCCGATTCTTTTGAAGCAGTATTCATAGGCATACCTGTGGTATGAGTTGCATCTGCAGTAGAAGGACTTGTTCTATCTCCAAGCTTATTCATATAATGCCCAGTATCTTGATTATAAAGTGTCGCATCAACTGAAAGATTTCCAATGCGTCCTTTATAGTTAAGTGATCTGTTTGTCGCACCATTTGCTAACATATCCATATACTGATTTGGGAAGCCCTCATAGAACACATCTGCTTTAGAGATTTTTCCTGAGATGACATTATCTTCGGCAATTTTATATGCTAAAGAGAGAGATTGTTTTTGTTGATCAAAAAGTGTATCTTTGACGATGTTGCCATGACCATCTCTATAATCGCCAGATTTTTCTGCAAAACCAGAATAACCAATGTTGATCTTATCCGTCGCTGCATTTGCGTTGATGCCCACACCAACAGCTCCGCCGTTGCTGTGCTCAAACGCTGTCATATCGCCATAAAACAGGTAATCTCCTGCTTTACTTGCAAACTGCGCCTCTTTTGATTTTACAGAGATAGTCCCCGCAATGGAATCTCCACCCTCACTAACAGGTGTGATACCTGCTGTAACTCTCATAGACTGTATTTCTGATGAGTCAACATAAGAGAGTGATGGGTTCATGTGGTTTGGACAAGCAGAAGTGATCGTCATACCATCAACGTCAGTTTTAACACGAGTATCCGCCATACCGTGAACTGATGGAAGTGTCGCAACACCACCATTATAGTTTAAACTCACACCTGAAAGGTCTTTGAGTAAAGCAGCCGAATCACCTGTTGAAGCGGTTGTTGCAGGCAAGCTTACACTATCTGCGCTTGGAGCGTTCATGCTACTCGCATCTACAGAAACACCTGGTAAAACTACAGTGTCTGCGGCGATCACTGAAATAGCCGCTAAAGACAATAAAACTATTTTATTCATTCTCACATCCATTTAAAGATAAGTTACACGAATTATAAAAATAAAGTGTTACAAAAGTGTTAATTAGATGCGTATTCAAAGAATACCTCCATGGTAGGAGAAGTTTAAGCCTCTCTCTAGTAGAATTGAAAAGCCACATAAAGGAGCTATCATGAATCCCCTATTAAAAGAATTTGAGAGTAGAAAAAGCGAAATCGAAACAGAGTTGGAGCTTTTGTTTAAAGCAAATATGAAGATCACAGATTGGGATATTCCCGAAGTTGATGATGAACAAGCTGCAACTATTTTACTTGCTATACTTGAAAAAAAACTTGATGCCATACGTGAAGATGTAAAATCTGGAAACTATAAAAACTACTAAAGGAGAACAAATGAGTTCACACAAACACCATGAACATATGCAACAAATCAAAGAGAGAGTCACAGTAGCGCCAGAACTAAGTGAAGCGGAAAAATCACAAACGATCAAACGTCTTGAGGAGTGGGTTGTAGAAGATAAAGCTGAGGGAATTTTTTACGAAGAACTTTTAGAGATTTCGCAAAATATAAAGCCTATCTTAGCAGAACTAGGTCTTATCTAAAGTTTTACCCAGAGATCCCTCTGGATGTAAGGCTTTTTTAGCCTGTAATAAGTCTGTGTTTAAAATCCTCTTTATCTGCGTACATCAACTCATCTACATTTGAAAGCACATCTTGAAAATTTTGACCCTTTTTAAAACCAATCACTCCAAATGAGTAACTTGTATGAAAACTGTTTTCTTTGTATTTCAACTCTTTTTTAATAAGTTGTTCTCGGTTGCTTCGCATAATTTTATTCACTGCATCTACAGATAAATTTTCACCAAAGAAAAGTAAAAACTCATCCCCGCCATAGCGCACAAGTTCTGCTTTTGTTTTTTTGAGATGCAGTGCTGTAAACTCCAAAACTTTGTCGCCTGCGATATGTCCGTAATTATCATTGATATCTTTAAAATAGTTCATATCTATAAAGGCTAAAATACCCTTACATGTAAAGTGTTCTCCACTATCTACATAATTTGCATAAAGCCATTGTCGGTTGTGTGCTTTTGTAAGCGTGTCTGTAAATATGGAAGCTTTAAGTTGTTCGATCTCTTTACGAAGACTTGCAGTTTCTACTAGTATCTGCTCTAATTTCTTATCATCTTTACTTTTGATCGCTTCCATGGCATTTTTAGTGTTGCCCTCGAGCTGAACGATCTGTCTTGAAGTAGAGTCACTTAGCTTTGTTAACTTTGAAAGTCTGCCCTCTAAAATCTCATCTACCATAAGATTTTCATCCTCTAGCACAAGCTCTTTTGTGCTTAAAAGATTATTGAAAAGTGTTTGATATAAAAGAGGTGGAGCAATATCAATATCAGATATCTGCAATTTCACCTCATTTGTGATCGCAATTAACTCATTTTTACTTTTCATTAGCTCTCCGATTTTTTAATCGAGCCCCATCTTTGCGGGATTTAAAATATTATTTGGATCAAATGCTTTTTTGATCGATTTAAAAAGGTTCATCTCTTCATCAGTAAATGCCATATGCATATATGGTGCCTTCGCAAGACCTATACCATGCTCACCACTCAAAGTTCCACCAAGATCAATAGTTGCTTGAAACACCTCTTCGATCGCTTGATATGCGATTTTTACCTGTTCTGGATCTTTGCCGTCAACCATAACGTTTGTGTGCACATTTCCATCGCCTGTATGCCCAAAACATGGGATTTTTACATTGTATTTTTCGGCAATCGCATAAAATCTCTCTAAAAGTGCTGGAAGTGCTGAACGGGGAACTGTGACATCCTCATTTAGTTTTTTACTTCCATAAACACTCAAACTCGGCGACGCATTACGTCTTGCAAACCAAAGGTCAGCTGCTTCTGCTTTTGTTTGAGCAATTTTAAAATCACTACATCCATTTTCACGGAAAACGCGCTCAATCGTCTCAAGCTGAAAATCAAGATCATCATCCATATTTCCATCTACATCTGTTACTAAAATCGCACCCGCATCCACTGGAAGCCCTTTATGAAAGGTCTGCTCCACAGCACGGATAGTGAGATTATCCAAAAACTCCATAGCAACTGGTGTAACACCGCTTGCCATCGTTTTATAAACCGCTTCCATCGCTTGATGCACACTATCAAAAATACCCATAGCAGTTTTGGTCAGTTTTGGTTTTGAAATAAGCTTAAGCGTCACTTCTGTCGTTACAGCAAGTGTTCCCTCAGAAGCTATCAAAATCCCTGTAATGTTATATCCTGCTACATCTTTTATTGTTCTTTTTCCCGCTTTAATGACATCGCCATTTGGAAGAACAGCACGCATCGCCATCACATAATCTTTAGTAATGCCATATTTTGCAGCACGCATTCCACCCGCGTTTTCACTCACATTACCACCGATTGTAGAGTACTCTTGGCTTGCTGGATCTGGTGGATAAAAAAGTCCAACAGCTTCCACTGCACGTTGGAGTTCCATATTGATAACTCCTGGTTGTACAATGGCAACCATATTTTGCATATCGATCTCTAAGATTTTATTCATATGTTTTTCCATCGCCAACACGATGCCGCCACTGCTTGGAAGTGCTCCACCTGTAAAACCGCTTCCAGCTCCACGAGGAACTATAACGATTCGGTGTTCATTACAATATTTTAAAATATCACTTACATCTTGCTCATGGCGTGGAAATAAAACAGCATCAGGTTCAAAATGCTCACGCGTCGCATCATAAGAATAAGCAATTAAATGTGCTTTGTCGCTATAAATATTTTCACTGCCTACGATCTTTTCAAAGTTGTCTAAGTGTTTTTTTTCAATCACTTTTCATCCTTTATTTCAAATTTCTCCAAAACTTGAGTTAAGTTTTGTTCTTTATTTTTGATGAGATTATAATATGCTTTATTTGTCGGATTGCTTTTAACTAAAAGTTCATAATAATATGGGTTGTAAACTTTAAGTTTACTGCTTCCCGCTCCAAACCAATTTGCATTAATATCGCTTACTCTTGAGTAAAAAGGAAGTTGTAAAGATTCTTGCTTCAATGGTGCATCTGCAATTTGCAAGATACCCATACTTTTACAATCGATAGTAAAAAGATTTTCATGTATATACATATATAAAAGCCCAACTGAAGAGATTTCACACATCTCTTGAAAATCTTTTTTTAGAGGAGTCGGATGTCCATTGAGAGAAAGGATAGAGGCAAAAAGATCAGGATGAACCCATTCCAGCGATGGTAATGCTTTTGTAATGCGGTGGTATATCTCTTCACTTGGAGCGATCAATAAGGCACGAGAATAGGCTTCGGCTAACACAGCCTCATCACCAACACTAACACTCCATTTTCCACTTGGAAGCGCATCTTGTTCTAGCTCTTTATAATCGCTTACATGTAAGAGTGCTGTTTTGCTCTCTTTATCGAATTTTGTCACAACGGCACTTTTTAAAATATAGCTGTGTTCTTTGTCAATATGCTTAACAATAATGCCACTCATACCAAGCTCAACATTATCAGCAGAAATAGTCACGTTTTCTTTATCAACACTCACAATAGGCTGAGAGATAACACCCGCAAAGCCCGCTGCACACAAAGACAAAATAGATAGAAAAAACCTTATCATCATAACTCTCTTTTTTTCTTGAATTGTATCAAACTAACCTTAGAATATTTACAAGAAGTCTTTTATAAGTCTAGTTTTGCTACTCTTACAGACATTATTATTTTTAGGGTTGTTGATGTTTCGTTTTTTTCTTATACTTTTTATTCCTCTTACTCTTTTTTCCTCTCAGATTAAAAATTTCCGTTGGAGTGATGGTGATACCTATCTTACTTTTTTAGAAAAACTTCATCTTCCCTCAAAAGCTCTTTTTTACAACCTCGATGCAGATGACCAAAAACTCACAGAAGAGATCCGCAGCGGAGTCAACTGCCAGATACTAGAATCTCCAAAAAAAGAGATTCAACAGATACTCATTCCTATCAATGACGACCTTCAAATACACATCGCAAAAAATAAAAACGATCTTGCATTTGAAGTGATTCCTATCATCCATGAAACAAAAAAAGAATCCTTTACAATTGTGATAGAAAGTTCTCCTTACAATGATATCATCAGAGTCACAAAATCAAAAAAATTAGCAAAAATATTTGTAGCAGCTTTTAAAAACTCTCTTAATTTTAAAAATGTCCATAAAGGTGACAAACTTGTTATGGTGTATGACAGAATGTACAGACTCGGCCAACCATTTTCAATGCCCACTCTCAATGTATGTATGATGCAAATAGGTGATAAAGCACACTATGTTTATCGATTTAAAGAGGATCAATATTTTGATGAAAAAGGAGCGGAACTCGAAGTATTCTTACTTGCCGCACCTGTAAGAAATGCCCGTATTAGTTCAGTTTTTACGATGATGCGCTGGCATCCGATCTTACACAAGTTTAGAGCACACCTTGGTGTGGACTATGGAGCGCGACCGGGAACGCCTATTTTAGCAGCTGGAAATGGAACAGTCAGCTTTTGCGGTGTTACCAATGGATATGGAAACCTTACTAAAGTATCACATGTAGGCGGTTATGTGACACTTTATGCCCATCAAAAAGCTTACGCTCGTGGAATTCATAAAGGCTCAGTCGTCAAACAGGGGCAAGTGATTGGTTATGTAGGAACAAGCGGACTCTCAACTGGCCCGCATCTACACTTTGGACTCTATAAAGATGGTCGTGCTATCAATCCTCAAAGTGTTGTAAGAGTTGCGGCAAGTAACCTTGCAGGCAAAGAGAAAAAAGCGTTTGACAGAATGAGAGCAAGTCTAAACAAAATCGTCAATCAAGAGTTGAAAAAAGCGAGCTTACCAAAAACTTTTGTCCAGCTTGATCCAGTCTGTCACGCCGACGTAAATGGAAAGCCAAAAGAGAGTGCTCAAAAAAGCAATAATACAAGTGATGATGATTCAGACGACTAAAGGAAAAACACAGATGAAAATTTTTAATAAAGAGATTCCGATCCAGATCATACGTCTTAGTATTATTGGACTTACAATCGCATCAATCGTTACATTTAAAATTATCAGTTCAAATATGATAAAAGCGAAAATAGACAAGATTCTTGGAAATGCAAAAGCATATATCACTTATGGCGATACTTCGATGGATCTTTTTGGTTTTGATGCACATATTTATGATATTAAATTGAGTATTCCAAATCAAAAACCTTTACTCATCGATGAGATGGTCGTAGATTCTCTTGATACTGATAATGCAGTACCTCATTATATGAATATCAAGCTCAAAGGGATTCAAAGTGATTTAGCGATGCTTAAATCTAATCCAAATCTTGCAGATAAACTCAATACTCTTGAGTTTAAAGATATAGACTCAGATCTTGTTATTAACTATGAATTTGAAAAAGATGAGAAGATGCTAAATATTAAAGAGTTTGCGCTAAAAATTGAGAATGCTGGAAAAATCACCTACAAAGCAAAACTTTATAATGTGGTCGCAATGGAGTATTTTCCGATGCAGATCAATCTTGCTCCTCAAACTTTAAAATTTGGAGCAACTTCTTTAGAGTACAAAGATGATTCTTTTATAGAGCGCTTAACAAAACTCAAAGCACAGGATGCAAACAAAAGTGTTGAAGTTTATAAGAGTGAGCGTTTAAAACTATATAAAACTGAGCTCAATATAGCCAAAACAAACTCTCACGATTATGAGACTATGCTCGATGAAGCACTTATTAGCTTTTTTGAAGATCCAGAAAGCTTTGAGTTTAGTATCGATCCAAAAGAGCCTATCTCTTTAAGCATACTCAATGAACTAAAATCACGCAATGATGTTTTAGAAACACTCAAACTAAAAGTCTCTGCGAACTAATACCAAATACGATTAACCAAGTATACGATAAATAAAAAAGAGGTCTGTAGCTCCAAGGCGTATCTTCACAGGGCTAGCCGTAGCTAACCCAAGAAGATACAACGCAGGAGATGCGGGCCTCTTTTTTACCCTTCGGGCGA
>CAITKP010000008.1 GCA_903892995.1 uncultured Campylobacterales bacterium
CATGTAAGTCTTTTCAAATCACCTCGGTCTTGTAACTACTCTGGAAGTCGTATAATTTTTATCATTTAAAAACTCTACAAACTCTTGAAAGTTTTTATGTCTTTCATCTTCGATGTGTTCATCGCTTGCATCGCCAAATTGCTCAAGCATCATCTTTTTTGGACTATAGATAAGAACATACATATCGTAAGTCTCTTTTCCTTTTTCTAGGACTCCTGCAACGGGCGTTGCACCATATTTTTCATCTGGCAGAGTTGTGAGTGTCTCTTTTTTTATTGGAATATTTTTCATAAGTGTAGCGACTGTTCCATCTTCATAAACACTCACGATGTTTACAAAGCCACTCTCTTTTGATTTGACTTTAAAACTAAACTCATCGCCATCATAGAGAATATTGTTTTTTTTGTTGGTGTTTAGTTGGAGTTTTTCATTTTCGCTTGAAAGAAAGAAGTGTGAAAATTCAGCGTTTGTTATGTGTTGCAAAGCGTTTTTGTATCTCAAAAACCAAGTAGCATCTTTTCTCACGATTTTAAAATCGATATTTTTTCCAAATACTGTTCGCAGTTGCGAAGCAGAAGCACTTTTTTGTAAAAGATTATTTGTAGAACTATTGGTATCTGTTGGGGAGATTTTTTCATTTAAAGAACGTATTTTATGGGTAAATCTATCCATATTTGAAATATCTTCATACGCAATACCCACATAATAGCGTCCATCTACATTTTCAGCTTTTAAGAGTTCATAATCACTCATATCTGCTTTAGTGTTTTGAGAAGATTGCACTTCGATGTTTTGCTCATAATTGCCATTTATAAGCTTCTCTTTTTGCACTCTTTGGCTTTCTACTTTTGTGTAAATCTGAGAAGCAATGTCTGTCAGTGCGTTTTGTTTTGCTTCATTCTCACTTGCACCATCGCCATAACCTGCGTAGCTGTTTGCTTTCGTTACATGTAAGGCATGATACCAAGAGGGAACATCACCAAAAAGCAGAGTGCTAAGGCTAAAAAGAGCTAAGATTTTTTTCAAATCAAAGCCCCAAACTAGCATTTCCACTGATGGTTGGTTCTTGGGTTCTGTTGTCGCCGTACTCTTGTAAGCTTGCATCGTAAGTTTCATTTTTTACTGCTTTGTAAAGCTCTTGGATTGGTTTGTTTTGTAGGTTTGTTGTGAGCAAATCTTTCATGGCAAAGTAGCTAAACATACGGTAGCCTTTTTTATCATAGCCATTTGAGTATTGGTAATCTTTTCCTGCTGTGAGGACGACCATTTTTTCTTTATCAAAATCCACTACTTTTGGTTTCATCTTAGTTGCAGCTACACCTTTTAAAACACTTTTTCCATCTGTTGCACCGCTAAAACAGCTATCTACAAAGGCTACGACTTTACTTGCTTTGCTTGAGCTCAAAATTCCATAGATGTTATTAAGAGCGAAAAATCTTTGATCTCCTATGTAGTCAGGATCGCTATCTTTTGCTAACATGTAAGGTTCAAAGTTTTGACTCGCTATTGGCATACCATGACCGTTGTAGTAAAAGTAGATAGTATCTCCCGCTTTTACACGAGCGAGGAGTTTGGTAAATGCTGTTTGTACTTTTGCTTGTGTCGCTCCTTCGTTTATGAGAACATAAGAGTTCACTTCGGGAATACCTAGTTTTTTTGCACTTATCTTTGCAAACATCTCAGCCGTTCTTGTCGCATAGCTTATAGCATCTGTGTTGTCATACTTTTCTATACCGATGGCAAAGAGCCATTTTTTGTGGTCTTGTGGCACTGCTTGAGTGGAAGCTAAAAGGCGGTCAAGTTCGTTAAAATCTTGAAGTTTGCTTGGGTCAAGCGAACCTATTTGTGACTCAGCCACTTTGATATCTGTCGAAATATTTTGAGGGTTAAATTCACTTTTTAAATTAACAGCTACTCTTGTTTCATCGGATTTCATATCTGTAAATTGTGCAGTGTACATTTTATGCTGTTTTGCAGAACCATAAGGGATACGAATATCTTTTAAAGAAACACTCCCATTTGAGTAGTCAAAAACGGCTTGAGGCTTTAAAGAGCTAAACTGCTCTTTAAAGCTTTTCGCTTCTGTTCTATCCACTTTGATAGCCACTGATTTGCTAAAATCACTATTTGTCTCAAAGCTCAAATCTGCTACAAAATAACCGTTATCTGCATCATAGCGGAGGTTTGAAAGGAGTGGTTTTCCCCAAACAGCTCTCAAAGCGTTTTTGATTGCGTTTTCTTTAGCTTGTGCTTTAGCGTTTGCCACTTGCCCCTCATAGGCTTTTACACTTGCACTTTGAGCTTTTTTTGTCTTTGCTACTCTGGCGTTAAACTCTTGTGTGGTTTCAAACTCATCTTTAGTAAGCTTTATATTTTCAGGTGGTTTTGGGATCTTGTCAAGTTCCATTTTCATAAACTCTTCTACTTTATCATTGAAAAGGCTTAAAGAGTCCCCTTACACGCCCGCAAAGGCAAATGTTGCTATCAAAGATAGACTTATTACTGTTTTTTTCATTTTTATTATTCCTTCTATTCTATATCTCAAAATACCTTTTTACATGTAAACCTACCACAAAACCTAAAGTGGTTTTAAAGATGGGAAGTTCATCATAGATCATAAGCTTTTCCTGTCGCACATTTTTTTATAATCAAAGTTTCAAAGTTACTTACTGTCCCTCACACAACGAACATAATTGTTATGGCTCTTATAGTCATCGTCCCCGTAGCCATTTTCGAAACCGACAACCCAAGCACGGTTGCTACCGTCTGCAAGTCGCGTATTAGACCAATCATAGCCCGAAACGGTGTTTTTAAATCCTGATTTTATAGTGGGCAAATTATTTTTATCGACTAGCGTTCTTAGCTCTTCTAGATTTGGAAGTCTCCAGTCACTATACCCGCTAACTTTTAAGTTTCTACAATAATCTATCGCCTCTTGCCAATTTTTGGTAACTGTTTTAGCACTTGCATCATCTTGCCACATGAGATTCTTTCTGAGGTCATATACGACTTGTGAAGAATCATTTCTCATGAAATCTCCTATAATAGTAGAATCAATAACGATCTCATACCCGCTTGCCATACTACAACTCAACACACTCACTGCACAGAATCTAGACATTTTTTTTAACATCCTAATATCCTTTTGTTTATTTGGTTGTAGTTTACTCAACGTATTTTCCAAATAGATAGATTCTATTATAAGATTGTTTAGCATAATTAAGATCGGTTTTACCATTAATTTTTAGCAACACTTTGATATCACAATTTTCTAAATCAGGTAAGCAGTTATCATCTGTTGGTGATACAAAAACAAGTGCCATTTTGTTTTCAATATCTTGATTACGAATAGAACAACAATCGCTTACTGCTTCTTTCATCTTGTTCTCTATATTTTCTTTGGTGACAGCGTCTCTAAGATATTTTGCTTCTACAAGATATTTTACGCCCCCAATTGAAAAATAAAGATCAGTACGATTATTATTTTCCACATCAGATTTAGTTGTTGTGTATTCAGCTATTGCAACTCCACCAACTTTCCAAATAGCACCGACCAAGCAACTTACGTTTGCCATTTCATTATGCCAATAAGTAGAATCATAAAAATCATTTTCTTCTAAATATTTTTGATTATTTTTAATCCATTGCGTAACTATGGATTCCCAAATATCAGAATGTTGTTTTAAATTTATATATACACAAGTTTCATATGTTACACACATTTTTCTTCCTAATTAATTTTTATTACAAATATTTTAACATTTTTATTCTTTAGTGATATAAGATGAAAAATTGTACATTTATAACAACGTTTGCTTCTTTTAAAGAAATATTTTTATAAGAGCAAATTTTGATTTTCTGTCAACTATAGTAACTAAAATGTCTATATGATTTCTACTTATTTTTCTTAGTTGAGAACATTACAGCTGTTTATTCTTTAGCCTTATCTTCCGATTCTCTCAGAAAATCACACTTATGTTTAGAATTGGCATTGTAGTAAAATTTATACCGAATAAGTGTTTTTTGAGCAGGTCTTGGATACTTGCTATAAGCATACTCTATCGTCTCTTTTGTCGTATCATCTAAAATATAATAGTTACTATTTTGTAAAAATTTAAAATCTGTCATATCTCCATTTGGATGGAGATTAAACTCTATAACATTTGTACTATTGAGTCTATAATCCTCTCGAATATTGACTCTACTGATTCTATTGAGCGTGTCTTGCGTGATATGTCTCATAATCTCCATATTGTCTTGAATATATTTTTGTTCACCTTGACTAAGTTCTACTAATTTATTATTGTAAAGTTTTTTGGGATTTTGATCTGTTAAATAGTAAGTCGAATCAATAATGATTTCATACCCATACGCAAGATTACAATTCAACACATTCATCGCGATAATTGTAAACACTTTCTTTAACATCTTTATGCTCACTTGATTTTTATTGCTATGAGTTTAACATTTTTATGCTTTTGGAAAAGAGGGGGAGTTAAAAAGAGAGTTTTACTTTATCGTTGACGAATCAAATTTCCAGCTATTTTGATTAAAAAGTCCCAATATAACGATATTTTCACCATCGAGTAGATAAGGGGGCGTCCCCAAAACGTAAACTATAAATTAAATTCACGCCTGAATCTGTCTTTCAATACTATCCCATATTTGCCTATGAGACGCGGTTTGCATAGTACCATTTTGATATTCTAGGACTCGTTTTTGTACTTCATCTGCATACCAAGGGCGAGAAGATTCTACCGCAACAGCATCTTTTGGAAGTGTATTTAAAAATGCCATTACCTGATTTGCAAAATTATCTTTAACGGTTATTGTCATTGTCATAATAATATCCTCTAATCTCTTTTGATGTGATTTTAACATTTTTATGCTTTTGGAAAAGAGGGGAAATCTGTGCTTGTATTTACAATATTGTGTATAATTACACAAAGGACTTACATGCCAACAATTTTAAAAGTAGATGGTTATAGATTTTTCTTTTTTAGTGATGAGCATTTTCCTGAACATATTCACATAGAAAAAGCTGACATGTACGCTCGAATAGAGCTTGAAAGTATGAAAGTAACCGATAGCTATAATCTCAATTCTAAAGAATTAAAAAGATTATTGAGGCTCGTACAAGAAAATAAAACTATATTACAAGGGGCTTGGGATGAACACTTCAAAAAATAGAACTTTAATTAAGTCAGTTGGATTTGGGAATGAAAAAATGTATATTGAACTAAATTCCGAGAGAGTTTTGAGTGTTCCATATACTTACACACAAAGACTTGAAAATGCCACAAAAGAGGAGCTACAAGATTATAGACTCATCGCAAATGGTATCGGAATACACTTTGAAAAAATTGATGAAGACATATCTTTAGAGGGAATTATCAGAGATTTTGGAAATGAAACAAAGAGGATAAATATCTCAATAGGAGCTGACTTTTTAGACAAAGCCGACAACTACGCCAAAGAGCATCACCTCACCCGTTCAGCTTTGATACAAAAAGCCATTTCTCAGTTTATAGCCTCATAAAGTGACGTTCTGCTTGGTAGTTTAAAAAATGGATAGACGGCTTCGTTCCTCGCAGTGAAATAAATTTTAGCTATAATTTTGAATAATCTGCCACTTTGGAGTTGTTTATGCAAATTTCCTTAAATATAAAAAATGAGTCTATCTTTCATGAATACACAGCTGATAAAAAAGAATCTTTATCTACTTTTGCAGGTATCTGGAAAGATAGAGATATTGATATTCACACTATTAGAGAATCTGCTTGGAAAAAATAGTTTTAGATACCAATATTTTAATAGAAGTATTAAAAGGTTCAGTAAAAATTTAAAACTCTATACACTCAATTTAAAAGATTTTAAATATATTGATGGGTTGATATTTTTTTCTTAAAATAACTATTAGTAGTGGAGACTATTACACGTAGATAAAAAATTTTAGATACAATTTCGTCATGACAAAAATCACTCTTTTCCTACTTACTTTAATAGTGCTTATTTTTAGCGGATGCGTGAACAGACGCGGTGTTTCTGCAAAATATTATAATGATTGTGATGAGTATTATGACTCTAAAGGGTATTATCACAAAGATTGTGATGAAAATATGATTGAATTTGAAGATGTTAAAAAAGTGTTTCGATCAACAGAGGGAGTTCAAGAAAACTCCGCTGCCAATGGCAATGTCTGGTAACAATGCTACTTGATCGCTATAAAAGTAGCGAAGTTATTCCATCGAAAGATAGTTTCACAGTGTGAAAATCCACACCCTTTTGCCATATTTATATTTTCTTCTTCCGTGTAGGGAATAAGCACATTTTCTAAAGCTTCACGCTTTTGCATGATCTCATATTGTGAGTACCCCTGCTCTTTTTTAAACTCATAATAATAATCAATCATCTCTTTACCAAGAATCTTATGCTCACTGATAACTTTCTCGCTAAATATAAAAAGACCGCCATCTTCTAAGCTCTCACAAATCTTTTTAATCAATTTTTCTCGCACTAAAGGACGGACGAACTGGAGTGTATAGTTGCTTATAAAAACTGTTGCTTTTTCATAAGGAAACTCTAAAATATCTCCTTCAAAAAGCTCGATTTTAGAGTTAAAAATATCTATCTTTCTTTGGGCTTGTTCAAGCATCGCTTTTGAGTTATCCAAGCCGATAAACCTTGCACCCAAACCCTTACAATCTCTTTCGATGTTTAAAAGTGTAGAAGCCGTTGAGCAGCCAAGATCATAGATGATTGAGCCCTCCTCAATATGCTTACATGTAAAGTGTTTTACGATCTCTTGAACCTCTTTATAAAAAGGAACGGAGCGTGAGAGCATATCATCAAAGACTGCTGCGACATCTTCATCAAATTCAAACTGTTTTTCAATGGGTTTTGCAAATACTTTATCTTTCACTTTTCTCATCTTTTTTATTGGTAAATATGGCGTTTCACTAAAATTGATCCACTATATTCCTCTATAATCACTTTTTTCAGTTGATCGTTTGAGAGTGAAACCAAGACACTTTTATCTGCTTCTTCTATCTTTATGACTTTTGGATTTTGACTTATGTATTTAAATTTTTTGCTTCCTAAATGTTCAAAAACAAAAGACAAAATATGAGGTGATGTTGGAAGTTGTAGATTGCTAAGTGAGATATCATCAAGCATAAAATGATAGATCAATTTTTTTTGTAAAAGCAATGAAGTAAAGTAAGAAGATGTCTCTCTTGACTCGGGTGTTGAGATCATTTTTGCTTGCAATGATCCAAGAGGATTGATATTGTCAACATAAGAACACGCTGTTCCAGTAAGCGCTAAAAGCTTCTCATCTTGGTGCCCTGTTCTATACTCATTTAATCCATCTTGGCATACTGTGTAGTATTTTTTCAATTTAAAATCACTTACAAGTTGCTGCATTGTTTGTGCATTTATACTTACATGTAAGAGTATTAAGAGTAAAATAAAGTATCTCATTATTACAATTCCTCGCTTTTTATCGTGCGAAATTATATCTCAAATCAAGATAGTTCTGATACAATTACGGCCTTTATTGAAAGTTAGACATTATGACACCTAAAAATTTTATCAACACTGACATTATCCTTATTGATATCGTTGGCTTCTCTTGCCACTCTTCACAAGAGCAGCTCTCTATCATCACATATCTAACTAAAAGCTACATTAAAATGCTCTCAACACTTTTACATAATTCACAAATGAATTTTGATAGATTGATAGAAGCATTTGTAAAGTTTCTCTCTCTTCATCAAGATTTTGAAGAGTTGATGGAACAAAGAGAGCTCAAAAGAAGCTCTTTACATGAATTTGAAGACAAACATGGTAAAATCAAATCCGCTTATCTCGTTTGGCTAAGACACTCGGGTATAATAAATCCGCCAAATATAAATTTCAACTCTTTGTTAAAGTAAGGAAAAAAATGCGTTTTACAATCGATGAATATTCCAAACAGTTTAAGATCTCAAAAGAGCTCATAAACTCTAAACTAAGATCAAAGAAATTAAACTATATTATAGAAGATGGCGAAACATATATTATTATTTTACAAAGCTCACTTAATGAGAAAACAGTAGAAGAGATGAAACAGCAAAGAGAAGAGAAACAGCACGTGGACATAGTAACACAAAAAATGACAGTTAGCATGATTTTAGCTCTTTATAAAAAAGAGAACGAACACCTCAAACAAAAGATAAAAGAGCTTGAAAATAAGATAGATTCTCTCATTGCAGATAAAGAAAACATGCTGCGTCAAGAGAGAGATAGAATTGAGCAACTCTACACAACAAAAGATGAACAATTAAAAAATATCCTAGAACTTATGAATAAAAAGTTTATGTTAGAGCAAAAAATGGCAACTGTACATGAAGTCACACTCAGCAATAATGAGGAGACACAAAAAGTACAAAATCTCTCACATGTAGAGCTAAAAGCATATTTAAAAACACTAGAATTAGAGAGTTATCAAAGAAAAATCATTAAAAAAAGATTTTTTGATGCACTCGATAATGACGTAAGAATCATCAGTCAAAATGGAAAACTCTATCTTGATTTTGATAAATATGATTATTCTGATCTTTTAAAATTTTAGAGAGACAAGCGTATATGAGCAAACCTGTATTAACACGAAATATCGACTCACTTTTACAAGAGTATGCGTCAAGCACCTTTACACCGCTTCATAGTTGCGACTTTAATCTTTTAGGTGTTATGACATATATCAAGCGTAGCAATAGTGATACCTACACAAAAATTTCTGATGAACTTTATGAGAAATATTCGCTTGATCTCCATAATGCAATCACCGATAAGATTAATATCAATCAAGTGTACAAAGTTGAAATCTATAAAACGAATGAATGCACCATCCAACTTGATTATAAACTTAAATTTGATGAGTTTAGCACCCACCCAAAAGTTTTATTATTACCAACTTCGCATATTCCATATAAGACTATGAAAGCCGTTGAGATCTATAAACTGCTTATAAATGAAATCAACAAAATAAAAGTAAAACATAGAATACTCGTTAATTTTCACAGTAATGAGATGCTTGAAGATCTCAAAAAATTTGTCAGGCATCTTTATATGGGAAAATTTACTAAGCCTGTTGTGATCCTACTTTTTGAGGGGATCGAGCCAGAGCTCTCTGCACAAAGTCATCTCAATCTTATTTATAAAAACAAAAATTTCGAAGATCATCAGCTTGTCGAAGTTGATAAGGATGAGCTAATCTTGGAATATACAAAGCCAATTTATGGCTGTAATGGTTTTAACTGTTATGGAAAACAAATAGAGCATGGAGCTTTGCAAGCAAATAGTTTTGATCTTAAAATAGATGAGGAATCAATAGAGGTTAGTGAACAGGAAAATATGCTCATCCTAAAGAGTAAAAAACGCGGATTTGTAGATTTTCAAGATAATCATATAGCCGTAAATAATGTCGTTACTGTTAAAAAGATCAATCGCATACAATCAAAAATTACAGATGATGAAAACAATGATATAAAGGTCTTTGTTGCACAAAGTGATGCGACACAAGATAGTGTAGGAGAAGGGGTTAAACTTATATCAGAACGCATACATGTAAGCGGCCATACAGGAGCAAACTCCGTTTTAGAAGCAACAGAGCTTATTATCGATGGAGCGACCCATAAAGACTCAGTAATTTTTGCAAAAAATGCTTCCATAAACAGACACAAAGGAACTTTGCGATGCAATAGCGCAAATATAAAACTCCTTGAAGGTGGTAAAGTGCATGCGACATATGCTGAAATAGGCACCTGTCTTGGAGGCAGTATCTTTGCAAAAGATGTCGTCATAGACCATGTCAAAAATCACCTCATCGTCTATGCATCCAACTCAATCACGATTCGACTCATCAGTGGTGAAGATAATAACTTTATCATCGATTATTCTAAAATACCTGTTGTTACAAGTGAAATAAGCTTCATAGATGCAGATATTGATGATTTAAAATTTCAGCTCGAAGAGGAGATTAAACGAAATGGTACTCAAGTTAAGGCAATAGGCACGAAGATAAAAGAGCTCAGAGATAAAAAAAATCTCATTAAAAACTCTAGTCTAGATGCGAGTATAACTATAAAAAATCCTCTCAACGGCCTCAATATCATCAAATTTATTTTACCAAACAATGAAGAGATCATCTATAAAACACTTCCTAAAAAATATGAAGAGTTCCATCTCCAAGTATCAGAAGACAAAGTCACTCTTTTACCTGTAGGTATCGTCAAACAGCTCTAAATCCTTCTTCTTATTTTTCTCTTTTTTTTCCTCTTTTCTTAAAATAAGTTCTTAACTTTCTAGTTTTGAACCTTATTTTTTTGTTCAAATTTATACGATAAAACGTATTTTA
>CAITKP010000009.1 GCA_903892995.1 uncultured Campylobacterales bacterium
ATGGAAATTTAGGATATTTATGAAAATAGTTTTTTTGCCACTTGTTTTTTTTACAGGAGTGGCAGTATATGCGGATAAAATCAAAGAGATAAACTATGACAATCTTTTTCATATCTCAAAAGATGTAGCTATGAGAATGGTGGATTTAGAGATTGGTGAAGATCTTGATGAAAAAAAAGTGGATGATGCTGTAAAAAAATATTTTGACCAAGGATATTTTGAAGATATTTATGTCACAAACGAAGATGGCAACGTCACATTTCACTTCAAAGAGAAACCAATTATCTCAAAAATAGAGATCAAGGGCTATAAAGATGATGATAAAGATTTTTTAAATGATGTAGTGATGATCAAGCGTGGAGCACTTTATGATGAGAAAAAGATTGAAGCTGCAAAGCAGAGAATTATAGAATCTCTTAACCACGAAGGAAAGATCGATTCTGTTGTCGAAGTGGAAAAAGAGGTGCAAGAAAATGGCAGTATTCATATCAGATTTGTAACAAACGAGGGTGAAAAGATCATTGTTGAGCAGATCAAATATAGTGGTTTAAATAGATTTAAAGGCACTGATTTTGATGATGTTGTTGCAAATAAAGAGCATCAGTTTATGGGTTGGCTCTGGGGTAGAAATAGCGGAGATTTCCATTTAGAAGATTTGGAATATGATCCACTTCGTATGCGTGATTATTATATGCAGTTTGGGTATTTGGATGCGAAGGTGGAGTCACCATTTGTAAGAGTCAATTTTGACCATTATACAGGCAAAATGAGTTATCAGATTGTTGAGGGTGATGTTTATCGTGTTAGCTCTGTGAGCATCGATCAAATCAATGAAGTAATCGATGATACAAAATTAGTCCAGCTCTTAAAGTTAGTAAAAAATGAGGCTTTTAATATTAAAACTTTTCGTGAGGATTCTGAGCGTATTAAAACAGCGATAGCCGATCTTGGATATGCGTTTGTTAATGTCGTACCAGATTTGAGAAAAGATAAAGCGAGTCATACTGTTGATGTTATTTTTAAAGTAATTCCAGGAGAAAAAGTACATATTCGAGATGTTGTTATCTCTGGAAACACACGTACGCTTGACCGTATCATCAGACGTGAACTTTATCTTGGTCCTGGAGATATGTACTCTTTGAGCGACTTAAAAGATTCGAGAAATGCTCTTGGTCGTCTTGGATATTTTGAAAGTAACACAATTGAAGAGAAACGTGTTGATGAAAAAACAATGGATCTTATTGTGAAAGTCAAAGAGACTCCAACAGGAAATATCCAAATCGGCGGTGGATATGGAAGTTATGGCGGTATCTTACTGAGTGTTTCTGTGAGCGATAGAAATGTCCTTGGTTCGGGCATGAATGTGGGCGTGAGGTTAGAGAAATCACAACTCACACATAACTACTCATTCTCTATTGCGAACCCAAGACTCAATGACAGTGATTTTAGTGGAAACTTTTCAGTCTATCAGTCTGCAACTGACTATACGAGTTATTCTGTTGAAAGTAATGGTGTGAGTTTGGGGGCAGGGCATAAATTTTCAAGAAACATCAGCGGATATCTTGGGTATAACTACTCTAAAAATCTTTACTCGAATGTCGATCAAGCACTAAAAACTGCTTATCCGTATAGTTATCAAAGCTATTCAAAAAGTTCTGTAATAACAAGTGTGAGCTATGATTCCACAGATGATTATTATCTCCCTCGCGAGGGTATGATGGCGGGACAAAGCTTTGAAAGATCGGGAATGGGTGGAGACGCTGATTTTATGAAGTTCTCAACAACATTTGGTAAATACAATGGACTCAAAGATTATGTCGGTTTTGATGCGATCTTTCGTTACAAAGCTAGATTTAACTACGCACTTGATACTGGTTATCTGCCAATTGCAGAGAAATACTACATGGGTGGTATTGGAAGTGTAAGAGGTTACCAATCTTACTCTCTTGCACCAAAAGATTCTAAAGATGCAAATGCTACAGTTGTTGGAGCAAATCAGACATTTTCAAACAGTGCAGAGATCAGCTTCCCTCTTGTTCCAAAAGCAAAGATGCGTTTAGTGACTTATGTTGATTGGGGCTTTATTGGAAATAGTAATTTAAGTGAGATATCTCGTGGAGGTTATGGTTTTGGACTTGAATGGTTTTCACCAGTTGGTCCAATTCAGTTGATGTTTGCTAATCCACTTAATGAAAAACAAGGGGATAAAGTATCTCACTTCGAATTTACAATGGGGCAGAGGTTTTAATGCTTTAAATGAGTAGGGTTTAAAGAAACTCTACTCTAATCCCATCTGGAAACTGTAACTTTCTTATACTCTCTTTTGCTAAATAGATATTATCGCTAGAGCTTACATGTAAGCATTTATCTTCAAAACTAAACTTATAATCAAGATTTCTTGGTCTATGTGTGAGTAGTGCTGCGCAAAGGGAGATAATAAAACTCAAAAACTCTGCAACCTCTTCATTTGGCAATATGTTTTTATACTCATCAATATGCTCACAAGAGGGTGCTCTTCTTTTTGCAAACTTCGTAAGAGTAGCGATGAGCATAATCTCTTTATGCGTAAATCCATACTCTAAAGCTGTTTGAATAAGATAGTAACTGTGCTGGTTGCTTGAGTAGTTGTGCAGTGCAGAACCAATCGGTGAGAGCTTCGCTGCAATGACAAGCTCTTTTTTATATTGAGGGTCTATTTTATATGCAGGAGCAAGAAGCTCAAAAATAGTTTTTGCAATTTTTGCAAGCTGGTTTGAATGGTTTGTGTCTGTAATATATGAGTCTAAGAGATATCTTACAGATGGGTTGAAGTTTGCGGGAAAGATCTCTTTTTGGTGACGTAAAAGATCGCTAAGATAAACGCCCTCACGGACACCGACTCCGCTTGTGATAAGGTTTTTTATGTCACTCTTTCTTTTTAGAAGTTCTAAGATAATCAAACTTCCAGGCTTGATAACATCGTAACGATCTGCCTTAATATGTAAAGCTTTTAAGCGTTTTTCATTGGCACTCATAACTTTTTCTATAAAAGAGAGCATTGTTTTTGCCGAAAACTCAAAGGCATGGAGTTTATTGAGAGGATATTTGATCTCTTTCATGATCGCATTTGCAAGAGCACGAAAGCTTCCACCAATACCGATAAGATTTTCAATCTCAATATTTTTGAGCTTATCGAGTTCTTGATTGATATATTCTCTTGCACCTTCGATATCATCTTTATCAAAATAGAGCTCTTTGAGCCTTACGGTACCGAGTTCAAGCGAGAGAGTATTTGTGACTTTTCCTTCGAGTATATAGGAAAATTCTGTTGAACCTCCGCCAATATCGATAGTCATAGCATCGGCTTTTGGTAGGAGATTAGAGCAAGCGATTGCTCCATAGGATGCTTCTTTTTCGCCATCGATCACTTTGATATTAAGACCAAGACCATTTCTTACTTTTGCAAGAAACTCATTTTTATTTGGAGCATCACGTAGAGCGGAAGTTGCAACACAAAGGATTTTTCTTACTTTGTGAGAGGAAGCTATATTTAGGAAGTTTTCCAATGCATCGTAAGTTCGTTGCATTGCTTGGGGTTGAAGGTTACCACCATTTTTATATGCATTTTCAGGAAGCCGTACACGACTTTTGACTTCATGTACAAGATGAAAAGCAAAACGGCTTGTTTTTTCATAGATGACCATTCGGGCCGAATTGGACCCGATGTCTATGACGGCCGTTATCTTTGCCAAACTATTCCTCTTCTGCTAATATTGCTTTATATTTATATTGAAGTTCTGCAATAGTTTCTACATTGTCTTTATCTAAAATGATACAGTCAACAGGACATACAGCGATACAAGCGGGTTCATCATAGACACCTACACACTCAGTACATCTATCTGGATCGATGTAGTAAAGTGGGTCTCCCTCTTCAATAGCAACAGTAGGACACTCTTCACGACACGCATCACACGCGATACACTCTTCATTTATTAGCAAAGCCATTTACAAACCTTATGATTATTTTATAGGTTCGATTTATAGCAAAAACTACCTTTACTTTATTTGAAGTGCAAAGGACAGCAAAGCTTGGAAATTATCGTTAAGCTAGCACTTGTTCCGCTTACGCCATCTAGTCTATTTTTGAGCTCAATTGTCGCACCGATCGCATCTGCTGCACTTTTTGCAAGAAAAAGTCCAAGGCCGACTCCACTTTTATTTCCTTGTCGTTTAAAAGGAGCGAATAGATCGACACTTTCATCGATACCACAACCCTCATCGAGTACTTCGATTACAAGTCCGACATCGTTTTGATAACTGCTGATAGTGACTTTTTTTCCATTTGGTGTAAATTTAAGAGCATTTTGTAAAAAGTTTTGAACAATCTGGTTAAGCAGGCTCACTTGAAGTGTTGCCATAAAGAGATCAGGCTCAAAATGCATGATAAGCTCTTTATCCTCATTCTCTGCTAAGAGTTTGAAATCTCTTGCTTTGTCTTTTAAAACGGCGATAATATCTACTTCTACAGGTTTTTCTAACTGAGCACCCTCTTGGCGACCGATATTGAGGATATTTGATACTATATGGTTCATATCATCAACGGCCTTGTTTGTCGTTTTAAGCGCTTCTATATACTCCTCAGGTGTACGTTTTTTGATAAGCGTGACCTGATTTTTTAGTTTAATGACGGCAAGAGGAGTTTTGAGCTCATGTGCTGTCCCGATGAAGAGCTCTTTTTGGTATTTTACAAAGTTCTGGACTCTGTTGATGAGATGGTTTATTGTCACGCCAAGAGGTTCAAACTCTTTTGGAAGCTCTTCTATTTTAATGTTTTGCATAAGATGTTCATTCATATTTGAGAGTCTTTTAGAAAGTGTGCTCACGGGAGCAATCAACATTTTAGAAAGAGCGATGGCATATAAGATGACAAGAACAAAACCAACTAAGTTGATAATGAACATAGAGTTTAATATCTTATTTAAGAGTTTTTTAGTTGTTGAGATATCACGCGTTATTTTTAAATAGCTTAGATCTTGCAGTTTAAAAGGATAGATAAGCGTCAAATATGTTCTATCATGTTGCGAGGTCTCATACATATTGACATATTCGAGTTGGGTGTTTAGATGCACAAGTTCGACAGAGAGTCCCATAAAAGTATCGGGATTCATGACAGTTGCATCATAGATAGATTTATATGAAGCAATATTTTGTGCAAATTTTATCAGTTCATCCTTTTTTTCATCATACATAGATTTTTCAACATATAAATAGGCAAAGGATGTAAAGATTAAAATCAAAGATGCAGATGCGACGATAAGCTGAATAAAAAACTGTTTTCTGATACTTTTTTGAAGTAGCATATAAAGATCCTGTGATATTTTAATGGTTTAAATTGTATCGAAATTATAATGAAACAGTTCTACATGTAAGGGAAAAAGAGTTCTAAAGGAAAGGGTGTGAAACAGAAAAAAAGAGAGTTGAAACCCTCTTTTTTTGGACTTAGTTTACTTCTTTAGGGAAACAAAATCTGTAACCACGACGACGAACAGTTTCGATAGTAGTGATTCCAAGTGGTTTGTCCATTTTTTGACGAATTTGGTTGATTGCAACTTCGATAACATTTGGAGTTACAAGTTCTGGTTCTTCCCAGATTGCATCAAGCAGTTGCTCTTTTGATACGATTTGATCACGGTGACGAGCAAGGTGAGTCAATACTTCAAAAGGTTTTCCTTTGAGTTCTATCTCTTGCTCTTTGTAGATGATTTTTTCCTCTTCAGGATTGATAGTCAAATCTTCGATTTCGATGATTGAACTTCCGCCAAAACGTAATCTAGCTTCTAAACGAGCGATGAGAACATCAAAGTTAAAAGGTTTACGGATATAATCATCAGCACCAGCACGAAGTGCTTCGATCTCGCTGTCATCATCATCACGAGCAGAAAGAACAACTACAACAGTTTTTGGAGTAGCTGTTTTAATATTTGGAATGATGTCAACACTGTTTCCATCTGGCAACATCCAATCCATTAGTACAAGATCATAATTACGGATATCAAGATAGTACTCGCCATCTTTTAGTGTTTCTACAACGTCACTTTGGTAGCCAAACTCTTTTAGCCCCTCTGCAAGCATTTTGTTTAAAGTAACTTCATCTTCTATAATGAGAATACGCATATTTTTAAGTTCCTATAAGCGAAAAATTTGCGAAATGATATCATAGTTTTAGAAAAATTTAAACTTTTTTTCAATTTTTTTTAAAAAATTTCTAAACTTAGATTAAGAAAGTGATTTGTAAATCTGTTTCTTTTTTAACCAGTTTATCAAGGGAAACTCTTGAGTTTCTTCAATATAATAAGTGTATGGAAACTTTATTATTAGCAATCTTTTTAACGCTCTCAATTGCGACAATTCTCAATATCATTCTAAAAAAATATGAGATATCACATATTATAGGTTATATTTTAACAGGTACTGCGATTAGTTATATCTTTGGCTTCAATGGTTTTTCTATCTACTCTTTAGATCTAATCGGTGAGTTTGGAATCGTTTTTTTGATGTTTACAATAGGTCTGGAACTTAGTTTTTCTAAGATCAAAAAGATGAAAGAGATTCTTCTTGGAAATGGTTTATTACAGGTTGTGATGAGTGTTGCAGTGATCTTTTTGTTGTCATACTACCTTTTTAAGCTCGATTTTAATACCTCACTTATTATCTCCTTGGCATTTTCACTCTCTTCAACGGCAATCGTTTTGACTTATTTGAAAAAATCAAAAGATATTTTAACTCCCTATGGGCAAAAGTCGATGGGTATTCTTATCTTTCAAGATCTTGCGGTTATTCCTATCTTATTGTTGATTACGTTCTTGTCTAACCACAATCTTTCACTTGGACAAGTTTTAGTACAAACATTTTTTTCAGCGATTGTTGTTGTGGCGTTTATGTTCATTGTCGGAGAAAAGATAGTAAATACTCTCCTTGGCTTTTCTGCAAAAACTCAGATAGAGGAACTATTTTTAGGTTCTGTTTTTGCTATCGTTATGGGCGCATCGCTTTTGGCGCATTCGATGGGATTTACTTACTCTTTAGGCGCTTTTATCGCAGGTATGATTATCGCAGATACTAACTACAATGTAAAAGTAGAATCAGATATTGCAAGTTATAAAGATCTTTTGCTTGGAGTGTTTTTCTTTGGAGTGGGAACGAAGATAGATATTGTCTATTTTTTACAAAATCTGCATATTGTCCTTTTTATTTTTATCTTCGCGATGGCGTTTAAAGCGTTTGTTATCTATGCGATCATAAGAAGAAATAGTGATAAAAACAGCTCCGCAAAAACGGCTCTTGCTTTAGCACAGATAGGAGAATTTTCTTTTGCAGTTTTTGCACTTGCTGCATCAGATAAACTCATAACGCAAAATATGGCAAGTTTTTTGATTTTAGTGAGTGTGATCTCTATGATTCTTACACCGATTATCTTGACTCATATCTATAAACTCTCCTCTTACTTTGAAAAAGAGTTTTATGAGTCTGATGTTATCACTCCTATTGGTAGAAAAGATCATATTATCATTGTTGGATTTTCTATTTTAGGCAGAAAAGTAGCTTCTGAGTTGCAAGCAAGAGGTGCTAATTTTATTATTATCTCAGATAACTTAAAGCATGTTCTTTTGGCTAGGAAAATAGGCTATATGGCATATTTTGGACACTTAAACAAACTTCCCGTTTTGGAGTCACTAGCCGTTGATGCAGCCAAAGCGATCATAATCACTGTAAGCAGCGAAGAGAACAAACGTCTTATAAGCCAAGCGGTGCTGGAGTTTTCTAAAAATGCAAATATTATTCTTAAAGTTGAAGGGGCAGAGGAGAAAAAAACTATGAAAGATCTCGTAGAAGTTGAGTTTGTGGATGCGAGTCATGAAATATCAAAACTGCTTGTAAATTATGCCTTAAAAGAGTAATCTTTAAAATCACTTACACTTACTTGACAATCGCTCAAAATAGAGGGTTTTGTGATCTTGATAAAGAGTGTTGTAATATTTTTGTAATGCTCTTTTAAAAGAGCAAAGAGAGAGAGCAGAGCCTCTTCAAGAAGCTCAAATTTTTGCTCCTGCATATGAAATTTCACAAGTTCTGCGACTTCGGCATAGTTGATAAATTTCGTTTTATACTCATAAGTAAACTTTACATGTAAGAGAACATCTTGTGGTGTAACTCTTTCAAAATCAAGAATTCCAACGATACATGTAAAGCGTAAATCCTCTATATAGACTTTCAAATAACTCTTTTCTCTTTGCCTTGAAATACTCTAATAATATTTGGAATATGTTTATAAAAAAGAATAAACGCTATGAGCAATACAGGCGCGTGAGCCATATCTGGATGGATGTAAAAACTCGCAATCACAAGAGCACTTAGACCCAAAAGTGAAGAGATTGATGAGATCTTTAAAGTTTTTGCAAATGCAAACCATGTCACAAGAGCGATAACCGTTTCCATCGGAAGTAAAAAGAGCATCACACCCATGCCTGTTGCGACACCTTTTCCGCCCTCGAAGTTAAGGTAAGGACTAAAACAGTGACCAATGACCGCTAAAACAGCGATTCCCCACATTGTCGCATCGCTTACATGTAAGAGATATGCAACTGCTAAAACAGCGATCCCTTTGAGCGCGTCCAAAGCTAAAGTCGCAGCTCCGAGTTTTTTAGCAAGGCGAGGATCGCTCTCTTTGACAACGCGTAAAACATTTGTTGCTCCGATACTTCCACTGCCTGCAGATTTTACATCCACTCCTGCAAAAAACTTTGCTAAAAGTAGGCCAAAAGGGATACCGCCGACTAGATATGCTGCTATAAAAAGCTGTCCGTTTAGGTTAAATAAAAATTCCATCATAAGTAAAAATCCTCATATTTTTGATGTGGGAATTCTACAAGATTTATTATTAGAATCTGATATAATTTCGAAATTATTGATTTTTAGGACAAAAAAATTGAACTATTCAACTGAAGAATTAAAAGAAAAAATAGCAAAATTAAAAGCAAAATTGAGCGTAACAGTCGTAGCGCATTTTTATCAAAGAGATGAGGTTTTTGAGATGGCTGACATTGTCGGCGACTCTTTAGAACTTGCAAAAAAAACACAAGATGATGATGCAGAATTTGTACTTTTTTGCGGTGTTGGTTTTATGGGACAAAGTGTAAAAGTGCTTAGTCCACAGAAGCGTGTCGTGATGCCAAAAATAGCATGTTGTGCGATGGCAAGAATGATCGATACGCTTTATTTTGATGAATCTGTCGCATTTTTAGAAAAAAATGGGATTGCTAAAGAGAGTGTTTTACCTATCACTTATATCAACTCAAATGCAGATGTAAAAGCAAAAGTCGGTGAGATGGGCGGTATGGTGTGTACAAGTGCGAATGCAAAAATGATTATCACAAATGCACTCAAAGAGGGTAAAAAGATTCTTTTCGTACCAGACCGCTGTTTAGGACAAAATATCGCAAATCAGATGGGTTTAAAATCGATGGTGATTGGTCTTGGCGGTGATCCAAAAGAGTGTGATATCATCTGTTATGATGGTTTTTGTTCAGTGCATCAACTTTTTTCAGTAGAAGATATCGAGTTTTATAGAAAAAAATATCCAGGAATTTTGATCGCTGTACATCCAGAGTGTGATCCAAAAATTTGCGACAGAGCAGATTTTGTAGGCTCAACTTCTCAGCTTATTAAGTTTATCGAAGAGTTACCTGAGGATCAAAAAGTAGCGGTTGGAACAGAGTTTAATATGGTCAATCGTCTGCGTCCAAAAAACACGTATATCCTCTCATCTACAAAACCAGAATGCCCGACAATGAATGAAACAACGCTCGAAGATGTTTACTTGACATTAAAATCGATTGAGGATGGCGCACCGATTAATGAGATATTTGTGGATGAAAAAACGCAGTACTGGGCAAAAATAGCACTAAAAAGAATGATGGCATTATGATAGAAGCGTTTGTAAAAGCGGTTTTGGCTGAAGATGTTGGACGAGGGGATTTGTATGCTTTGATAGAACCCTCAAAAGAGGCATCTGCAAAGATTATCGCAAAAAGTGATGGCGTCGTTGCCGGCGTAAAATATGTGGATGTTTTAGCTGCTCTTGAGGGCTTACATGTAGAGTGGTTTAAAGAGGATTCAAAAGAGTTTCAAACGGGCGATATCATTGCAAAAATCAGCGGTTCTTCTCATGCACTTTTACGCACTGAGCGCACGATCTTAAATATGCTTTTACATGCAAGCTCCATAGCAACACTCACGAGAAAATATGTAAAGTTGCTGCAACCTTATGGGACAAAACTACTCGATACAAGAAAAACGCGTCCATTGCTTCGAAACTTTGAAAAATACGCAACAAGGACAGGCGGAGCTATCAACCATAGAATGGGGCTTGATGATTGTTTGATGCTCAAAGATACGCATCTCAAAACGATTGATAATCTAGAAGAATACATCAAAATCGCAAGAGAAAAAATACCCTTTACATGTAAGATAGAAGTCGAAGCAGAAAGCTTTGAAATGGCAGTTTTGGCGATGAGCGCAGGTGCTGATATAGTGATGTGTGACAACATGACACCGACGCTAATGCAAGAGATAGTCGTATATAAAAAAGCAAACTATCCGCACATTCTTTTAGAAGCTAGTGGAAATATTTCGCTTGAGACAATTGAGAGTTATGCAAAAACTGGTATTGATGCTATTAGCAGCGGTTCACTGATCCATCAAGCAAATTGGATCGATCTCTCTATGAAAGTTCAGTAGGTTTTTATAGATGGCTGATGACGAAGACAAAACGGAGGAACCCACCTCCAAGAAGATAGAAGATGCCAGGGCTCAGGGGAATGTTCCAAATTCTCAGGAAGCTTCCGCTGCTATAACTTTGGTTGCGGCGGTTGCGGCGGTTATAATGCTTTTTAGCTTTATGTCAGAGCGCCTTGTTCATTTAGTGCAATACTATTTTGCGATGTTTGGCAAAACTGAACTCACCCGTGATACGCTCATCAACATTGCGATGGTGAGTGCTAAAGAGTTTTTGATTATATTTCTTCCTCTTTCTTTGATTATTGCAGTTGCTGGAGTTATGGGAAGTATTGCTCAAATCGGATTTCTTTTCAATACAAGTGCAATAGCTTTTAAATTTAATAAACTCAATTTTATCAATGGTCTAAAAAATATTTTCTCCATGAAAAAAGTGATAGATTCTCTTAAAATCACAGCGAAATCGTTTACGATCTTTGGAATTGGTTTTTACTTCTTTTTTCTTTACACTAAAGAGTTGCCAACGGTTGAGCTTTTTAGTCTGCATGATCAGCTTGCGTGGATGAAAGATAAGGCGATTATTTTAGCAGCTATTATGCTTGTTTTAATCGGCCTTTTTGCTGCGCTTGATATCGTTTTGGTAAGAAAACGCTATTTTGATTCTCTCAAAATGAGCAAACAAGAGATCAAAGATGAACATAAAAACTCAGAAGGGGATCCAAAAATTAAGGGTAAAATCCGTCAGATGCAGATGCAAATGGTAAGAAAAAGGATGATGGCCTCAGTCCCGCAAGCAGATGTAGTTATCACCAATCCGACGCACTATGCTGTTGCGATTAAATATGATGAACAAAAAGGCGGTGCACCGATCGTATTAGCAAAAGGGATGAACCATATGGCCTTAAAGATCAAAGAGATTGCGCGTGAAAATAGTGTGCATATTGTCCAGAATCCTCCACTTGCACGTGCACTCTATGCACAAGTGGAAGTAGAGCGAGAGATTCCAGAAGAGCTTTTTGCTGCAGTTGCCGAAGTGTTGGCGTATGTTTATAAGATCAATAAAAAATAGCCTATAATTGCGTTATGAAAAACTTAGAAATTATAGAAGTTATTAACAAAGCAAAGCATGTCGTAGTGATTGCACATATCAATCCAGATGCAGATTCTCTTGGTAGTGCCTCGGCTGTTTATACTTATATGTTAAAATTGCACAAGAAGGTTTCATTTTTTTGTGCATCGAAAAAGATAGATGAAAAATTCAAGTTTCTGCCTTGGACAGAGAAAATCAAGAGTGTTTTCCCCTCAGATGCGGATTTGGCGATCAGTTTGGATTGTGGAACACATGCTAGAATCGGTACAGATATTGCTATTGATCTTATTAATATCGATCATCATCAAAGCAATGATGCCTATGCGCGATTTAATGTAGTCAATCCAAAGGCCATCAGCACAACTCAGGTTTTGTTTGATTTTTTTAAGGCAAATGATCTTTCAATAAATGCCAAAATGGCAACAGCATTGTATGCGGGATTAGTTGATGATTCCTCTAACTTTTTAAGTCTCAAGACAGATGAAAATGTGTTTGCAATGGCACAAGAGTTATGTTTGCTTGGAGCTGATATCAAAGCGTGCAGTAGATATATTTCAAGATATATTTCTTTGGCTGGATATCGTCTCAAGGGTGCGATGATGCTTTCGATGAGTTTACATCAAGATGGCGAGATTGCACTCTTACATGTAAGCCAAGAGATGATGCAAAGATATGGAGCGGTAGCTAGCGATTGCGAAGCAGCTTTAGAAGAGGCACTACATCTACCGACAGTCAAAGTAGCTCTTTTATTAAGAGAGAACAAAAATAGAACACTCAAAGGATCGCTTCGAAGCGATGGAAGTGTAGATGTAAATAGAGTAGCAAAACTTTTTGATGGGGGAGGACATCCCCATTCATCAGGTTTTACGCTTGATACAAGTGATATGCAAAATGCATCAGATAGATTAATACAACTCATAAAGGAACACAGACAATGAAACAAAGAAGAGACTCCTCATCACTCATTCCAACGGTATTTTTTGCATCGTTAGTAGCTGGAGCAGTATTTATCTACAGCTCATCGATGTTTGAAAGAAACGCGCCAGAGGTCAAACTTAGCAATATTGGGTATTGGAATCTCAAAGATCCTTTACATGTAAGCATTAGTGATCAAAGTGGACTTCTTGAGTACACTGCTACGCTTAATGTTGATGGTCAAGATTATACGATAGCCAATGAAAAATTGATGCAGCCGCAAAAGAGTGTTTCGCTAGATATTAATCCTCCAAAACAGCTTTATAGATTAAAAAGTGATAAAGCAAAGCTGACAGTTACTGCAAGAGATGCGAGTAAATGGGGCTTTTTCCAAGGAAATAAAGTCAATCAAGAAATCAATTTTGTTATAGATAATAAAAAACCAGTGGTTACTGATTTGACAAACTCCTATTCTATTGAGAAGGGCGGAAGTGCACTTGTTATTTTTAAAGCAAATGATGAACATATCAAAAGTGTGAAAATTAAAACAAATTTTGGTAAAGATTTTTATGCACAGCCTTTTGAAAAGAAAGGATACTATATTGCTTTAATCGCATGGCCAATCGATCAACCAAACTTTAGAGCTACAATAGAAGCTGAAGATATGGCTGGAAACAAGGCAGAAGATTATGTAAGACTCTATCTTGTTGAGAGAAAATATAAGATCTCTAATTTAGAAGTAAAAGATGAGTTTCTTGATGGCAAAATCGCAGAACTTTCAAGCGAATTTCAAGAGACAGCGGGAGTTTCAGATAAGATAGAGAGATTTAGATTGATAAATGAAACAGTACGTGCAAAAAATGAAGCATTGATTCATAAAATCACATCAAAAATAGATCAAAAAAAGATGGTCACTAACTTTAGCATCCAGCCAATGTATCCTCTTGTAAATGGCGCTCCGGTTGCAAGTTATGCGGATCACAGAATATACTCTTATAATGGAAAAATTGTAAGCCAAGCGTACCATATGGGACTTGATCTCGCGAGCACACATATGGGTGAGATTAAGGTTCAAAATCCAGGGCGAGTTGTATTTTCACAGTCTAATGGCCTTTATGGAAATAATCCTATCATCGATCATGGTCTTGGACTTTACACACTTTATGGACACTGTTCAAGTGTTGATGTGAAAGAGGGTGACGAAGTAAAATCTGGGCAAGTGATTGCAAAAACTGGTTTGACAGGATACGCGATGGGGGATCATTTACATTTTGGTGTTTTAGTTCAAGGTATCGAAGTTCGTCCTGAGGAGTGGATGGATACACACTGGATGAAAATAAATGTAGAAGATGTCATAAAAGATGGAAAAACAATTATAGAAAGACAATAGTCCTACAATTGGGTTATAATTTTAGAATACACATTGTTAAAACAATAATGAAGTTATGAAAGTATAGGAACTTGGATTATGTACCAAACAACAATTAAAAAAACTGTTTCACTAGTGGGAATAGGTCTTCATCGCGGCAATCCTGTCAACTTGACACTTGAACCGCTTGAAGCAAATAGTGGCATTGTATTTGTTCGAAAAGATGTTGGTGTCTCTATTCCACTTCTTCCTCAAAATGTTGTTGATACAAAAATGGCCACAGTTATCGGAAAAGATGGTTACTCTATTTCAACAATCGAGCATCTTCTATCTGCTATTTATGCGTATGGAATCGATAATATTAGAATCATTGTTGATGCAGATGAAGTTCCTGTTATGGATGGAAGCAGTGCTAGTTTTTGTATGCTTTTAGATGAAGCTGGCATAGTTGAACAAGATGTTGCAAAACGGATTATGTTGATCAAAAAAGATGTTGAGATCCGTGATGGTGACAAGTATGTCAAACTCTCTCCTTCTAAAGATCTCCGTTATGACTTTACTATTAAATTTTCTCATCCTGTGATTGAAAACCAGACATATGTACTGGAATTTACAAAAGAGAATTATAAAAAAGAGGTAGCACGAGCAAGGACTTTTGGCTTTTTACATGAAGCTCAGTATCTCAGGTCAAAAGGTCTAGCACTTGGCGGTTCACTGGAAAATGCAATAGTTTTGGATGAAAAAAAGGTTTTAAATCCAGAAGGACTGAGATTTAGCGATGAGTTTGTAAGACATAAAATCCTCGATGCTATAGGAGATATGAGTCTTATTGGGATGAATTTTATTGGCAATTATGAAGCACTTGCGGGAAGTCATCATCTTAATCATATGTTGACAGTTGAGCTTTTAAAAGATCCAGCAAATTATGAGATCGTTGATATTGTCGGGGCAAAAGAGAAAGAGTATGTAAAAGCCTATGCATAAAAAAGATGTTGATCTTATTTTTTTGGCGTTAAATTCTCCGATTATGATTGGAATTTATGAGCAAAATAAGCTTATAGATTCTATTGTAAGTGAGGAGAAAAGCTCTGAAATCCTTCCCTTTATTTATGAAAATCTAGAAAAAAAATATAATATCAATAAAATTTTTTATGCAAATGGGCCAGGCAGTTTTATGGCGATTAAAGTGGCATATATCTTTTTAAAATCGATCTCAATTTTAAAAAATATACCACTATTTGCTACAGATGCATTTTATTTTAATAAAAATAGACCAATAAAAGCAGTTGGAAAGCTCTATTTTGTTAAAACTTCAGAACTGATCGAGACGCAAAAATTTGATGAACCTCTTTTATCAGAGTTCGCGTTACCAGAGTTTTTAAAATATAATGATTTTGACAGCGATACGGTTCCAAAATATGGAATCGGTGCTGTCGGATAAGGAATAATGTGACTATTAGTGTACCAGCGACAAGCGCAAATTTAGGGCCAGGATTTGATTCGCTCGGCCTTGCTGTGGATCTTAGAAATATTGTTGAGTTTCATCCATCAAAGTTTTTCAGTATTGCCATAAAAGGTGAAGGTGCAAATAATCCTCGCTTAAAGGGAAACAATCTCTTTGTTAGTATTTTTAATGAACATTATGAGCGTTTAACACAAACAAAACAAACATTTAAATTTACTTTTTTTAACCAAATTCCTATGTCAAGAGGGCTAGGAAGTTCATCGGCTGTCATAGTAAGTGCAATTTCTACTGCTCATGAAGCAGCTGGTGTGAAGGTTTCAAACAGAAGAATACTCAATCACGCGTTGACATATGAATCTCATCCAGACAATATAACTCCAGCCGTTATGGGTGGATTTAATGCTGCAACTGTTGAAAAAAATAAAGTATTTTCACAAAAAAAACATATGCCGGATTATCTTAAAGCCGTCGTTGTAATCCCAAATAAACCGATAAATACATCAAAATCACGCACACTTCTTCCAAAATCTTACTCTAAAGAGAATGCAGTTTACAATCTTTCACATACAGCAGTCACAACAGCAGCATTTTTTAATGAAGATTGGGAGATGCTTCGCCTTGCAACTCAAGATAGATTTCATCAAAAAATTCGTATGAAGATGATGCCTGAACTTTTTACAATACAAAAAATGGCTTATGACAGCGGTGCTTTGATGAGTACACTCTCTGGAAGTGGTTCAACATTCTTTTCTATGGTCTATGACCAAGATGCAGCAGCGCTCAATAACCGCTTTAAACAGAAGTTTCCAGAGTATGAAGTGAAAACTTTAGATTTTGATAATAACGGTCTCGTTGTTGAACGTTAGTTTATAGAAAATTGAAGTAATATTTAGATACAATGCCGAAAATTTTAAACAGTCCAACTCGAATGTGCATAACCTGCAGAGGCAGATTTTTGCAATATACGTTATTACGTTTGAGATGCTTGGATAAGTCACTGCAACATTTTACAAATCATGGACGGAGCTTTTATCTTTGTCACGAGTGCTTAAGCAATGAAACAAAAGTCGTTAAATCGTTGATGCGACAGTGTAAAATGGGTGATATGGTAAGTTTGTCCAACCAGTTAAAGGAGATTATAGCTCGCAATGGAAAAAGTTAGAGTACACGAAATAGCAAAAGAACTTGGTATTACATCAAAAGAGGTTGTAAAAAAAGCTACAGATATGGGCTTAGACCTTAAAACAGCTTCTAGTACAGTATCGATGGAAGAAGCAGAAAAAATAGTAAACTACATCATGAATGGTTCTGAAAATGAAGTGAGTAGTGAAGCACCAAAAAAATCAGTTCCTCAAGATGAGAAAGCTGTTGAACCTGTTGTAGAGGTTCAAGTTAGTGCAAAAAATCAAGAAACTGTACAAGAAACTTCTATAGAAAAATCAGAAACAAAAGAGCAAACAACTGTTGTTCCTAGCGTAGAAGAGACTAAAGTAGAAGAGAAAAAAGGGCCAATAACAATGGTTGCTCCTGTGAAGACTTCTGGCTTGAAAATCGTTAAAAAGAAACAGCCAAAAGTTGAAGAGGAAGTTTTTGTAAATTCTCAAGATGATAATGTATTTAAATCAGTTTCTAACTACGGAAAGATGAGTGCAGAAGCATTAGAAGAGCTTAATTCTCGTAGAAAAAAGAGTAAAACTGTTCCAGTGACTACTTCTAAAAAACAATCAGGCGGTATGAAACTTGATATCTTTGGAGAGTCTCTTAGCGAACTTTCAATGGATTATGAAGAGGATCAAATCGAACTCGTGGATTTGAATGCAAGTCATAGAACTGAGATCGTAATTGAAGAGCCTAAAAAACCAAAAGCGCCAAAACCAATCGGTAGAAACTCTGGCAAAAAAACAACAGGAACAAAACAACCTCGTAAAGTTGCACGTGACAAACGTAAAAAATATGTTAAAGAAAAAGCTTCTGATGAGATCGTAACGCATGTAGAGATTCCTGAAGATATCCGTGTTTATGAGTTTGCTGAAAAAGTAAACCGTCCGATGGTAGATGTCATTAAAGTTCTTTTCAATCTTGGATTGATGATGACAAAAAATGACTTCCTTGGAAAAGATGAGATTGAAATCCTAGCTGAAGAGTTTGGTGTTGAAGTAACAACAGTTGACCCTAAAGATGCATTTAACTATGAAGAATCATATGAAGAAGAAGTGATTGAGAGCGATGAAGATTTAGTTGAACGTCCTCCAGTTATTACAATCATGGGACACGTCGATCATGGTAAAACATCACTACTTGATGCAATCAGAAGCGCAAAAGTTGCAGCTGGTGAAGCTGGTGGGATCACTCAGCACATTGGTGCTTACACGATTCAACAAAGTGGCAAATGGATCACTTTCTTAGATACTCCAGGTCACGCTGCATTTAGTGCGATGCGTCAACGTGGTGCAAATGCGACAGATATTATTATTATCGTTGTTGCTGCTGATGATGGTGTGAAACCTCAGACTATAGAAGCTATCAATATTGCAAAAGAGTCAGGCGCACCTATTATTGTTGCACTCAATAAAATGGACAAAGAAAATGCAAATCCAGATATGGTTAAAGCACAGATGGCAGAGCGTGGTCTTAATCCTGCAGATTGGGGCGGAGATATTGAGTTTATTCCAGTTTCTGCAAAAAAAGGCGAGGGCATCGATGAGCTTCTCGAAAATATTCTTTTAACAGCTGAAGTTATGGAACTCAAAGCAAATGAAAAAACAAATGCAAAAGCAGTTGTTGTCGAGAGTTCATTAGAAAAAGGGCGTGGACCTGTTGCGACAGTAATCGTTCAAAACGGAACACTTAATGTTGGAGATTACGTTGTTTGTGGTCAGTCGTATGGACGTGTAAAAGCGATGATCGATGATAAAAAAGCACAGATCAAACAACTCAAACCTAGTCATACGGCAGTTGTAGTTGGACTCAATGAAGTTCCATCAGCTGGTGAGACGATGATCGCGATGAACTCTGATAAAGAGGCTCGTGAATATGCTCAAAAACGTTATGAATATGAGAGACGTAAAGAGCTTTCACACAGTACAAAAACTACTCTTGATGAGCTTACTTCACTTATCGCAGAGGGAAGATTAAAATCTCTTAAAATCGTCCTTAAAACTGATGTTCACGGTTCACTTGAGGCGATCCGCGGAGCACTTTCTGAACTTCGTAATGATGAAGTCAAAGTAGAAGTGATCTCAAGTGGTGTCGGTGGAATTACTGAAAGCGATGTCGAGCTTGTTGCAAACAGCCAAAATACTGCGTTGATCGGATTTAATGTCCGTCCAACTGGTATTGTTAAAGCTGCTGCGAAACAAAAAGGTGTTGATATTAGAACTTACTCTGTTATTTATCAATTGATTGATGATATTACAGGAATGCTTACAGGTATGATGTCTCCAGTATTTACTGAGACAAATACAGGTCAAGCAGAAGTGCGTAATATATTTAAAACACCAAAAGGCGCAGCAGTGGCAGGATGTGTCGTTGTTGATGGCAAACTTGTACGTGGCGGACTTGTTCGTGTTATCCGTGAGGGTGTTGTTGTATTTGAGGGTGAACTTACATCTCTCAAACGCTTTAAAGATGACGCTGCAGAGGTTACTAACGGTTATGAGTGTGGTGTTGCTATCAAAGGTTACAATGATGTCGTAGTTGGCGATGTTATTGAGACATTTACTAAAACTGAGGCGAAGGTTACTCTGTGACTCCAGCCCAGATAAAAGTAAAACGCACTGAGTCTATTTTACAAGAGCTGATTCCAGAAGCGCTCAGTTCACTCAACGATGCAAGAATGCATGAGCTTGATGTGGTCGAAGTAAAGTGTTCTCATGGAAGAAGTGATGCAAAAGTTTATATTGATCCTCAGTTTTATACGCCCAAAGAGAGAGATTTTTATATCAAGCAACTTAAAAAAGTAGCTCCGATTGTAGAAGATTATTGTATGAAAGATCAAGGTTGGTTCAAGTCGCCAAAGCTTACATTTGAGTTTGATGATCAACTTGAAAAAAGTCAGGGAATTGAAGACCTTTTTAAACGTATAGAAAAAGAGAGAAAACATGAGTCTTGAGAGCGATATCAAATCAATCGTAGAATCGGTTGGACTAAAACTTTATGATGCAATCATCACAAGTGAGTTTGGTGAAACTATTTACAGAGTAAGTGTAAAAGATCCAAATGCAAAGGGCGTAAGTCTTGATAAATGTGTTGAGATTACACATCTTTTAAATCCTTTACTTGATGTCACACCTCCAGTTTCTGGGGAGTATAGACTTGAAGTTGGATCGGCAGGAATCGAGAGAAAACTGACAAAATTAGATAATTTTGAAAACTCTGTGGGTGAAAAAGTCCAACTTGTCCTTAAAGGCAAAGAGAAACTTCAAGGTGTTCTCACAAATGTGGTGCAAGAAGATCTGACTATTGAAACAGAGGATGGAGAAATCGTCGTTCCTTTTGCCAATGTAGTAAAAGCTCGAACCTATTTTGAATGGTAATCGAGGATAGTTTTTATATGGAGTTAGCGCTTGAAGAAGCGTGGAACTTCCAACTTTTAACATATCCAAACCCAGCTGTGGGATGCACAGTTGTTAATAATGAAAATGAACTCTTGGCAGTAGAAGCCCATCAAAAAGCGGGTTCTCCTCATGCTGAAGTCTTAGCGCTACAGACTGCATATTATAAACTTACAAATGATGAAAAAATCCTTTCTCTTACAAATTCTCATGATATACATGACTATCTTTTAAAAAATCATAATGGCTGTTTTAAAAATACAAGCTTACATGTAACGCTTGAGCCATGCTCACACGAGGGAAAAACTCCTTCATGTGCGAGACTTATTGCAGCGCTTGGTGTCAAACGTGTAGTGATAGCTTCAAGGGATGAAAGCAAAAAAGCCTCTGGCGGAGAAAATATTTTAAAAGATGGGGCTGTTGAAATTGAACATTCATCTTTGCATGCTAGGAGTGAAGCACTTTTAACCCCATTTTTAAAGTGGAGTGAGGAGAAATTTGTTTTTTTCAAATGGGCGCAAAGACTCGATGGAAGTGTTGATGGAGGAGTTATTAGTTCTCTATCCTCAAGAACTCTTGTTCATATGATGCGTTCACACTGTGATCTTATTGTTGTTGGCGGAAACACAGTCCGCATGGACAGACCAACCCTTGATGCAAGATTGTGCGATGGCAAAGCTCCCGATGTTTTGATACTCTCAAGAGCCAAAGAGTTTGATAAAACTATTCCACTTTTTAATGTGCCAAATAGAAAAGTGATGATTGAGAGTGATTTTGAAAAACTTAAAAACTATAACTGCATCATGATAGAAGGCGGCTCAAATATGTTTGAGTTAAGCAAAAATTATGTAGATTATTACCTTAGTTTTATTGCTCAAAAAATGGGTGGTGATCATTGTTTTAATCATCAAAAATCTCAGTTTAAGCTCTTGAATGCGAAGTGCCCTTTGGGTGTAAGTGAAGAAACGAATGATATTTTAATCTGGATGAAATTAATTAAATAAGGTTTTGAAGATGGAAAAACAGGAAAAAATTGTATCGATGTTTGATGATATAGCACCGACGTATGACACAGCAAACCGTGTTATGAGTATGGGAGTGGATCGTAGCTGGAGAAAAAAAGCGTGTGATCTTGCGTATGGCTATCAAGCTAAAGAGGGCGTTGATATGATCGTCGATGTTGCTTGTGGAACGGGCGATATGATGGATTATTGGCGTAAACAAGCGCAAAAAAGCGGTGTTGCTATCGGTAAAATCGTGGGTGTTGATCCATCAAACGGGATGCTTGATGTAGCAAAAGAGAAGTTTCCAAATTTTGAGTATCACACTGCAAAAGCGACAGAGATTCCTCTTGGCGATGAAGTTGCAGATATCATCAGCATAACTTATGGCATCAGAAATGTTGTCCAAAGAGTCCAAGCGCTCCAAGAGTTTAACCGTGTTTTAAAACAGGGCGGTTTAGTCGTTATTTTGGAGTTTATGAAAAATGAAAATCCTTCGCTTTTAGGCAAAATAAGAGATTTCTATATGAATAAAATCCTGCCAAAAGTAGGCGGGTTTATCTCTAAAAATCTTGAAGCTTATGAGTATCTACCAAACTCAATTGAGAGTTTTTCAACGGTGCAAAATCTACAAAATGAACTTACTGATGCAGGTTTTGAGATTCTTTATACAAAAAGTTTCTCTATGGACATCTCTACTCTTATTATCGCACGCAAAAAATAGATGCACACTCTTAGCGTTTCTGCCCTCAACGAACAGATTAAAACGCTCATAGAGAGCAGTTTTGTGCGCGTTTTTGTCGAGGGCGAACTCTCCCGTATCACTTTTCACAACAGTGGTCATATCTACTTTACACTCAAAGATAAAGACTCTTCCATAAAAGGAGTTATGTTCAAAGGCAACGCTTCTAAACTTCGTTTTCGTCTTGAAGAGGGTTTAAAAGTTGTTGTTGATGGCGCTATTAGCGTTTATGCACCTCGCGGAGAGTACCAGATAAACTGCTTTATGATCGAGCCATCGGGTCAGGGCGCTTTAGCCTTGGCGTATGAACAACTCAAACAAAAGCTTTTGCAAAAAGGCTACTTTGACCCACAACGAAAAAAACCACTTCCAAAATTTCCAAGTCGGATCGCACTGATCACATCCGCAACGGGCGCAGCGCTGCAAGATATGCTTCGCGTGGCAAATCAAAGATTTAGATTTTTAGAGATTGATATTTATGATGTTTTGGTGCAAGGAACTTCAAGTGCACAGAGTATTGCAAATGCCTTACATGTAAGCGATAAAAATGGGTACGATCTTATTATCATTGGTCGTGGTGGCGGGAGTATAGAGGATTTGTGGTCTTTTAATGAAGAGCTTGTCGCTGATGCTATATTTAATGCAAATACGCCCATTGTCTCGGCTGTTGGACATGAGATCGATTATGTCATAAGCGATTTTGTAGCCGATTTGCGAGCGCCAACTCCAAGTGCGGCGATGCAGATGGTTTTGCCAGATACAAATGAACTTTACCAGAGTTTAGATGCAATCGCTCAAAACTACACAAATGCCCTCTCTTCAAAAATCACGAATGCCTCACAAGCACTTTTGCACATCAAAAAGCTCTATGAACAAAACTCGATAGAGATGCGAATAGAGCAGAAAAAAAGAGAGATATCTCAGCTAAAAGAGCGCTTCAATCAAAGTATCTCTTTTTGCATTCAAAATTTTTCTAATGCATTGCAACCTTTACATGTAAGGCTTTCTCACCAAATGCAAACGATTTTTTCTCAAAAACAAAATCGTTTGAGTGCATTGAGGGAAAATCTAAGTGCAAATGATCCAAAAAAAAGAGTTGTCTCAGGCTTTGCACAGATAAGTAAAGAGGGGAAAGTTGTCTCACTTGAAGCTTTACATGTAGATGAAAATTTTGAACTGATGAATGAACACCTTAAAATCACCGCAAGAGCCATCAAACTAGAGGAGTACCAAAAATGAAAATCCCGAGTTTTTTTGATGAAGTTGTAACAATCGAGATGATCGATCCTTTAGCAAATGTTTTAGGAACGTTTGAAGATGGCAAGGTGAGTTTTAGCTATCTTGACGTCGTCAAAGCTGCAGGACACAGCTGTCCAACAGTTGGCGGGGCGTATATGATGAGCTATCATGCGCTTAAAGCTTTGTACAAAGAGGAACTTCCCGTTCGTGGAATGATTGATGTGAGCTTTAAAGAATCCCTTGATGATGGAGTTGCAGGTGTGATCGGCAATGTCATAACCCACATCACGGGAGCGACTGATAAAAGCGGATTTAAGGGTTTAAACCAAAAGTTTGCACGCCACTCTTTAATGCATTTTGATAGTGATATCACTTCGAGTGCGAGATTTAAAAGAGTGGATACGCAGGAGAGTGTCGATGTTTTTTATGATCCAACTGCTATAAAAGCTGATGAAAAGATGGCTTTGCTCATGCAGCTCATAGCGCAAAATAAAGCTTCACAAGAGCAGATAAAAGAGTTTGGAACTCTTTGGCAAGAGCGCGTGAGAAAAATTATCGTAGAAAATATGAATAGTGTGATTAGGATAGAAAAAATTTAAAAATTTAAAACAGATGCAGGGTTTATGAAAAAAGAAAAAGAGATTTCACTCATTCAAGTGTTGGGTCTGGGAACTGCCATTTTACTTGTGGCAGGAAATATGATCGGTTCGGGAGTTTTTAAAAAAATCGCTCCTATGTCGAGTGAGCTTATGGATAGCAAACTTATCTTGCTTGCTTGGGCGGTCGCTGGGATCATCACAATGCTTGGAGCGTTTAGTTTTGCTTCACTTGCAACTACCACAAAAGAAGCAGGCGGGCAGTTTCAATATTTTAAAAATATCTTTGGAGATTTTTTAGGGTTTATTTATGGATGGAGCTTTTTTACAGTTATCAGCACCGCTTCCATCGCTTCCATCGCCTATGTCTTTGCAGAATCTTTTGTAAATCTTTTTCATCTTCAAAGCTTTTTCGACTCAACCATCCAAAATGCTACCACAAAGCTTGTAGCCATAAGTGCATTGCTGTTTTTAACACTTCTAAATATTAGAGGCGTGGAGTGGGGCGGAGTGCTAAGCAATATCATCACAAGTGCGAAAATTTTAGGTATTTTGTTTTTGATAGTGTTGGGACTGAGTTTTAGTGGGCATGCACCAGCTGTAACATCTCATCCCATCAGTGCTATGCAAACATCAAATATCGTCCATATTAGCGCTTTTTTCACAGCAATGCTCGGCGCATTTTGGGCGTATGATGGCTGGGTGAATATTACAAATATGGCAAGTGAATTTAAAAACCCTACAAAAAATATCCCCATCGCAATCATCTCAGGTACAGCGCTTACGATGTTTTTGTATCTGTTGGTAAATTATGCTTATTTGCAAGTGCTCTCGCCTGCAGATTTTGCCCACTCTGCACAGGGAACTATCGCTGCTGTAGAGGTTGCAAATATTGCAATGGGATCACTTGGAGCTACCATCATCTCTGTGCTTATTATCATCTCTACTTTAGGCGCAACACAGGCAAGCACGATGTCCGCTGCAAGAGTGTATTATCAGATGGCAAAAGAGGGATACTTTTTTAAGAGTTTTTCCAAAGTGCATCGCAAATATAAAACACCCCATATCTCTTTGTGGGGACAGATGTTGTGGGCATCACTTTTGATAATGAGTGGCACGTTTGACCAACTCACCGATATGCTTATATTTGCAGCATTTATCTTTTACGCACTTGGCGCAGTTGGGGTTATCTACTTAAAACGTGCAGGAAAACTCACGCTTACTTTTGGCTATCCAGTTGTTCCGATTTTATTTTTACTCTGCTCTTTAGTTATCGTCATAAACGCCATTTACACTCGCCCCTTAGAATCACTCATGGGTCTAGGTCTCATGACGCTTGGAATCCCATTTTACCTCTTTTTTCGTGCACGGATGAGGGAAAAATAGGGAGAAATGCTCTTACATGTAAGAGATTTTACATTTTTTGAATTATTGAAATGGTATTAAGATTCATCATTTAAAAGTGCTAAAGGTTCAAAAAATCTTGCTATTGGTACATCGAGTATCTTACTTATTTTATAAAGATGTTCAATATTGAAATGCTTTGCATCATTACACAATTCCGCCGCAGAAACAAGACTCACAGATTTATATCCCATCTCATAAGAAAGTGCAAGCTGAGTCATCTCTTTTTTAGTGCGATAATACTTTACATTTTGACCAATGAGTTTATAAATAGATTGAATTTCCTCATTAGAAAAAGATGTTTGCCGCATGTCATAACCCACCATAGTGGGTTATTTGCATTTCTGCTATAACTTATGTGCTGAGAATGAATATTTAAAAAGCTAGTAAAGGTAAATAATGGAAATAAAAGAGAGTTTTCATGTTGTACATAAAGGAATATCTTATGTATTATTGGTTGATGCTGAAAATCGATATGATTTGTTAACAAGGAATGATGATTCATTGAAAAGTTACAAATTAGCTAAAAAAACTGCCATAGAGATAATTGAAGCTCTTGGAAAAGAAAAAGAACTGGCTGAACTTCAAAATCATCCTAACCGTCAAAGTCCACATACAGATAAAATACTAAAACTTTTAAAAGAGGTACTCGAATATGAAAATAAGTAAAATAATTTTAGCTTCTTTACTATTGGCAAATATTGGATATGGAGCTACATTAAAAGAACTAATAGATAAAGCAAAAAAAGATATAAAAGTTATGCTAGAAACAAAGATAGCGAATGGTCAAGAATTAAATGAGATGCAAAAAGGCTTTTTGGATGGTAATCTAAGTGTTGAAAACTATATGGCAAAGAGTTTATGTGCTAAAAATCAATTATTTAGTATGATAGGTGGCTGTAGTAGTGATAGCCGTTTTGTTTTATTGTTGGAAAATTTCATAAAAAATAATCCAAATGTTGATGTGTCAAAATTGAGTAATAGTTCAATTACAAATGCTGATCCATATACAAATAAAGGTATCTATTATCCAACATTTGCAATTATCAAGCAAAGAATTGACGCTAAACGTATTTTAATATATGATGGTAGCATGGGCAAAATATCAGGTAGGATTGGATTAGCACTGATAACAGATTTACCAAAGGGGACCACTGCTCTAGAAGGAAGTCCCCTTTTATATATGGTCAAAGGTACTGGCGAATATACATATACTACTGTCGGTGGAGTAAAAAAGATAATTCCTAAAGGTATTTTGGTTAAATCATTTATTCCTAACGCTAGATAATAAGATTCACACATTAGGATCATCCATATTGCAATTAACAAATTTTTAGTCAAATAATGATCATATCAGTTAATGAGCTATTGTGAAATTTTTTACATGTAAGCCATTTTAGCTTACATGTAAAGTGCCCTTTGGGTATAAGTTTTTTTATCTCAGTGAAAGAACTCGAAAGTATATATTAAAAGTTAGTGTGGTTACTTCAAAGAAATTCTAAATATTTTTTGGTATAATTTTCGCACGACTAACAATCCGTTTTGGTTAATGGAGCGGCAAGCCTGAAGGAGTAATTACCCTTTGGGCTTTTTTTTTGCCCTCCACAAACCAAAACAAGGGAGCCTTAATGGATAAGTTGTTAGTCGTATTTCTACTTATGTGCATTTTTGCACCGCTATTAAATTAGCGCCAGAGGGAATTTTCCCTTTGGCTCCCTTTGATTTCATCATCGATTAAAATTTCTGAAAGTTCCAAATTTTGATGATTTATTCAATGTACTAGTTTCGATTCTCTATTTATTCAAATTTAATCCTTACACCCAAAGGGTACTTTGCATGTAAGCCATTTTAGCTTACATGTAAAGTGCCCTTTGGGTATAAAGCTTTTTTATCTCAGTGAAAGAGCTGGAAAGTAGGTGTTTAGCGTTAGAGCGGTTGCAGCGGAGAGTTTTTTGATGATCTTGTCCATCGGGTCTTCTTTGTTCCAGATGGGTTCTTTTACACCTGAGAGCTTTATGAGGTCAGCTTCGGCATCATAACTCACTCCTAATTTATCGACAAGTCCGACCGCTTTTGCTTGAGAAGCTGTGAAAATATGCGCATCTGCAAAGTTTGGTGCATCTTCTATTTTGAGTTTTCTAGCAGTTGCGACATCGTGTACAAACATCTCATAAGTGCCTTGTATAACTTTGCTTAGCTCCTCTTTTTCATAAGGCGTCCATTCGCGATCGCTTGTACCGAGTTGTTTATATTTTCCAGCAGAAACTATTTGTGTTTTGATACCGATTTTTTGCATCACTTCGCTCAAGTTTGCGCCTTGCATAATGACACCGATGCTTCCAACCATGCTTCCTGGATTTGCCACGATCTCATTTGCCCAGATAGAGGAGTAGTAACTTCCACTTGCGATCGTTCCGCTTGCATAGACAACCACAGGTTTGGACTCTTTGAGCCTTTTGACTGCATAGGCGACTTCTATGGAAGGCGAAACCGCTCCGCCTGGAGAATCTACAACGAGTAAAACACCTTTGATTTTGCTGTTTAAGCGTGCTTCATCGAGTTTTTTCACCACATCATTGACATCCATAATCGGCCCTGCAAGAGCGATCTTTTCGAGGTTGTGAGGCATCAAAGACTCATCATCACTTGGCATAAATATTAAAACGACGATAAGTAAAAAAACCATCGCTTTAAAGTGGTTTTGAATAAACTCGATAGGTGCGGTAATAAAGCTCAATAGTTGTTTTAGTTTTTCCATCTTACTCTCCTTTGACTTTTTTGCCATTAATGTAAATTTGAGAGATATTATAGCCATGCAAGATTAAATGCAATGGGAGTTGCTCATTTGGCTTACATGTAAGCTCAAGGGTTAGCATATCTGCGTTTTTTCCCTCTTTGATTTCACCAGTATTGAGTCCAAGAGCCTCCGCTGCATCTTTGGTGACACTTTGTAAAAGTTTTTTTGCAAGCGCTAAAAGATCAGCACTATGGTGCATAAAAAGAGCTATTTTCATCTCTTCAAAAAGGTTGAGCGTGTAGTTTGAACTCAGACCATCGGTTGCACAAATCCAGCGGATATTATGCTTCTCAAGTGCCTCAAGATCAAGTGCCCCATTGCCAAGCAGACGGTTAGAGATGGGGCAGTGGATGACTGTGTGTTTTGATGAGTTGAGGAGTTCTAGTTCCTCATTTGTGGCTTGAACAACATGTGTCAGCAGTGTTGGAATCTCTGCAAAATGGGCTAAAAACTCTTTGGCATCAGAGACCGCTTTTTCTTGCTTTAAAAAATCTACAAAGAACTTTTTAAAATCTCCATCGCTATTTTTGAGCCACTCTTTTTCAGCAGGACTTTCTAAAAAGTGCGCACTTAGCGGCAGTTTTTCCTCTTTGACTAACTGGAGTGCTTTTTTGATGAGGATGGGATGCACAGAGTATGGCGAGTGGATAGCAACTGCGGGAGTAAAACCCTCACGCTTTATAGATTTTGAAGCATCAAGACGGGCTATAAAGTCATTGAAAAGAGGATCTGCCATTGTCGCTTGCGAGCCGATGAGTTCATTGAAGAAAACAACATTTTGAGGAGCGGCAGATGCTGCTTCAAGATCCATTCCATAAGAGCTTACAGCCCCAAATGAAGTGATTCCAGAGTCAAGCATCATCTGCGTTGCTTTTGTCATACATGTAAGGTCACAAGAGCCAATAAGTTCATCACGATTGCCGATGACGCTGTAGAGCCACTGCAAGAAATCGCCATATTCAAGAGTCTCTTTGTTCGCACTAAACTCTAGGTGGACATGGGCGTTGATGAGGCCGGGCATGATGAGAGAATTTTGAGGCAAGTTTATGACCTGTGCGTCAGGGAAAAGTTCTATGAGCACTTCATGCGGAGCGATTTTTTCAATGGTTTTATCAAAGGCGATGGAGAGGTTTTCTAAGATTTTTCCATCTTGATAGATATAATTTGGATTTATAATTTTCACATTTACTCTTTTAGGGATCTTTTTTAAAATAGATTATGCTTAATTTTGATAGAATTGGCGCTTAATTAAACTAGTTAACTCTAAAAAGGCAAAAAATGAAAATTGTAGTGATCCAAGGTCCAAATCTCAATATGTTAGGCGTACGCGAACAACACTTTTATGGACCGATGAAATTAGAGCATATTCATGCGCAGATGAAAGATGTAGCATCGCAAAATGGTATTGAGATAGAGTTTTTTCAAAGTAACTTAGAGGGTGAGATAGTAGATAGAATCCAAGAATGTTATGGTGATGCTCACGGTATTATCATCAATCCAGCGGCATATACACATACTTCTGTAGCGATTCGCGATGCGATCAGTGCGGTTTCTATCCCGACTATTGAAGTACACATCTCAAACACTTATCGCCGTGAAGAGTTCCGTCAAAAAAATCTTATAGCACCTGTTTGTACATCTTCTTTAATCGGTTTTGGACCATTTGGATACCATCTTGCGATGATGGGTATGCTACAAATTTTTAATGAGATGATTGCAATGCAAGAGGCTCAAAAAGCACAACAAGAAAATACACAAGCGTAAGTTATGATAAAAAAACGTGTTTTGAGTGAGAGTTTGACTTTAATCACCACAACACGTTTTCCATATAAAAAAGTAAAAACATCTACGCATAGGTACCGAGCAACAATTGGGATCGGTGGAAATGTGGGAGATGTTTTAAGAAGATTTAATCATCTTTTTTTTAAACTTCAAATCGATAAAAGAGTTGAACTCTTACAAAGCGCACCGATTTTAAAAAATCCTCCTTTTGGATATGTAGCACAGGATGATTTTTTAAACTCAGTGGTGATTTTGGCAACGTCGATGCAACCTAGAGTTTTTTTGGCTTATCTGATGCGTTTAGAAAAAAGATTTTTACGGAAACGTAGTTTTGCAAATGCACCAAGGACACTAGATTTGGATATTTTATTTTTTGATGAGCGTAAAATCGATACAAAATCCTTAAAGGTTCCACATCCGCAGTGGATGAAAAGAGAGAGCGTGCTTATTCCATTATCAAGAATAAAAAGATGAAGATACTAACTTTTAGCGGTAAAACACCGACAGAAGCACTTAAAAAAGCACAAGCAGCAGTTGGCGAAGATGCGATGCTTATTGAAACGCGTGAGCTTCAAAAAAAGGGTTTAGGCAAAGAGCCTCTTTATGAGATCGTTGTTGCTATTGATGAAAAAGAGATTTCATCTCCTTCAAAGTCTAAACCAAAGCCTCTTGAGATGCAAAAGCCTGTCAAACAAGAGAGCGAAGATGTGTTTTACAATATTTCTAAAGCCGCACGTCAGATCTCTGAAATCGCAAAAGTCACACACAGTGAAACTTACGAAGATGAAAAAAAAGCAAAATCAGTAGAGCAAGAAACTCTTCAACCAAAAGAGTTGAGTGATATTAAAGCTGAACTCTCTAAGCTTGGAGATCGAGTAAAACTGATCCAAAATATGTTTTGGCAAGAGCGCTCACCTGCTCTTGATCGTGCTATTCCGCCTGAGTTTGCTGAAATATATAAAATGGCGCTTGAAAGTGGTATGAACAAGGAACATCTTGATGAGATGATGCATCTTAGTCTAGAACATATGCCATTAAAAATGCGAGAAAACTCAGAAACTGTCAAGCGCTATTTTAAATCTATTTTGCGTAAAATGGTTCCTGTACGAATGGAAACCCTTCCAACTTCTACAACAAAAAAAGTGATTATGCTTGTTGGGCCTACAGGTGTTGGAAAAACGACTTCTATTGCAAAACTCGCCGCGCGCTATTCTTACTTGATGGAAAAAAGGTATAAAGTCGGCCTTGTCGTTTTAGATACTTATAGAATCGGTGCGGTAGAACAGTTGATGCAGTATGCAAGGATGATGAAACTTGGGATTGAGACAGTTGTTGATCCTCCAGAGTTTTCGGGCGCACTCAATTCACTTCGATATTGTGATTATATTTTGATCGATACAATGGGTTCAAGTCCTTATGACAAAACTAAAATCGAGAAGATTTATGAGTGTTTGAACTCTAATACAACCGAATTTAGTATAGATGTAGTTTTAGTCATGCCAAGTTCAATAAAATATGAAGATTTAAAAGCAACATATGATAATTTTGAGCCACTCGATGTTGATACGATGATGTTTACAAAATTGGATGAAACAAGAGGATTTGGAAATATTTTTTCTTTAGTGTATGAAACAAAAAAACCAATTAGTTACTTTTCTGTAGGTCAAGAAGTCCCTGAAGATTTAGTCGTGGCAAATAGTGACTTTTTGGTTGAGTGTTTATTACATGGATTTAGCAGGAGTAAAGTATGATTGGGCATCAAGCTGAAAAACTAGAGCAGCTCATAGCAACATCATCGGCAAAAAAATCTAAAAAGACAAGATTTATTGCCATTACAAGTGGAAAGGGAGGCGTTGGAAAGAGTACAATTAGTTCCAACCTTGCTTACATTTTGTCTCAAAATGGTATGAATGTCGGTATATTTGATGCAGATATCGGTCTTGCGAATCTCGACGTTATGTTTAATGTAAAAATCAAAAAAAATATCTTACATGTACTCAAAGGTGAGGCAAAAGTTTCAGACATTTTGATCCCTATTACAAGAAATCTTATTTTGATCCCTGGAGACAGCGGAGATGAAATTTTAAAATATGCAGATGAAGCCTTGTTTGCAAGATTTATGCAAGAGGCAGAGATCTTAGATAAATTAGATATTATGATTATCGACACGGGTGCTGGTATTGGTGAACATATTCAGATGTTTTTAAAAGCAGCAGATGATGTTATTGTCGTAACAGTTCCTGATCCAGCAGCTATCACAGATGCGTACGCAACGATAAAAACGATAGCAAGCATGCGTAATGATATTTCGATGATTATGAACCAAGTGCGTGGAGAAGCAGAAGCGCTTGCAGTTTTCAACAAAATAAAAAAAGTCGCACACTCAAACATTAGAGAAGATCTCAATCTTACTCTTCTTGGTAAGGTAAATTCAGATACTAGAGTCTCTATGGCAGTCAAACAAAGAGAGCTGGTGAGTGTTGTTGCACAAGGTTCACAGCCAGTAATCGATTTAGAACTCATAGCTGCAGAAATTGCAAAAAATTTGGAACGAAATGTGCTAGTTTCCTCCACAGAGAGTGGATTAGCAGGACTGTTTAGACGTTTAATGCAACATTTTTAATCTTATAAAAGGGGAATTTATTTATGTTAGCACCTAATTTTGTCTCTTTTTTTACGGTTCAAGGTTTTTTTATTGGAATTATCTTTGGATTGATAAAGTCAGATAGTGCAGATGGTCTGTTTACATACGCCTTTTTAATTACAACCTTTTTTTATCTATTTTCACATCTTGTCGTAGCATTTTATTTTAAAACTTTGAGTGTCAAGAGTTATAGCTTTGCAAAACATAGACATGAATTAGATCTTGATCATATTATCAAAGAGATAAATAAAAGAGAAAAAGTAATCGATTCTGCGTATAAAATTACAGATGCTGCAATAAAGATGAATACTCAAGATAGCCTTAAGGCCGCTGTATGATCACGGCTTATACAAATGAACTCAAACACAAAGAGGATGAACTTGCCATTGCTTACCTTCCAGCAGTAAAAGCCATGGCGTTTCGCTTAAAAGAGAGATTGCCTAGTTCTGTGGATTATATGGATCTTAATGCCATAGGAACAGAAGAACTAGTAAAGCTTGCCCGTCGATATGATGAGGTACAAAACGATTCTTTTTGGGGATATGCAAAAACAAGAGTGTATGGAGCGATGCTTGATTATCTAAGATCTTTAGATGTATTGAGCCGTTCTAGCAGAAAACTTGTGAAAAGAATAGATTATTTGGTCGAAGAGTATCTTCTTACACATGATGAAGAACCAACAGATGCTCAATTAGCTGAGATGATTGAGGACGAGAGTGAAGAGAAGATTCATGAAGCTCGCATTGCATCTGCTATCTATACTGTTATGCCGCTTGATGATCACTTTAATGATAATGATGCTACTGAGACATTAGAAAAAATTGAAAAAGAGCAGCTAGTAGAGTTGATCGAAGATATTTTATCAACCTACAGTGAGCGAGAGCAGATGGTAATTCAGCTCTATTATTTTGAAGAGTTGACCTTAAAAGAGATCAGTGCTGTTTTAGATATCACTGAGTCTAGGATTTCGCAGATTCATAAGTCTGTGATTTTAAAAATCAAAGAGAGTGTAGGAGCATAATATGGCAGATATACTTTCGCAAGAAGAGATAGATGCACTACTCGATGTCGTTGACGAGGGTGATGAGTCTCTAGAAGAGAATGGCGGTGATGAAGGATTTTCTCAGCGTCAAATAACACTTTATGATTTTAAACGTCCAAATCGTGTATCTAAAGAGCAGTTGCGTGCATTTCGTGGTATACACGATAAAATGGCTCGCTCTCTCTCTTCGCAAATCTCTTCGATTATGCGTTCGATTGTAGAGATTCAGCTCCATTCAGTCGATCAGATGACATATGGAGAGTTTTTAATGTCTCTTCCAAATCCAACAAGTTTCAATGTTTTTTCGATGAAACCGCTTGAAGGAAATGGGATTTTAGAGATAAACCCTTCAATCGCATTTCCAATGCTAGACAGGTTGCTTGGAGGAAAAGGTGAGCCTTTTGAAGCAACGCGTGAATTTTCAGATATAGAACTGAGTCTTTTTGAAACTATATTGAGAGTTATGATGGCAACGCTTAAAGAAGCATGGGGACCTGTTAGTGATCTTTATCCAAATGTAGAATCAAAAGAGTCAAGTCCTAATGTTGTTCAGATTGTTGCACAAAATGAGATTGTTGTGATGGTAGTTATGGAAATCATTATAGGGCATAGTTCTGGTATGATGAATATTTGTTATCCTGTAATCGCGCTTGAGCCTATCTTACCAAAATTAGCAAGTAGAGATTTGATGCTGAATGAAACTAGTTCAAAAAAAAGCAGAAATCAAGAACTGCAAGTTTTACTTGGTGGTGCTCAGGTGAATGTAGAGGCGAACCTTGGTTCTGCGGAGCTTGATATGAGAGAGGTTCTTGAACTGAAAATCGGAGATATTATACGTCTCAATACAGATGCAAATGATATTGTAACACTTGCGATAGATGGAAAAGTACGTTTTAAGGGTGAAATTGGGCTTAGAAGGTTTCGAAAATCTATCCAAATAACAGAGATAGTGCAAACTGAGAAAGATTCTGTGAAACGAACTTTAGAAAATCTAGAAAGACAGCGCAAAGCAAAAATAAGTGGTGTAAAAGATCTTATCAATAATAATGAAGATGATAATGAATATGAGGATTAAATAGATGGAAGAGTTTATTAAACTATTTGAACGTGAAACTGTAGCTACAATTGAGAGTCTAATCGGTCAAGCTCCTTCTTTAACAAAAAAAGAAGAGGAAAATATATCTATTATCTCAAATATTATTCCCCCGATTGCTTTGGTGAAAATTAGCGTCAGTGGTGATATTGAAGCAAAGATTATGGTTGGTGTTTCTGCATTACTTGCTACTGCTCTTGGTGATATGATGCTCGGCGGAGAGGGCGAAGGCAAAGAAGATATGAATGATGATGATATTGATGCGATTAAAGAGATCATATCAAACGTCATGGGAGCAATTTCCAACACACTTTCTGCGCAAAAAGAGTTGCCAAAAATAACACTTAAAGTAGATAATGTTGAGTTTGTAAAAGATGATGGTGAAATAAATCTTGACAGTTATAGCAAGATGTATGTTTATGCTTTTAATTTAGGAGATCTCAACTCTTTAATCATGCTCATTGTAGATGAAAAATTTGAAAAGTCATTTCACAGTGGGATGGCACAAGAGAATGTTGCAAACTCATCAAAAGAATCTAAATCAGTTGGTACAAACCTTGGCAGTGAACAAGATCTTGCTGTTGATTATGGTGATATGAAAAATATATCATTGATTTTAGATGTGAAGCTTCCTGTTCGTGTAAGAATTGGCAAAAAAAAGATGCTTTTAAAAGATGTATTAAATATGGATATAGGTTCAGTCATCGAACTCAATCAATTAGCAAATGATCCTTTGGATATTTTAGTTGATGATCATGTTATTGCACAGGGTGAAGTTGTTATAGTAGATGGAAACTTTGGTATTCAAATAACAACAATAGGTACAAAAAGAGATAGATTAAATAAACTAAAATCTTAGTCTTTTATTTTCAGGATCTTTATTTTTGAAACTGTTATAATTTTCGAGTAATTTTTACTTATAAATTAAAGAGAAATAAATGAAAAAAAAAGTTTTAATCGGAATGAGTGGTGGAGTTGACTCTACAGTATCTGCTCTTATACTTAAAGAGGATGGGTATGATGTTGAAGGTGTATATATGCGCCTCCACTCAAAACCAGGCTATCACGAGGTTCATCAAGCAAGAGCCCAAAAAGCTGCTGATTTTGTTGGAATCCCTTTACATGTAATAGACTTAGAAGATATTTTTAAAGAAAAAGTATTCAATCCTTTCATAGAGACCTATAAAAATGGTCAAACTCCAAATCCATGCGCATTATGTAATAAAAATCTAAAATTTGGTGAGATGATCAAATTTGCAGACATTATTGGTGCAGAGTATATTGCTACTGGACATTATATTCAACATGATGGAAAATATCTACTCCAAGCAGAAGATGATACAAAAGATCAGAGTTATTTTCTTTTCTATATAGATAAAGAAATAGTGCCAAGACTACTTTTTCCAATGGGAACTCGTAAAAAGAGTGATATAAAAAATTTAGCTGCTTCCATAGAAGGTTTAGAATCCTTTGCATCTCAGGCAGAATCAAGTGAAATATGCTTTGTTGAAACAACATATGCAGATCTTTTAAAAGATTATGTAGAGGTTGATAAAGTAGGAGAGGTTCTTGATACTAATGGAAAAGTAGTTGGAGAGCATAAAGGATATATGCACTACACGATTGGTAAGCGAAAAGGTTTTACTGTAAAAGGTGCTCATGATCCACACTATGTAGTAGAAATCGATCCAATAGCAAATAAGATTGTAGTTGGTCACAAAGAGGATCTTGCTTGCAATAAAGTAGATCTCAGAGATATTAATATGTTCGACGAAAGAACAGAGTTCGAAACAAGTGTAAAATTAAGATATAGAACAAAAGCGGTTACATGTAAAGTGAAAATATCAGAAAAAGGTGCAGAAGTCATATTGGATGAACCTGTCTATGGCGTGGCAAAAGGGCAAGCAGCAGTCTTTTATGATAATAACAAATTAATAGGCGGTGGCTGGATAGCATAAATACCTAATGAAATATAATTATTTTTCATAGGTATAACCCTTATTGTGTGGAATTTTCACAAAATATATGCGTTTTTTACAAAATTTTTCACTTTTTTTAAATTTCTTTCAAAAACCCCTTGACATTGATTTCTGATTTGTCTATAATTCCCGTCCACAAACGATGAGACCTTAAGTTAAGGCCTTGAGAGACGACGTCTTTCTAGTTTGAGATCATTGAAAACTAAGCAAG
>CAITKP010000010.1 GCA_903892995.1 uncultured Campylobacterales bacterium
CGAATCGTTTTCGTAGATAAAATTCTCCACTTCATTCCATGTTTTAAATTGACTGATACAATATCTAAATACCCTATATTCATCTAAATATGTTTTATCCGTACCACTTTTATTAAATATTAAAAATGCTTGTTTGATTCTTTCTGAAAATAGTTCTAAATTGTCTGTCTCTTTCAAAAGAAACCCTATATTTCCTTGAAATAATGGATGAGCTTCTGCTTTTAGTATTTCATCTCTCCAGCCTTCTTGGCTGAACAATTGTATTTTTCTTTTCTCTTCAATTAGTTGACTTCTATGAATATTTGTTGTCTCTTCAATTAATGTATCGAATAAACCTTCGGAAAATGAGATATTGATGTTATTTGAGCCTTCAGACAGTTTATCTATCAGTTTCATTGCTCCAATCATTGCTCCAATACTTCTAATGTCAGGATCAATTATAATGTTCCAAACAATCCTAATCCATGCTTTAAATTTTTCTTCATCAAATGAATTATTCTCCAAGTACTTTGTTACTGCGAAAAAGAGTATTCTTTGAATTTGCGTAATTTTAGCATCATACAAAAACCAAGTATCTTGTTTATCCCATATTGGTTTTATTGCATTACGTATAGAATCTTGATGCGCGTAAAATGAATTGAGAACTTTTTCAAACTTTGATAGTATGTCAGGTATTATAAATTCTTTATAATCTTCAAATGATTGATATTTAATTTTTTCTTCATTACCTACAGAATAAAGTAGTTTAAAGTGTTGGCTACTTTCAATATCTTTTGCAGTCTTATCGGAGGATACAATAAATTGATTCAAGAAGAACCGTTTAATAAAACGCAAAAAATATGGATCAACTATTTTGTCATTTTCCTTCTCATTTTGTATTGCTTCTTTCCAAAATATATCAGTCCATCTATTGTCAAATTGAGATGCAATAGATAAATACCATGGCATTTTAATATCATTAGATTCGACTTCTTTAGCAAACATTTTTTGATCATCATTTTTCTCTGATTTCATCCAGTTGATAATATCAGCTTTGAAATTCTCAAAATCTGTTAATGATTTTCCTCTAGCATTCATTTTAATATATAACTCATCGGTCAACTTAAAATCATCAAGAGGAAGAATATAAAAACATAATTTATCCATACGATTAAATAGTTTTAATTTCTCTTGAGATATTCCTTGAAGATTTTTATATTTTTTTTGAATATCTTCAAGAGTTGTGAGCATACCCATAACAGTTGGATCATTTTCATAACTTTTATGAAACCAATAGGAAGAAACAATAGACTCACGAACATTGCCTTTATAACCGATAGAAGATAGTTTTTCACAAAATAAGCGGGCTGTTGAACGTGTAGAGTAAGAGAACCTTTTTAAAAGTTCACATTCTTCTTTAAGTTGATCTTCATTCAATTCTTCTGTATTTATTAAAAACCAATCGAGTAAAAAAATTGTAGTTAAACGCTGCTGCCCATCTAATGGCAAAAATATCTTATAAGTATTATTTCCATCTTGTATTTCTTTAATACTTCCATAAATAAAATCCATTTCTAATATTTCATTGTTAGAAAGAGCCTCAAAAATAGAATCCAAAAATCGATTACGAATAAACTTAGAAGATCCTCGGCCCTGAGCATAATCTCTTTGTATAATTGGTATTTCAATGCCACTTATATCATAAGATACTTTTTCATCTTCCCTATCAAGTTCTTTTTTTCCATTTAATAAATGACGTATATTAAACATGACTCACCTCTTTTTTAGGTATAAATTTTTCCATTGTACCTTCAAGTATACGTCTATATGATATTATGTCCTGTTCGAGCCATTGAGATTGCACATTGCCATCAAAATATTTAAGAAAAACATTTTTTGTACATAAAGGAATAAAAGTTCCTTCTCGATCTTTTTGAATAATAATCCTTCTTTTAGTAGAAAAAAGAGAATTACCATAACCCCTATTTGTTCCTGCATCAAGTAAAGTTAAATTTCCTATGCAGTTTTTTAATTCTTCACTTATTGTATGTTCTCCAGCTATTTCAATAATTTTATCTTGTAAAGTTTCAAATTTTATTTCACATTTATCATCTGTTAAAAAACAATCTATTTCTTTTTTACAATCATTTGGGATATTTTTAATATCTTGTTTTACATTTTCTAACCATACTTTTTTATCTTCAAGTTTTTCTAAAGTATTTTCTGTTGCAGAATTAACATGTTCAATATCCCATGCAATTAATTCTTTACCACTTTTACCTGTCTTAAAAGATTTGAATGGAAAATAATAAATTATATTCTTATTATTACTTTGTTGATTTATATATTCCAAATTAAAAAGTAAAAAGAATTTTCTTAATACTTCCTTGTTAGAGTTATAGTCTAAATCTAAGTGGAGGTCTTTCTCATTATTATTATTTATCCATTTAATATTTTTAAACTCTTTTTTGATTTCATCAATTAATCTTGTAGTTACATTTTCTTTAGTTATAATTGACTCAGCATTTAACCAGTTCATAATTTCTTGAACAGAATTACCACAATAAATTAAAAAACCTACATAGTGATACCATTCATGGGTTAAATACCATTCTTGAAAAGTTTCAAATTTTTCTTCGATTTCACTCCACAATGTTTTAATTGTTTCATGATCTGGACTATCCCCAAAACGATACGCATAATAACGAAAAGTTCTATTTTGATCATTGCCTATTATTTTTTCTATACTTTCACTAGTTTTATCCATACCACATATCATGTCAAAAATAAACTCAATATGAGAAGAAGAATTATTCTCCTCCTTATTCAAAAACCACCAAAAATTTTCTTCTTGCATTTGATTTTCGATACGATCCCACTTTTGAGCAATTTCAAGTTGTTTTAGCTTGGCAATATCTCCATCTCCAAAATTACGTTTTTGAAGAAATAACGCTTTAATTAATTCCGCATTCGTTAAAGATATTTTTCCTAGATTAATACGAATGAAAGTATCAATGGGGTTAGTATTTTGTTCTCTTATCTCATACCATATAACTTGGATAATACCTTCTTCTCTTTGATTTTTTTTGTCATAAACTAATGTTTTAATTATACGGTCACAAATATCATCAAACATATTACCATCTTCTTTCATTTTGCTATCAAACCAAGAACTTATATGTTTATATGCTTGTGCAATGTGATAGTGGTCTATATTTGATTTTTCTTCTAATTTTATTTCATCCAAAAAACCAACACATTCAGGTCGTGTTTCAAAATCAATAGTGTATAGTCTTTTCCCGTATCTTTTTTCTAAAGGCTTACCATTTAAATATTCATTTATCAAATAAGAAAATAATATTCTTATTGTCGTAAGTCTTTGCTGTCCATCAATCACTTCATATTCCTCAGAATTAGAATCTGTAGTATTTCTTTTTTTTACAATTACTGGCTGTAAGCAATAAAATTCTTTTTCTGACTCCTTTTTTTTTGTAGCAAATGAATAAATATCATCTAATAAATCGGTTACCTGTTGTTCTGTCCATCTGTAACCACGTTGATAACTTGGAATAAAAAAACTCATTCCAAGTAACTCACTTATTGGTTTTAACTCTATATAATTATTCATATATTTCCCATTTTTTTTCTAATTCGGTCAATTATTTTACCAAAAACTCACTTTCATTAATAAAAATTATAACCTCAAAATGACCACTTGAGCATAGAAACAAATCAATATCATACACAAAGCCAATAGCATTTAAAAGTGTTTTTTGTTCATTGGAGTTTAATGTTAGTTTCCATGAGAGTTGCACTTTATCTCTCCTTTATAATTTTAAAAATTATAAAATACTCATGAGACAGCATTGTGTTCGTATAATAAAATTTGTTTAACCTGTTAATCCTGCCCATAAATAAAATTGATTAATATATACCAAATAAAAATAATGACATCTCAAAATGAATAATCTGAATTTATCGATGCAGTAGCATCTAAAACAGGACTTACAAAAAAAGATGCTGGAATAGCACTTGATGTAACATTAGAAACAATTACAGAAGCTTTATCAAAAAGTGACTCAGTATCATTTATAGGATTTGGAACTTTCTCTACTTCTAAAAGAGGAGCTAGGCAAGGTGTAAATCCATGAACTGGTGCTAAAATTCAAATTGTTGAATCTACTGGTGCTAAACTAAAAGAGGCTGTTAAGGTTGATTCGCAGAAGCAGTTTTTTGGAGCATTTAAAGACTCTTTTCGACCAGAAAGTAATGGATAAATACCTCATATATAGTCGAAATTATAGAAAAAATAGCTTTAAAAGTCCCTAATATAGGACGTCTTTAGAGTTTTTCAGAGATAACTATTATCATCTTGAAAATCATTCCCCAAACTCCGCATCAATACTCTCTTCTCTCTTTTGATGAAGTTTTTGGGCAATTTCATATTCCATAATGTAAATCACCGCATCCATAGAAAGAGGTTCTTCATTCTCATCCTCAAATAAAGCGCATATCTTTTTTGCTTCTTCTGATTTAGGGTCAATATCAATGGCCATTGTTCCTAGAAATGGCCATACTAAATAGCTCATTGGCACATTATCAAAGACCTCTACCAATTTAATGTTTGGAAAATTTATCTTCATGTATTCAAGAAACTCTTGACGCTTTTGCTCATTGACATGTTTTTTGTCTAGCCAGTCAAATCCACTATATTCATCGACATTGTTATCAAAAGGAATACCAAGACTAGCCTGATTATATGGTTTAGAAAAATTGACAAACAAAGTTGCTTCTTTCCTATCTGTTGCAATGTATTCTTCTATTGTTTTAAGTAATTGTGGCATAAGCATATTTCCTTCATTGCTATAAAATTTAAGTTAAAAGAGATTTTCACTCTTGTGTGAAATGGACAAGTTGTTAGACAAAAGAAATATGCTTAAATTCAACTAATATAAGTGCTAACTTCTCGTGTCTCTCGTGCACTATTTTTAGATTAATTTAAGAAAATACAACTCTTGAAGCTAACAGTTTAAAATACTCCTTTGACCAAAAATCAAACACTCTCACATCTTTGACAAAACCTTTTACTTCTTTGATAGCTTGCTCTATATCAAGAGTCTCTATTTTATTATTAAGTAGTTTAGTAAATTCTTCTTTGGTTAAAATATCCTTTTCAAAGTCACCACTCTCTTTCATTCTTTGACATAGATGTTCTAAATTGAGTCGAGTATTGTTTTTGACATACCACTCAAAATCAAACCAATCTCTCCCTTTTACACGAGTTTTCCAGCTTCTAAATAAAAGTGCATGCATCTTCCCTGCATAAAGATTTGGCAAGGTCATAGTTCTTACATTAAAAGTCATAGGAAGAAGAAGTGTTTTTGATTCAGTCTGAAATTTTAGTGGAGGATTGGTGTCCACTTCAAGTTTGATTTTAATCTTTCGTCCACTATGAATATTTTCTAATCCTTTGGCTTCAATATTAAGGGTATGGATAGATGTGTCATTTTTTAAAAATGCTGATTCTATGTTTGTTTCGCTTGATTTACTTTTTTTATTCAAACTTATCTCAATCCCTAAAGCTTCAAACTCACTCACAACACTTGGAAAGTATTTTTCTATATCAAAATCTTTGTTTTTTTCAAGTAATGAAAAATCCAAATCTTCTGAAAATCTCTCTAACCCATAAAGTATTCGGAGGCTCGTTCCACCATAAAAAGCAGCTTTATCGAAAAAACCACCACGATAGAGTCCAAGAAGTGTTATCTCTTGAAATATCTCTTTAAGTGCATTGATGAGTTCACTTTCACTTTGTGGATCATATTTTTTTAGCATTTGTTCTATGATATTCATCTTGATAATCCTTTTATAACTTTAGTAAGAACTTCTATTTTTTTTGATTTGCTGATTTTGGCATACTCTTCAAAAATTTCTATATCACAGTTTTCAAGCTCATCCATATCGATTCGTAAATCATCTTCCAAAAATTCCATCATAGCTTTCTGGCTTCGTAAATCTATATCTTTTGTAAAATAAACTTTATCGCACAAGGCTTTTTCTTTACTTGCCATTATAAAATTACCGCTTTTGGAAGTTTTGATTTCTAAACCAATATTAAAAAGCTCCTTTTTAATTTGCACATAGCTAAACACTCCGTAAGGTGTCTCAAAAGATTTGGATCGTTTGATCGTAATAGAAGTTATTTCATGTACACTCTCAGGTATAAGTTCATGAAACCACAATGCAAAATCAAGCGACACATACGATGGACCCAAGAGTATATTTGCAATTATTTCTTTAGAAAGAAGTGTATTGTTGTGGATTGGATTATAAACATAAAGCCCACTTTTTAGAGGAGTTAAAATACCTTTATTTTTGAGTTGGACGATTTTGTCATTGATACTTTTATAAGCCAAATTTTCAAGTATTGAGGAGAGTGTAGCATGTTCTATAATTCTAGACGGATATTTATCTAACTCTCTTTCTATTTCCCTCAATATGCTTTCCTTACTTCAATAATCGATATAAAATCGATTTAATATGTAATATTAACATATATTACGTATAAAATTGTCCCATTCTCTTTTTTGGTACAATTAGACAACTTATATTAGGAAGATAAATGATCAACTTTCTTGTTCTTTACAATCCATACTATCAAAAAGATGTTATCGTCAGTCATGTCAATCTATTGCTCACATCTGCTGATCAAGAAAATGCACAAGTTGCCTTTGGAAAGATACGCTCCAAACTACGTGAAGATGAAGCGTTTGCAGATAGCAATATTGAAAAGATTGCTGCTGCAATTAGTGAGGATGGTTATATTCAATTGCTTTTAACCGACTATGCAGATATGTATGTGGCAAAAGTAACAAGTGTCACTAAGGAAGATTCTCGTGCGATTGCACCATCTTACTATACAGAAAAAGATCTCGATGTAGAAGCTTGGTTTATTATCACCGACATACGCCAAATTGTCGAAAATGATTTTCAAACTATTCGTGACAAAATTCTTTCAAACTTGACTACACCATCATTTGCAAACCATCACTATGCCGTTTATGGCAATGGCTACAAATTTCCATTGGAAGTCTCAATGGACAATCCAATTGATTATTTTCAAGATAGTGAAGTTCCCTATTATTTTGATATATTTAAAAGTTTTGAGCATATTGAAACAAAACGCCATCTTATCCATTACCGTTTTGGTCAAAAGATTTTTTATGCGCTTCACCCAAATACGCAAGAATCTATCATCTCAGCAGAGATTGAGTTTACTCAAAATAAAAATGATACACTTTACGATTTTTCAAGTGTCATCTTAAAGTATGCAAAAGCAGCAGAGATGGAGCTTTATCTTTTTATCCGAACTATCATGATTTATCTAATGGAAAAGGAGCCCTCACTCTTACATGTAGAGTATCAAGTGCAAGGACATAGCTATACATTAAATGATCTCAAAACCATCAAACCAAATATTGGCACGTACAAATATCTTTTAGGTCATCAAGATATAAAAGAGGCTATTTTTGCCCATATTGAGAACTCTCAGTTAAAAAACTTTCTACAATTTGGTTTACGTTTTTATATGCAACCAGTACAAGATATACGCAATGAATCAGCCCATGGATCGATCATGAGCTTTAAAGAGTGTAAAACAATGCGATCAATCGTTATGGGAATTGGCTCAAACGGGATGCTTTGCGAATTGATCCTCAATAAAAAGAGGGCTTTTTAAAAATGAGCGTGAAGAGGCCTTTGTTTTGATCTTATGTGCGTTGTTACGATTTCATTTTTCGTATTTACTTCATAATAGGCGCATTTTTTGCCATCATGGTGGACAATGGCATATTGTCCAAACATTTTGCCCAACTCTAACGCTTCATCTAAGACTATCTTTTCAACCAAAAAGCTCTCTTCAAAGTGATCATCTAAACCGCCAATACACTCGATGACATTAAAACCCCTTACATGTAAGAGATTTTTTAGTTCCAAATTTCTTGCGTCGTTTTGCTCTTGAGAAAGTGTATTGTTATCTGGATCCCATGCTGTGATGATAGCCCATGGGGTACTATAAACTCCTAGCGGGATCGTTTCTATAGTAAAAGATGCTCTTTGCGTATCTTTAAACGAAAACACATTTTTGCGGTAAATTTCTGCTAAATTTTCCATGTTTATCCCTAATAAAATATCTTCTCCATAATTTGCTCAATATAATCACGATCTTCTTGAAAGATCACATTTTCATCACTATAAATTGTCTTGGAAGGTTTCTTGATTTGATTTTTATTTAAATCATCAAAAGTCGTATTTGAAACAATGAAAGAGTTTAAAACAAGGTTGCAATCTCCCAACTTATTTTGGATCTCTTTAATACTTTTCGCCAATTTAATTTTTGGATCATACAATGGATTCATATTTCGCAATCCCTTTGGATCAATAAAACTCAAATACTGTTTACCACCTTTGAGTATCCACAGCATAAAATCTGGATAAAAAGCACTTTCACTAAAAAATCCGACTCCCGTTTTACTTTGGTTTCGTAAAAGATAAAATGTAACATCTTCTTGGTTACTTGCAATAAATTCACTTAAATCTTTTACAAACTTGCTCTCACCCTCATTTAGAGCAACTGGTGAAACTTTAACATCACTCCAAGCTTTACTTTGAAAAATAAGTGGACAATATAAATGCGGTTCAGCATTAAAAACTTCAAAATTTGGTAGATAATTCTTGAGTTCTTGAGAGATATTATTTACTAGCTCATCTATATCACTTTGCAATGCAGTGTAATTTTGCGGTATCTCAATTGTGTACTCTGTTATAAAGTTACTATCATCACAATTCAATTCAGCACATTGTATATGATTCATCTCCCATGTTCTTTTTTCAAATTTATAAAACTCTTCCACATAGCGTTTTGCCAAAATTAAAACTGTGTCATAAAGTTTCATAACATCTTTAAAACTCACTAATGCAAAATAATTTTGTGGAGCATAGATCTCATACCAACCCGCACTATTGAAAATGTCTAAAAGTTTTGCTTTATCTATCAAGAGATTAGAATATTTTTTTTCTCGTTTGTATTGCAATACTTCAAGATAGAGTTTATCAGTATCTATCATATTTAAAAAATTGTTTGGCAAAGTTACTGCTGTCGGTGTATTTAAAGGTGTGTTAGATGCAACTGTTGTGATAATATTTACTTTTGCAAAGAGGTCAAGCGTAATTTTTCTATTTGATAAAATCCCCATAAACTCATCTTTAAGCTCAATGCTTGGATTTTCTATTTTAAAATCTTTTGATTTATCTATCATCAAAGTTTTCAGCTGTGGTTGTTTATTCTCGCAGTCAAAAATAGAATTTCTATCTGTTTGTATCACTCTTTTTATTGGTTCTGCTGTTGGTACATCTTCATTTTCAAGGTAGGTTTTAAAGGTTGTCATATAGTCTGCATTAAGTCCAAAGATATTAAGCGTTTCTATACTTTGAAGTTTTGCCTCAAGTGCTTTACCATATCTTGTACTTCTTTTTAGGCTCATATTTTGCCCCTTTAGCCGTACACCACGACCAAAAAGCTGAATAATCTGACTTCCCTCGCTTCTTCCCATATTTAAAAGTCCCATCGAGCTTACTCTCCAGCTATTCCAGCCCTCGCTAAACTTTTTACTTCCAATGAGCATCGTAAGATTTGAGTTTTTATCATTGATATTTTCAAACTGCGATGAAGCAAACTGATCATCATTAATATTTAAGCCCTTTGTATGACACAATGCCAATAGCTTTGCATCATCGCCTACATTTATAACTCCAAAATACTCGCCATCTCCTACTTTTAAACCAATTTCTCCTTGAGCATTTTTAATATTTACAAGTTCTAAATTGCCACTTTGAGACAAAAAGATGGTTTTTGTAACATCTGCTAAAAGAACGTTTTGGTCTAAATACTCAAACTTTCCTGCAAATATATCATTTGGACCAATACCGCTGTTTCCACTTATAATATTATTGATAGCTGTTTGTGTTTCATCGGCATTATTTTGTAAAAATCGTTTTAAAAATAAGAGCACATCGACAACATCTGAACTTGCACCTTCACCTTTGCCTTTAACCGCATTAACACTTCCGCCAACCCAAACCATAAAAGGTTTATGCAGATTGTACCCTTGAAGTTTCAAGCCCTCATTTTCAAAAATTTTGAGCTGTTGATAAAAACTAAGCACCGCACCAACTAGATAGATAAAATTATCTGTATGAACCGCTTGATTCTCTTGAAGATTGAGTATGTAATACTCTTTTCCATGTCCATCTTCATAAAAATATTTATAGCTATAATCAAATAAAATCGATTTTGCATATTCATTTGTTAGTGTTTTTTTAAGGGTATCACCTGCCCCATTTATAGCTTGACCAAATGTCGCACTATATTCAAAACTAAATCCATCGCTGCTGAGTGCATCACGGTTTGTTTTCCAAACATCTCCGCTACTTCCTCTGTGTCCCTCATCAATAAAAACAAGATTATTACCTCCAAAGCTCTCAGTTGCTACTTTGGTAACTTCATCTTTTTCTCCAAGTTTAGATATTTCAAGAATCTCAAGCTTAGTTGCTCCAAAATCAAGTCCACCACTATTTTTGGTAAATATCTCCGCTTCAATTTGACTTTGTTTAAACTCAGATAGATGTTGGATGCTCAAATTTGTATTTGGTGTGATAAGAAGTGTTTTGTTGTAGCGGTATTTGTGTTTTGTTGCATAATGCTCAAACTGTCTTAAATTTATATGCATCAAAAATGTTTTTCCGCTTCCCGTTGCATTCCAAAAAGCGAGTTTATTAAGTTCGCCATTTTCAAAAGGCTTTAGTTTTTCTTTTTTATCTGTTATGGATTCATTGAACTTTTTTAAAAAAAGATTGAGTTCATTCAAAAGTATTTTTTTATCGCTAAAATATTTATCAAGATAGATCTCTGTAAACAAAAGAGTTAGATACTGAAAATATTTCCAAGTGATATTTCGCTTCAAGCTTTTAGTATGACGCACAATATTTTCGTCATATTCAAAAAGTTTTTCTTTTCCAAGCGTAAAGTTATTAACAAGAAGATTGACGATCTTTGAGCGGTTCTCTTCATCGACTCCCTCAAACTTCTCTTCTTTAAGATTTGCCGACAACATTTCAAAAGTTGCTGCACCAAAGAGAGAAAGTAACCATCTATTTAAGACAAGTTTGTCTTGTATTTTTAATGGTTTTTCAGCCGATACATTTTGAGTTTTTTTTGCTTTTGCCATTAGAGACTTCTCCCCCACATACAATTTGCAAACTCACTCTCAATACTCAAAGCTCCATCAACATTTGTATCGCCGTTAATATAAACTACACCCTCTAAAACATCTCCATCAAGCTTTAATTCTACAGAAATATCTTTTCTCCAGATAACAGTTACAGCTTCCTCTTTGGCTGTACCTTTTACAATTAAGTAACTTTCTTTCATCTTTATAGAGCTTACATGTAAACCTAAAAGATAGTTAAATGTTTCTACTAAATCAATATTTGTCTCAACGGCTTCATTGTTTTTAGCAATATTTAATTTATACTCAAATGGCTTTTCAAACATCGCTAAGTTGTATTTTGGAGTTTCATTTAAGAGCATATAGTTTATAAGATACTCATCTTCAAACTCAGGCAAGATACCTTTTTGTTTAAACTCTAAGTTGTTTAGAGTATCTTCATAACTTTCTAAAGAGAAGTATTTGAAGATTTGAGAGATGCCATTTGTATCTTGTGGTTTTCCATCTTTCCAGTTATTAGTATAGATTACTTTTTGAATACGTGGTTTGGTAACTGTATCAAAGTATTCACCCATCTCCACAAGGATATATTTTCTTTTTCCTTGGTCTTCTCTATTTAAGTTTATAACTGCGTGTCCTGTTGTTCCTGAACCTGCGAAGTAGTCTAAAATAAAGCCATTATCTTCCATTTTTGGAGCTATTTGAATACATCTTACAATCATTTCTACAGGTTTAGGAAAATCAAAAACTTTATTACCACTAAATATATTTCTTAAATCTCGTGCAGCTTTTTTATTCCCTTCTAAGTCATTCCATAATGGCGAGGGTCTCTTAGTTCGTCCTTCTAAATAATATTTGACATATGGCCACCAAATTTCACTGCCATCACGTTTAGATTTTTTCCATAATATAAAATTTTCTTTTACAAGTTTATCATATGTTCTTCGTTCAAATCGCCAACAACTTTCATATCCAGCAGGAGCAATAGGATAAACATCAATACCATCAGGGTCTTTAATTGCATAATACATATTCGGCCTATCTTCACGCTTGTCATTGCTCCCCGTTTTTCGCATTTGATCATAAGCAAAATATCCTACATCATCTTTATTTTCAAACCGTTTTAAATCTTTGTCTGTTAATGGCAAACCGTTCAAACTGCTATTTTCAGTTTTTGAATTCAATAATAAAAAATCAAAAGAACTCCCTAATCCATCACTATCTTGCCCCGTAGTTTGTCCAGTAGCTCTTACTATATTTCCCATAAAGTTCTTTTCTTCAAAAATTAAATTATTTATCATTTTTAAATTCACAAACTCTTTATCATCTATACTACTAAATTGAACTCCATCTTCACTCATTAGTTCACGACCATAAACCAATCTATCATACATCATACTCATCCAAGTTGAGTGTTGTAAATTGTCTTTATAAATAAATCCATCATTTCCTGTGTTGTAAGGTGGGTCTATATAAACTGTTTTGACCTGCTCTTTGTATCGCTCTTGAAGTAAGTTTAATGCCCCAAAATTCTCACTATTGATTAAGAGTCCGTCTGTATTCGCATCTATGTCAGCTATTTCACTCAATAGAGTGTATTTGAACTCTTTAGAAAAGAACTTTGTGTCTAAAACCAAATAAGAAGAAGTTAAATCCTCTTTTGTAGATACTTCAACACCAAAGAGCTTTGTCCATTCATCTAATTGAGCCTTACATGTAAGGATTTTATCATAGTGTTTAGAGTCAATTTTATCTAAAGTCATACAGTAGTTACTATCATAAATAAACTTTTTCTTCAACCAAAGAGCCTTTTGAAACTCCTCTAACTGGCTTAAAAAATCAATGATTGGCGTTGCCACATCTTTAAATGTTTTGGCTTTTCTGATTAACTCTTCTGAATTGTTTGAAGATAAAATATCTTTTAAGAGGTTGTTTTTTATATAAACATCTAACTCTTTGTTTAAAAATGATTTTAGGTCTTTGTGGATGAAGTAATCAAAAGAGTTTTTAGAGGTGTATTTTTTGAGATGTTTTTCAATCGCTTCGATAAGTTGAGGATCCGTGATCTTGAGTTTGGCATTATCCAATGCTTCTTCGTTTAGGCTTTTTTTAGGATTTTCACTTTTACTTTTTACTGGAAATTGCCCCTTTTCGCTTTTTTCATATACAAAAGGGATGATAATACTGTTTTCACTAACTTCAATCTCTCCTTGCTGTATGAACTTTCTTTCCTCTTTGTTATTGTTTTGCTCCGTCGAGGCATCGGTGAGTTTAAAATGAACACTAACTTCTCCAACCTTAAAAGAGTAATCTTTAAAACTTTCACTCGATTTTATGTAATACTGATCTGCAGTTGCCCAATGAAGTTTGACCTCTTCGCCATTGTAGGGAATTGAGTATTCATTTTCATTTGAGTATCTTCTGTGAGAGATAAAGTCACCGTTTTCATAATAGCGTTTGAAAAATGTATAAAGATCATTGTAAAGAGCATTTTCAATATCTGATGATGATTGCGTGTTTTTGAGTTTTTGTTCTAATTCAACATACTCTTTGATGATAGGCACAATAAGTAAAGCATCATTTGGCTGTGCAAGATAAGTTTGGACAGTAGTATCTTTTTTTAACTCATCCATTCTCGTTTGTAAAGTTTGAGTTTGTGAGTCATTGAGTGCATTTGAAATTTTCTTTGTCAGAGTTTCACTTAAAAAAGTTTCGATCTCTTTTGATTTGATTTTTATAACTTTATATATCCCAAAATCAAGATCACTTTGATTGAGTTGGAACATCTCTTTAAATAGTTCTATAAATTTATCTTGTAATGACATATATTGGACCTTATGTTTATATTTTATTGTGGGATTATGATTTTAGCAAAATAAGTATTAAGCACTCTGTTTTATCATTTAAAAAACTTCACTAAGCTGCTGAAAATAGGACTCTTTTTTGCAATACACCCAGATCTCTTTGTCTGTTTGCTTTTTTGCCATGGTTATGCGATAAAGTGAATCAGCTGTAGTAATATCTAGCTCTTTTTTGATGTAGCCATGATCTAAAAAATGCTTATCAAATCTTGCATATCGTGGAAGTTTTGTTTTTATGTCACTGAGTGCTCCACGGACGATGATCGCTGGTGAAGTTTTACTAAGATACCTGCGAATAAACTTTTCTAAAAATCTTAAAATCAATTCTCTAGCTTCTGGCGAATCAAGGTATTTTTTAGTAGAACTGCCATCTTGTTCATTTAAATCGGGAATGTGTAGAAAGTATTGTTCTCTATTAGACCATTTTTCTATATCTACAATATATCCAAAATTTAAAATAGCAATATTGTCCTCTTTTGTAAACCCTAGTAGTGTAAATGATGGAGACAGCTCTACTTTGTAGTTTTTGTATCTAAAAACATAAGTCAATTTACTATCAATTTTTGATTCACACCAACTATTTGTATTTCGAATTGAAACCAAATAAAAATCTTCTGCTAGTTGTAACATACAAACTCCTCATCTCTTTGATAAAAGAAGTATATGAATTTTGTTGGACAACTTGATGTCTTTATTCTTTGTTTACTGTAGCTTTTTTTTAAATCAGATATTTTTACAATAGTCTATTTGAAAGGACAAAAAAATGTCTATATTTTTAGAAATAATATTTTAAAAAAGGAGACACATAAGATGCACTTAAATGGTATAGCAAAAGAATCTCTTAGTAATTTTTTAGAAAAATTACAGTTTGGGAGAATAACAAAAGAGAATTTCAGTGAGCATTTGAGAGAATCGTTCTTTATTGAAGGTTCTAATCTCCATCCAAATCCAAACCTTTATAAATATACATGGTGGATCTATCACCAAAATTTACCACAACAAAGCGCTGCAGAAGTTTTTTATAAACCAGAGCATGCCTTAAACACATTTGACGCATTTGCACTTATGGAAGATCTATCTCAACAAAACATATCTTTTGCCTATGTAAATATGAAGCAAAAAAGATTAGGTGTTTTAATATGGGACTATGCAAAAATATTAGCAGAGTACCCAGATGAGCAATTTGCACCATCATTTGAAGATGATAGAGATCCACTCATTAATGGACACAAATAACTTTACTTGAGGAAAAATTTTTTGATTACAAATCTCATAATAGTATCTGACACTACTAGCCAAAATGCTATTGCCATAATTTATGAAGCGAACACAAATCTCCCACCACGTATTGTTGCAAGAGGAATAAATTCTGATGCTATTGATATGATCAATTTAGCAAAAGATCATGATATAGAAATATTTTATAATAATGATATTACAGTAATATGTAATGATGAAATCATGTATATACCTTCAAATCTGTATGAGCCTGTAGCAGATATGATGGCGTACGCTAGCAGCAAAAATAGGAATAAATCAGATGAAGATTTGAAAATATTTATCACAAAAATCTAAGCTCAACAACTCTAAACGCCCAGACATTTAGAGTTGTTGTCGAAGCTTCAGCTCTATTTTTCTACATGAAAATATGAAAGCAAACCACCCGAGTCACCATGCCCAGCCAATGCTGGAACTGCGTTTTGAACTGTCAAATTAATAAAAGAGCGACCACTGTTTTTCACCTTAGCCACTACCAATTTTTCTCCCAGATCACATACACAATAAAGGGCATTTGTACTCTCTAGCCATATATCATCATTTTGATCCAAACTAAATTCAAAAGATGAAGATTTACCATGAATGAGCGGTTGATTATTATAGTTTATGTAAACTCTCTTACGGCAATTATGGCGATTAATAAAACGCATCCATCCTTGAGGTTTAGTGTGCGATCGATCTAACTCAAGTGAAAACCATGAAATCTTTTTTAAAATGATGTCACACTGAGGAAATATTTGTGGCGATTTCTCTAGTTTTACATATTTTCCAAGTGCTACGTTTTTATGAAACTCTTCTATATAGCTTCTTGCTTCTACATTTTTTTGCTCTGCATTCTCACGAATAACCTTAATAGTTCTCATTTGGACTCTCCTTTAAACGCCATTTATTAGTAAGTAATTCTATTGTTTTTCATGGACAAGAAAATGTCTTTATTTTTAAAATTTTCTAAATAAAAATCTTTTCTCTAACGAGATACTTAGCATAAGAAGTAGAAAAATACTCTTCATCTCGAATAATTCCGACACGTTGGATATCAAGTTTGTCAGCATCCATACATATCTGCACAGCCAGATCTTGAAAATATTTTGAGGAGCTATTTTTAACCTTTGTATGGTTCACGCATGCATAGATAAGTCTGTTTTGATCGGCTTTGCAAAGATCTATGAGATTTTCTCTAATTAAGTTCTTAATAAAAAGCCCTGCTCTTTTCCCATGATTACAATCTTCTGCTTCATCTAAGCGTCTTGAATCATGTAAAAGTGCAAAATATTCAAAGAGCTTTGAGTCAATTTTATAATGCTTAGCTAATAATATGGCATATTCATACACTCTCTGCCAGTGATTGATGCCATGAAAGCTATCCATATCAAGAACAAACTCCCTTTCTACTCTTTCATAGAGTTTGGTGTTTCTTATTTTTAACAATCTACCTCTTTCATAAATCTCACTTTAAAATCTTGAACACTCAAAGTTCCACCGTTTATCATATCCTCTATCAAAGGCTCATCACTATCATCTAAATCCGTACTTATTTCAATTCCATCGATATAGTATCCAGCGATATATTGAGGTAAAAAAGGATGAGAGATGCGCTTGTTTTTGTCTTCCATGGTTCTAATTATTCGATCTATGTTTAAAACAGCGTTATTTGAAAAATTATATTTTTGGAACTGTTCTAAACAGGTTTGTGAAAAAAGATTTAAAAGTTTATAGTGAAAAATATATGTAGGATTTTCAATCCTATAAATAAGCTCTTTTAACTTTGAAGAAGTGTTAATCTCTTTATCAAGATAGATCATAAATCTGTGGATAATTTTAGAGTAATAATCCTCTATCTGAGCAATAAAATCATCTGCACAAAAATCTTTTTCATTCCATATAGAGTTTCGCAATGGTACATATTCCTGCTCTTCATTAGACCAAGAAAAAATATCAATATTGTAGTAAAGATCAATATCTCTTTTTTCGATACCAAATTTGAGATATACTCCTGTCATGGTTGTCCGACCCTCTGAAGTTGGCATGTGAGTGTCAGCGTTAATTAAATATGATTTGACAAAATCGTCTTGAGTGTTTTTTGAAAAGAAACCACTCTGTTTTGCTTCAAATCTATTTTTTTGATCACTTATGATTGTAATTAAACTCATTGTTTTATTTCCTTTGTTCAAAAAGCTACTATGTAAAACTCTTTACTTTAGTCAGGGGAGATTGTCAATCTCACCAAAACCACTGTCCATTAATTTTCACATCATTAGATGTCAGACCAGCAATCCCATAAAGGTCATAAGACTTTGTAGCTTGAAGAGTAAGAAATCTATTTCTATATTCTAAACCAACATCTTTTTGAAATGCTCCGTTAGATAAATTAGAACTGCTTGCACCATATTGAATATTGCCATCAATATCACTAGAAACAGCACTTGTTACTGTTGCTCTACCACTAATAACTTTGTTCGGTACACTTCCAATTAAGCCAAATCCATTATAAAGAACTTCTGCTTTTGCAGACACAGCTTGGATGTCGCTCATGTTAAGAATACTATCACTGTAATTAACAGCTTGTCCATAAGAATATGTTCCCGAAATATCAAGTCCAGTGAATGAAGAATCAGTTCCTTTATAACTCATACCAAAATAGTGAGTATGCCCTGAATAACCTAATGCACCTGTTCCGCTTGAACCCATTAGTCCATCTTTGTAGCTGTATTTGAATGTATAATCCTCATCCCTATAACCTACAGCAAATGTTTGTTGTTCGTTACTAACACCAACAGAAAAATGTTTGCTGATAGGAACCATTAAAAAACTATCAAATGTAAAATCATTAGATGTTGGTTTTATGTTTTGAGTTAAATTTAAAGTAAAATCCCTACTGAACGAATCAAACCCAACTACACTTTCTAAAGAACCCAAGGAAGCTAATTTTAGGACAACTAAAGTGCTTCCATTAACACTAGTTGTCCAAGCACTAGGAGCAACTTTAGTGTTAAGTCCTGCAACATTTTTAACTAAATTAGGCACCAACAAATCACCTGCAGGTGAAAATGCTTTAGCCAAGTCAAGCTTTCCATGTCCATAAATTGGGTCAATACCAGGTGCACCCATATCATCAGCTGTTTGAAGTAAAATTTGTGTCTGCTGATTTCCAGAAAGACGAGGCCACTTTTGTTGTAACAATGCCATTGCACCTGCAACATAAGGTGCTGCATATGATGTACCTGAACCAGTTACAGTTGTATTTCCATTGTTGCTTGCAACACCAACACTAGAGCCTGGTGCTAATATATAAAAATCAGCAGTCAAACCAGCTCTATTGCTCCAAGAAGCTATATCAGTTCCCGTATTATTGAGTGCTCCAACAACTAACCATCCACCAGCTGACGTAAGCATATCAGAATAACCTGCTTGCAGTGGAATAGCTCCAAATTGGTTACATGTAGCTAAGGTAGTACAAGTGTTTCCTTGATTCCCTGCAGCTGTTATAAATGTTGCGCCAGCTTTAACCAACTCTCTATAACCATCTTTATACGCTGTAGTTAGATTAGCATAAGTCTCTATAGACTGATTCATAATCGTAGCACCTTTAAGAAATGCTGCTCTTGCCCCATCTATCATATCTGTAGTATAAATAAGGTTTTTAGAATCAACAACTTTAACATCTATGATATTTGCATCAAAAGCAACCCCAACAACTCCAGTACCATTAAAAGCTCCGGCAATAATAGCTGAAGTAGCAGTACCATGTCCATAATAATCATATCCTGCTACTTGCACACTTCCACTAGTAATTACAGCACCTGTAGAAGGGTTAGTAACCGTAACAGTTACATTACCGCTATAACCATTTCCAGGGTTTGTTAATTTCACTCCTGTTAAAACTCCATTAGTAATTATAGGAACAGCAGTCGCACCGCTACCATTTCCAGAAATTGTTACAGTAGGAATTGTAGAACCAACAGTTTGGCCATAAGAACTAATTACCACCTCAGAGAGCATTCCACCACTAAGTTGTGTTCTAGTAATAGTTTTTGTTATTGGATTGTAAATATTTGCAAAATCAATAATGTTATTTGGGTTATTATAGACTCTATTAACATCTGAATTTAAGTTGGATACACCCGTGTCAAGGTCAGCTACAGTAACACCTTTACCGGTATAGCCTTGAGCCCATGCTACATCAACACCAGTTAAACTATGGTCATATGATTTTATATACTCTACACTTGTTGCAAGCGGTACAACCGGCTTATCCGTAATGATATTGGCATCCGCTGGCCCTAGTACCACTGGGGTCGCTACCACAGGAGTTTGTAAAGCATCTAATTGTTTTTGGTATTTTTCAAGCAAAGCTTGATATTGAAGAAGTTTTGCTTGATTCGTAATCAAAGATTTATACAGTAAATCAGTAACACTACCAAATAGAACACACAAGGGAGTTTGTACAGTACAACTATTAACTTTAACAGAATAGCTATCATATAATTTTTGAGTATTTAGTATAAGCGATTGTTGATTTGCAATAATTGCCTGTTCATTTGTAACTAATTTTTGTGCTTTTGCAATTGCAGCACTGTTATCTATAGCAAGTGCTAAGGAATTAACTAGCAATAGTGGTAACAAAATTTTTTTCATAATCAATCCCTTACATTTTCATCATTATCGTTTGTACTATCTATTTCTTGAAATGTAGTTGGATCAACAATATAAGGATCTTTAAACTCCTCATAATAAAACTCATACCTCAAAATAGCATCAGTCTCGCGTAATTTATCTTTATGTTTAAAATAATGTCGGCGGCATATCTCTTCAACTTTTGCTGTCTTTTGATCAAATGATAAAGGATACAGGTGACTCAGTTTAGTTATTCGTCCAAAATAGGAGTAATACCACATTGCTGCTTGATATGATCCAAGATAGGTACCCTTTGTGATGATATGAATGTACATATAATTTGCGGCCTTTTGCTCCGCTTTGATATATTCAACTGCATTTTCATTTGCGTCTAAAAGTTGTTGTGGAGCTTGAAAATAGACACATAGTGCTTTAAGTAATGTAGCATCAGTGTATGTCCAATCATAGAAATTTTTTTCTTCATTTACGATAGCACAATATGGTTCACTTAAGAGATACTCAATATGGCTAACACCTTTATTTAAATCTTTATATCCAAGAGCTCGTGCAGTATCTTCAATACCCAATTCCATGACTTTTTCATTTAAAAAATCTTGCAAATTCATACTGTTTCCTCACTTTTAATAATTTTGGCTGCGACAACATAATCTGAATCAGTTATCCACTTTTTATCACTCTTAATATTTTCTAATAAAGTAAAAAGCGATTTATCCATTTCAAATGGTAAATCTGGGAAAGGGCAACTCATAGGTGCACCACCTGGAGATACAACTAAAGGAAGTGAATATTTGACTTGTGGAATAAAAGTTACGTTTATCTTCAAATCCATGATCTCTAGTTCATTTCTCAAAGTCAGAATTGCTGTTATGTTGTCATCTTCATTATTTTTAATATCATGTAAAGTTATCTCCGTATAACTATTGAGTTGATCGATCAGATCAAAGATATATTCATCTACTCTTTTCAATTTTAAAGAAAGTATCTTTTCATCGTGTTCACTTAGAGCAAAACGGTAACCAAATATATTACGTGGACCATATACTTGCTCCTCCCACTCATTATATTTTTCGGGCGAAATGACTTTTGTATTTAGGTAAAGCTTCATCAAATACTCTTGAAATGACTCCATACTGCTACCGCCTTATATTGATAGTAAAATAATAATCGAAAATATAGACACTCATATGTCCAATAATATGAAGTTCACGATGTAATCAATTTTCCTGCTAGATCACAATGATATCTCTTCCCTAAATAATGAAGAGTATAACTCTTTATCTCTCCCCATACTGCAAGTTTCCCACTATGTGCTTCATAGTGCTCTATTATCATTTCAGAAACTCGTTGCAGTGTCTCTAAAAGAGATTTATCGACAAGTTCATTTATATCAAACTTTATACATTTTGTACTTTGTAGTACTACTAACACCATAATCGGCTCATTATTTCTTTTAAAATTAGTATTAGCAGATAGAGTACACTCTTTTAATTTTTGAAGATATTTATTGTAGTCAGTAGCAAGTTCTATTTCCTTATCAACTAATGATCCATCAATCTCAAGAAGTTCACACAGTTTTTTTACAAATCCCACACTTTCATATTCAAAATCATAATGTCCAGATTGCAGCCATGCCGAAAGCTTCTTACATGTAAGCAGTTTTTGTAGTGTTGCCAATCCTTTGTTTGGATTTTTGTAACCCATTAATTTGATTATTTGTTGCGGGTCTTTATTGTTAAGTTTATCTTTTATTATTTGAAGAAGCATCTATTATCCTTTTTTTCTGTCGATACATTTTTTACAGTTTAACCGGCAAAACAAGTTTACTCGAACAACTTTCAACATTTCAATTAACAACAACGACTGTAACAGCAATCAACACTCTGGTACCCTTCGTCTTAGGTCGCTCCATGATATTTGTTTTTGTTTTACCGGGACATTTGCCATTTTGCAAGGTTGCATTAGGGCTTTTTACAGGAGTAAGGGCGAATATCTGCTACCCGTAATTTTCAAAGTCCTAGCAGCTCTTTGCTACTTGCATAAAGTTCAATTTTGAGTGTTTTTGTAGAATTAATCAGAGAGATCTCTTCCTCATACTCTAGAATAGTTGTTTTAATGGATTTTAGCTCCTGCTCTATCACACTTTTATCCCAAAATTGATACTCAAATACAAAATCTTCATTTCTCTCAAAGGCAGTATCTTTTAACTTTTTAAGACCTGATATGATCTCTTTTAAAGATGTAGGCAATCCTTTTGATTTTAAGAGATAGGACTCAAGAAGTCTAATATGCTCTTTTTTCTTTGTGATGTAGTTTAGTTTTGCGCTCAAGCCATTCTTTACATTGAACTCAAATATTGCTTCCTTGATATCACGGATATCCTCCAATACTTCCAAAGAGGAAACATGCCGATATAGCTTTTCGTTAATCTCATTTTCAATTAATTGCTCAAGCTTACCTTCATCATTTGTAAGAATCGATGCGTAAGAGATCTCAAAACGACTTAGTTTGTTTGCATCAAAACTTCCAGATGATTTAAGGGAATAGGATGTGTCTCTTAGATTGTTCGCCTTAAAACTTTCGTATTTACGAAGGTTTTCTAAAAGCTTATGCGCTTTATTGGCAGTTACTTCAAAAGAAGTTTTTTTTGAAAGAATAAGGTTTTGCATAACATCTCTCCATTTATTTATTTGCTGAAAGTATTTTACTTATTTATATGGACAAAAATTTGTCTGTTTAAAATTTCAGTCGTCATTATTCCATCTCTAGCCAATATTAAATATCTCGCATACACTCATCATTTTCTTCATCAACATATTGATAATAGACTTTAATATCACTCCAGATTATTCCTATACGTAGCAGATCTTCTACAAAGAGATGATTATGATCATATAAACAGTGAAACCACCAGCAATGGTGATCTTTAGAGATTAAACTAGACCCTCCAAAATCGCGCCCTTTATATTCATTATGGTTTCCATTCCATCGCCATTCTGAACTGTTATCTGTTAGAGAAATCTTTTTTACATACTCATCAATCACTGTAATAATGTTGTCTTTATCATCTTTATACTCTTGATCACTCTCTTTAAGATAAAAATTAATGATTATCTCTATCTCATAATCATGAAGTGAATCATTTGAATCAGCAAGACGTGTTAATAGAGCTTGATCAAGGTTAATAGCCTCTTTTATAAGCTTTTTTTGAAGATTATGAAGGCGTGCATTGAGGGCTCTGAGTTGTACTACTTGCTCCTCACTTGCTTGATATAAATATGTTTCCATCTATTCCTCTATAATTTTATTGTGATATTTGATAGTAAAAGTATAAAAAGATATGTGGACAAATCAATGTCTTGTATAAAACCTATAATTTAAATAAATTTTACCTTGAGGTGTATAATGCAAAACAAATCAAAACGTAGCTCGGTATATACAATTCTTTACGAGGATACCACCCAAGTTGAGCTAGATGAAATAACCAAAAATATGAGCGATAAAGAGCTATACCATTTTTTTAAAAATAAAAATATTAAATTTATACGTGTACTACCTGCAACGACCAAAGAAAGATTAAATAGATACATTGATAAAGTTTTTAACGAAGCAATAGACAACATAATTGCAATAATGAAAAAAGGCAAATATGAGAATCTTCCTGATAAGTTTTGACAACATCACTTATCATTTACGAATATTTTTACTTAAATGCTGTATTGAGTTTATCAAATGAAGATTCTTTTTTACAATAGACCCAGAATACCTTAGCATCTTCTTTTGGATCATATATTAAATTATAAAGAGAATCATATTCATTAATGTCTAGTTCGCGTTTGATGTAATTATGCTTTTCAAATTGGGCATCAAATCGTTTGAATCGAGGAAGCTTCATATCAAGCTCACTTAATGGACCTCTTACAATAATAGCAGGAGATGTTTTTTGAAGATATTTATCAACGTCTCTTTCGATGAATCTTAAGACAAGCTCACGTGCTTCTTTTGAATCAAAATATTTTTTAGTATCTTGTCCGTTTTTATTATCTAAATCAAAATATTTGAACTTTTGTTCTTTATTCGACCAGCGCCTTATATCAAGATCATAGACAAAGTTCACAATACTAACTGTATCCTCTTTGATATGCCCGATTATTGTAAATTTTATCTCTACATCTATCTTATATTCTTTATATCTAAATGTGTAATTTTTAGATTGAATAAGAAGTGAATCTTCAAATATATATTTTGACCTATCAATCGAAGTAATATAAAAATCATTTGCTAATCGTAACATCGGATCTCCTTTTAGAAATTAAAACTTAATGATATAGACCTTTTTTTCAAGGCTTTTTGCGTAGTTAATTGTATATTTTGTGCCAGTTGAATGCCCATTCCAAAATGCAACTATGATGTCAGATTCTTGTACGATCTGTCTATTACGAAAATGGTACGCGCGTTTTCTATTTTTAAAATCTGGATAAAAGATAATCGTTTGGATATTATTTTTATTAGCCCACTGCTGTCCGAGGGTATCTGCACCTTTGGCACCACCGCTTACGATATGACTGATAGGAAACTCAAGATTGAGCTCTTGCATCTTCTCATCTAAAAGATTTTTGTTTTTAAAATCTCTACTACCAATAATGGCAACTTTGTAAGTTTGACTCATAATGCTACTCCAGTTATTTTACTGGACATTATAATGTTTCAAGTGGACAATCAAATGTCTAGTATTTGATTTAATCTTGTCAATATTTACTTAACTCTTTTTTTTTCTAACTTTTCTATTTTATCTTTTGTAGTAGGCAACATCAATTTTTCAAGCTCTTCAAGCCTTCCAAATGTTCGCATAACTTTTATGAAATTAATCATAGAAATACTCCCCTTTTGCTCATAATTGGAGTATGTTGTCTGTGAGCTAAGCTCTGCTTCTTTTGCAAAATCACTCTGTTTTTTATTTTGAGAGATTCGTAGCTCTTTTGCTCTCATTGCCAAAACCATTGCAATCTCTTTATCAGTCAGCGTTCCAAACGCACTGTTTGGATTGAGGTTGTCTTTAAATTTCTTTTTTATCTTTGCTTGAGAAAGTTGCAGTTTCTTTAGAAGTTCTCCACTCATGACAATGCTCCTTGCAGATCTCTTTGTTGTGTTTCAAAAAGAATCTGGTTTTGTTTTAATTCACTTACCCCATACTCATTTAAAAGTAATGGTAACTCAGTATCACGCAGTTTTTTTAGTCTTTCGAGTGTTTCAGCCACAAACTCTAGCTCAATTGAAAACTCAGTTGCTAGTGCCGTTATATCATCTATATCTATTTGTGAAAGAGGTTTGCCATAAAGGGAGAGCTGGTGTTCTACTGTTTGTTTTTCACCTTTAGCAAAGGTTAAATCATAGGCTGGTGTAGCTGTATATTTAAAATCTCTATCGCACATAAAGGAGAAGTTTCTACTGTGATCATCTTGATTGACAAACATATAGTTAAAAAGCATCTGTAAAAAGAGTTGTTTTAGACTACCTAATGCTCCTAGTTTTACCGCTGTTCTAAGGAGATCCTCGTAGCCAATTGTTCTTGGTATATTATAATCAAGATGCAAAAGTCCCGCTAATGAGTGCACATGATATCTTTTCCCACTTGGCTCAATATCAAATCTTTTTGTTACAAAGTGGTGTTTACCATCAGTCTCTGCCAAATAGCAATCCATCATATTAAGACCTGATTTTTTTGCCAACAGGTAGTAGATGTACTCGACTTTAGAGTATGTAGATCTAGTTTCATCATCATTCGCAGTGTCATCATACTTGATTATGGCATGGATAAATCCCTCTTTTAGAGGCTTGGTTTTATCCCCTAAAAACACCTCTTTTGTTTCAAGGTTGATAGCTCCAACTGCTTTACTTCTGGCTCCGCCTACAAAAGAGTGAGCACTGATCAAAAAGGCATCCTGCAAAGAGTGATAATCACCACCTTTTTTAAGCTCTTTTACCTTTTCAAACATCGATTTTAATTCTACAGTTTGTTCAAAATCATTTTCTTTTTCCATAGAGGGTTCATAACTAATAGCTCCCAAACCTCGATCGCCTATAAAAAGTAGTTCATCACTGACGGTTGGGTATTTATTTGAGTTTATTAAAAAAAAGTTGTTAAGAATCTCATTTCCAAAATTTCCAGGTAATGAATCGCTTATAAATCCAGCGACTCGTTCTAAGTGCACAAGATTTGTAGTGTCAATCTCTTTTTGATGTGAGTTTAAAATTAAAGGGCTTACTTTATGACACATATCATCGACTTGTTTGAGATACACCCTATCTCCATCTTGATACATATCTGCTATGTGCTGATCAAAAATATATATTGAAATTTTTTGCATACAAAGTCCTTATACATATATATTTGTAATAATAACCAATAATTCTATTTAAATACAAATATATATGATTAATAATAAAACCAAAAAGCGTTATTTAGACTTTGCAAATTTTTTCATAAATTCTAGGTCCTACTTGTTCAACTTATCAATCTCTTCATCCATCACTTTTAATGAATCCTTCGCTTGCTCTTTTTGATACTTCGCCGCCACTGATCCATAAGTTTCATGTAAACCATCTTTTAACTCTTGGAGCGATTTAGAAGTAAGTTGCATCCTGACCCATACCTCGCCAGCAGGAGATATCCAAATATTACTACGTCTTACACCAACTAGAGTCTGGTGTGCTATTGTACGAGATGTTTCTGAGCGCACTGTATCTAGTTCTATCCCTTTTTTCTTGCCTATAATCTGTTTAAAACTCTCATTCATAGCAGATACTTTTACCTCAATCTGGCGAGCCAAAGAGACTCTTGCCGCATTTTCAGCTTCATCTATTGCAAATTGGATTCCTAAATCTGTGATCTGAGCATTTCCAGAAGCACTAAGTGATGTCGTGTTATTATCGGGGTTTAGCACCCAAATGGGAGCTTTTTCAAGCTCATTGTGATACGCCTTTGGTTCAATCGGTAAAGATACACTTTTACTGCATCCAACTAACATTGCAGCCAATCCTATTGCTATAAATAGACCTGTTGTTTTATTCATCTTATTTCTCCTGTATTTTTTTATTTAATAATTTTGCAATGCATCTTTAAGACCACTCTTTAAAAGGGCCCTTTGCATCTTCTGTTTTACATTACGTTGGGATGTGAGTTTTGATTTGCCCTCATCTACAGATTTCTGCTCTAGAGAGTAAAGTGTCTCTTTACATTCAGACACCAAATCCAATGAAACATTCATGACACACAAATAATGTCCGTTATTCATTTGATGAAACTCAAATGAATGTTTTTCGATCAAAGTCCCCTCCCCTTTCTCTGATATATTAATATTTATCTGAGCGAAAACAGGTGCAATTAGTGAAGAATCTCCGCTTACATGTAAAGCTTTTTTTTCAAACACGGTGTACCCTAATTCATCTATCTCCTCAACTATTTTACTTTCAGGATTGTATGTTCGTAAAAGAGCGCGTTTTGTAATGATTTGTTCTTTACGATATGTGTAATTCTCTCTTTGTGACCTATTCATACAATGTGCTTTTGGATTGTTTTGCTTAAGCCAATAGATATCATCTTTTAAACTTTCTTCAAGACTGTCAGCTACACTTTGCGTTGTTACACATGTTCTTACAAAATATGCCTTATCAAGTATCGTAGAGCTTATTTCCTCTTTTTCAATAATCGGTCTTGAAATTATTGGAAAGAGATTTTTGATACTAAGGTTAGATTTTTTGATTCTCTCAATTTGACCATTGGTATAAGTTGTGTTACTTTCATTTACAGCATTAATGAGCAATCCTATAGCATGTGAGAGTGAAGAAAGACTCTGTTCTTTTGCAATTTCTGAAAACTCTCCAGAACCATCACCACAAACCATGTTTTCATTGCTCTTTTGAAAATACCATTCTGGGGGTGTAGGTTGTGCGCATCCGCCAAACGCCATCAAAACAAGCATACTAGTGAGTATCCACTGGATCAATTTTTTCTCCGGTAAGTTGATAGAGCTTTTCTTCAGGTGTAAGTGACGTATCAATCCCTTTATCTTCTTTATGTGATTTGTTTGTGGATATTATTGTCTTTGGCTTTTTTTGAGATGAATTTTTTAAAATATTCTCTTCACCACTACAAGAGCGAATCAATACAACAATAATTAGAAACCATATTAAAAATTGCATCTCTATTTTCCTTGTGTTTTGTAAGAAAATTATAGGAAAATATTTGGACACGTAGTTGTCTTATTTTTTATATTGAAATATATGTAAACTTGTCATATGACTAGAAAGGAAAATATATCTAAAAATGTTACTAACGCTGTATTAGGTTCAAATAGATAATTAGTTGTAAAAATATAAACAAGTGGTTCAAAAAATATTGTATAAAATACTAATTGATCTCTCGATTTATTTCGCCCTACTCTCTTAAAAAGAGATTTTTAGTGAGCTATTTTTAAGAGGTCAATGATAGTATTCGTTTATTTCTCTTCTGCATGTAAATTATTACTTTCTTCTGTTTTACCTAAGAGTATATTAGATGTTAGGCGTTTTATACTACATAGAGACCTTAAAGAACTTGAAGCGCATTGGAGTGAACTCTTTTGTTCAAACTTTTTGTGTATCCTAAGAATGTTTTGTAATTATGCTCCTTTAGAAATATGCAATTTAATAATATGTATTTGTTGTATACAAATGTATATAATGTATAGGATACCCCAAATACCCGCTTATTAGGGGTAGATAAAAGTGTATTAGGGGTTTTATTTAGAGTATTAAGAGTAATAAATAGGGTAATAGAGTATTAAAAATCAGGGTATTAGAGGTTTTAAAATTTACCTCCATAGAGTATTAGGGGATAAATTATTAATTTACTATTAGCCTTTAGGGTATTAAGGGTCTGTATTCAGTACATATTATTATATGTTTTCACCTAAATTGATCAGGATTCTCTATCAATTAAGGTATTAGGGGTAAGTTGATATCTTTTTTAGAGTATTAGGGGTTTATTCTTTCAAATACTTCTAATATTCTAAGGTATTTGGCGATAAAAATTGACTTATTAGGGTTTATTACCAAAATACCCCTAATATTATAAGGTATTTGATATGTATAATAGAATATTAGGGGTAAATTATTGATCTACAAGTGGTAGGGGTTTAATATAATAGTGAGATTTAGATTCTATTTCATTAAATACAAGTGTTTCATCTCCAACTAAAGTAATTCCAAATTTAACTCTAAGGAGTTCTTGTATATCAGTGCTTTTTAATAATTTGATATTTCTTTCAAGTTCAATATGTGACATGATTTTGTCTGTTTGAAGTTTATCAATTAGATTGCTGATTTTAATTTTAGAATCTTTACCATTATTGATAAGCATATATCGTACCACTGCTTTAACAAATGTATTATCAATACTTACAATATCATCAATATAATTTGAGTAATCTAATATCTCTGTACGGGCTAAAAAGGCTGTATAAGCCTCTGAAAATACAACTTTTATAGTTTTTTCACCAGATTTAATGGCATTGCCATTTTCATCTTTTTTTGTAATACCAGTTACTGTATCAATAAAATCAAATGAAAAGTCATCCCCATCATCATTTATGAAACGAATACGACATTCTGCAATTTCATTTATTTTATTAGAGAGCCATTCTTTATTTGATGTGGTAACTCCTAAGCGTTTTAGTATTTGGTAAGCTGACATTTCTACACTAAAACGACGATCATTCTTATTGAATACTTTTTCTCCAGTTAACAAAACTTCGAGAATATCTTTATGAATTTGTCCTAAGAGACGAGCTCGAACTTGAAGACGACCAAAAAGGTTATGTTCTAATTCAAGTACTTGATTACTTTTTATAAAACGTTTATGGATATCAGAATTTTCAATTCTTTTAAAAGGAAGAAAAATTGATGAAGAGTTTTCTAAAAGTGATGAACATGCACGATTAATATTTGGCGCAGAATTGATAAATTCCATAATTGATAAACTAAGTTCATTAGATTCGTTATCTGACATAAGTTCCCCTCCCCTATTAGTCTTCAAATTTTAAGCCAGCTGCAGTTGCAGCTTTAATTTTTTTATCAATAATAACTTGTTCTTCTGGAGTGGGTTCTATTTCAGAAGGAATATCAACTATGCGTATTCTAGCGCCAAGAGGTTGGTCGCTTTTTCTAGATGGGGATGCTTTTTCCTTGATGAACCTGTTTTTTTTAGTATTTTCTGGAAGTTGTTTTGTTTCAGTGTAATTTACAACTTTAAGAGGTTTTGATGGGAATAGCTTGATATCTTGTTGATAACCAAAAAATTGATGTGCACCATAATTATCTTTTGTTAGTAATACTCGGCGAAGTGATTCATCAAACGTATCCATGTCCGAATTTTCTTTTGGCTTTATTTTTTCAAATTCATAAACAGCTCTTACTGCATCAACAAAAGCAGAAGCTCCACGGGTTTTACTTTCATTTCCCACCCTATTTCCTTTTGAACTATGATGAATAAAAATTATTGTTTTACCCTCTTTTGCTGCCCATTGTGTAAATAATTGCATAAATTGTCTAGCATGTGCATTGTTATTTTCATCACCAGTAAAAAATCCAATGAGTGGATCGATGATAATAAGTTCATACTCTTTGAGTTTATTTTTCATTTGATAAAACTCAGGTTTTACAATTGCTTCTCCAGATGATTTGAATGTCATTAATGGAAAAGTTTGACTGTCTGAAATGTCAATTAAGTTGATATATTTGTGAAAAGGATCTTTTATTACATTGTTACATATGTCTTGAGCTCTCTGCTTTGAAATTCCTGCAGGGTCTTCTGAGAGCCAAAGAAAAACCTTCTTTGTATATTCTTTTTCACTTATATATCGTAATGCAATTTGTAAAGCCGCATATGTCTTTCCAGTCCCTCCTCCCGCAGAAAATAATGTAATAGTTTTTTTTGGTATTGGCAACCAGTTTTTACAAAGAAACTCAGGCTCTTCATTACTAATATCTTGCATACTATTAATTGTAAAAGCATCTAATGATTCATCATTTCTTAATTTTTCTGCAGTAGATTCAAAAGCAGAAAGAAGTTCATCTCCCTCAACTTCCTCAGAAAGCTGTTTTAGGTTAATAATTGATTGTAAAATTTCTCTCTTTTTTGCTAATTTTTTAATTGTTAATAAATAATGTTCAATATTTGTTGTGGGATTTGCTGAAAGTATTGCAAGCATTGTTGATTCATCAAATACTTTATTCCGTCTTAATTCATTAGCTAAGAAATCTTCATCAATAGGTTTATTGAATATCTGTAAAGAAAGAATTGCTTTAACAATATTTTGGTGAGTTGCAAAATAAAAATTTTCAGGATCTAATTTGATTTTTTGTAGCAAAGATGGATCGAAAATTATTGAACTCAATAGGGTTTGTTCCATTGCAAGATTAAAATAATTATCCATCAATTAACACCTTATAACCCTTTTTTAAAATTATTGTCATTATATGGTAATAGTTTTAAGTGAAAGATTAAATTTAAAGTATTATGGGTATTTACTTAGAATTTGATTTTACAGACCCGCTTTCAACTTTAATTTTAAATATAAATTAGTAATAAAGGTACCCAAAATGCTAGTTAAAAAGTAGGTTTGAAAGTTGCTAGATCCATAAGAAAAGCTCGTGGAAGCGGGATTCTTATGGAAGAGAAAATTATAACGGTGTTCTGTTAATAGATGATTTATTAGATATAAAAAGAAAGTAGAGATTGCGTTCTCAATAATCACTGGAAGATTTGGCAAAGTCATTAAAGCCACTTCAATTGATAGCTTTTTAACTAAACTCAAATTTTTTATTACTGCTTATTCAATGGATTGCTTCTTAAAGCTCTCTGATGAACGGCAAAAACTACTAGAAATTTGAGTTATTTATTATTTATCCATCCGGATAGATAATTGAAAAAATGAGATTTTTTTAAAAATTAGTTTCGTTATTATAAAAAATAAATCCACACTACTTATTTTTTTGGTATACTGTTACAAAGCTAAAATAAAAATTATCTATCCGGATGGATAATTTAAAAAGGATACCGTATGGGAATGGTATTATCCATAGTTAATCAAAAAGGTGGGGTCGGTAAAACAACGATGGCCCAGGCTCTAGCTAGAGAATTTGCGAAGACTTACAAAGTGCTACTTATAGATTTTGATGGACAAGCAACATTAACTGAGTTGATTGATTTAAATAATAATTTTGATGAAAAGTATATTCAAGACTACATGAAGTCAGATAGTATTGTTAAAATATTTGAGCGAGAAACAATTGAACCACTAAATATTACTGGGATGCTCAAGGATGAAAATGGAAAAACAATAGTTCCAATTAATGAATTACATTTTATACCATCACCTGGAAATATTATGGTTTCTGCAGCAGAGAGTGTAAGTGGTGGAAAAGATATGTTATTGAATAAGTATCTTCAAAAGGTTAAAAATGAGTATGATTATATAATTATTGATGCTCTTCCTTCTGTTTCAACATTATTTCGTAATGTATTGTTAGCATCTGATGCACTGATTGTAACAATTCAAACTAAAACTAATGCGATTGCAGGAGCAAATGGATTTTTACAAGTATTAGATGATGTTTTGGGTGATTATGAAAAAACATATAAACACCTTTTTATATTACCTACCATGTATAATAAGCAAAGACGTGATGATAAGGATACATTAGCTGAAATTATGAGTTCGTATATGCAGTCATTGAAAACATATAAATCAATTGGGGCAATAACGACGACCTTACTGGAAGAAATTCCAGATCGTACGGTATTTTCGAATGCTCAAGCTGTACGTTATTTTCTTCAAGATTATATAGAAGGGTTTGATACTGGAAAACGAGATATTCTCCTGCTATTAGAAAACATAGCAAAAACAGTGACAGAGAAACTAAGAGGAGATAATTAATTATGGCAAAGATACCACAACGTAAAAATATTTCAGCTCAGACAGCTGCAAAGCGCATAGAAGAGGTAGAAGAACTCAAAAATAATATTGATGAAAGTATTAGAGAAAATTCTGCTAACGTTGTTGAAATTTCTATTTCAAATATATTACCTCCAAAGTTTCACGATCGCCGATGGCATGATAAATTAGCAATTATTGAACTTGCAAAATCAATTGAAGCTGTAGGATTGATTTATCCTATTGTTTTAAGGAAAGTAGGGGAAAATTTTGAACGCGTTATTGGTTATCGTCGTATGGAAGCGTATAAATATTTAGGTAAAGAAACTATTCCAGCTATCATATTAGAAAATATCTCTGATGAAACTGCAATTTTATTAATGGCAACAGAAAATATGCAACGAGAAGATATTAGTGTTTATGATGAAACATTAGCATTAATAGACTACTTAAAAATTGCTATGAATGAGCCTGAGGAAATAATAGAAAAACTATTAGTACGTTTTAAAAACAATGATGCTGGCACAATTCAATTAACAGATGAAGAAAAAGACAAGAGGATACAAATGAATGATATCCTTAAAAAGACAGGTAAAATAGATATTAGTGGATTACTTAATCGATTATCTATGTTATCAATGCACCCTTTAATTAAATCTGAGTTAAGTGCAAGTAGACTTTCTTTTTCAAATGCCCAGGCAATTCAGAAAATTTCTAAAAACGAAGATATTCTCAGAATTGTATTAGAGAGAGTTATTGCAGAGAATATGAGTAAAAGAGAGACGATAAAATTAGTGGCAGAGTATGTAGATAAAACAAAAATCAAAGCAGTGGAGGGCAGTTTACAAGAAATGGTTAAAACAATTGCAAAATCTTTAAATAAAAAACGAATGAAAACTTTATCCTCTAGTGATCATGAAAAGATTACAGAATTATTGAAAAAAGTAGAAGAAATAATTTTATGATAGTATTGTCGGTATAGATTTGCTAGATTAAATAAAGCAACCTACCAATGGAGGAGATAGACAATGAATCACTTGAATATAAATACCTATAAAGAGAATTCTAATGAAGACAAACAAGGAAATATAAAAGAAGTTCCTTTAGAAAGTCTCCAATAATCATGACACGAGCACAAAAACAATCCATAAAAGAAAGAGTTGCTGAATACCTAAATTCACTTGAGAGCGAAATCTCTCAACTCAAAGAAAAACTCCAACCTATAGAGTCTGATTGCTGCTTAGAGGATCTTACACGCTTTGAGATGATGCATGAACAGAGAATATTTGAAAAAGCACTACTTCTAGCAGAGGGCAGGGTGCTTCATCTGCATCGTGTATATAAAACTATAGATGAGAATGAGCAATATGGATTATGTGAACTATGCGGAGATGAAATCCTCTTTGAACGCTTACTCCTAGTCCCTGAAGCCAAACGGTGTGTAGAGTGTATCAATGAATAAAAAAAGAGAGCTAATAAAAAAACGAACACTCTTTGAACTCTCAATCATACTCCCAGCATTTCATTTTCTATACCTACAGCTAAAATCCGCTCAAGAGAAACATCTCTTAAAACCTCAAGATACGCTCTCAAGAGAGTTTATTATCACAGACCAAATTGTAAGAAGATTAGCACGTATGATAAGAGTCTATAAATCTGCTCAAAAAGATGCGATAGATATCTCAAACGCAGTTATCGATAAACACTCTAGCGCTATAAATGACACTAATAACTTTCTTTTAGGATTACACCTTTTAGACCTTCACTACAATCTTCAAGGCAAACAGATCCATATAAACTTACTAGAGCAGTTCTTAGAACTTTGTGATTCAATATTTCAAGAGATAGATAAAACCTTGATTGAAAAAAGTATAGTGACTGCAAAAGAGATCTATGTCGATCTGTTGCAACACCATTGGGAAAGCTTTGAGTACAAAGAGGAGAGAGTTAATTTAGTGTTTCGATGAGTTTTATTTCTTTCTATACAAGAAGAGTTATTGCTTTAAAATAAACAATTAAATACAAATTGTACTAAAATAGATAATATATGTGACTAAACACCATTAAATTATTGCTTATCTCTCTTTCCATCCAAAAGCACCTCACACACACCGCTCTCTTGAAGCGCTTGTTTTAACTTCTTATACTTCTCATTCTCAAAGTAAAGCGTAAACCATGACTCTACCCAGTATGGGATCTCTCGTCCCTCATTTCCCCAATTAGAGATAGTAGGTCCACTAGTTCCTAGCATCTCTCCAAACTCTTTTTTACTTAATCCCGATTTTTTAAGAAGTTCATTGAATTTCTGTTTTTCCATTTTTATCCAAATACATATATGTTATTAAATTAGCTTCAAACTATACTCAAATAGTTACTAAAATCACTTTAACTCGTAAAAATTCCTCACATTAGGGCAAAAAACTTGACATTTTTAAAATAATAATAACATATATTATTCCATTTATGCACATTAGTAATATATAGTTATATAAAACTTGCGCTTTTATTTATATGATTATATAATACTGTCATATAAATAATATATGTTATTTATAGAGATATAAACAAGGAGGATTATCTGTTAAGGGAGTAGGGGAGTAACGAAATAATGATTTCGTAGTGAGCTGTTATCTTTTGATAATAAAAACAAGGAGAAGGGTAAAAATGACTATCTATATCACCATATTGATACTGACAGTGGCATTAGTCACATTTGACATATTGGTAGATCTACCAGGACGTAGAGCCATCAGTGGAGTGAGTGTAATAGCGGCTATAGGATTATCTAGTTGGTACTTTTACACTCATAAGGCTTTGATAGAGGAGTTTGAGAATGGTAAAGGGATTCTATGTTCTCAAGAGAGTGGAAAATTTGTAGTTTCAAAGGGGCGTGGGTATGAATATAAAAATGGCTACTTCATAGATACAAATGGTGAAGCCATCGATGAAGATTATTGTCAGAGTCTAGAGTAGGGGGAAAATAATGAAATATTTTAATGGCGCGATAGATAGCTGTATGGTAAAGCTAGCAGATACTATAGTCATAACAGTACTGCAAACAGGAGCCTGAAGATGATGGCACTAACTCCTAATGAGCTACTACTCTACTCAGTGCTTCTTATCGGATTTGCCAGTGTGCTTTTGGATATCTATGCATTGGTTTATAACAAGAGGGAGTTCTTTTACTATCAGCTATTTTTTCTATTTGTCGCAGCAGGTGTTGTAAACAATCATTACACAATGATAATTGCAAACACCAAACAAAGCTTCTTAAATGATGAAGCCATTATTTGCACACAGCCAACACTAAGGGTGGTAAAACAATCTGAGGGGTTTGTTTTAAAGGGAGAGTATCTCATCAACAAAGAGCAGATCCTAGATCTCAAAGATTGTAAAACACTAGAGTCAAAAGGGGAGAAGAAATAAAGATGAATCCAATAGATTTCATAGATCCACAGTTGATACTATCGAGTCTCTTACTGCTCTTAGCTACTTTTTTACTGAGTGCAAAGAAAAAAGGCAGTGAGAAGGGGTATCTCACAGTGTGGGTCCTGCTCATCTTGATTATCATAAATATTTCAGCTCCCCTGCATGAAGCCTCTTGTGCAGAGGATTATATAAATGAGTTCTCTCGTGGAAATAGCCTTACATGTAAGAATAGTAGAGATCAATATAGAGTCTCCATGAAAGATGGCTGGGAAGTAGATAAAAACTACTTCATAAAAGAGAGCTTGATGATACGAGCTGATATGTGTGAGAAGGAGTGATAGATATGAATGCATCAAAAAATAAAGAGGATAGAGACTTTATAAAAGCAGTGATATTTGTACTCTTATTGGTACTGCTTTTAATTGTCACGATCTTCATTGATCCAAATGATGATGAGAGTAAAGAAGAGGTACATAAAGCAAAGGTAAAAATGTTTATGGATGGAGAGACACTTATCTGTAGCGTCTCACCTCTGAAATATAGTGTGAAATACCAGGTCTCAAAGGGCAGGGGATGGAGTATTGAGGGAGAGAGCATAGCCAAAGAAGATATGCTCATCAACATCGATGAGTGTCAAAAAAAGAACACTACACCAACAAAGGGAGATATTAAATGAGTACGTTTGAAATCATAATAATCGCTTTAACGATCATGGCAGTAGCACAAGCAGTAGTAGAGATCACTAAATCCAAACATAAACGAGATGCAAAGGCTTTGCACTTAGAAGAACGTGTAGTTGCTCTAGAAGAATACATATCTTCTTTACAAAACGGCGTACAAACACTCAAAAAGGAGCGTTTGGCAAAGATGGGTGAGCAAAAATGAGTGCAACAGAGATTTATATCATATCTGCAGCAACAGTGTTAATCACAATGGTACTTGGTCAGGCATATGAGGAGCGCTGTCGTAACAAAGAGAGGGAGAGTTCTAGGGAACTTAAAGAGATAAAAAAGCGTCTTGAACTCTTAGAGAAACAACAAAGAGCATAGATGAGCACCATGAGTTATGATGAAAAGCTACTGATGTTAAGTGAGCTTCTTCCAACTCATGAGCAGTTGCTATGGTTAGTAGCATTTGTCCTTATTTGGACAGGGTTTTTACTTATTGTACTTAAGAATAAAAAGTACAGAAGTTACAAAGAGTTTATAGAGAAGTTTTTTTAAAAAATAGGGGAGGGGTAAGAGAATGAGCGAAGTGACACTAATAGGGGTTATTTTTATGGGGTTTATGATCCTCCTAGCACTCTTTGCACACTATGGACGGATATACAGTGAACAAAAGAGAAATAAAGCGCTCTTGCTGATCAAGAGATATGATCAGGTAATTGAGCTGAGTCACAAAGATCATACGCTTTATATCTATGATTGTATCGATTCAAAAGTAGTAAAAGACACCCAAGCAAAGTTAAGAGAGGTTAATCATGAACTCGCTTTAAAAATAGAGTCTTACTTTGGCATAGATCTAAAAGAATATGGCATCAAAATAAGAGATGAATCTATTACGTTTAAAAATGAGGAGTAAGCAATGCAAGAGATTTTATATGAAAAGTGGAAATATTTATCAGTGAGGGAAACCAAGAGATCCTTATCAATGAGAGTAAAGAGCGTTTTTATTATGTGAGCTGTGAAAATCAGCACAGAGCATTTCACAACGCAACCTTGAGTTATGATAAGAGTAAAGAGTGCTATATCATTGAGGGAGAGCAGACCCTAACTAATGAGCATAGTGATAGTGGGTTTGATTATGAAGCATTGCTGTGTCTGCATCCAGCAGAGTTAATAAAAGCAAAAAGCTTCTTGGGCATGAAATACTACAAAGTCTCTGGAACACTCACTCGCCAAATCAAGAGTCGCTATGTTTGTAAACATAAAAACTATCTCATTCATCAAAGATCTCTGATCTCGCAGAGCTTCACAGAGGATAGTGATATGAATAAAACAGTGCAGTAAACGAGCAAATATGAAATTGATGCTGACACGATGTGTTGATTCTAAGATGCGAAATGATAGATTCGCCTCATAGGCGTATCTTTTTAAAAGTATAAAAAGAGGAGATAGAGATCATGTTGATATTGTTTGACTTTGAGAATATTCAAAACTTTCATTACAAAAAAGTAAAAACCTTTCTCATCGAAGAGTTTGGAAAAGAGGCGTGGCAAAACGCCACAAAGATCGGTGCTGTGTGTTATGAGAATGTAGATACCTGCTTGCCTGATTGGAACACTGCAATGATGATCTATCAAGTGCATAAAGAGCCTGAAGCTGCGGATAATAAATTAGTCGAATTAGCACGTCTTCATAAAAGTGAATGCTGTGTTGTTGTTTCCAACGACAGAGGGCTTTCTGGGAGAGTCTATGATGCAGTGACATCTCAAACTTCACTAAGAGCAAGAGAGGTATATCAAGTACTTCAAGTGAGATCAAGATTCTTACTTGATAGAGTCATGATGAGTGATCAGTTTGATCCACACAACGATCTGTACTAGATCAGCATATTAAAAAGGGGAAATAAAATGTTTATACTGAGTCTTATAGCAATCGCAATCATCGCACTGCTTATTTATGGGTTTATAGAGTGGTTCAATAAATACAGCTTTAAAAAAGAGAGATACCGCTTTTTTACAACAGAGCATACGGCAGCATTTGTTAGCTCTTATGTGATCATGCTTATTGGATATATGGCGATGAAAAATAATTGGCTTGATGATTGGAAAAATGGAGCGGTGATCATGCTCATCGGCACTATTATATTTGTGTTGAGCATCCGTAATAACTTTAAACATACCACTCCATCTCTTGCGATCAAAGGGAGTATTTTACAGGTGATACTTTATATCCCTATAGCTATTGTTGGGATATTTGTATTAATGGCTGCCATTGCTTTTTTTGCACAGACGAAGCCTGTGTATAACATCAATTCTGGGGATTAGGAGGTGCTTTTGTGAGTGAGACAATGGAGATGATTACAGGGGGAGCTATATTTGCAGCGCTTGGTGTTGCGTCACTATGGCTTATAGGTTTTACAAGAGGCAGAGTAAGTATGCTTCTTGGATTTATTGTTATGACACTTATTATCAGTGTAGTGTTTGGTGTGAAATATATCTTTTTAAATGGTTTGTTCTTTGGACTTTTTAGTATGTTTTATAGTGGCGGTGTTTTATTGTACAGGAGCATTCAATGTTCTAAAGAGCTCAAAGAGGCGATAGAGGAAGAGAAAAAGAGTTTACAAAGAAGCTGAAAAAGAGGATGCAGATTCATTGTGTCGAAGATTTAGTTCGCACATTGTGAGGATTAATTATTCATACGAATATGCATCTGTGGTATTCTTGATACCATATTCATTTACTGTGACTTGCTTTACAGCCTCAATTTTAAACTCATCTGTATATCTTGGTGGCATTTTTAACCCCTCGTTAATTCTTCAATAACATTATCGTTATTTTTATGTAAATTAACTGATTGAAAAATTGTCTAGTTTATGGGGGGCATTCCACTACTTTAGCCTTGATGAACTAGAAACTATTAGTGGTCCGTTAGGATGCCAAATTTAGACACAATTATTGAAACAATCACTTGTGGGTGAGTAGTGTGTTTAAACGGTAACCAATAATATTTATAATATGATCTAAATAATTCGTTATTACATTTAAATATTAGACTAAGGAAAAATTAATGAATCATCTTATTGTATATGCGCATCCGTTCGAAGACAGTTTTAATCATGCCATTTTAGAAATGGTAGTAAACACTCTGCAAAATAATGGAGATAATGTTGTTGTTGTTAGAGATCTTTATCAAATGGATTTTAAATCTGTACTCGATCAAGAAGATTTTAATTCATTGAGAAAAAAAATTATTCCTGAAGATATCAAAAAAGAACAACTGTATATTAAGGATGCTGATGTTATCACCTTAATTTATCCATTATGGTGGGCAGGTATGCCGGCAATATTAAAAGGTTATATCGACCGTGTCTTTTCATATGGATTTGCTTATCAATATAATCAAGAAGGTATTGTAGAAGGTTTATTGGGAAACAAAAAGGGATTAATGATTACAACACATGGAACACCAAAACTTTATTATAATGCATCGGGAATGACAACAGCCCTTAGGCATACAACAGATACTGGGATATACGAGTTCTGTGGTATGAAAATTGGTGAACACCTCTTCTTTGGAGGTGTGCCGACTTCTGATGAGATGACACGAAACGAGATTTTGGAAAAAGTTAAAATTGCATTTGTACGTTGAGAACAATAAAAAATATTGATACGCTTAATGTTGCATGAGAGATCTGCAGGCTCTGTTTTACCTTCTATACTCTAAGCTAAACAGAACACCGTTATAATCTTCTCTTCCATAAGAATCCCTTTGCCACGAGCTTTTCTTATGGATCTAGCAACTTTCAAACCTACTTTTTAACTAGCAATTTAGGTTATTTTAATTTTCTTGGACACACTTTTTGAGTGATTTTGCGATTATTTTTTTAAAATACTCTGACTTTACTCTATTCTCATCGAGTGGATTTACTATCACACCTGCTTCAAATAAAAATGCAGGAGACTTAGCATGTTTTAAAACTTTCAAATCGTCCATATCGAAGATTCCTAGAAAAGGATCAATTACCTCTCTATCTTTTTTATGAGTTTGTTTTAAGTGATTGGAAATAGGTTTAAGTCCATTTTTAATCAATTGATTTGCAAATCGTTTAGCATATATCAAGGATTGTTTGTAATACGGATTTTTTTTAGAGACAAAAATTGAGAAGCCTGATGCACAACCTGCAGTGGGACAACCATGACTATGAGAGAGATCTGTTTGCTGTACAGAATCATGATGTAAAGACACAAACAGATCTTGTCCACTACTTTGAAGATATCGTTCATTAAATGTCGATTCTCCCACATCCCTTGTTGCAACATGGATATCACTGTTGGCTGTTAAAATAGTTTTAAGTGATAATGCTAAATCTACATTATAAGAATACTCTTTTTTACAAGTGGAACTTATTGCACCATACGCTGATGGTGTGTGTCCAATATCTAAAAATAGGTTAAATCCTAGAGCAAAATTGGGTAAAAGCAGAATCATAATAAACTTCATGAGAAATCAATTCTGCTATCTAAACGATTTTACTTATGTTGAATCAGCCAAGTTTCCAATCTGCAGGAAAGTTTTCTTTAATCCGATTGTTGTTTACAAGATCTATAAATCTGAGGACTTCAGCTTTGATTTTTTCTTTTACTTCTCTCACTTTATTCATAATCTCTTCATCACTACCGCTAAAGCTCATAGGATCTTCAAAACTCATCATAATTCTTGTTCTCACACCTGGAAAAATGGGGCATTTTTGTGCTGATACTTGATCGCACACGGTGACAACGTAATTAAAAAGTTTACCCTGATTATAAAAATCGATTGCTGATTTTGTTTGGTTATTAGAGATGTCAACGCCTTCATCTTCAAGCAAAACTCTAACCGCATAAGGATTAAGCTGACCAGCTTCAATTCCTGCACTATAAGCATCAAACTTATCATTCCCATATTTAAGCAATAATGCTTCAGCAATTTGACTTCTTGCACTATTGTGAATACAAACAAATAAAACTTTTTTTAGCATAAAACTTCTCCGTTTATATATGATAAGCCACATAGTAGTCTAATTTCATTACAAGACGGTATCCCAATGTTGAAGTTTTGTATTGGTGCTTTTGCTTTATTATAAACTTAAAATAGGACTCTCTTTTCCTTTTGCTTGAAATGTAACTGTAACAATTGAAGCATATCATTTTGCCTAAAGTTTTTTCGGGGGAATTGATAATGCTTAAAAATCTAAATGTTAAAACAAAATTGATGCTGTTAGTTGGTGTCGCGATGGTTGGTATGATTCTTGTCATACTCTTTGGACTAGGTGCAAGTGGCAGTATGAAATCGAGTATGGATACAGTAATGATCCAAAATCAACAAGCAAGAATTGCAGAAACACTACGTATGCTTGTTTTGAGTATGCAAAATAATGAAAACAAAACGATCCTCTCGAAAACATTCAGTGGGAAAGATAAGTTTGCCGCAGATTTTGAAAAAAACAGAGCTGATTTTAATACAAACATCAAGCTTATAAAACAGAATATGCAAGACTCCAACGGTGTGCATGTAACAAACTGCGAAAAGTTTATCAACAGTGAGTATGAACCTGTATTTCAAAAAATCTATAACGCAACAAAGTTTGGCGATGATCTGAATGCTGTGCAGATGAGTGAAGATGAAACAAAACCTGTAGTAGAAAAAGTGAATAAAGAGCTGGATATTATTATCAAAAACAATCAAGCAAGTTTACAAACAGCGACAGATGAGAATGCTGAACAATATATTTTCGGTCGTAACTCTATTATTATAATTTCATTTTTATCTATTGTGGTTTTAGCGGTTTTGACATTTATTATTGTTACTCTTATCAATAACTCTTTGGTTACGATTCAAAATTCTCTTGATGCTTTCTTTAAATTTTTAAATCGTCAAACCCACAAAGCAGAACTCGTAGATCTTCGTTTAGATGATGAATTTGGACAGATGGCTTCGATGATTAATGATAATATTGCCATCATAGAGAGAAATTTTGTTGCAGATTCTGCTGTTGCATGCGAGATAGCACAGATTGCTGAACAGATTACGGTAGGAAACTATGGAGCGAGAATTCAAGCAGATTCTGAGACGGAGATTATGCACCTATTGCGTGAGGGGATGAATCATATGTTAGATTCTGCTGAAAAAAATCTCAACGACGCGACACTAACACTCAAACACTTGGCAGCTGGTCAATTTGACATGCGCCACGGTGTACATGTACAAGCGCATATGGGAGAACTTTTAAGCAACATCAATCTCTTAGGCGAATCACTTATGAATATGAAGGTACAAAATGATGATTCTAATAAAACTATTATAGATGCATCAAACCGCTTAAATAAAACGGTAGATGAAATCACTAATACGACAGTTGTAGAGTATAAATTTATGATAAATGATATTGTGAGCAAAGTGTTTAATGTGTCTCAAAGAGAGAATGAATTAGTTGATAATCTACACGAGCTAGTTGCACATGCAAATGAAACCAAAGCTATTTTACAAAATATCGGAGATATCGCAGACCAGACAAACCTTCTTGCTCTCAATGCGGCCATAGAAGCGGCGCGTGCGGGTGAACATGGACGTGGATTTGCTGTCGTTGCAGATGAAGTAAGAAAGCTTGCAGAACGCACGCAAAAAAGCTTGACTGAAACCGCAAGTACGACAAATGTTTTAATTCAGTCGATCACACAAGTATCAGAAAGCCTCAATGAAAATGCAGATGATGTGAGTAACATCTCAAATGAGGTCAGTGAAGTAAGCTCTAAGATGGATGAGATTATTTCAGCTTTGCAACGATTAAATAGATAGGATTCGCAAGAGATTTTCCTTATTATAGGTACTGTTTTATCAAGAGAACATTCTATGCATTTTTTGATATCTAGCAAAAGACACATAACCCTACCGCACTAAACAAGCCCGTAAATCCTCATCAGTAGGCTTAATGTAGGGCATAGTGGTATTGATATCACTATGCCCTATAAACTTCTGTATAAACTTTGGATTCACCGATTTACTCATTTCAGTGATTAGTCCACTTCTGAATGAATGCGAACTATAGCGTTTACCAAGTACTTCATGTATAAATTCATTGACGATGCTTATAAAGGTAGTATCAGAAGGTGTTTTTGAATAATCGCCTTTTGCGCCAATAATATAGTTTTCATTATCTTCTTTACTCATATCAAAAAGTTTTCGAATCTCTTTGATCGCATTTTTGGAAAAAAAGAGTTTACGCTCTTTATGAGTTTTTGGAGTAACGATAATAAATTCGTTATGTTCAATAATCGTTTTAATATCTTTCACTGTCAATTGCTTGATCTCGTTAAGTCTACAGCCAGTGAAATATAGTAAAGTAAAAGTACGAGCTAGATTTGATTTGGTACAAGCATGAAGTTTATCTTTACCATTAAGATAGGTCATTAACTTTTGGTACTCGATTTCAGTAATGTACTCTTTTATCTGTTTGATCGGTTTTTGTTTGTGTTGTTTCCCCATTTTTATATTACCCCGCGTATAAAGTATCTTTTTCAATCGATATTTTATGAGCTTTAAACTCACAGAAACCTCATAAAATAGGCTTTTGTGCGGATGAATTAATATATTTTATATGTTTTAGAATCGCTAACAAGTGCAACAAAAGAGTAACAACATGATATAGCGGAAGTAATAGAAAATAAGTTTTTGTTGTTTATTTGTAGGGAGAATTTATAAAATTTTACTCATATTTCAGCCATTTGAATAATTTTAGTACTTTTATTTATGCGAAATGATTTCACATGCAGTTATACATTGATAGATATATCTAAGCTATGCTTTGCTTTAAATTGATTTCAAGATTAAATCCAATGGCTTTAGCATATTCAATCAAAGTCGAAAGATTTGGAAGATGCTTTGTGTTAAGGCTTTCTAATCTAGAAATATTACTTTTTTTTGTATGTAGCATAGTTGCGACATCTTCTTGTGATAAGTTTGCAGCTAATCGAGCGGATACCATCTGCTTTTTTAATTCATAGATGGGTTTGAGTTCGTTGTACTCAGTTTGAACACCTTCTCTTTGAAGAGCTTTTTCTTTAAAAGCTTGAAAGCTTGGTCTATTATTCATTATCAATCTCCTTCTTGTGTATAAGTGCAATTTCTAACTCTTTTTTAGGTGTTTTTTGAGTCTTTTTAATAAAAGAATGGAGGATTATAATTGTTTTGCCATGCGTGTAACAAAACAAACTTCTCCCTATGCCTTCTTGCCCTTTGGCTCTAACTTCAAATAATCCATCACCTAATGAATCAGTATAAGGCTTCCCAAGATTTGCTCCATGTACTTCAATCATCTCAAAGATATGCAACAATTTTGCCAAAATCTTATCTGGAAACTCTAATGTTTCCTGTTCGACTCTGTCACTATAAAAAAGTATTTGCCATTTCATACGCTTATAATATCATATTTGATAACTTGTGTCAATTTTTTAATTTTTTTGATAATGCCAATTTCACCGATGCACAAAACACCGCAATCGACATACGTTCCAACAATCTCAAAGGTGCTATTTTTAGCCATTATGAGGCGCTGTATCTACTCGAGACGATGGGGATAGTGCTGGTGGACTAATACTTTGAGAACCTTGTTGTAGTGTTAGGCTACACGATTTTCAATACAGCTAAGAGCATCTTTCTCTTTTTCATATGTTTTGTAAAGATCATAGGCGTTTTGCAAGTTCATCCAAAATTGCGGTGTAGTACCAAAATATTCTGAAAGTTTGAGAGCCATTAGGGGTGTGACTCCTCTTTTCTCATTATAAAGTTCACTTAGAGTTTTAATGCCTACATGTAAAGCATTGGAAAGTTCTGCTTGTGTTATATTTAATGGAGCTGCAAACTCCTCTTTTAAAATAATGCCAGGATGGGTGCTTGGTCTTATCGCTTTCATTTATTATCTCCTATTTGTGGTAGTCTGTAATATACACATCATACGCATTAGAATTTTCAAATTTAAATACCAATCTATATTGCTCATTTATCCTAATGCTGTAAAACCCTTTGAGATCACCTTTTAATAATTCTAAATTATTTGAAGGAGGCACTTTTAAATCTTCAAGCTCACATGATGCTTCAAGCATATCTAGTTTTCTTTTTCCAACATTGTTAATAGCTTGGGAAAATTTTTTCTGAAATTCTCCATCGAATAATGCCTGTGTATATTTACATTTAAAACTTTTTATCATATGGATATGTTATCACTATATGATACATTTGTCAATGTAAACAGTTTTTACTTAACTATAGATAATGTGAGCCTTCGACAGCAGATTGAAATCAGCTTATATCAATACACTTGTCTTAATGTTACACAGTGGAAGAAGAGTGTTTGAAGATATAAGAACTATTCAACACGATAAAGCTATGAGAACAATTTTAAAATTAAGAGATATCCATTAACACTTAATACGTCATATTTAAAAATTATTAATCTTTTAAAGATAAAATTTTTTCCAAAAAAAAGGAGTTCTTCATGAGTAAAAAAATCCTACTAGGTATAGGTCTTGTCCTATCACTTACTTCTACAGTATTTGCTTCAGATCCAACTGCAGCTACAAAAGATTCTTATAAGATACATCATCATGCACATTTACATCAAGATAGATATCATAAACATGGATTTTTCGCAGAACTGGAAAACTTAAATTTAACTGAAGATAAAAAAAATCAAATTCACGCTATTATGCAAGATGAGATGAGAGATATGCCTCATATTAGTGATGCATTCAGTGATAACGGATTTGATAAAGCTAAATATATTCAGATGGAGCAGCAAAAGAGAGATAAGATGATTGAAATAAAAGCAGATATCATTGAAAAAATTTATAATATTCTAGATGACTCACAAAAAAAAGCCCTAAAAGAGCATATGCTTAAGCATCGAGAACACAACTGGCATTGTGAAAACGAAAAGCCTATAGTGTAATTCTTCATGCTTGAATCACTCTATTATGTATACCATCGAGAACAAACGAAGCTCTTAAAAAAAGAGGAACTTAATCTTGTATTTGAATGTAGTCAAAATTTAAAGCAGTATCAGCTTTCAGAGTTTGATTATGGAGTGCATAATCATTATGTGTTTTGTATCAATGAAGATACACAAGTTATTGGTGTACTAATCTATTTTTTCACTAATGAAGGTTTCATCTGGCTTTCAAAAATATATGTAAAACCTGAGTATCGAAGAAAAAAAATAGCTTCAAAGATGTTTAATGAACTATTGCAGTTTAATAAATCTATCGATCTTGGGGTCGATCCGGAAAATTTAGATTCAAAACAGTTTTTTTCATCTTTGGGATTAAAACCTGTTTCTTTAGTTTTTAGAAAAGAGTTATGAAATAATCAAAAAGATTATACGAATATAAAGGGCTGTTAATATGCGTAAGATATATCTATTTCTTTCCATTGCATTGGTCTCTTGTGTGCTTCTAGCACAAGGAGACAACTCTTCACAATTGCTACCAAAGTTTAATCTCTCTGATTCAAATCTTTCAAAAGATTTTGATCCGGACAAAGAGGTCGATAGTTTTGACGCAAACAAAAAGATGATGCTGCAGTATTTGCAAGATAAGACGCAATGTGTTCAATCTGCAAAGAATCAAGAACAGCTCTCAGGCTGTAAAGTATTTCAATCATCCAGTCATGGTGAAGAGAATACAGGCAGAAAGAAATCCCATAGTAAAAGATCACAATCTTTTGGATCGGATTAATATTTTTTGAGATTATAAAGCAATCATAGTATATCTATGAAAAACCCAACCGTTATAAACGATTGAGGTGGTAGGTATTTTGAGATTAAACTGAAAGGTTGGTTACTGTCCCTGTAGTAGAAGTTGAACTTCCATAAGCAGCCATAATCTTACTAAAAAGAGATTTTTGGAAATCACTCATAGTTGATGCTTGAGTAGATGTATTTGTCTGAGTTGATTGTGGTGTCAAATCAGATGTATTTGCTTCAGTGTGATGATGACCACCATGATGATGTTTACCTTGTGTTTGGGTAGTGGCTTGTTTTAATGCCGCCATCATCTCATCTGAGGTGATTTGACCATCGCTATTAGTGTCCATTTTTCCAAATACAGCATCAATATTACTACTGTTATTAGCATTTTTAGCTAATGCTTGAGCTGCTTGACTAAATTCTGCTTTATCAACAGAACCACTTTTATTTGTATCCATTGTTGTCATAAACTGTTGTGCCATGGCACTAAAATCTGAACTACTACTTTGTGCAGCACCGGTCCACATTCCGCTTGCACCACTTTGGGATTGAATTTTATTGTTGTTATATACTTGAGATGCCATCATCGAACTGTCATTGACTGTCATAATAAGCTCCTTCGAAAAATAGTGTTTTAAACACTATTGAAATAAGCAAAAAATATACCATACTATATAAAAATCAGGTGAAAAATAGTCGACTTTTAAGTATACCTATCAAGGAACACTTGAAAATAAGAAGTGAAGCAAATCGATTTGACAGCAATTATGATGAATATTTTTCTAAACGATATATTGCCCTTAAATATTTCACTGTGTCTTAGTCATTGGTGCTTAGGGAAGGATACTACTGCGAGGTGGTGTTCTTACCCGACAAAGATATTTATTTATTTTCTTTGAGTTGTAAAATATTCCATCCACCGCCAAGTGTACCTATTAAGGTTGTATGTGTAACTAATATCCTTACTTGAAGTTGCTTAAGCAGAAGAATATCGTTATAGAGGCTGATTTTGGCATCCATAGTATTGATATAATTTGCTGTTCCAGCATCATATTGATTTTTACTGATCTTGTATATCTGGGCTGAAAACTCGGTTTTTTTCTTTTGTATTATGAATTCCTGTTGAAGATTTTTATACGTCGCAAGTGAATCTTCTACCTGTTGAAATGCAATAAGAATACTCTGTTTATAATTGGCAATACTTGCTTCATAATTAGCTTTTGCTTGTTTTTTATCCGCTTCTCGCAATCCTCCGTCAAAGAACGTTTGAGTCAAAGAACCTCCTACCGCCCATATGAGGTTTGGAGTGGAGACAAGATTTGAGAGCGTATTGCTTTGCGCTCCTATGGATGCAGAAAGTCCTAGCCGTGGATACCAAGCTGCATCGACAATACCGATTTGTGCATTTGCAGCCTGCATCTTTCTCTCAGCAGATGCAATATCCGGACGTCTTTCTAAAAGTTCTGAAGGTATAATAGATGGTACCTGTAAAGTGCTTACATATAAGGCTTTTTTTTCTATAGTAAACTCACTTGGATTTTTTCCGATTAACACAGCAATAGAGTGTTCTAGTTCTGATCTTTGAATTTCAACCTCTTTCATCTGTGTCTTAATGGATTCGATTAGCTGTTTTGCTGTGAGAAGATCAATTTGGACGATAAGACCAGCATTATATTGATTTTGTAAAATATTTAATGATTGGGTATTATCTTTCAAGATCTCACTAAGAATCTCTGTTTGTGCATCATATGTTCGCAGTTGAAAATAGCTTTGTGCTAGTAGTATCTGGATTGAGAGTCTTGCTGCTGCTAGATCAGCTTTTGACGATTGGGCGTTTGATCGACCCATCTCTTCCTGGCGTTTTACACTTCCCCAGATATCAGGTATCCAGTTTGCCTGTAGGGTAGCATCTACACTTTTAGTAGTTTTTGAACTGCTGCCTTGAGTAGATGATGTAGTCTTTGAAGTAGAACTCGAAATTCCCGCGCCAAGTGTCGGTAAAGATTGCGATGAAGCAGTATCCACTACAGCTAAAGCATATTGATAAGAAGCGATATATTTAGCTAATGTCTGATTGGAGATGTCCACTTGTTTCATAAGTGTATCAAGTTTGCTGTCGTTATACTCTTTCCACCATGTGTCTGTAATTGCGATCTCTTTTGGAGTAGCAAGTTTCCACTCTTTAAATGATTTAGGTGTTTCAACTATCGGTTTTTTATAATCATTTCCGGCAGTACATCCGCTTGCAAAAATTAAAACAAGGGTCAAGAATGAGAGAATGATCTTTGTAGTCATTGGTATTTCCTTATAAAGTCTGAGAATTTTTCGCTGTAAAGATATATGACAGGAGTCGTAAAAAGTGTGAGCATCTGGCTTAATATCAATCCACCAACAATTGAGAGTCCCAGAGGTTGACGAAACTCTGAACCATCTCCTATACCAAGTGCTAAAGGTATAGCTGCAAAAAAAGCTGCCATGGTCGTCATCATGATAGGACGAAACCGTTGAAGACTTGCCTCTAATATCGCATCGCGGGAGCTTAGTTGACGCGTACGTTTTGCTTCTATGGCGAAATCGATCATCATAATAGCATTTTTCTTAACTATCCCTATCAGCAGGATAATCCCTATAAATGCTATGATAGTAAACTGAGTATTGCTAAGCATAAGCATCAACAATGCACCTATTCCTGCTGAGGGAAGAGTGGAAAGAATAGTAAGCGGATGGATATAACTTTCATATAATATCCCAAGCACGATATATACAGCAACAAGTGCAGCAAAAATAAGCAGAGGCTGTGTACTGAGCGAAGATTGGAATGCCTGAGCATTCCCCTGAAAACTTCCATGGATAGAGCTTGGTATGCCAAGAGTGGCGATCTCTTTATTTATACTTTGTGTAGCTTCCATCAAAGAAACCCCAAGCGGAAGATTAAAAGAGATAGTTGCTGCGGCAAACTCTCCTTGATGATTGACCTGCAAAGAGGTATTGGTCTGTTCATAATGGCTAAATGAACTAAACGGAATCAAAGAACCGCTTTGTGATCTAATGTAAACATGAGAGAGTATTTCTTGATTTTGAGCATATTTAGGATCTACTTCTAGTACCACGGTGTATTGATTGAGCGGATTATAAATGGTTGAGACTACCCGTTGTCCAAACATATCATTGAGTGCATCATCGATCATTTTTACACTCAAACCCAGTCTTGAGACCGTATCTCTGTCAATCACTAGTTTGGTTGCCACCCCTTTTATCTGCTGATCACTGCTAACATCGGTCAGTTGATGAAGTCCAAAAAAAACTCTTCTAACCTTTGGTTCCCATTGTCTCAGCAGTTCCAGATTATCAGAGCTTAAAGTGTATTCATACTGAGCGTTGGACTGTCGTCCTCCTAGCCTTATATCTTGTGCCGGCACTAAAAAAAGCGTAGCACCGGGGATATGAAAAAGTTTTTTTCTGAGCCGATTCACGACTTCATCGGCAGTTATTTTTCTCTCATCTAGTGATTTGAGCGAAATGAACATTCTCGCACTGTTTGTCTGTGAACCGCCTGTGTAGGTGATCACATTCTCAACAGCCGGATCTTTAGCGACAATATTTGCAAGGATCTGGATTTTTGATTTCATGGCATTGAAAGAGATAGACTGATCAGCACTGATATTTCCCATGATTCTACCCGTATCCTGCTGCGGAAAAAAACCTTTCGGGATGATAATATAAAGATAAACATTCAACGCCAAGCCCGCAAAAAAAATCAATAATATAATCTTTGTATGCTCTAAAGCCCAGTGAAGAGAGATCTTATACAGATGTAAAAAAGAGTTGAACAGCTTTTCACTGAAATGGTAAAGCTTGCCGTGTTGCAGGGTGTTTTCTCTGCGTAAAAGTAACGCACTCATCATCGGTGTGGTGGTCAAAGATAGAACAAGCGATATCAATACTGCTATGGACAATACAACGGCAAACTCCCGAAATAAACGTCCTACTATTCCACCCATTAGCAAAATAGGAATAAAAACGGCTATCAAAGAGAGACTCATGGAGATGACCGTAAAACTCATCTCTTTGCTTCCTACAATTGCGGCTTCATGAGGCGAGAGTCCGTTTTCGATCTTTTTAGAGACATTTTCCAGAACTACAATCGCATCATCTACGACAAATCCAGTTGCGATGGTCAGTGCCATCAAGGAAAGGTTATCTAAACTATAACCCAGTAGATACATCATACCAAAAGTACCAAGGAGCGAAACAGGAACAGCCACGCTTGGTATTAATGCTGCACGCCAATCTCTTAAAAATGTAAATACAACAAGAATGACTAGAGCAATAGATATAAGTAACGATATCTCCACTTCATGCAAAGATGCACGTATCGTTGGAGTACGATCCATAGCAATTTTAAGATCGATATCTCTTGGAATAGATGCGGAGAGTTCTGGTAAAAGTGCTTTGACTCTATCTACAGTAGCGATAATATTAGCATTTGGTTGGCGAAACATCAAAATAACGACTGAGGGTTTACCGTTTGCAGATCCTGCATTATGCAGATCCTGATTGGAGTCGATAACCATAGCTATATCTTTTAGTTTTATAGGATTACCATTCTTATAAGCAATAATAAGCGGTGCATAATCCTTAGCTCTTTTTGCCTGATCGTCTGCTTGTATCTGCCATGTATTTGTATCGTTTTCCAAAGAACCTTTTGGACGGTTTGCATTTGAGCTGACAATTGCAGTTCTTAGATCCTCAAAATTTATTCCGTATTGGCTTAAAATTGATGGATTTACCTCTATCCTCACAGCCGGCAAAGAGCTTCCTCCTACCGTAACTTGACCTATACCGTCAATCTGCGAAAGTTTTTGAGCAAGGATCGTAGAAGCTGCATCATACATCTGTGCTTGAGAAAGTGTATGGGATGTTAAAGAGAGGATCATGATCGGAGCATCTGCAGGATTCATCTTTTTGTATGTGGGATTGCTCAGCATCCCCGTTGGAAGCATCGGGAGTGCAGCATTTATTGCCGCCTGCACATCTCTTGCCGCTCCGTTAATATCACGATCAAGATCAAATTGCATAGTTATTCTACTGTTACCAAGAGAACTTGTGGAAGTCATCTGCGTAACTCCCGCTATCCTTCCCAGTGTTCTTTCCAGAGGCGTTGCCATAGTAGAAGCCATAGTTTCAGGGCTTGCTCCTGCGAGGTTTGCACTTATTGATATTGTCGGAAAATCTACTTGAGGCAGAGGTGATACGGGTAATAGATTAAAAATTAAAATGCCAGAAAGAGCTATACCAATGGTTAAAAGCGTAGTCGCGACCCGTCTTACGATAAAAGGAGCGCTGATATTCACTCAGCACTTCCATCTTTTTTATTGTATTTTTTTGACAATCTGTCAAAAGCCAGATAGATGACAGGTGTTGTAAAGAGTGTAAGTATCTGACTCATAATAAGTCCGCCGACCATCACCATTCCAAGAGGATTTCTTAGTTCAGATCCTACGCCGCTTCCTACCATGAGCGGAATGGCTGCACCAAGTGCTGCTAAAGAGGTCATCAAAATAGGTCTAAAGCGTAAAAGACTCGCAGAGAAAATCGCTTCTCTTGGAGATTTACCGTTTTTTCTTTCCTCTTCAAGAGCAAAATCGATTATCATGATCGCGTTTTTCTTCACAATACCGATCAACAGAACAATTCCTATGATGGCTATGATACCGAAGTCTTGATGACTCAGCATCAAGATCAGTAAAGCTCCCACGCCGGCTGAGGGAAGGGTAGAGAGGATAGTGAGCGGATGGATATAGCTTTCATACAATACGCCTAGAACAATATAGACTGTAACAACGGCTGCAAGTATTAAAAATAGTGTACTAGTCAAAGAGTTTTCAAAGGCTGCAGCACTTCCCTGAAATTTTGCCTCTAAGCTTTTAGGAGGATTCAACTCTTTTTGTACATTATTAATCGCACTGATAGCATCTCCAAGAGAGTAGGGTTCTTTGAGATTAAATGAGATAGTGTTTGCTGGAAACTGTTCTAGATGATTGATACTCAACGAAGATCTACGCTCTTCAACTTTAGCAATACTGCTTAGAGCGATTTGCGAACCAGTAGAGGACGGCACATAGATCGCATTTAAAGAATCGGGAGAAAGTTTGAATTTAGGAGAGACTTCCAGAACTACTCGGTATTGGCTTGTCTGTGTATAGATTGTAGAGATAAGCCTTTGTCCGAATGCGTCATAAAGCGCATTGTCAATCGCAGCGACACTGACACCAAGACGACTAGCTGTTGCTCTGTTGATATCGATATACGCCTGCAGACCATTATCTTGTTTATCATTGGTCACATCCTGTATTTGCGGCAGTGATTTTAATCTTTGGGTGATCTTATCTACCCATATGCCAAGCTCTTTGGAATCTGCATCCTCTAGAGTGAATTGATATTGGGTCGAACTTACACGATCCTCGATGGTGAAGTCTTGAACCGGTTGCATATATAAAGAGATACCGTAAATACTTGCCATTCTTTCTTTGAGTCTTGCAATTACCTCCTCCGCACTAACATCTCTTGAATCGTGTGGTATGAGATTGATCATCATTCGACCGCTATTAAGTGTAATATTTATGCCATCAACTCCTACGAAGGAACTGACACTCTCAACTGCTGGGTCTTGAAGAATTGCTTCTGCAAGTTCATTTTGCTTCTTTGCCATCGCAGTATATGAAATAGACTGCGGTGCCTGCGTTATACCCTGAATGAGTCCGGTATCTTGCGAAGGAAAGAAGCTTTTTGGGATGAAGATATAAAGCAAAACTGTCAAGGTCATCGTTACAAAAAAAAGTGAAAGGATCAGCTTCTCTCTATGAAGCACCCATGTCAATGCTTTTGCATAGTAAAAAATAAACCAATCTATAATCTCGCCCGATTTTTTATATAAATATCCGCCATCTGAATGAGAGGATAGAAGCCGTGCACTCATCATCGGAGTAAGCGTAAGCGAGATAAAACCGGATATCAATATGGCAATAGCCAACGTAATAGCAAACTCTCTAAAAAGACGTCCGATCACGTCGCCCATGAAGAGCAAGGGAATAAGCACGGCGATGAGTGAAATAGTAAGCGAGATGATTGTAAAGCCGATCTGCTTGGAGCCTTTAAGAGCTGCTTCCTTTGGATCTTCTCCATCTTCTATATAACGCATGATATTTTCTATCATCACGATAGCATCATCCACAACAAACCCTGTGGCAATAGTAAGAGCCATAAGCGTAAGGTTGTTAAGACTAAACCCAGCAAGGTACATCGCTCCAAAAGTTCCAATTAAAGAAAGAGGCACTGCTACGCTAGGAATAATAGTTGCCTTTAGATTTCGCAGAAATAGAAATACAACCAAAACAACCAAAAATACAGCGAATAGCAGCTCTTTTTTGACATCATCCACAGAAGCTCTAATTGTCGTTGTTCTATCAGTCAGGACTTTTACATGTAAGCTTTCAGGCAAAGATTCTTGAAGTTTTGGAAGCATTTTTTTAACACGGTCTACAACTTCTATGACATTGGAACCGGGTTGTCTTTGGATATTTATCAGGATAGCTGATTTTGTATCTGCCCAACCACCGAGCCTGCTGTTTTCTACACTGTCAATTACATCTGCCACATCACTCAGACGGATTGGTCTACCGTTTGTGTACGCGATGATCACATCTTTATACTGGTTAGCAGAGTGAAGCTGATCATTCGCATCTATCGTCGAAGCGTTGAGCGTGCCGTCAAAACTACCTTTTGGTTCATTGACATTGGCGTTTTGAATAGCGGTTTTAAGCGTCTCCATAGAGATACCATAAGATGCAAGTGCTGTGGGATTCACCTGTACTCTCACAGCAGGCCGTCCTCCTCCGCTCAGGCTTACAAGTCCTACACCTGAGAGTTGAGATATCTTTTGGGCGATTCTTGTATCCACAAGGTTTTGCACATCTCTTAAAGGCAGAGTATCAGAACTTACCGCGATTGTAAGCACTGGAGTATCGGCGGGATTAATCTTGTTATAAACTGGAGGTGTTGGCAGGTCGCTTGGCAGAAGTGCCTGAGCTGAGTTGATGGCTGCTTGCACCTCTTGTTCCGCAACATCTAATGAAATATCCAGATTAAACTGCAGCGTGATAACGGATGCTCCGCCTGAACTTGTTGAAAGCATCTGGTTGAGTCCAGGCATCTGTCCTAACTGCTTTTCCAAAGGTGCCGTAACAGATGACGTTATCACATCTGGACTTGCACCAGGATAGAAAGTGACCACTTCAATAGTAGGATAATCTACTTGGGGCAAAGCAGAAAGTGGTAGGAACTTATAACCGATAAGTCCGGAGATAAGAAGTGCTAGCATCACCAAAGAGGTGGCTATAGGTCGGATAATAAAAATGCGCGATGGATTCACTACAGCTCTTTTTTAAATTCATGCTTGCGTTTGCCACCGACAGCATTTTTTTGCACGGGGATCACTTTTACTCCATCTTTTAGTCTATCAAGTCCATCTATGACGATCGTCTCCCCTGCTGTCAGTCCATCTTTTATAACAGTCATTCCGTCTTGTGCATAGGAGCTTTTTACATTTCTTACATGTACGCTCTTATTTGTATCCATCACATAGACAAAATTACCTTTTACTCCAGTTTGAATTGCTGCCTGAGGGATAGTGATAGCGTCATGTAGGGTTTGGATCAAAAGATGAATATTCACGAACTGATTTGGAAAGAGTGTCATATCTTTATTGGTAAATTCAGCTCTGAGTTTCAAGGTACCTGTTGCAGTATCAATCTGATTATCTACGCTCACAAGCAAACCGCTTTGAAGTTTTACAATATCCTCTTTATCATAGGCATCAACGATCAGCTTTTGACCTTTTTGATATTTTTGTATAAAACTGCCGATATCCGATTGCGGTACCGTAAAAAGGGCCGTAATAGGTTCTAGTGATGTAATTGTGACAATACCGTTTTGATCACTTGGATGAATCATATTCCCCTGATCTACAAGACGTAATCCCGCTCTACCATTAATCGGTGATCTTATCGTACAGTATGAGAGCTGGAGCTTCGCATTTTTTACTGCGGCTTGATCCACTTTGATGGTTCCTTCATACTGATGTAAAAGAGCTTTTTGAGTATCGTAAACCTGTGTTGAAATGGAATTTTGTTTTTTGAGATCCTCATATCTTTGCATATCGATCTTTGCATTTTCTAAAAGAGCCTGATCTTTTCCAAGTTGTCCTTGTGTTTGTTCCAGACTTACTTCAAAAGGGCGGGGATCTACTAATGCCAGTTTATCTCCTGCTTTGACATAGGTTCCTTCTTTAAAAAATATCTTGACAAGCTGCCCGTCTACTAGAGTTTTAACATTAATGGTAGTCGTTGGTATGATAGTTCCAAGTGCTTTAATAGAAACATTAAGATCATTTGTCTTTACAAGAGCTATAACAACACTTTGAGGCTTATCGGAATGTTTCTTTTTTGCATCGGTAGAACGCTCTTTTTTGATACTTGTAAAATAATAGACAGAAATACTTACTACACCCAACAAAATGACGATAAGAAGGGTCGCAAACCCTTTTGAAAAATTTCCCTCTACTCGAATCATATAAACACCTAATAAAATTTATAGAATATTATATATTGTATTTAAAAATAAAATGCAAATGGGAATATTACTATGAGTGATACTTTTTGAAGATATACGAGACAAAGCAACTATAGAAAATATGATGGCCAATATCTCATAAGGCATATCTATATCATACGATATTGAAAGTAATAAAATAAAAATTGGAGCAAGTGCCAGCATAGCAATAAATCCCGAGAATAGGAATGGTAGTAATATTCTATTACATTTTGAAGATGGGAAGTGTACCGTATGGAAAACAAAGATTGTGATTTATATGAAATACGATTTTAAGTAAACTTTAAAACTTATAAGAAGAAAAATATGCAAAACTCAAATTGACAAATGAATTATAAAAGTGATATACGAAGCTAAGTGAAGCGAATATGATCTCGGCAGTTGAGGGGATTTATGAAAAAAGTCTTATCAAAAATTGCTTTATCTGCATTAGCACTTACAGCTTTACAAAGTGATGTATTTGCAATAGCATATACGCAAGTAGATTCATATCGTGTTGATACACAAGCTTATGCTGCAGTGGGGTTATATTTTGGAAATGGAACTCTTGTTCCATATGGTTTAGTAGGTGCTCGTAGAACTACAGTTGATACAGATAATATTATCAAAGGTGCAGATGCATCTCTTCGTATCAATTTCAAAAATAGTAGTGTAGCTGTAGATAGCACACGTTTATCTTGGTTATACGGAAATCGTAACCTTTATGCAAATACGGGTGTTGGTTATTCATTTGACTCAAAAGCTTGGTTGGGTACATTAGCAGCTGAGGGTGATTATTATAGAGTAGGTTCTGATTATCTCTTTACTACTGAAAAATTCAGTCCATATATTGAAGCTGTGACAATTGGAAAGCCTAATGAAGTTAAAAAGCAAGTAATACAACCTCAATAAGAACATTTTATGCACTAAGCCACATTTTTGTGGCTTAGAAGTTAAAAATACTTTTTTCACAAACTTCTACTCCGTACCATCTTCAAATCCATGAAATTCTCGTCAGCCATATCAAATATAAAAATTACTCCCTATGTAAGCCTTACATCTATGTTAAAGCAAAATAAAAATATCTTTAAAATACCTAACATTACAGATCATTTTGTTTTTCAGAGCAACTTTGAGATACTCATAATGCCTTATAAAAACTTTTGGCTTAAGTTATAAAGAGATACCTCTAAACGCCTAAAAGTGATCATACGTCGTTCATAAATACAAATCTATTACAATTGCGGTTTTAAGTGGTTTGGTCCTTTTTTCTTCAAATGCTAGTGCAGATGAAAATTTGGAAAAAAGAACTTCAGTTTTAGGAATTCAAAAATAAGACAATAAATATTCCAGCACTTCTTAAGTAGCAGCGCTATGATTACTATCTGATTGCGTGCGATGAGAGAGTCTTCATTAATTGTAAACTAAAAAAACAACAAAAATCCATTAAAAAAATACACAAGACCTACTGAACCGCTTACAATACCTATATACCAAATATATGGTTTTTTTAATAGCCCTGAGACTGAAGATAACAAAATAGTTATTTGTAAAAAGATGATTGCATAGCCAAAGTTCTTTGCATGTATCTGCGCTTGATCTCTTGCATTTTCTAGTTCTTGAGCCTTATTTTTTATATTGGTCTTTTCTGTTTCATATTTTTTGATTTTTATTTTATAATCTTGAAGCTTCTTATTCAAGTTCTGTGAATTTTGATCTTCTATTTGCATCTCTATTTTTTCTGATTGCAAAGTATAGAGATCCGCTTTAATCGCTTTTGCTTGGTAGTGTGCCCATTCATCTGAGGCTTTAGATTGACTCATAATAGACTGTGTGGAGTAGGAGCCACCTTTGAAAGTTGCTAAAGTTGCACATACAGCAAAGATAACAGTTGAAAGTGCTAAATAGCTTAACCACGCCTCTTTTTTTTCTTCTTCTGCCATCGATTGCTCTTTATTCTTTAAATTTTTGGGATTTTACTCTCCCTAAATTGAAACTAAGATGAATTTTGATGATAGAAAATTGGTTTTAATGTGGGCGGCATCAATTTCTGGACAAGTAGGCTATTTTTGCAGAATATATCACCGAAATAAGAAATGGATATAGTTACTCCTTTTTCTGAGAATAGTTAAGAATTTGTATTAGGTCAAATGGAAAATCCAGGAGACATTTCATGATAGGATGGTTTTATAGGTAGAAGGATTGTTAATCACTGATTTACGAAGTAGAAGTATTATTCCTACAAAATGAAATATAAAGGATATAAACAATGAAGCTAGTAGAAAAACTATTTTTACTTTTATTTATAACAATTACGATGGGTTTTGCTGAGCCAAATGTACATCAGATATTTAACACTATGGAATCTGGTCATTTAGATGAAGCTCATAATATGATTCAAGAGGTCTTAAAAGCACATCCAAACAGTGCAAAAGCACACTACGTGGATGCAGAAATATTAGTACGTCTAGGGAACAAACAAGCTGCACAAAGTGAGCTTGCAATTGCTCAGCAACTTTCACCTAATCTTTCCTTTGCAAAACCTGATGCTGTAGCTGCACTTGAGGCCCGTATTCAGGGTGGCAATGTTGTTGTCAATCAAGTTGTACCAGTAAAAAAACATGAGGATTTTCCTTGGATGATGTTAATACTTACAGTGGGTACACTCATTTTAATTATACTTATTTGGCGCTCGATCTTTACACGAAAACAAAATAGTTATGCGAATGCTCCTGCATACAACAATATGGGAACTTCAGGGCAGGGATATCCAAATAATAGTATGTACAACAATAATCAAGGATATTCTCAAGGTAGCGGTCTTGGAAGTAATATCATGAGTGGTCTGGCAACGGGCGCAGCAGCCGGTGTTGGTATGGTCGCAGCCGAAGAAGTGATGCATCATTTTATGGATCGTAATGATTCTGCACCAACTCAGTCTTTTGATCATAATATTCCATCAAGTGGTATGGATGATAATGATTTTGGTATTAATGACAGTTCGTCGTGGGATGATGGCGACACTTCTGATAGTAATGATGACACTTCTTGGTAATTGAAAAAAATCGACAGACCACTTTTTGTGCGTAAAATACCACCTCGCGGTGGCATCCATCCCTTACGTGCATCATAATTTTGTATTTTTTTAGATTCCAAGCACCTTTTGAGGATAGGCCCAATCCTCTAAAGTTGGGAAGTTCACTTAATCCATTTGTATAAAATGAATAAAACTTTTTGCTATATATGTATATCTTAAGTCATCTGATATAAAATCTATCGCTTTACTATTTTGTTTAACAGCAGCAAGAGTGACATCTTTATCATTTCGTAACGAATCGCTTACATGTTCTAATACCATTCCGTTTTGACTTAAAATTTCAATAATGAATTCTTTATCATTTTGTAATTCTTTTGCAGCATATTTTAATGCCCATCCATCATTAATTATTGCTATTTTTGCTATTTCTTTGTCTGCTTTCAATCTTTTACAAGCATACCTAAAAGAATATCCATTTTGTCTTACAGCGACAAGAACAATCTCTTTGTCATCTTTGAATTCATCAGATACATATTCTAACTCTAGCCCATTTGTATTAACTGCACTTAAAGCAATCGCTTTTGTTAAATATTTAATATTACTCATTTAATTCCTTTAAAATTAGATTTTACGAAGGTACGAAACACTGCTCCACAAAACCTATCCAACCCTACTTACAATTAAGTTTGGTTGGTGTTTATTTACTGGTTCAACGATGCTGGGTACCAAACCATTTTTGGCAAGTAGAGCCGTCATCCCCGCAGTCGTGAATTCCCGCAGAGCTTGCGGTTGGAATGACCTCAATTTTATAGACACTTATTTATTCAGTTAACACCTAATAATTTGTCAACATTTTGATTATACCTTTTTTCAAATTTATTTGGTGATATATAGCCCAAATAACTATGTCGTCTTTTTGGATTGTAGAACATCTCTATATATTCAAATATTTTAGATGCTGCGACCTCTCTTGTTAAAAATACTTGCTTTCTGACAAGCTCTTTTTTAAGAGTTTTGAAAAAGCTTTCTGTCACTGCATTATCATAGCAATTGTTATGTCTACTCATACTAAGGATGATGTTGTGATGTTTTGCAAATATTTTATACTCATAGGAGTTGTATTGGCTTCCTTGATCTGAATGAAGAGTAACTTGTGACTCCAATTTCTCGACTTAACTTTCCACATAAAACCTAGCTCTTTTTTGGTGTAAGTTCCAATAACAGCGATAATCTGCTACCCTCATTTATGATCGAAATTATATTAAAATTATGCCTACTTTGAAACACAGAATCAAGGAATAAAATAGGTATATTTTTCTCTTTATCAGCAAAGCTGATGCTCCTTATATCCCCGCCCCGTGCAACGAAGGTTTACGGAGCGGGTGCTAAAAAATCACTCTGCTATATAGCTCTGCCCTACTATCGGTTGGCTTATAATACCCTCTTGGCTAATAAACTTAATTGGGAATGATGCTCTTGTTATCCCATCAACAGCTTTATATACAATGAAGTGTAGATGTGCTCCATTTACAAATCCTGTTTTACCACTATAACCTATAAGCTGTCCTCTTTTGACTTGCTCACCAACTTTTACGATGACACCGTTTTGTTCTAAGTGTGCGTACGTAGCGAGCGTTTCGTCACTATGTTCCATTATTATAAAGTTTGCATTTTTTTCAAATTCACGCGTTGGTCCACTTACATTAGAATCATATTTTATGTCAACGACTTTGCCATCTCTTGCAGCATATACCTCTGATCCCTCTTTCATATTAAAATCTACCGCATATTGACTCGTTCCATAATGGCTAAACAAGCCATTAAACCCTTGAGTGATACTTTGTTTTGTACCAAGTTTATATGGCAGTCTATAAAGATAGTTGGAATTGTGTTGTGCGTCTTTTGAACCGATAGTCCATTTATAGTTTGCTTTCAATTTGAAAGGATTTTTATCTACATGTAGATGTAAGATTTCTTGAGAACTATGTGCATGCATGACAAATACAACAGGTAACTTTTGATTACTCTTGAGATTTTCTAAACTTGCATTATAGATAATTGTCACGCTAAAAGGATTTTTATTATCAGCATTGACAATCACATATTCTCCCACTTTTTTTGCTTTGACTGTGACACTCTCGTCTGAAGCAAATAAAAATCCAAAAATAAGAAATAAAAATAAAAATACTCTTTTCATTGAACGCTTATCTCCTCTTCAAAAGAGTTTTATTTCTTAATAATTTTGCTAGTAAAATAGTATACTTTGTGGGATAGATATAAAATTTCAGAATGATTTATAGAAAAAGTGTAATTTAGATTTATTTAAGTAGCTTAGGAATTTTCGTACCTTAAGCGCTCAATCACTCTCAAATGTTCATAACACTTTATTATAACTTGGTATTGGATTTGCTTGTTATTACACTTAAGTTAAGTACAACAGAAAAAGTAATGAAGATAGTGAACTGTTTAAAGCCATTGTAGAGTTGATCTTACAAAAGAATTCTCTGGATAAAGAGAAATACCAAAAAATCAAAGAATGGCTCTTAAGAAAGCAGTTTTATGAAGTGTTCATAAATGAGCAACACACATGCCAATAGAGCGATAAAATTAATGGAGAGTAAACTTGAAGATCTTAATAATAGATGATTCAAAAACAATGAGAAATATCTTAAGGACTACCATCTCGCGCTTTTTTGCAGATCTGCCCCAATTCTTCGAAGCTGAAAACGGTGAAGAGGGATATAACCTTTTAAAGCAGCATCCAGATATGACATTAGTAATACTTGATTACAACATGCCGGTGATGAATGGTGGTATGTTTTTAACAAAGGTGCGAGAAGAGAGTGCATATAATAAAGTCCGTATTATCATGTGTACAGCAGAAGTAAAAAAAGGGGAGGTGATAGAGATCGTCAAAAAAGGTGTTAGTGGTTATGTCATTAAGCCTTTTACCCCAAATACCCTTCGTAAAACACTGCAGCCAATAGTAGAGCGTATGGGTTATACAATGAGAGAGCAGACTGAATAAAAGAGCAGAGATGTCATAGAGACTGCTTTATCTAGTATTATCAAAGGTGGAGATATACCCAAACCACGAAATAGAAAAATCATAAATGAAGTGTAAATATCACTTGCAATCGCAAGCGATAGCTTCCATCCTTCGTGGGACCGTTCAAAATTCTGTGTCAATCGGGTAAAATAAACAATACCCAAGGAACGACATATGAAGATAGAAGTAGATGTAGAGCAATTTGCTCGTGATATAAAAGCTGGTAAAAGTATCGGCGGAACAGATGGAGCTTTAG
>CAITKP010000011.1 GCA_903892995.1 uncultured Campylobacterales bacterium
AAGTATACGATAAATAAAAAAGAGGTCTGTAGCTCCAAGGCGTATCTTCACAGGGCTAGCCGTAGCTAACCCAAGAAGATACAACGCAGGAGATGCGGGCCTCTTTTTTACCCTTCGGGCGAGTAAAGCGCACGGTATTGCTTCGTTAAAAGCACTTGAAGCTACTAGTAGCTCCTACGTACTTTCGCCTCGCACTCCAATGCGTTTTGCTCGTTTAGCGTATGCTTGGTTAATCGTATTTGGTATAAGCTCATTTATGCTCCTTTGCTTTTTTATAAATGGAGTTTATCATGTCACGAAATACAAAATAGTGCAACACCAACAAAGAGAACCAATATAATCGCCCAAGTACGCCACTTGGTAAAAAATAGGCTCTTTGAATCAGCTTATCTTTATCTATGCGAAACTCCAACCACGCTTTTCCAGGAAGCTTCATCTGCGCAAAAAGCAAAAGCCTTTTTCCCTCTACAATATCCACAACTTTCCAAAAATCAAGACTATCCCCTTTTCTGAGTGTTGTTTGTGATCTGCGCCCACGGCTTAGACCAACGCCACCAAAGAGTTTATCTATAAAGCCACGTATCTCCCAAAGCAAGTCATAAGCAAACCATCCATTTTCTCCGCCAATAGAGCAAAAAACATCAAAAACAGCCTGCGCTTCACTCTCTTTTATCTGGATTATCTGTTCATCTATAAATACAGCCTCAGCAATTGAGTCTTTATGGTCTATCTTCCAAACATCCGCTCCGCTATCGCTCCATCTGCTAATGACCTGATTTTGCTCCGCCTCAAAGAGTGCTTTTTCGACAGATTTTTTAAAAGATATGGGAGTGATATTTGCAAATAGTTTTTTGGCATTGTCATTTTGAATGACCACTTCAGATTTAAGTCCATCTATAAGCGATCTTGCTACTTGAAAAGGCACAGGAGTGAAAATATTGAGCCAGTAGGATGATAAGCCTATAGATAAAAATGGTACGGGGATTATCAAACGCTTCAAGCCCATAACTTCGGCACATTGACGCATCATCTCTCCATAAGAGAGAATTTCAGAGCCAATATCAACAATATGAGTTCCGCTGATACTGTGCTCTTTGGCTGCACTCAGATAGCTGATAATATCATCGATCCCTATAGGCTGCGCACGCACTCGCACCCATTTTGGAGTGATAAGCACTGGAAGTTTTTGGATTAAGTTACGAATAATCTCAAAAGAAGCACTCCCAGAACCGATAATCACACCCGCTCGAAACCAGATCACATCGATTTTGTCTTTATAAAGGCTAAGCGCCTCTCCTGTTTCTATTCTGCTTAAAAGATGTTTGGAGATATTTTCATCCACAACCCCAAGCCCTCCAAGATAGATAATCTTTTTGACACCTGCTTTTATAGCCGCATCACGAAAATTTTGCGCACTTTGATGATCTAATTTGGCATAGTTTTCACTTGTCAAAGAGTGGATAAGATAATAAGCAACATCAATATCTTTCATCGCTTCATCAAGTTTTAGAGTATCAAAACTACTTCCCTCAACAATCTCTAAACTTCCCTTTGGAATATGATCGAGTGCTTGTTTATTGCGCACAAATACCCGAAGTGATATATTTGCATCTTTTAATAGCTCCTGTTTTAAACGCCTTCCAATATAACCTGTCGCGCCTGTAAGTAAAACTTTCATTGTAACCTCACTTATACAATATTCTAGCTACACCAAGGATAAAAACTCCTATGGCTAGATCTTTAAGATCTTTGTCATACACAAGAGCAAATAAAGCACCAAACATTAAAGCAAATGAGAGTGTATAACTTTTGACCTCCTCTTTGAGGCCTTTTTTGATCCATTCTAGCTGATCGTTTGAGAGTTCGATTTTAAGCTCTTCATTGGCAATCTTTTTGATTGCAGATTTAAAATCTTTCACAATAAATGGAACCGCTTTGACCTCATCGATAAGCGTCTCAACTATGCTCTCTTTTGCGCCTAAAGCTTTTGGAATATTTTTTTGCAAAATCGGCAAAATATCTTTGATACCATTAAAGTTTTCGATGTATGTAGTGCCTAAACCCTCTATAATCGCGCTGACTCTTAAGATATAGATCGCATCACTTGGAAGTTTAAAGGGAAGATTTCTTGTGGATTCTAAAACCTCAAAAGCGAGTTTTTGCATCGACTCGCTTGAAAGGTTCTCATTTGAAAATATCTCAAACATCTGACTTGTAAACTCTGCTAGCTCTCCAAGTGGAGCTTCATAAGCGATAGTCCCAAGCTTTTTAGAGGCGCTAATATAGCGTTCATAATCCTGCTCATTTGCTGCTTTTATAAGCTCAATGATTGCCACACGCGAGTTGTTTGGAACAGTTTTTACCATCCCAAAATCAAGCAGTATCAGCTCGCCCTCTTTACTTACAAGCAGATTTCCAGGATGCGGATCGGCATGAAAATAACCATTGATAAGCATCTGCGTGGTGTAAAAATCCACAAGTTTTGCGATGATGGCATAAAAATCTATCTTGTGAGAAAGGATACTTTTTTTATCATCAAAACGGAACCCCTCTTCAAAACTCATCACCAAAGCGCCATCACTGCACAAAGCGGGGTATGGTTTTGGAAATCGCACTCCGCTCTCTTTGTAGATGGAGGAAAATTTTACAAGATTGCCTAGTTCATGATTCAGGCTCACCTCTTGGAGTATCATTTTGGAAAATTCGCTTACAACCGCTTCTATGGAGTTTTTTGTATAGTGGGAAAACAGAGGACGAAAAAGTGTATTGAACAAATTTATAATCTTTATATCTGCTCTAACCCGTTTTTCTATCCCTAAACGACGCAGTTTTACAGCAACTTTTGTCCTCTCATCAAGCCATGCTTCATGCACCTGACCGATGGAAGCTGATGCCATAGGCGTATCAATAAACCTAACAAATGGATTTTTCTCAAATGCTGCACTAAAAACAACACGCATATCCTCTTGGCTCATAGCAGAGAGTTCATCATGCAGAGTTTTTAAAGCCTCAAGATACTCTGCGCTAAAAAAATCATTTCTTGTTGCTAAAACTTGAGCAAGTTTGACAAAACTAGCCCCCAAAAAGTTAATATTAAAGAGTAGTTTTTGTGGTGAAAGCGGTTTAAAAAATAGAAAACTCTCACGCTTCTTTATAAGCAGATAGAGGGTTAAAAGAAGCGTAAATACACGCCAAATACGAAGGGGCGAGTATGAAGACATAATTTAATTCTTATCGTTTTTAAGATGTTCGATATCCTCTTTTGTGACTAAACCTAGCTCATCTATAAGCTCTCGCAAAGCCTCTTTGATCTTTGTTTTGAGCTCATCTTCGCCCTCTTTGCCCTTTTCTTGAAGCTCTTTTATAAACTTCTCTCCATCCTCACGGCTGAGTTTTCCTTTTTCTTCAAGCTTTTTGATCTCAGCTTCTACTTTCTCTTTTAAAACCATCATTGAACCCAAAGAGGCATAAAATAAATCTTTCATTGTTTTTTCCTTTTTTATAGAGTTCTCTCTATTTTGAAGAAGTTTATAGTTTTAAACAATCTATTCGTAGTGTTTTTTTGTAGGTTCGTGATTTTTTCTTTTTAGAACCTAATATTAACGTACTACAAAATCAAAATAGCTTGTAGGATATGGCTCATTACTCAGTGTGAAATGCCACCATTCTTCTGGCAATGCACGAAATCCATGACGCAACATAACAGAGTGTAAAAGTAAACGGTTTGCACGCTGTTGGGCTGAAACTTCTATACTTGTCGGCCATGAAACAGGACTAAAAAAATCAAAGCCTGTTCCCATATCCAGCTCTTTTTTTGTTGCAAGATCGATGAGCGTCAGATCAATGGTAGAGCCTCGAGAGTGTCCAGAATGCGCTGCGATATACCCTTTTTCAAAAAGCTCAGATTTGTTCACATTTGGGTAGTATTTTTCTTTCATTTTTGTATCACTCAACTCTTTTGCCCAACGGACAAAATGGTTCACACTGCGTTGTGGACGGTAAGCATCAAACACTTTTAGACCCAATCCAAAAGGTGCAAGTTCCTCTGCAACCTCTTTGAGTGCATTGCTTGCAGGAAGACTTAGATAACAAACAGGTGCTTCATATCCCTCGATCACTTGGCCGACAAAATTGTTTTCACTCGCATAACGAAGCTCTATAACAATATTTGGAACACTCTTAGAGATATCTACAAATCCCTCCGCAATAGTTTGGGAAAAAAGCGCTGTAGCAAAAAATAGGGGTAAAATAGTTTTATGAAAATTCATCTCTTCTCTTTCAAAATAGGCTTACATGTAAGGTGTTACTTTTGCCCTGAATTCCACATAAGCAACCAAACAGATGCGACTTGTATGAAGAAGATAAGCCACAAAATATACTTAAATTTTTGTGTTTTATGACGAAAAAATCCTTGCGCCATAATTGCTCCAACAGAGCCTCCAATGAAAGAAAGGCTCAAGAGTGTTTTTTCACTGATGCGGTCACGATTTTTCCGTGCAAGATATTTGTCTATGCCAAAAGTGATAAAGGTTATTATATTTAGTAAAATAAACAGGTATTGTAATGCCTTCATAAAAGCTCTCTTGCTAGAATAAAATTTTTGGCGTAGTATATGATAAAAATAGTGATTATAAAACTATTTTATTTACACATACTAAACATTTTTTATAGAATAATACTTTTTATTTTCAACGTAATTAAGCAATGGTGGAAGCAGTAATAATAAAATAGTTGTACCTATTAGCATCCCACCTACTACAACAATAGCGAGTGGTTTTTGCACTTGACTCCCCACTCCTGTTGCCATCATTGCAGGCAATAAACCAATCGATGCTGTAAGACCCGTCATCATAATTGCTCTAAATTTATCTGATGCTGTTTGCATAATTGCTTTCTCTTTGTCTATATTTTTATTCAAGAGTTCCAAATAGTGAATAACAACAATAGATGCATTTAATATACTTACTCCCAAAATAGAAATAAATCCAACCGAGGCCGATACACTAAAAGGTTCTCCTAATAATAATAAAAATAAAAGTCCTCCAAAGACTGAAAATAGAGCAGCCGTTAAAATAATAACCGTATTTTTAATAGAACCAAAATATATAAATAACACCAAAGTAATCAAAAAGAGAGCAGTTGGAGTCATAATTTTCAAGCGTCCAAAAGCATCTTGCATCTGTTGAAATCTTCCCGAAAGGTTAGTTCCATAACCCTCAGGCATCTTAACCGTATTTATTTGACGACTTACATCTGCAACAGTTCCAGCAAGATCATCTGAAACAACTGAAAATTTAATAGGGATAAATCGTTTGAAATTTTCTCTATATATAAAAGATGCTCCAGTATCATAGTAGATATTTGTAATTTTTGAAAGTGGAACAATCCCTCCATTATCAAGGATAATGGGAATCTCTTTTATATTTTCAATACTTTTTCTGTAGTTTTGAGGAAAGCGGATTACTAGATCAAAACGTTTATCTTGCTCAATGATTTTTGTAATACTTTTACCATCGAGAGAAGAGGAAACTATGTCCATAAGTTCTTGAATATCTACACCATAAAGTGCAGCTTTTTCACGATCTGCTTCAATAATAAGGTTTGGTTGACCTAGCTCTTTAAATACACCAACATCGGTCACACCATTTACTTTTTTTATTTTTTCTTCAATCTCTTTTGCTAATTTATCTAGCTGATTTAGATCATCTCCGAATACTTTCACAGAGTTTTCACCTTTAACGCCAGACATCGCTTCGTTGAGATTATCTTCAATGTATTGCGAAACACTTATATCTGCACTTGGATAACTATTTTTCAACTCTTTACGAACTTCATTTTCAAGATCCTCTTTTGAAATATCTCTTGTCCATTCACTATATGGTTTTAGTTGTACAAAATATTCCGTATTAAAAGGACCAGATGGATCTGTTCCATCTTCTGGCCTACCAGCTTGAAACTCTATGGTTTTAACTTCTGGATATTTTGCAAGGATATCTCTAATCTTTTTAGAGTTTTCATAACTTTTATTAAGGCTGATTGAATATGGGAAAATTGCACGGATATAGAGATTCCCCTCATCCATTTTTGGTAAAAACTCAGATCCCAAAGCAGCACCTATCACTATACTCAGTGCCACAATAATACCTGTTACTATAATCGCACTTTTTGCACGAATTTTAGATACTGTTTTAAGGTATTTTACTTTTAAAGATTCAAAAAAGGAAAAAACCTTTTCATCTGAATGTTGTAAAAATGAGTATTTACTCGCAAGTAAAAAGCTAAATGTTAAAATAAATGCAAATGAGATTGCATAAACATATGTCTTTGCCATAGGAAGAAATATTTGAGATTCTGCACCTTTCATAGCGAAGAGAGGAATAAAAGCTAAGAAAATAATTAAAATAGAGAACATAATAGGTTTACCAACTTCACTAGCTGTGCTTAAAATTGCATCTGAATGAACTTTTCCTTCATGCTTGAGTCTAAAATAGTTTTCAAGTACGATCAGTGGTATATCTACAATAATCCCAAAATCAATGGCTCCAAGTGAAAGAAGATTAGCCGATTCATGTTGGTTTGCCATCAACGCAAGAGTATATAGTAAAGACATGGGAATTATCGCCGCAACAATAACCGCTGCGCGGAGATCTCCAAGAAATATCAATATAATGACAAAGACCAGGAGCATTCCCAAAGAAGCTGTTTCTTTGAGTTTATCGACAACCGTATGTAAAAGATCTTGTCTGTCATAAAATGGTACTACTTTAATGTCTTTTGGCAAGATTCCATTATTGAGCTCATCTATCTTTTTATGTAACTGCTCCATTGTTTCAACACTTGGTGCATTTTTTCTTAAAACAACAACACCAAAAACAGTTTTATTTTGTTTATTAATTCCTGCAATTCCAGTTTGTGGCATCGCTGAGATACTGACTTGAGCAATGTTTTTAACAAATATAGGTACTCCATGAGCAGTAGAAACAATCGTATTCTCAATATCTTTTGTTGTTTTAATAAGCCCAACACCACGAATTGTATAGTATTGATCGCCAAACTCTAGGACTCTTCCCCCAACATTCACATTAGATTTTGAAAGAGCATCAATAACTTTACTAATTGGAAGTTTATATTTAACAAGTGATTCTGGGTGTACCTCTACCGAGTAGGCTTTCATCAGCCCCCCGTAGCTTCCAATATCTGCAATATTTGGTACAGTTTTTAGATAGCGTGAGATAACCCAGTCTTGGTATGTACGTAATTCTGTTAAATTACGGTTCCCAACAACTTGATAACGCATAATTTCGCCGATAGCACTTGGATTGATTGATGGAGTAACTCCAGCTGGAATATCAGCTTGCGCTAGTCTGTTGAGAACCTCTTGCCGAGCTTCTTTATAGGAAGTATCATAAGAAAACTTACATTTGATATCAGAAAGCCCATAAAGGGAGATACTATTAACATTATCAAGCCCTGTCATTCCAGCTAAAGCAATTTCTAAAGGAACGGTAATCTGTTTTTCAATCTCTTCAGCAGAGTGTCCCTCATTCGTTGTAACTACTTCTAAAATTGGAGGAGCAGGATCAGGGAAAGCCTCGATATTGAGATTTTGTACCAAAGCAATACTTACTACAATCGTGATAGCAGTAAAAAGAAGAACAGCAAGAAAATTATCAATAAAAAAGTTAGCTAAACGTTTCATACTATTTTATTCTTTTTCCATTGCAATAGCTTCAAGTGCAATGGGTGTATTTGGTTTAATTCCGCGAACTAAAGAGAAGTCATCATTTGGATCGTCTTTGATTAGCGTAACAATTTGAGGTTTAAACTGTGACATTTCTTTGAGATAAACATAAAATTTTCCATCTTTAAAAAGTAAAGATTTTTTTGGAATTCTGAAAAGATTTTTTTCTTCTTTATTGAGTAATACATTAATAAACATATTAATTTTTAAATTTTTCAGATCACCAATTGGACGGATATAGACCTTATTTGTTTTATTCTCTGGATCAAGGACGTCACTAACATAAGTAACAATACCCTTAAGGTGATATTCGTTTGTGTCAGTAGTAATATCTACTTCTTTGCCAATTTCAAAAGCAGAAAGATCTTTTTCATATACTGTTGCAATAACAACTTTTTTCTCCAAACTTGCAACTTTCACAAGAGCGTTGCCATCTACATTAACTTTTTCACCAAGATGAGTATTAACCTCATACACAACACCTTGAATCGGTGAACGTAACATAAGAGTTTGTCCCGAAGTGCTTCCATAGTAAGAGAGTTTTTGTGCAAAACCATCCATAAGTGCTTTTGATTGTTCTAAATTTGTTTTAGAGTTTAAAAGATCATTATTTGTAATAGCTCCAAGTTTATAAAGTTCTTTATTCATATCATAAATTTTCTTTGCTTGCTCGTACCCTGCTTTTGCTGAGATGTGTTGGTTTGTCGCATCGCTGATCTCTGTAGATCGCAAAGAGAGTAAAGGAGATCCAATATTAATGTGTTGTCCAATAGTGATGTCAATCTTATCTATAGAGGCATTTATTGGCGTCGTTATGTTGACAATACCATCAGGAGAGGGTTGAACAGATGCTGTCACAGATATTTTGTTGATAAAATTACCAAACTTCGGAATAGTAGTAGCGGTTAACTCTTTTTTTGTTTCAATTTTTTTGCCTGACTCTTCTTGAGGATGATTACATCCAGATAATAAAAGAGTAGCGATTGAAATAGTACCTAGAATTTTAAATTTCATTAATTTTTTCTCCTTGATCTAGAGCTAAAAGCGCAGATTGTAGTTTTAGTTTTTGAGTTGCAACAAGTAAATCTATCTTAGCTTGAATTAATTTACTTTTATACTCGCGATAATTTTTTTGCACATCTAAAAGATCTAATAGAGAGATCCCTTTAAGATAAAAAACTTTTTCCTCTTTTTCTTTAATCTCTTTTGCTAGTTCAAAACCCTTTTGTAGGTCATTAAAAACTCTTATTTGATTTTGTTGTAAAAGATAAGCTTGAGTAACATCAACTTGTGCTTGAAGAAATACTCTATTTTTTTGCTCAAATGCTTGTAGTAAATTAATACGACTTTTTTCAACCTCACCCTTATTTTGATCATAGATTGGTAGTGGCATAGATGCACTTAGACCAAAAAGTGCACCAAAACCTGTGCCATAGGCCTCATACTCGACTCCAACTGTAAGATCCGCAATGGCATTAGCTTTTTGAAGCTCTACAAACGATTTTGCGCTTTGAATCGCTTGTTGCGCTTGGAGACAATCGGCTCTATGTACTTGGGCATAGTTTATGAGCTCCTGTGAGCTTTTCAAAAGAGGATTGGGATTTTTGACGGGTTCGGTTTGAATATCATCTGCTTGCAAAGTAAGCATAAGAGCAAGACTCTCTTTATCATTTTGTAAAGCAGTTTTGCTTGAATCAAGATTATTTTTATATTCTATAGATGTAAGTTTTAATCTTTGTAGATCCAAGGCGGTCATAAAACCATGTTCAAATTTTGACTGAGAAATATTTAAAAGATTTTGAAAATCTTCATAGTCTGCTTTTGCGTTAGTAACTACCTCTTCATCTGAAACAACTTGATAATAAACGTCAATGAGATCAGAAATTTTTTCTCTTTTTATCTCTTGAATTTGAAGTTGTGTATTTTTAATATTATCTTTTGCATTTTGAATACGACGATCTCGCTTTTTACCTAATTCAATAGGATGATCAAAGTGTATTGTTGCCAATGATGCATCTAAATTAGTAATATGTTTTGGTCTCAGATAATCCATTGAAGCAGATAGTGTGGGATTTGGACGATTTTGTGCCGTAATGAGATCTGCACTTGCTTTTGCTTTCTCTTTTTCTAGAATTGAAATCTCGATATTGTGTGCTGAGAATTGTTGAAGTGCATCATCAAAAGAGATATGCTCCGCAAAAAGTGAAGTAGTCAAACACAAAACTAGGGACAGTTTTAATTTCATG
>CAITKP010000012.1 GCA_903892995.1 uncultured Campylobacterales bacterium
CAATTCTGTACACATACTTTCATCTGGAAGAGTGGATTCTAAAGATTTTATAACTTCATTTTCACTATTTTCAAAGGAGTCATAACAGGTTCTAGCTGCCGCTTCTGCAACACCAATACCTGTATCTTGCAAAAGAACTACCTCGGGCTTTGAGTAATCGATTCCATACATATTACATCTATTCATTTTTTTCTTATTAATCTCTTTTAATGTTGACACAGACGCTCTCCTCCTTTGGTTGTGTATATGAGGCTAGCATTGCTTCGCAAGGCATTTCTGCCGTTCTTCTTTTTAGTGGCTGTTGTGCTCTTCTCTCATCTTTTGGTCTACACATCTCCAAAAGATCATTTTTAATAAACCAGTTATATGGGTGTCCGTACACTCGCTTCCAGAGATCATTTTTAAGAAAATCAACGAGGCTTTGTTTTTCCCATTCCAATCTTTTGTTTTCTTGTGATGCGTATTTTGTAAATAAGAAAACATCTCCCATTGTCCGGCCGATATCTTGTAATGATATCAGCTCATTTTCTGGATATTCTTTCCCATATCTATCTGTTTCGCCAACCCTGCTAAACAATCTTGATATTATGTATAAGAGTTCATCGTTTTCTGTATCAAGAGGTTGATTTTGATTTTTGTTATGCCTCTCAATAATAAGTAGTTCAGACTCAGTATATGTATTATTTTCGTCTATGTGCATTTTACGGTGGTGCATGTTTTGCAATAATTTAAGCAAAGCGTTTTCCGAGCGCAACCTATTGATCTCATTTTTGTCATCAGTAAATATATCTCTTAATCTCATTTTTTTCCTTTTTGTATTTGTTTTGAAGCACACACTCTACGAAACAGCCAGGGAGAATAGCTGCTTCGCACAAAGTGATTCAATATATTTCAGTTATAATAATCGTATATAGAATTTTTAATCATATCTGTATAAACAAGCATCGCTTCATTTGATGAATAGTTGGAAAATATTTTTTGAATGGACCTTAAAGCTGAGTCATAACTCACAAAATATGAACGTGAAATTTCATTTCTAATAAATATATTCACGAGTTCAATGTTGTCTACATCAAGCTCATCTACAAGATTTTTTTCTATTCTTTCCAATAATTTCACCAAAGAGGATATGAAATCTGGTGGCTTATTCCAAGTGTCATCATGCCCTTCCTTTTTTGCATGCCCGTTTCTCTGTATAAACAAAGGTCTTGGGAAAAGCCCAAGATTGTATCTAATGTTAATCGTATCTATACATACCGGAATACTGCAATAATTTTCAATTTTTCCATCCGTGTGAATTATTTGAATCTTTCCATTTTCTGTAAGCCTATGGCTTTTAATTGGATGTCTTTTTAAGCCAACAGAAATGGATTTTTCGTTTGCTAATCCAATAACTTTTTCGATGCGTTTCACTAAATTGCCCTATTCTCATACAAGCCTCACTTATTAGTGAGGTTGTATTGGCCTTTCTTGCTCTTGTCTTTCCATCATGCCACCGCCGTTACTACGTCCTTGATGGTTTGGCTGGCAAGATCTTAACTCTTGCGGGCTTGATGCTTTTTGTACACATTGCAGCGCTGCGCTTAAGCGAGAAACTATCTCTTGTTTCTTTTCTTGAAAACGCGCTTGTCTTTCTTGCTGATTTTTTTGATGTCCTTCTCGCATACTGCCTTGGTGCTCATTTTGAAAACCACCGCCTTGCATACGCTCTTGCTCTTGAAATCTACCATCTTGTTGTGGATGTTGAAATTCACCGCCTGCCATTGCCAAAGAAGCCAAAGCTCCGAGAGCGAGTACAAATTTTTTCATCGATTTTTGCCTTTATTTTACTTTTAACACAAGGTCTTCTAATCTATTTATTAGAAAGGCGCTCCACTTGTGCTTTTAACATTTCGATTTCATTCATCAACGAATCAAGACTATCTTCCGCGTCTTTATCTTTTCCTGAAAAGCGATCGTACATACCTTGCACCTTCGCTGTCATTGATTCAAATTTTTGTTTTAAACTTGTGAAAGTCTCATTTTTATTGAGCTTATCCTCGATTTTTTGAACCTTTTCAATAATTTCTTCTTTATGTGTAACTGCATAATATGCCGCAAATCCACCTATAATAGCTCCTAAAACAAAGCTAGTTCCATCTCTTTTTTCTAACATCAAATATCCTTTTTTTATTTATTTTTTTTAAACAGTTTTAAAACCGTGCTAAAGAGAAAAGATCCAAATGTCATTTTTGCGATACCACTTGAAGCTTTTTGCTCAACTAATTCCATAAGGCTTTCGGCCTTTAGAGAGAGTGAATTTGTATTTTTGTGTGCATCCTCTATAAAAGCATCAAACTTTTTAAGTGTTGCTATTATTTTTGACGACAACACCAGAAAAATAATAAGCACCCCTGCTAAAAACAAAGTTATTTCATAAAAAATAATTGTTCCCTCTACCATGAATATCCTTTTTATTTTTTTACAATCGCACTACTTGCTTACATTGCTATCTTTGGTTGAGTTTTTATCAATGATTTTGTTATCTATCAGGAATGATTTAACATCTTTCCCTATCCCTGTAAAAAAATGATAACCCTTGTCTGGGATACTACCTTTTGACCACGCTGATGTTGTTTGATTGTTTTCGTTTGCATTAACTGTTGTCACAGAGAGAACAAGCGCACAAAGAAGTGCTGCTTGTTTTATTCTCATTGAAATAGACCTCTAACTGTCTCACCCTCAAACTTAGTAGTATCATGATTTTCAACTACACCGTTTTTATCAAACACGATAGAAAGTTGTTTTGTTGTGTCATTGGTTCCAGACATAAACCAATTGAACACAGGGACATAGCTAATAAACTTGTAAGCACCTCTTGTGTGTACATATTCCCATGTCGTTTTATCTTCATTACCAGCACCAGAGAGAGCATGTACATGATTTGGATCACCGAGAAGTTTTTGAACGTCTGCTTTAGTTGTTTTGCCATTAACTATAGGATCAGTGTATTCACTCTTCTCCATGTTTTTCATAGGGATATTTCCGCTATTCATAGCACAGCCAGTGAAAGCCATCGATAGAGCCACAGTAGATGCAGCGATTAACAGTGTTTTTTTCATAGGTTAAACCTTTATATATATTTTTTTGGAGTGTCCTCCATTGGGAATCTAAATAGCTAGATCCCCTATGCAAAACACTCTACATGCCCCTGCCCTTTTGCTTCCAGTAGTATTTCTATTCTCCACCTCTTCTTAGTGGACTTTCTCTCTCAGGCACACATTCTCCCAATTGGTCATAGCTTTTTGCATTTTTTATGCACCCCTCTTTTTCTCCGATCTGCTGAAGCAATTCTTGTTGGGCTTGGTCAAAATTAGATTCCATTTTCTGCTCAGACTCTTGTTCGATTTCTACGCCCTGCCCTTCAGATAATGCATTCTCTTGATATTGCTCCGCTCCTATTGCAGATATACACAACACTGTTGCTACTACTAATATTTTTTTAATGGACATCGCTGTTCCTTTATTATGAATTGTTTCTTACAATATGGCTGAAATGGAATAATTCTTGAAAGAAATATCAAAGTTGCACATGTGCAATTTTATTTTAGAAAGAATTGACAAATATTTTTTATTTTGTCATAATTGCTTACAACAAGTTGCACATGTGCAATTTTGAAAACAACAAGGAGCTTAGGATGAGTACGGATCAAAAAATAGATTTTGATAAAATGGCAGAGTATTACACAATGAGTTCTCGCACTCTGATGAGATGGAGAGATGATAAGCCTCAAAAATTCGAGCTAATGCTTGATGAATACAATTCTCACCAGAATACGGAAGCCAAACAAGAACAAAGTAGGGCCGAAGTTGTAGTAGTAGCGAACTTCAAAGGTGGCGTAGGTAAATCAACTATGAGTGAAAATTATGCTGTTTTCCTTGGGGATGCAGCAATTTTAAATCTTGATTTTTCCCAACCAAGTGCAGAAATTAATTCGTGTGACACGTATGATTATGCTAAATATATCGAGAAGTATTCTATACAAGATCTAATCAATGAACTTTCTTCTAAATATAAATATATTGTGATCGATACACCGGGTGAGGTAACACCAGAAGTTTATGAAGCTTTAAAGTTGACTCGGAAAATTATTATTCCTATGACGATTGGTAAAAGAGCTAGGGAAAAAACAGAAATTACTTTAAAAACTTTTTTCGGGAACGGCACTGAATTAGATGAAGGGGAGTATAAAATTTATTTCCTTTTTAATATAGTACGAAATGGTGTTAAAAAAGAAGTAGCAATAACTAGATTTCAAGAAATGTACAAAAATTTTGTTTCCGCAGAGGGTATAATCTTAAAATCAAAACTAGGCTCTCTTGACTACTCGGACGCAATAAGCACAACTGAGGAAGAGGGTAAGTCAATCTTTAAGCTCGCCGAAGAAAATAAACAGGCATATAGAACTATTTTTGGTAAAATTCATAAAGTTTGCACGCAAATAGAAAATCATTTTGAAGGGTAGGGGGATAAGATGGAATTAGATTTGGATGCTACCCAAACGGTAGATATTGGAAGCATGCTTAGAGATAGAATGAACAGGCAACAAAGCGTCACTAAGCAACCAGAAAAAGAATCAGATGGTGCAACGATTGTCAATATTGATATAGAAATTCTAAAAGAAAATCCTTATCAACCAAGACGAAGCTATAATATGGAATCGTTGCTCGAGCTTGCATCTTCTATCAAAGAACGCGGGTTGTTACAACCGATCGGCATAACAAAAGAAGGGGACACGTATTATGTGCTATTTGGTCACAGGCGCTTAAAGGCATTTGAAATACTAAAGCGTAAGCAAATACCGGCAATCTTTTTAGACAATGCAGACCTTAGAACAATGGCAATTATTGAAAACCTACAGCGAGATGATATGCATCACATAGAAACTGCATTTGCACTTAAAGAGGCATTGTCAAATAAATTCACCGATCAAAAAGAACTGGCAAGAGCAATCGGAAAAGATAAAAGCTATGTTTCGAGAATGATTGCATTATTAACATTTCCAGAAAAAGTAATTGAGGATCTTCTTAAAAATAAAAGCATTAATGATATGCTAGCACTTGATATGCTTCGTAAAATTGAAAACAAAGAGCTTTGTGAAGAGATTTACTTCTGGTATATCAACAGTCAACCGAGACCTAATCGAAATGAATTAAAGAACAAAATAGAAAACACTACGGAAGATATGCCCTTACAGCAAACAGTTACAAAAATAATAAATACAAAAAATGCATGTAAAGTACAATTGCCACACCTTAGCGATATACAACTACAAAAACTCAATAATTTCTTAGATACTCTTCTTAAATAATACAAAAAAAATCTCCACAAAAGCCTTCGCTCTTTGAGTGGAAGGTTCCCCACATTGATTTAGCCTTTTAAAATATTGACAAATATTTTTTATTTTGTCATAATACATAATATTTAGTTGCACATGTGCAACTGCAAAAAAAGGAGTTATTATGAAAAAGACAACACTCAGCATATTAGCATTATCTACGCTAGCTACCACAAGCCTACTAGGTGCAGATTATGGCTATCGTGAATACTTAAGTGACAAACAGGTGCCATCCATTGCTTTTGACAATAACAGCACGGGATATATCAGCTATGCTCCAGCAAGCAATACTGCATTTATTTATTGTGCCATTCAAGGTGGCAATGTTGTAATCAAAGCTACTTCAGAAATGGGAACACAGGAATATCAAGCATTCAATGAAGATGATATAAAAGCTGTGCAAGCAATGTCTAAAGATGAGCGTATTGCAAAATATGGAAGAGGGCATGAAAGATTAAGACTTCAAATGGACAAAGATTTTAAAAAATATATTGCAATGGATAGAGCACAAGGAAGACCTATGATGGCAGGTAATTATGAATGTCGCCTTTCGTCTGGAGAAACTACATTTAAACTTCATCAAAATGCAATTACAACAAACACTGAATTGTGGGTAGTTGAACACAATAATGAGCCGATCTCCGAATATACAGACTTTCGCGTATCGCTTGCACTAAAAGATTCCAACTATCTGGGAGCAACAGAAATGAAAGGACCCTCAAAAGAACTTTATACAAAAATTAATAACAATTACAAAGACTATAACAGCTTTTTTGACGACTGGGATAACTCTTTCATAACGAAAAGACTAAAAAATAAAATTGGGGATAATTACAGTTTTCAAGATAATTTTACTTTCAATAAAGAGCATTCAATGCGTGACTCGATGGCAGAACTAGCAGAAACAGAATATTTTTGTGAAGCAAAGGGTGGTAATTTTATTAAAGGCGATATGCCGTTTCGAGAATTTCTAAAACAATACTACTTAAAAGGATATGCTGCTAATCCTGCAACTTTTGAAGGAGAATACACATGTGAAAACACTCCTGATTCTTTTACCCTTAACCTAAAAGGATATTACCATGACGCAGGTTCATATTACAAAATGTATTCCGCGGTCGTCAAAAAAGGCATACACAAACAAGCCGTAACACCAATTCCAAAAGAAGGAACGCTCGAATCTTTGGATGCAATGCAAAAAAAATACATTTTAAATACATCGTCTGATCACCATCCTCATTCTTATCAAATTGGACTTGAAACAATCACAAGTATCTTTGATGGAAATGACGAGAAAGGTTGTGATCTAGTATCTCTTGAAAAACACATCAAGGATGTACATGGCTCTTCAAAGATGTTTAAATATAGAGTATGCAACAAAGAAATCTCTTTAAGATAACCATTTAATATACCAATTGCACATGTGCAATTGGATATTCTGCTTTCTACATATCGTTTATGTCAATAATTACTCTTTTTTTATCATCAGACCCTTTTTGTAATAAAGTTATTTCTCCATTATCACAAAATTTTAAAATTGTTTTTGGATATCTTCTTGTTTGTTTATTTTTAATCCACTGCAAAGTTCGTGTGTAATCTTTATTAACATCTATTCTTAGAAATATTTTTGGTAAGTGCGGGATTAGTGATGATCCTCTTATACCATTTCTTTTTTCTGAGTAATCGTCCTTGGAGCCAAGTGCAATTATCATGATATGCATGCCGGTTCTTTTTGCGACAATATCAATTTTCTTTACAATATCATCAAGCGCTTCTGTTGGATTACTGATTGTGTTGTGCGCAATAAAATGCAATGAATCTATAGCAGCTAATTTAACGCCCATTCTTGCATAAGAGTAGAGCGTGGAAATAACATCAGAAATCATGAACGCCGTAAAGTTCAAACATATGTTTTCTGATTTTATACAGAGGTTAGTATTGTTGAAACCACTCAATCTGTTTTGATAATCCTCTTCTCCGAATTCAAGCGAAATGATTCCAGCTGGATAGAAGTTACTACTGCTCTCAATAAAACTATAAACGATATGGGTTTTACCACTTTCAGGCTCGCCTATAAAGATAGATATGCTTCCAGCATCAAAACCGCCATCTAAAACTACATCGATATATGTTCCTGTTTGATAGCGGGTTCTGACATCTTTTTTTGCTTCCAAAAGAACCTTCGCATTAATAATAGGAGTGTTTATTATTCCCCCTTCACGCAGTTTTTCAGCATTATTTACAATATCATTGATTATTTCCGACGGCTCTGCAAACCCTCCTATTTTCTCGCGAATACTTGCAGATAAAGTAGTTAAGGTTCTATATATTTTTTTCTTTTTAATCTCCTGTATGTAGGGAATAAGGTTCGCCGTGACATTGACAGACATAAGTTCCAGTAGAATATCTGCATAGTCAATTCCTGGAAAGTCTTTTATTAACTCATCCCTTATAAGGATTTCATCTGGTTGGATATCTTTCTCATAAAGTTTTTTTGCTACCTTATAAACTCTCCTATAGCTGTCATAAAAAAAATCATCTTCATCTAAAAATGTAAATGGATTTCCTTCACTATTTTTATAATTTTCTATTGGAGTGAATAGGATTGTTCCGAGCAAGACAGCTTCGTGTTCTGTGCTATAAATTTCGTTAGTAGTAACCATCTATGCTTATTTATCCCCTAGTCTTAAATGATTTTGTGCTATTTTTTGTGCTATTCTCTCCACATCCACATTTCTCAACAAAATGTCCCCTGTATCAAACTCGCATTGTTGATAATTCCAAACGCCTTTTAATTCACCATTTTTCGTATCCATGATAATTTCTGCGCCTCTCTCTTTTCTTGTCTCATATTTTCCATTTTTAAGCCACGAATCAAAGACTTTCTTCCAATCTCTCATACTTTTCTTACTTGAAACATAGTGTGAAATAATTGTAAGAACAAAATGAATTGGGCTATATACTTCATTTCTTATTGATTCATTTAGCATAAACGATATGAAGTTAATATCATCTGCAGGAAACAATGTTGACCCTCCAGTAGTTGCAGCGCCATCTACATTTTTCATTAAAAATGCATAGCAGCCGGAAGGAAAAATAATATTTGCCACATCTAATTCATCTGATCTCAAAGACATTGTTTCTTCACTGTAGGAAAGCGAGGAGGAGGGCATCTTACCAATAATGGATATTACTTTCTTTTCTGTCTCAAGTTCATAATCTGCTTCCAATAGCCATTCGGACATAAGTTTGTCCCCAAATTTTGCATGTGGTAGCAATTTCTCATTATTTATCTGCTCTTCTATAGTGATGGCGAGTGTTCTGATGCTTTCGAAATGTGTTGACAATTCGATATCATCATGAAGTGATTTTAATGCGATATAGTATGCTCTAGCGTCAATATCATCACGCATAGATTCTTCAAAATTTTCAACTACCCAACGGATTTTTTCTATCTTTCTTCCTCTTAGATCAGAATCGCTTGGGATCCACTCATTAAGCCCTCTTAGCTTGACTAGGTAACTTGCTTTTCTTTTTCCTGCGGCATTAAAATCCTCAATACTAGGATTCAACACAGAGTTCATATACTTATCAAATCGGGTATAGTTATGTCCTGTCTTTATTTGCCATTGCTCTGGTGTAAAATCCGTTAAATGTCTATATTCCTGTGCATGTTGTATAGATGTCAGATAAATATCAAGATTATAAGTGTTTTGGAGCTTAAATTGAGATCTATTTTTAGGAAACAATGAAACGTAATCTATTCCTTGACAAACAATATGCGGAATCACATTTCTTGAAAATGAAAAAACTATCTTTTTTACATACATTCTTTTATTTCTAAAAGATTTTCCGGTTATTGGATTAACAGTTGCTTTTACATAGTCATCAAATTTTGGAAAATGTCGTCCCATCTCTTCATCAAGCACAAAATCTACAGAGATTATTTCTTTTTTAAAGCTAAATGTTGTTTGCTCTATTTTCATGCTTTCAATGTCAATATCATCTCTTCGCACTTCTCTTCCAGCACGGTTAAGCACACTTTTAATGGTTTCTACCTGGTCCTTAAATGTTTGCACTGATTTTAGATCCACAATTTTCAAGAAATTATCAAATGTAATCTCAACAACTGGATCACTTGGTATTTCTTTCAAAATAATTTTATCTATTGTTTGTTGTATTGCTGCCGCTCTAATTCTTTTTTCATCTAGTGATAGATCTCTTCTATTTAATCCATACTCAGTAAATTTGTCACTTAATTGTTCAAGTGCATCATCTCTGTATGAGTAGTAATTAAATTTATCTCTCGTGGACTTCTGGAAATACCATATCATTGCGTCATTAATTCTCTCCATATTGGGAGAAGACTGCTTCATCTGATGAACTGTTCGCTTTCCATTAATAACCCTGACTATCTCTTTTGTGGGTTGTTTTATATCACTTTGAGCAAACAATCTATCTATTCTTATCTCTTCTTGTTTATTTTTTTCATTCTTGAATTTGTTTTGAAAGTCCATAAGATGCTCTCCAACCTGGCAGTTAAATGTATAACGATTCAAAATTATAGCCTATTGCATTTTATTAATCTACACTTTAAAAAGATTTGGCAGTTAAATGTATAACAGACGCTGGAAACACGGGCTTATTTTATTTAAAATATAAATATTTTTAA
>CAITKP010000013.1 GCA_903892995.1 uncultured Campylobacterales bacterium
ATAATAAAAAACATGTAAACGTATCACATTCTACAGCGTACATGGGATATAGTATAGTCAGCTAAAGTGATAACGTTAAATTATAGATGTTCATAAATTTGATAATTTTTAAGGTTTTTAACGTAAAAAACTATGCATATTTTGCTGATTTTTCTTGTTTTTTTTTCATTTTACGTTATCACTTTCCATAGCGTATGCGTGATACAGTATCGCCTACCATTCTGATAACGCCTATGATGATTTTAGAGCCATTTTTAGTTCTTTTTTACATGAAAAGGCCTTAATATACTCATTTCACGTTATCACTTTCTATAACATATGCGTGATACAGTATCGCCTACCAATCCGATAACGTTTATAAGCTATTCTTGTATCGTTTTTTCCTAATTTCTCTTTTTTTTGTGCATTAGATGCAAATATGATAACGCAAGAAAAGCATGAGAAATTTCATTTTTGTAACGCGGACAACAATCTCTTCAAGAAAGGTAGAAAATGTGATAACGCAAAAAAAGCCATAAAATGCAATTTTGACTAAAAAACTTGTGTCGTAATACGTATATTCCAAACTTTCCTCAAAAATAGCCATATTGTTTATAAATTTACCCCCCCCACAAGGAATACACATGTTTAATGATGATAAAGGACTATTGATTGATGAAGAAATAGCCTTGGAAATGTTTGAAAATATACAGATGCTAATAGATGGCGCCAGTGCCTACACTCTTAAATATGATCTCCAATCTGAAGACGTAGATTCATTACAAAAAATATTTTACTTATTTCAAGACGGAATCAATCATGCACCAAATGAAATAACTACACTTATAAATAAAATGAACATTAGACAAAGAAAAAAAAGATACTCTCTAAAGAGAATAGATGCTGAGGGTATAGAAGAAACACACTATGAAAAAACATTGAGAGGCATAATCAAAAAGTTCAGAAAAAAAACGATCTTTGGAGACTTAAAAGAAAAAAGCTATACAGCAAGAAATATCCTCTACTACATACTTGCATCATCTCCAATAAAAAAAGATAAAGAGATACACCCTGCCGAATTTCAAAACTTCTATAACAAATACAACGACCACGTCAAAAAGATCATGACAGCATTTAGAGTAAAAGTATCACGCTTCAAAAACTCTTCACTCGGTTCAAAGTTCATTAATAAATATGGCGATGGATATTATGCAACAGTCATATCAGAAGATAAACTAGATCGTATAATCAAATATTCACTCCACTTCAATAGACTCTCAACAAAAGAGGACGTTGAATATCTCTCTGGAATTATAGACCTCGTTACAAAAGCACCAACTAAACAAGAAACCAAAGAACAAACAATTGAAGAACTTAGATCATTTCAATTAGAAGATGATGAATGATTAAAATATATATATTCATACTGATATCAATCACATCAATCTTACAAGCGGATTCCAAATCCCTGTATGAGACAATCGGAAAAAAATACAACATAGATGCAAAAGTTATCAGCTCCTTAGCTGAAATAGAAAGCAAACAAAATCAATATGCTGTCGGATTGATGAGTAAATCAAATGAACATACTCTTGATGCAGCATACGCACTTGATTATTACCACATCAAAAACAGTGTAGCAAAAAATCTTAAGACCATTCAAGTTAGAAGTAAAACTAAAAAAGAAGCTCTCATTGCAATTTCGATTGCAGAAAAATTAGGATTAGACTATGACGTAGGATTAATGCAGATCAATAGACGAAACATAATATCGTTGAACTTAGACATAAACCATCTGCTCTCTAGTAAGACATAAACCATCTGCTCTCTAGTAAGACATATAACATCGAGACTGGTATTTATATTCTCAATCAATGCTTTAATAAATTCGACAACAATCTTCCAAAAGGTTTTGAATGTTATAACAAAGGCACAAACAGTAAAAAGTTTGATTATGGCTACGCGAAAAGATTCTATCTTGAATATCAAAACCAAATCGCATCAGAATAGCTTTAAAAACGATTTGCACTCAAAAACATACTACGACATACCCTATATGTATTTCGTGCGTTGTATATGCTTTAAAATGATTGTAATAACAACGAATACTAAAAACGATAATACAAGCTCTATAACGAATTTATTTAATAACTCAAGGTTTGATACCCCTTTTGTGTAATTTTTAGTTCTAGCGGCTCTTAGACCATATCTACATATATAAACAAAAGGAAGAAAGGAAAGGAAATAAAAAATGAAACAAATAATAATCTACCCGACATCAATAAAAGTATTCAATGGTGTGACACTTACAGAGCTGCTTTTAATCGATGGATTCGAAGAGCTTCTTGAACGTAATATTTCCGAAGAACGCTTTGCTACAATATCGAATTCGTTTTTAGTAGCAGACATAAATATTAAGTCAGTTCTTACACAAGATGGACATACAAATGAATGGCTAATTAATAAGAGCCGTTTAAAAATAATTATCAAAGCAGTTCAAGATATTTCCAAGCCCACATATGAAGAGAATGAAATAAGTACCAGATTAGATAAGCTCAACGAAATCAATAGAGAACTTATACTGATGGTTTTAAAAACGGCTCATAAGCTTGGAGTGGGACAAGATAAGATGATGAATATTTTTGATGAAGTTTTAAATCATATCGGTATGGATAAATAAAATGAGTAAAAAAAACAAACAACTTGATCGTCAAAAAAATCTATTTGAACTTTCAATAATCTTACCAGCATTTCATTTTATGTACATTCAGTTAAAAGCCGCTCATGCAAAACACATGGAAAAATATGCAGATGATCCACAAGAATTTTCCAAAGAGTTTGTCGTAACTAGCCAAATCGTAAGAAAAGTGGCAAGAGTCATAAAGACATACAAGCAAATACAACCAGAAGCAATAGATATCTCAAACGCAGTTATGGCAAAACTTCCGACCAATGAAAGCAGATTAAATGACTTTCTTCTTGGAGTTCAACTGTTAGACCTACACTACAATCTTAGAGATAAACGATTGCATATAGGGATAATTGACGAGCTGTTTGAGCTGTGTGATTTTGTGTTCGAAAAGCTAGACAAAGACACTATTGATCGCACGATAGAAATCGCTCGCACGGTATATGTTAATATTGTTAAATACCACGAGGAAAATCTTGGATACATTGAAGAAAGAAAAAACATAGCTTTTGGAGATGATGAGCTGAAAGTTGCAATGTGATTTTTAGCAGATTGAGTGGGTTCCTCTAAATAGTGGCTAAATGTATTTTTTTGTAAAACTAGCGACTGACAGTAGGGCAAAAAAGCAATGAAAGACGAAAAAGGAAAAGCTCATTTTTTTGCAAACCAAAAACCAAACATAAATGGTGTTAGCGCAACTAATATTCCAAGCAGTTCAAAAAATAGTTCCATAATAGACACCTTATTAAGTGATGATAATAGTATTTTAGCAAAAAACTTCAGCCGTCTAGCGTAACTGCGGCGAATTATTTTTTGGAGGCGAATCTTCTTCTCAATCCAGTGAAAGTTCCAACAATGGCACCAGCAACAACAGCAATAGCAACACCGATCATTCCGTAAATCAAAACAAAACTAATCATGAAAAAACTCCTCTTCTAAGATGCACAATTATAACACTTCAGGAAAATCAGCGCAAGAGTTAAAAAACTCAATGCTACTGAATCTTTAGGTTAGCTCAGACATAGGAGATATGTCAATAGAGTGCTACTAAAAAGAATTTGCAAGATCTTCTAACGCATGGAGCTTAGTGACTACTGCAGATAGCTCTTGAGACAAACCCTCTCCTATATAAGAGAAAAACTTATCTTTATTTTCTAGGTCTCTTTCGCTCGCATTTTGCCCAAAATCTATAATGAAGTTTATTTTATCGATGATATCTTCTTGATATGCTGTAGCTGTGTCACTCATTTGACCGCCAAGTGATTTGTATGATTCTATTGCGTTGCGCGCATTTATTTCAATGGCCACGACTCTTTCTTTGCTTGCGTCAGTTGTTGTGAATGCGCTAAGATCTATATGCAATTGTTGCAAAGCGGATTCTAGCGCTACTTCTGTTTTGCTAACCTGCTCATTCGTTCTCATTACAATCTTTGTATTTATGTTTGCCTTTACTGCATTACTTTCAAAATAAGCGCTTCGTGCTTTCTCGAACTCTTGTGCTGTTATATCTAGCATATCAAGCAACCTTTCATCAAACAGTTCTCTGCTTTCTACAATGTCGATATAATGTTCAATCTCTGGACCATCTACACTATTGGAGTGTAGATCTATATACTCTTCAAAGAATAAGTGTTTAAAAATAAATTCCGCTTTTTCTTGAGGTAGGTAACGAAGCATTTTTACGTGATGGGCAAAAAGTATGCCAGCCTTTGCCTTTTTGGTTGACTCATACTCATCTTTTGCAGGTAAGAAAACATCACTATCTGCTTTAATTTTTAAAAGAAAAGTCAGTATGTCTGTGCCCTCTTCTCTTGTGTATCCCCATCGTAATAATTCAGATAATATCCCTTTGCTTTTTTTATCAAACTTTTCAATCTCATCTTCAAGTTCAAGTCTTTGTGTTACCAGAGAAGTAATATCATTGATTTTAGATTCGACAAAGTTCATAGTGGACTTAGCTGTTTTTATTGCTGGAAGTGCAGTATTGTAGTCCTTGAAACCAAGGGATCTTGAAAGGAGATTAAGTGTTGCACCAAGGGAAAGGTCTAATCCTAGTTTGTTTAGTTCATTTTTTAGTGATTTTGCAGTTTTTTTGAAGTCATTTTCATCGTAGATCATCGGTGTATTTCCTTTTTGTTGGTTCAATGAATAGCTTTTTAATGTCAATGTTCCCGTTTTGTACAAGCTATTTATTAAAACAAAAAAGTTTCAACGCCTGAGAATTAATATTGATTTTCACCATGTCTGAGAATTCAGACGGGAACGGACTGGCAATCAAAAAAGCCGAGTGTGAGTATATATCTTTTTTGATGTGTTGTCAATTTGGTTTCGAGTTTTTCAATGATCTTTAGGCAGGTGAACCCTTTTTCTTAATAAAACAAAATGCCATATGCGTTAAAGAGGAATTTGTAATCTTCTCGCCACTTCCCAAACATTTGTAAAGCCATCGGAATTAAAGATATGTTCACCTTTTGCATTTCTCACATCCTCCAATATACTCCCAGCCCACATCTTATTTGGAACGTGTGTGAGCAACATGTTGGGTAATCTTAAAAGAGACGCTTCAACTTCGTCAATAATCTTCATATAGTTTTTAATTTTGAACTTTTTAGCTATGTCAATAAAAACGCTGAATGTAACATCACACCCTTTTTTTCCAAAAAACAACATCTTATGATCCTTTGGGATGCTAACGCTATATGTTAAATCATACGCGGGAGCAAATCGCCATTCACCAGTTCTTTTTTGCAAAAAGCTCACATTTTTTGCGTGATCATCTTCGTTGCGAAACATGTAATTGAATAGCATCAATCTGTACATCTGCTCTTTGTCTAAATCGCTCAGTTCCAACAACCCCTCCAACTCAAACAGATTTATATAATCAAGCATCTTTGAGGTGTTTCTTATATTATGATGCTTCATACCTGCAAGAGAGTGTAGATGATACATCTCCTTGGTTGTGTGATTTATATCAAAGCGTTCTATCACGTAGTGTGCAACATCTCCATCGTCGAGCAAATAAGTCTTAGGAAAATCTATACCGGCTTCTTTTGCCAATTCAGAATATATGTACTCTACGCGAATCGCATTATTATCACCTTCGCTCTGTGGCTTTCCAAGCTTTACAATTGCCGGAATAGTTCCATCTGTATTCTCCATGGAGAATTCTTCAGTCTCAGGCTTATAGTAGATCTTTGCCTTTTTCTTTACACCACCCAAAGAAGATGATTTTACAATAAACGCAATAAGGTCTGAGGCGTTGGCTACCTCACCTCTTTCAATCCTTTTTGCTACAAGATTTAATTCTTTAGCGGTTATAAATTTAGCAGCTCTCTCTATTCCCATCTCATATTTTGGCTCAAAACGAATAGAACCCAAAGCATTGTCCCCAATAAATATTAGCTTGTCTATCGTGTTGAGCTCTGCCGATGGATCTATGTTCTTGTGATAAAACTCAATCAGTTCATTGCCATATTTATCAGGGAGAGCATCGGCAATAAATCCAGGTAAACCCTCAAAAAATTCAAGGTCACGAAAGCGCATAATCCCTTTTTGGTAAGGGGCATTAAGAGGAGATGGTTCAAATGGAGGTTGTACATCATTGAACTTAAATAAAATTTCGCCGTTATTTTCTAAGAGCGACCCAATATTGCATTCCCACATGTAAACATCGCACTTATTAGCCATTTTTTCGCACTCTCCGTTTTTGTATTTTAATTTCTCGTTGTTCTATTGCTTTAAAATCATCAAAAGCCTTGATGGGGTCATAATTAATCATCTCTTCGATAAGATTAATCTTTTTTAGGGTCCGCAATATCTTTATTAACCTGACAAGAGAAATCTCTCCCGTATTTTCAAAGCGAACAATGGAGGAATAAGTAATTTTTGCTTTTTTTGCTAGGTCTTTTTGAGTGAGCTCTTCAACGATCCTCTCTTTTTTAACACGCTGTGCAAACATATATGCCGTTTCTTCGCTGGTCTGAAGTCTAATATCTGTTGGTATATATCTCTCACTGCTCAAACTGAATCCTTAATTTTGCATATATACAAAGTTATGAGGAAATTATAACTTAATTTTGCATATATACAAAGTTATAAAGAATTTCAAAGAAAAACAATTAAGTTAAGAGAAATTGCTTGCGACCAGAACAGCACCATAATAATTTATTGGCAAGTCTGGATTTTTACCAGAGAGTAAGTATAAAATATCTTCTTTAATTATTAAAGCAGAGGACGGAACCTCAATCAGCTTTAAAGTATTATAAAAATGTGAAAAATTTGCGCTGCTGGCGTACTGTTCATAAGTAGATAGGATTGCACCTTCTAGTATTTTATTCAACATAGTGGTGTCGGCAGTTTTATAATCTTTAAGGTGCGTTAAGCGCATGCTTATTGCACAATCGTGCACAGCCTCGATGAAAGCGATTTTCATATGCGCTGCTGTTTTTGCGCCTCCAAGCATATCACCATTCCCGATATTGTGGTTTTTTGGTGGGGTGAAATCAGCATCAGACACTATCTGTGAAGTTCTTCTTGAAAGAAAGACTTCATTTGGAAGCTTGCAGTTTGATGGCATTTTGGTGATCGCACTCGCGATATTCCAATCTTGATAGCCAAGCATCATGGCAACATGGTTTCCAATAGTAGAGCTTGACAATTCAATTCCGAGTGATTCAAGTGATTTTGAGGCATTTTTCTTTGCCTGACGAAGTTGTTCAAAAGTGAGAGATGGTATAAGTGGTTGCATTTTTGCTCCTTTAAATATTAATAGTGACACACAAACTCTATGTTGCATTTGCAACATGAAACAAGTTCCCGTTGGGTTTCGGTTTGTGCTTTTCACTAAAAATGCTTAAAGCAACAAAGAGAACGAACCAAATATAACACAGGTTTACCATGCCTCATCGAGGCGGGAACGGATCGGCTTTCTGCTGGCCTTAAAGAAATTATATCCAAAATGGAAATTCCTCCGCAATAGCGAGTGTTTTGTATTTCAATATGCAATATGATCCAAGCGCTTCCCCGATTTACAACTATAATTCCAATATGAGTACCAAACAAGAACTAGAAAAGATCAGTAATATATGTTCGGAAGAGCTGACGAGATACAGATACAATAAAGACCTTAAGATCTCGGATAAGTTTCGCAAAGGAAAGGTTGCAGGTTTAGCCTATTCTCTTGAATTGATCTATTATATTTTTGAGAAAGAAAAACGACTAAAACAAGAGTTTCTTGAGCGCCTAGAAGCACAAATCAAAGACGTTCAGGATCTCAATGATGGCGATTATAAAAAAGGATTAGAGGAAGCTCTTGAGTGGGTAGAAAAATTGAGTAAAAATTCTTAATGGGAATGAATTTAAGGAATTTGTGTTATTATTTTGCAACAGAAAATTTGAGGTCTCTTCCCACGATTAAAAGCTAATTGGTAGTTAACTCTTAATCTAACTCAAACTTCTTGAACTATTTTACCTGCTAAGGTAATCAACCTGTCATTGGCAACTCCAAATTCAATTAATTCAGATTATAAAAAATAGTTTATAATCTGAGCCACAATTAGTGCAAGTTTCAAAATCATGATTAATAATGTCACTGCTATTGCTCCTATTTGTTAGGCTCCTCAGATTTTTTTCAAAACCTTACAACACCCAAAACCCTGCACTTACAAATAGGAAAATTAAATTTTTTGTTACTCTATTGCTGACTGATATTCTAGTCCTAAACTCTTTAAAACGAGGTTAGTTTATGCAGAATATATGTGTTTCAATCTCTTTTACGAGCTTTCGCCCTATCCAATAGACCCAAAAGCCCGCTTCCTAAATCTTCATACGTTTTTAGTTCTTGCTCTTGCTCTTTGAACTTTAACAGCAGCTCTAAATATTGTTTAGCAACACCCTTTGAGGAGATAAGATTCTTAGACTGCCAACTTGATATCGTTGGATATGGAATCCCTATCATAATTGATAGCTCTCTAAGATCTTTTGCCCCAAATGATATTTTTACTGCTTCTATGAGTTCTTTATCTGTCATCCATGTTCCTTTTTGCTTGATGATATTATGCCGAAAAAGACAAACTAAGTTGTTTTTTACCACAAAGAGATGCTTTAACTAGCTCAACGTGATGCTTTACTGATTGCACGATTTGAGTATGCATTGCAAAATCAACGCTTTGCCCAATGATCTCACATCCTTGACTAAGGCTGACCGCTTCGGTTGAAAATGATGTAGGAATTTCCATGAGAGTTTTCATTAATTCGATATCTGGAAAATAATAACGTCCCTCGAGCTCGACTACTACAGAATCTTTTGCCATGCGGTCTTGAGATTTTAAAAAAGTTGGTGAACATACAGAGTCTTTATTGATCACACGCAAGCGTCCACATGCTGCACCGTCTTGTATGCTCTCACTATGCGTGACATCTCTAAGCCTTGGAAGAGAAGACAAAATATATTCTTCCCATATTGAGGACTCGTTTCTTTGTACTGTTTCTGGCCATGCAAAATCGGTTTCAAAAGATGTTGCAAACATGTAAAAGCGTTTACGAGAAGTAAGTCCGCCGTAATCTCTTGAGTCCATAATGTTTTTATGTACGCTATATCCCCATTTTCTGAGTTTTGTTTCCATGATCGCATACGCCTCAGAACTCATAAAGCCGGGAACTTGCTCAAGCAATATGTATGGAAAGTTACTCGCTTCAATGATTTTCAAAGCATCATAAGCCATATCCGAGCTAGTTGAAAGGTCTTCTAGCGCTTTTTCTTTTAGTGATTTGGATTTGACGTTGGTAAAGTCATCACATTGCAAGCTAATAGAGAGCAGAGAAGTCTTTGAGTTACTTACAAGCTTCGCAACAGATTCAACATTAACCTCACCGATATCTTCATTTATAAGATGCTTAACAGGCACATTCGAGATGAGATTTAAAGCGCCTGTCTCTGTGAGATCGCGGTCTTTATCTCTTTTTTCGTTTGGTCTCCACTCCAAAGCCGCATCGATACGAAAGCCTTCTGAATAGAGGCTTGTTGCGTCAACGCCAGAAGAACACGCGACAAAAGCACTTAATAGGTCTCCTGCGCTTTTTGCAAGCTCGATACGCTTTGCTTGTCTCTCAGAGATAGGGCGGATTGTAACCTTCCCATAGGAAAACGTGATATGCACTCTTTTTGTACTTGCAGGAATCGCACGGTCAAGAAGCGTTTGTGATCTTATATCAAGTTGTGTTTCAAGTGGATTGTTACGTCTTGATGTGTATGTGCGCGTGTATACTTTTTTCTTTTTTGTATCACTTGGATTAGCAAGACGTACAACAATCCCCTTACCCTCTCCTATTAACTCTTCTACTACTTCTGCGTCTTTCGTAAAGCCAAAAAGAGGAAGCCAGTTTGTACTGACTGTTAGTTTTCTTCCAGCTTGGCATGATTGTATTGCTAATTGTTTTGTGACGGTATTTGGTATGTTGATGTTTTGAACCATTTTAAAACCTTTAAATATTTATTTGATAAATTATTTCATCATTATATATTAAATGAATAAAATAATCAATAACAACATTATTGTGTTAATAATTTTATTAT
>CAITKP010000014.1 GCA_903892995.1 uncultured Campylobacterales bacterium
AGGCCCGCATCTCCTGCGTTGTATCTTCTTGGGTTAGCTACGGCTAGCCCTGTGAAGATACGCCTTGGAGCTACAGACCTCTTTTTTATTTATCGTATACTTGGTTAATCGTATTTGGTATTAGATAAAAAAGGAGATAAGTTATGAAAGTAGCGATAACTGGTGCAAGCGGATTTGTAGCAAAGCATCTTGTAAAAGTTTTTAGTGATTATGTGCAAATCAATAGAGATGACACAAAAGAGCAGATCTTGCAAAAACTAAAAAATGTGGATGTTGTCATAAATTTAGCGGGTGCGCCTATCATCAAGCGTTGGAATGAGGAGTATAAAAAACTCTTACATGTAAGCCGAATTCAAACAACAAAAACTTTAGTAAGCGCTATAAATGAAAGCGATGTAAAACATTTTATCTCCACTTCTGCTGTTGGAGTTTATAAAAATGGTGTTGCCTTGGATGAAACATCAAGAGAGTTAGGAGATGATTTTTTAGCATCTTTGGTGAAAGACTGGGAAGCAGAGGCAAAAAAATGTAACAAAAAAACTACAATTCTGCGTTTTGGTGTCATTATGGGTAGCGATGGCGGAGCGCTTGCGCAGATGCTTTTACCATTTAAACTAGGTGTTGGCGGGATTATTGGCTCTGGAGAGATGATGACAAGCTGGATCGCTATTGATGATTTGATGCGCATCTACACTTTTGTGATCGAAAAGGGTTTAGAAGGAGTTTTCAATGCAACATCTCCAAAACCTGTGAGTAACTACACCTTTACAAAAGCTCTTGGAGGTGTGTTGCATAGACCAACACTCATCCCAGTGCCAGAGTTTGCGCTCAAACTTCTTTTTGGAGAGGGTGCTAGTGTACTTACTGATTCAAAAGAGGTGTATCCAAAAGCACTTATTGAGGCGGGATTTGAGTTTTTATATCCAGATATAAAAGATGCCCTAGAGCATATTTTAAGATAAACCGACAAAGAAACGCTACTAAAGTAATCTTTTTTATCATAAAATATTTTCAAAATTAGGAGATATTTTTATGAAAAAAAGAGCTATTTTACTTTTAAACATGGGCGGACCAAATAACTTAGATGAGGTGGAGGTTTTTTTAAAAAATATGTTCAACGATAAACGTATCATCCCAGCTCCTCAGCCGATCCGCGCCCTTATTGCCAAACTTATAATCTTTAAAAGACTCAAAGAATCAAAAAGCAATTATGAAAAGATTGGTGGAAAATCACCCATTGTAGATTATACAAATGCACTTATTGAGAGTTTGCAGAAAAATGTGGATGCTTCTGTTCATATGGTGATGCGTTACACGCCTCCTTTTGCAAAAGATGTGGTTGAGGAGCTTCAAAATGTGGAGGAGATCTATGCGATTCCACTCTATCCGCACTACTCAAAAACAACCACACTCTCAAGTATGGAAGATCTACAAGCAACACTTACAAAATATAAAATAGCTGCAAAGCTCAAAACAATTGATGCTTATTACAACGACCCCTCTTATAATCGCTGTATTGTGCAGAGGATAAAAGAGGCTTTAAATGGAGATAATCCAAGTGATTTTGAACTTGTATTTTCAGTGCATGGATTGCCACAAAAGATCATCGATCAAGGAGATCTATACCAAAAGCATCTCAAATACAATCTTTTTCATGCGCGCAGAGAACTTTTAAAAGAGGGGATAGAGTTTCATAAAACCCATCTTGCTTACCAATCACGTCTTGGACCTGCGCAGTGGATCAAGCCCTATTTGGAGACAAAACTGGTCTCATTAAAAAAGAGAAAAGTGATACTCTATCCACTTGCTTTTACTATCGATAACTCCGAAACAGAGTATGAGCTCCTTCAAGAGTACAAAGAGATTGCAGATGAACTTGGCTTTGAGGAGTATCGCGTAGCAAAAGCACCAAATGACCATCCGCTATTTGTAAAGTCACTTACAGATATCTATGAAAGTATGAAAAAGCAGACAGCATGAAAGATTTCGCAGTTGTTGGATCGGGTGTTGGCGGTAGTTCCATCGCTGCGTATTTAAGCCATAAAGGGTATGAGGTAGCACTTTTTGAAAAAGAGCCCTATCTTGGCGGATGCAGTTCGACATTTTCTAAAAAAGGGTATCACTACAACACAGGTGCCACTACATTAGCAGGATATCAAGAGGGGCATCTTGTCAAAGAGTTTTTAGATGAACTCGGCATAAAGCCCGATGTAAAAGTGTGTGATCCCTCGATTGTGATTGTTCAAAACAACACAAGCGTTCCAAGATACACTGATCTTGAACAGTTTTTACAAGCACTGCAAAGCTTGCATCCTCATCCAAAAAACAGAGAGTTTTGGAGTTTGGTACACCGTTTGGGAAAAGAGTTTTATGCACAAAGAGGATATGCTTACTCAAATCGTTCTTTTTTTGCAAAACTACGCTCGCTCGTCTCTTATATTCCTCTTTTTGGGCGATTTTACAGATATCTTTTTTGTGATGCAAGAAGTTTTATTGTCGATTTTTTTGGCGATATTTCGGATGAGTATCTTGATTTTTTAGATGCACAGATACTTATTGTCGCACAAGCTAAAACTCCTGATATCAATTTTTTTACAGCTGCTTTATCTTTGGGATACACTTTTAATGAAAACCATTATGTTATGGGCGGGTTTGATTCTCTGTTTGAACTTCTTGGCGCAAAGGTAAAAGAGGTGCATAAAAATAGGACAATAGATAATATCCAAAGAAAAAATGGTTTTTATATTCTCAAATCTGGCGATAAAGAGTTTAAAGCAAAAAATGTGATTCTCAATAGCACGATCTATGAGAGTGAACAATATTTTGAAGATGCAGAGATTAAAACTTACTATAAAAAATATAAAAAGCTTAAAAATACGCAGAGCTCTTTTATGGTGTATATGACTATAAAAAGTGATGCAGATTTTTATCATCATTATCAACTCATTCAAAAAGAGAGTATTCAAGATACGCTCTCAAAAGCTGTTTTTGTCTCTTTTTCTGACAAAGAGGATGAAAAAATCGCTCCAAAAGGGCATTACAGCATCACCGCTTCTATCCATACAGATGCACTTTTTTGGAAAAATAAGCAGAGTTACAAGGAGCAAAAAGAGCGACTGCATAAGAGATTATCGGCTACAATCTGCGAGACTTTATGTATCGATCAAGAGCAGATTGTAGAGAGTTTTGCAGCTACGCCAAACACTTTTAAGAGATATATAAACCGTTCTCAGCTTGGAGGAAATCCTATAACTATGAAAAACTTTCTTCCAAAACTTCCCTCAAATGATACTCCAATCCAAGGACTGTATCATGTAGGCGATAGCGTTTATGCAGCCCAAGGCTGGCCGGGAGTGATGATGGGTGTGAACAATTTAAAGGGGCTTTTACATGTATGATATTGAACTCACTATAAAGCCCCGAGATTGGGTGTATATTTTGCTTATCGGTGTGGTGATGGGGATGATGCTTTCTACTTTTGGATATATCCTTTTGGGTGATTCATGGATTGGAGGAGCGCTTTATGGCACTTTGCTTGGATTTTGTATTACATCTTTTTCTCTTATCTCCATCACAAGTATGAATAAAACCATTCTTCCAAATATAATCAAACCATTTTGGATTCCCACTGCTATTATGTTTTCATTTTTATCTGGTTTTTTAGGGACACAGTTGAGTATCTATCTTGCTTTGGCTTTTGGTATCAAAGTGCTTGCACTTTTTGATCAAAATATCCTGAGTGTTTCAGCTTTTATAGGAGTTCTCACTTACATCGTAGGTGCTTTATTGTATCAGTTTGTTAAGATGCGAAATGTAAAAGAGCAGGTGGATAGCGACTATGTACAAAGCCGTCTCAAATCGCTTGAGAGACAGTTAAACCCCCATTTTCTTTTTAATGCACTTAACTCAATAGCCGAACTTGTGCATCAAGATAAAGATAAAGCAGAAGAGGCGATTCTCAAAGTTTCCTCATTTTTGCGCAACACGATGAAGGAAAAAGCATTGATCTCTTTGAATGAAGAGCTAAAAAATGTGCAAGATTATGTGGACTTGGAAAATATCCGTTTTTCTGGAAAAATCCATCTGCATAAACATATCCAAAAGAACTCTTTTTATGTTCCAAAATTTTCTATTCAACTGCTTGTTGAGAATGCTATCAAACATGGATTTAGGTCTCAAAAAGAGCTCAATATCACGATACAAAGTGATGCAAACAGCTTACATGTAAAGAATGATGGAGTAGCGATTGAGTCAAAAGAGTTTGGTATTGGTTTGCAAAATCTCGATCAGCGTTTAAAACTGCTTTTGGATGGGTATTTAGAAGTAGCAGACACACAAGAGACGATGTTTATCATCCACTTAGGAGTTCAACAATGAAAATATTAATAGTTGATGATGAGGTACTGGCAATCTCAAGGCTCACTCGTATGCTGGAGAAACTTACGCAAAGTGATATAACCGCTGTAAACAGTGCCGAGGAAGCGATAGAGAAGATAAAATCTACCCATTTTGATCTTGCATTTTTAGATATAAATATGCCTCAAAGCAGCGGTCTTGAACTGGGATATGAACTGCGTTATCTCTCAAATAGCACCGCTATAATATTTCAAACAGCGTATGAGGAACATGCACTCACAGCCTACGATATAGGAGCTGTTGGATATCTTGTCAAACCTTTTAGTCAAGAGCAGTTGTCTCAAACTATCCAAAGGGTCAAATTAAGTCTAAAAACAGAGGAAAATCTGCGTATCATGAGTAAAAATGGTGAAAACTATTATCTGCTTAAACCCCAAGAAATCTACTATGTTCAAGCAGATCTGAGTGAAGTGATGCTTAGAAGCGAAAAAGGATTTTCCTACTATGCAAAAAAGATATCTGATCTTGAACAACTTTTGCAAGCATACGATTTTGTTCGAGTACACCGCTCCTATCTTGTCAATATGAACAAGATCGATGCGATGATAACCATCGAGCAAAGCAAGTTGCGTTTCTCATTTACAGGCATCAAAGATCAGATAGACTCAAGCAAAGATGGCGCAAAAAATTTTAGAAATATGTTCTCTTTAAATATTTAAAATGCTTACATGTAAGCGATTTCAAGCAATGAAGCACTGCTCTTTTTTCGCTTAACTCTGTATAATGCCAAAAAAATAAATACAGGGTTGTCGGTTTGAGTATAAAAGTAGTAGTTATTGGCGGTGGATATGGTGGTTTACGAGCCATAGAGTTTTTGGCAAAGCAAAAAAATATTGAGATAACGCTGATAGATAAAAATCCTTATCATTATTTACAAACAGAGGCTTATGGCTATATAGCAGGGCGGTTTGATATCCATGAGATCGCTATTGATCTTGCAAAATGGTGTGAGGGTTTTAAGAGAAATGTGAATTTTCTGTATGAAAAAGCGATCTTTATTGATTATGACAAGCAGCGTATCTCTACACAAAATCAAGAGATCTCTTATGATTATCTCATTGTCGCAACAGGCGCTCAAACAAACTTTTTCTCTTTTATAGAGGGACTTCGAGAAAACAGTTATGGGGTTAAAAACCTTATGCGTGCTTATAATTTTAGAAAAGAGTTTGAAAATCTTATCTATAGAAACTTACAAAATGAAGAGATAAACGATTCTGCAAACGAGATCAATCTTGCCATTGGCGGAGCGGGTCTTAGTGGTGTAGAGGTCGCAGCTGAGATGGCGCATGTCATAAAAAGCTACGCAAAGACGCTTGGTGAGCGAGCGAAGATGATTAAAATCGTACTTATTGATGCAAGTGAGACGATTTTACCTGGAATGAGTCCATACATTATAAAAAATACCCATAAAAGACTTGAGAAACTTGGAGTGCAAATACTTACAAGTGCGTTTATAAGTAATGTCGATAAAACTACGATCTACTTTAAAAATGGCGATGAATTAAACTACCATTTTATGATCTTTACAGGCGGTATCAAAGCCTCAAACCTCAATACAAAACAAGAGGGAACAATCAATAGAATCAACCAGTTTATACCAGATGGACAACTCAATATCCATAATACAAAAAATGTTTTTGCAATAGGTGATTGTGTTGAGGTAAGAGATAAAAATGAAAAAATTCTTCCGCCAACAGCCCAAATCGCTGAAAAAAGCGCCGAGTATGTAGCAAATACGATTTTAAAAAGAACCGCAGGAAAAGAAACTGAGCCTTTTCATGCAGAGGTCAGCGGTATTTTTGTTGCCCTTGGTGGAAAATATGCAGTTGGAGAGATGTTTGGTTTCATCAAAGTGAAGGGCTACTGGGCATACTTGCTTAAAAAAGCTATCACGTATGCCTACTTTTTAGGTCTTCACCTGCGCATCAATGCTGGATACAAAAACAGGATCAAAACTGATGTGTAAGTTCTAAAGACAGATCACTGTAAATACGTGCTTTTGCAATGTAGCGCGCGGAGTTTTGTGCGCTATGTTCTAAAACATTGATCTTTTGGTTGAGTTGTGTGATCTTTGCGTTGATCGAGTTTTTGTTTTCGGTGAGTTTGGTTTTATCACTTGGCAATGTTGTTTCTTTGTTAAATCCTACAAAACTTTTTATATTTCCAAGATAATCTCCTGTTGTTTCAAGTGCATCTGAGATCGCTTGCGTGGTTGCTGCCATCATACTTGTCGAGGAAGAGATTTTTTCTAGTGCGATCTCCAAATCGTGCGCATCACGTAAAAGCTGTGTATCTGCAAAAGTTGCTAAGGCTGCTAAATCTGCTGTATTTGCATGAGTTGCGTTGATCTTTTCAAATTTTTCAAGAAAGAGGGCAGAACTTTTTTTGTATCTATCCAAAGCATCCGCTGCGCCATTGAGATTGAGTGCAGTTTTTGAGATAAGTTTTGTTGTATTTGAGACCTCTCCAGCATAAGGAAGCGGGATGTAACGTACGATATTGCTGATATAAACGCTTGATTTTATCATATCTGAGTAGTTGTTTACTGTTACCTTCATCGCCGAAATAAAACCATCAAAAGCATCAATATCTTTTCTATTTTCTTTAAGTAAAGTGGCTACATGTAAGAGAGCATCATAACTATAGCTATTTAATTGTGCGCTTGTAAGAGAGGGCGTTTTAGGAGATTCAGTTTGTGTTTGTGGCAAAGTGGCTTGTGGTGTACAGCCAGCAAAAAATAGAGCGAGTGCAAGTATGACAAAAGAGTGTTTCATATATTTTCCTTGTAGGTAGCATGAGGAGCGAATTATATCTAATTTAGATATTTTGAAACGAACTTGCAACACTAAGATGCAATAATTTTATAATCAATTTATAAAGGAAAAATTATGCAGCTTTTGAGATCTATTTTCATTGTGATGCTATTTTTTAGTTGGAGTTTTGCAAGTGAGCATTATACGGTTGGTATCGTTCCTCAGATGCAAACAACAGAGATACAAAGTAGCTGGGTTCCATTTTTAACTGAGCTGAGTAAGCAAACGGGTGTCGAGTTTGAGATTAAGTATTATGCGACTATTCCCTTATTTGAAAAGGGACTTAAAAATGGTGAGGTAGATGTCGCTTTTATGAACCCTTATCACGCAGTTATGGCGTATGATTGGAAACAATATAAGCCTATTATTCATGATAAAAAGCCTCTTGTTGGGATCTTGGTAGTAAAAAAAGAGAGTCCGATTCGCTCTATTAAAGAGCTCGATAAAAAATCAGTCGCATTCCCTTCTCCAAATGCCTTTGCTGCTTCTTTGATTATGCGAGCACTGCTAAAAGAGGATGAAAAGATATCCATCACTCCTGTGTATGTCAAAACACATTCCAATGTCTATCGAAATGTTCTTTTTGGACTTTATCCAGCAGGTGGCGGTGTTAATAACACTTTATCCAGAGAAAATATTGGGATATCATCAGGATTAAGGGTTTTATATACGACAAAACCGACCGCTTCTCATCCTTTGTGTGTGAGTGCAAATATGCCTCAAGCAACTGTGCTGAAAATTCGTGATACGATCTTAAAGATGGGAAACAATCCAGCGTTTAAAGAGATGCTCAATAATATTCAAGTACCAAATCCCGTTGTTGCTGACTATAAAACAGAGTATTTGCCACTCAAAAAACTAAAATTAGAGGATTACATTGTTACCGAAAATTAAAAATATTTTTCTGCCAAAGACACTTTTTGGCAGACTGATACTTTTACCATCATCAGCTATTATTGTCAGTTTTATTGTTATCTCTTCACTTGTTGGATATTACCAATATAATTACGCAAGAGCTAACATACAGCACAACTCGCAAGTGCTACTCAAAGAGATCTCTGCGAGTATAGAAAAATATCTGCTTTTAGATGATTTTGCTGAGATAGAATCGATCATGAGACGATTTTGTTTGATTGATCCCATCGCATCGATCTCACTTATAGATATGAAAAACACTCCACTTCTTCAAGTGAAAAAAAATGAAGAGGGTGAGCTTAGAGTTACTTACAACAGTGCAAAACGCTATGAAACACAATATTTACACAGCAAAGATTTAGTATATATTGAAGAGGATAGACACGCTTATGTTTTATACTCTTACTTAGCTAAAGGCAATGAAGTATGGTGGATACGTTTAGAGATCAGTAAAGATGCTAGTTATGCAAGGCTTATGAATCTTTTGATATTTGGTACCTCTATCGCACTTTTTTTTATACTTTTACTCTCCTTTATCATTTTTACAATTATCAACAGACCCTTAACCGAGATCGCATCCTTGACACTTTTCTCTTCAAAGCTTCACAAAAACATCGGAGAAAAATGTTTAGTAAAAAGTTCTATCAGTGAGATAGATGACCTCACTTTAAGCCTCAATAAACTTTCACAAAAACTTCTTGCAAATCAAGATATTATGCAAGATCAATATGCAAAACTAGAAGAGTTTAATGCCGAGCTCACAACCAAAATAGAGGAAGAAGTGAGAAAAAATCGTGAAAAAGATCTTATTCTTCTTAAACATTCAAGACTTGCTACTTTGGCTGAGATGATCGGCAATATTGCGCATCAATGGCGTCAACCGCTCAATGCCATAGCCTTACATGTACAATCTTTAGAGATCAGCTATACTTTAGACGAGTTGAATGAAGATGAATTAAGGAGTTATGTTGGCGATATTATGCATCAAGTGGAGTATCTCTCAAAGACGATTGATGATTTTAGAGAGCTTGTCAAAGATGATCAAAAAGAGGAGCCTTTTAACCCTTTTGAGGTGATTATGGGAACTCATAAACTTATTGAGTCTTCATTAAAGTATGCAAATATCAGTTTAACTTTGGAATTAGAAGAGGATCTTATGCTCACTCATGGAAATGCTCAAACATTTTCACAAGCTTTAATCAATATTTTAAATAACGCCAAAGATGCTCTGCAAGCACAAAACGAAGAAAAAACAAAAGAGATCAAGATTGAGCTCAAGCGAGTCCTTGATAAAATAGAGGTTCGAATTTGTGATAATGGAGGAGGGGTGAACGAAGAGATTATAGAAAAGATTTTTGATCCATACTTTACAACAAAACATAAATCCAATGGAACAGGTCTTGGACTCTCTATTGCAAAAACGATTATCCAAGAGGATTTGAAGGGTTTACTCTATGTATATAACAAGCAAGAGGGCGCTTGTTTTGTTATGCAATTTGATCAAGAACAGATTCCATCATCTCAAAAAACATTGCAAGCGAGAGGGGTTTGAGAACTACATAATCAACCCCCAACTCTTTAGCTTTTTCGATCTCTTCACCATCTCTATAAGCGGTTACGACGGCGATGAGTTGCGAGGGATTTACACTTTTTATATGTTGTATCAATTGCGCACCATCCATATGCGGCATCTGCAAATCTGTAATGACAATACTAAACTCTCTTTCTTGATAGCACTGCCAAGCTTCTAGTCCATCACTTGTAATCACAACATCATCGCAAACCTTTTGCATAATCGTGGCCATCGGCTTTTGGATCATAGGTTCATCTTCTGCAAAAAGTATGGAAAAGTCTGAGCGCTCTCTAAGGGCTGATACTCTATGCATAAGATTTTGCATGGTGTGACCTTTATTTTATATATGTTAAATTAATAAGATCACCACTTGGAATCTGTATAAGAAAGCGAGAACCGTTTTCAATATATTCGTAGAGTAAACTTCCCCCAAACTCTTGTTCTATTATCAGTTTGGCTACATGTAAGCCGATACCAAATCCATCTCCAGATTTTTTCGTGGAAAAGTTAGGTTCAAAGATTTTCTCTCTTATCTTTTTATCCACTCCACCTGCGTTATCTTCTACGCTAAAGAGATAATTGTTGTTTTGAAGGCTTACATGTAAGCGGATTTCTCTTGTGCTGATCTGTGGATTTTCTTTATATGCATCTTTTGCATTTACGATAAGGTTGACTAAAACCTCTCTTAAGTCATTATAAAAACCAAGGATTTCAAACTCTTTGGAAGGATAGCTTACATGTAAGGAAATATCCTGTTCTTTGAACTCTTCTTGCAGAGATTTTAGGAGTTCATTGATAGAAAAAAGCTCTTTTCTCTTTTGAATGCGACCTAAATCAAGAAGACTTTTTAAAACATCTGACATTCTTTGAACATGCAAAGAGATATGCTCGGCACTTTTTAGTACCTCTCTTGAATCAACTTTATCTTGAAGACTTGCTTGAACCGTTAGATTCATTGCTTCTACGCTGATAAGATTTAGTGGTTGTCTCCATTGATGAGCGACTACACGCAGGGCTTCTATAGCATCTGATCTGTTTTGATTATCTTGATTCATCTTCTCTCACTTTGTGTGGATGCGCAAGTTCATAGCCTTGAATAATATCAATCTCTAAAGATTTTGCAAGGTTTAGTTCTTGTTTCTCTTGGATCTTTGTTGCAACGATTTTTGTGCCGATGATATGCATGATCTCAATCATCTTTTTAAGATTTTCCATTGTATGTGTATCTTGTGATGCTATGGAAAAAAGAGTAGGGTGCAGTTTAATGTAATGAGGCTTGATATCTATAAATGAATAAAGATCAAATTTTTCGATACCAACTTGTCTAATCATGATCTTAAAACCTCGCTCTTTGAGTTCACTAATTAATGAAAATTTATATTCAAAAGAAAGAGCACAAGCAGCGATCTCAAATCCTATAGTTGCAGGATCGATATCATAACGCTCCGCCCAAAAAAGCGTGTACTGCAGCAATGACATATCATAGATATCTTCATCACAAAGGTAGATCACAAGCAAAGCATCTTGGGGTTGGATAGCGTGTTTGAGTGCGAAACTATTTTTGATCATAGCTCTTGTGATTATGGAGAGTTGGTGCGCATTTTGCGCTACATGTAAAAAATTTTTGGGTTCAAAAATAGTTTCGTTCTCTTTGATCCTGATATAGCTGTTAAAAAACTCTATTTTATTTGATCTGAGTTCAAATGCAGGCTGAATATAGGGAATAATCTCATTTTTTTCTATCGCGTTATATATCATTTTCATAACAGATTGAGCATTTGAAACGGTAAAATCACTCTTTCCTTGAGTGATACTTACGGAGATAGTAGAGTTGATGATAATCCCATTTTCAAAAAGATGAAAATATTTAGCAACGAGGCTCATATCGTTTGCCAAAGTTTTAGCAAAATCTATCTCTACATCTTGTAAAACAAAAGCCAATTCATCTTTAGAAATTTTATAAAAAGTCGCATCCAAATCGGCACAAAGATTTTGCAAACTACTGCAAAGTTCGTGGAGATACTTGTTTGTAAACTCCTCTCCGATCAGGTTATAGATATTGACAAGATGGTTGATCTTTATCTTCATAACTATGGTTGTATCGGTTGTGAGAGCGTCTAGGTAAGACTCAAAATCAAGCACTACCTTGTATCCCGTAATTGGGTCTATATGAACCTTTTCAAGCTCAGGATTTGTTTTATAAAAGATTTTTTCCAAAGTTGCAAAGAGTTTTGGCATAGAGAGAGGTTTGAGCAGATATGCTTGCACTTCAAGCGCTATGGCTTCTGACATTAACTCAGCTCCATCATGGGCAGAGAGAATGATAATTGGCTGATTGGCTTCAAGAGAACGTATCTCTTTTATAAGGCTCAATCCCCCTTTTTTAGGGAGTTCTAAATCTGTCATTACAATAGTAAAAGGGTTGTTTCTTTGTAAATAATCCAAAAAGAGTGCGAGACCCTCTTGCCCATCATTTGCAATGACGCAATTTTGAAAAAAGGGTTTGAGGACTCTGCTTAATGATTGCGCTAATGCCTCATCATCATCAATAATCAAAATTGAACGCGATTCACGACCCTTTTGAAGTTTTTGCAACTGCTCAGTCATGGCTTTTCTTGTTCATGATATATCCAAATCCTCGAATATTTTCTATGAGCTCCTCTTTTAATTTATGACGAACCCGATTGACGAGTGAGCGGATAGTGGCATCCTCTGCATACTCGCCGTTCCAAATAAAAGAGCGGATATTTTCATCCGAGATAATCTGTCCTAAGTTGCTTACAAAAAGAATAATAAGGGCATTTTCACGTTTTGTGAATTTTTGAACCACATCGTCGCAATAAAGTAGATTGGTTTCTTTATTGAATTTATAGTGTTTGCTTAGTTTGATAATAGGATCAATGATGGCATCAAGCGCTACTGGAACTTTTGACGTGAGATGATCGATACGGATCTCAAGCTCTTTGAGATTGAATGGTTTTTTAAGGTAATCACTACAGCCAAAAGAATATGCCTCAGTGATATATTCGATGTCATGGTAGGCGCTAATAACTATCTTTGGAGCTTCTGGATAGAGTTTGGCGATCTCTTTTAAACACTCTAAACCTCCCACCAAGGGAGTGTTGATATCTAAAATATAGAAATCATGGCGTGTTGTTTTGATGATATCAAGAACATCTTTGCCATTGTCATAATGATCTACAAAATAACCAGAATTTAAGAGATAGGTGCGAATAGAGCGTGATAATAAAAACTCATCTTCTAATAGTAAAACTTTCATAAACTTCTTTTCTTTCAATTTGTTGGAGTTGTCGTATTTGGATTGATTTGCAAATGGATAGCGTTATTAAAAATATAACGAAATGATGTCCCTCGAGCTTGTGAAGATCGTATTTTTATCTCCATATTTTCCTCTTTGCATATTTGAGAAACAATACTCAGTCCAAGTCCATAACCACCTTTATGTTTTGATTCTCTGTGAAATCTTTCAAAGATCTTTTTCTTATCTTGAATGACAGGACCATGATTTCTAATCTCAAAAAATAGATTCTCTTGATCCATTCCTACTGTAATATTGATATCACTTGGACGGTAAGAGTATTTAATCGCATTGGAGAGCGTGTTATCTACTAATCGTGCAAGTTTTAACTCTGAAAAATCTATTGAGGGCAGGTTGGTTTGACCAACAAACATAGAGAGTGAGAGTTCATTGACCTCTGCAATACAGCTAAAATATTGTTTTCTTGCTGTAATAAATGCGACAAGATCGATCTTTGTTTTGACATCAGGTATTCTTGTGTGTTTCATAAGATAGGTCATATCTTCATAACTGTTTTGGATAATTCTACTTCCCGCTTCTATGGCGGTGAGTGATTCATTTTCGATTCCATTCATTCTAAGAAGATCGATATTTGTGATAATAACAGCAAGAGGCGTGTGTATCTCATGGATTGCATCTTTTAAAAATTGATCCTGCTCTGTTAAGAGTCTTAGGGCATACTCTTCAGATTCTTTGAGGAGTTTTTGGCTTCTCTCAAGTTCTGAGTCATAATCCATTTTTTTTAAAATATCAATAAGGGATTCGATCAGGAGATCATTTTGTATTGGTTTGAGTAAAAATCTGTCGATGCCACATTGGATAGAGTTTATAAATACAGAACGATCCTCTGTGCCAGAAATAGCGATAACACGTTGTTTTGGATCTATCTTTTTAATCTTACATGTAAGATCTACACCGCTTTTAGAACCAAGATTGATATCCGTTAAGACTAAAAGATGTGAAGAACCTCTCTCTTTTTTAAAGAGAGTAAATGCATCTTCTACATTTGAAGCTGTAAAAACAGTTTTAAAAAAACGAGCAAGCAAGCGCTCTAGAGCATCTTTTACACTCTCATCATCTTCAACAATGAGCAAGTTCTTTTCAAGAGCTAACTCTTTTAAGAGTGTTAATGCTTGATCCATAAAATACCTTTTAGACCTATATTTTTATTGAGCTATTATATCTAATTGCTTAAAATTCATCATTGAATGATGAAAGGGAATCGGCTGGCTGTAAAGATATCCTTGGGACTCATTAATACCAATAGTTTCAACAACATCTTTAATAGAATCTGTGCTTACAAACTCTGCGATTGTTTTTATTTGCATCTTTGATGCAAACTGTGCCAGCATCTCGACAATCGTTTGTGAAGCTTTATTCGTATCGATATTGCTGATAAGCGAACCATCGATTTTTATATAATCTACATTGAGTTGGATGAGATGTTCAAAATTTGAATACCCAGAACCAAAATCATCGATTGCTATTTTACATCCATAAGTTTTCATTTCAGAAATAAACTCTTTTATAATATCATAAGAATCTATTTGTTCAGATTCGAGTATCTCAAAAACAATACGACTCGCATCACTAAACTTTGAAAGTTTAAAGCGTAAATATTCTCTAGTAGCGTTGTTTTTAATATCATCAATAGAAAGATTGATACTCACGCTACACTCAGAATCTCTAAAATCTTGAAAAACTCTTTTCACCATTTCTTTGGTGATAGCACTATACATCTTAGTCTCTTTTGCAACAGGCAAAAAACGAGCTGGACTCATGATCTCACCCTCAGGCATTACCATACGAACAAGGGCTTCATACTTTTGGATAGTTTTGGTTTTATTGTCAACAATTGGCTGATAGTAGGGAATAAAGCGTTTTTCATAGACAGCTCTTTTGATAGAGTCTTTACATTTGAGCTTTGTTTTATGCTCTTCTATAGTTGTGCTATCATCTTTATAAAGAACAAGACGTCCCTCTTTTTCAGATACTCTGAGTGCTTTGTCTGCGTTTGAAATGGAGGTTTCACAACTATTATCTACAACACCCGCATCCATTTCAAGAAAAATAGCCTCTGAGTCAATATCGATCTCAATATACTCAAAATGGGTTACAAACTCTTGAATCGAAGTAAAGAGTTGCTCACTTGTCATATCACATAAAACTGCAAAATGTGCTCCACTGATGCGGTAAAGGTTACATGTAAAATCTTTTTCTTTATCTTGATAAAACTGTTTGAGAATCTTTGCTGTTTGAAATAAGACAGTATCGCCTGTTTCATAACCGTAAAAATCATTTAGATTTTTAAAAGCTCGTATCTTCAATAGGGCAATCGACTGGGATCTGTTTGTGCTGATATCGTGCTGAATTTTTGCTAAAGTATAAAGTCCTGTGATCTTATCAATTGTGAAATTTTTTATCACCTCTTGTGTTTTTGAGACGACTAAAGATTCTAGCTCTTCTTGATAATATTTACTCTGATTTGAGCGATGAATATTTTCAAGTATTTTACGAAAAAGAGTCAGAGCTTGCTCTTTATGGAGTGGTTTAAAAAGATATCCATCTACTCCAAGCGAGACTGAGCGGTGTAAAACTTTTGGATCTTTATGTGCTGAGAGGAGAATTGTGATCTGATCTGGATTTTTTTCTTTGATCAGTTGGATCATATCCAAACCGTTCATTTGTGGCATCGCAATATCGCTTAAAATGATATCGTAGCTCTTTTTTTGGCTTGCATCTAAGCCAAGAATACCATCTTCACTTGTGTCGATATCAGAAAAAAATTGTCCCAAAAAAATCTTATACTCTTGTCTCAATGCAGGATCATCCTCGACAAGCAGGAGTTTGACATCTTTTGCAATCTCTCTTAAATGTAAAATTGTATCGGCTATATCTTGTATGGGCGTTGTCTTATACATTACATGTAGCCTTATCTGGGATTTGTATTAAAAAAACTGATCCACCTGCATCGTTATATTGGCTGAGATCACCTTCGAGATTTTGTTCTACGATTGTTTTAGAGATATAAAGCCCCAGTCCCGTACCATGCTTTTCATCTTTGGTACTAAAGTAGGGATCAAAGATCTTTTGCGCAATCGCTGCATCGATCCCACCTGCATTATCTATAATTTGAATCTGATCTTTGCCTTTGGTGTGTTTATGCATAAATACGATAGTGCCACCCTCTATTTTCTTTTCAAGAATCGCATCTTTTGCATTGTTGATAATATTGATACAAACTTGAAAAAGCTCCTGTTTATAGGTGCAGATTTCATGATCTCCATCCAAATCTCCACCAAAAATGATATTTTTGTGTTCAAGGCTTTTTCCGATAATCTCTGAAAGTTCTTGATAAAAATCACTTATTAAAAATGTTTTTTTGATATTGTCTGGACGAAAATAGTTGCTAAAATCATCAATTGTTTTAGACAGGTAGTGAACCTGTTTGCTAATCAATTCTGTTGATTCAACGATCCTTTCTATTTGCAGCTCATTTAAAGCAACATCGATAGCTAAGTTGTCTGATATAAGCCCAATAGTTGCGATTGGTTGACGCCATTGGTGCGCTATCATACTCATCATTTCACCCATAGTCGCTTGTTTTGACTGCGCCAACATCATCTTGTCTTTTTCTCGATTTCTTGCAATCTCTTCATCTACTTTGTGTTGCAGAGATCTGTTTAAATCTTGCAATTCTATGGAGGTCTTATTGATAAGATGTGAAAGAGCGTTAAAAGTGATCATAGACCAGTCGTGATCGGCAGCTTTTGCTGTGAGTGTTGGTTGGTTTTTTACACTGTTTTCACGTTCACTGAGTGCTAAAAGTGTCATAGTCTCATTTAAAAGCGAGCATCTTTTGTTACTCTCATTTGTATAGAACTCTCCATAAGTAAAAAAGCCGCTTACAGGTGCAATATGGCTAAGGGGTTTGATCTCATAATCTATAAAAGTCCCTAAAAATCTTCTTCTTGCCATACAAGAATAAACAAAGATCGCTTCTGGATTGATATCTATGAGTTTATCTTGTGTTGTATTTGATGCTTCAAGGATGAGTTGTGTATTGCCAATACCAAATTGGATTTGTGAACCCTGAGGGATCGATCCGCCAAATCCAAGCCCTCCATTTTCTAAAACAACCATTGGAGCTCGTCCTACTTCTTGTCCATCGATATTTAAAATTACAGGAAAAGCAACACCGACATTTGGCAGTTTGTCAGCAACATCATCCCCAAAATATTCACGATAAACTTCAATGATCGGTATGTTATCTATAGTATAAACGAGATTGTCCTGAGAGCTTGTAACTTTAAATGATGGACCTATTGGAATCCAGTTGAAACTGCTGATATTGCTTACATGTAAGCTCTCACCCTTTACAAAAAATGCGACAACACTCTCTTGGTAAATCTCTGTTCCAAGGATTACATAGGTAGATTGGAAGTTGCCATTATCTCCAGCAAGTCCCCCAGCTACGATGATATCAGATCGATAAACATCGACTCCAGCCATCAACTCATCACCATTGGTATGAAATGGATCGGCAAAGATAACCATAGCTTTTGCACCAAATGAGAGAGCCTCTTGTCCAAGAGCTTTCCCCGCTTCAAAACTTCCTACTTCTAGGGAGATTTTTTTGGTTTCTATTTGAGAAGATTCAAAAGTGGAGAAGCTAATGACAAACTGTTTTGCGCAGGTGGCACCATCGATAATCTCTCCATCTGTACTCGCTCCTATGATAATCGCATGGGGTAAGATGGATTGCATAAAAAGTAAAAGAGAGCAAGTAGCATCTCTATCGAGAATCCCATCAAAACATTGAATAAGCAATGTTTGAGAGATGTCTAAATTATGCTCTTTTATAAAAAGTTCAAGGTTCTTGTTGTTTGTATAGATATGATTATAAGTTTTCATAACATAAATATAACGCTTTAGTGTTGCATTTTTGTTGCATTTTACACAGAAAAACTACTTTTAAAACTCTAAAGTGTTTTTTGAATATTTTTTATCTCATTTATCAAGATATGATCCATAAAATGGATATCTTCTGCATTTTTATATGAGAATAAACTTTTTCTCCATTGCTCAAAACTATCAAATAAAAGTGTAAGTTTCGGCAAAAGAGATTCTAGTTTTTCTGGATGGCCAAACTCTTTAAGAGTTTTTACAAGATCATCCATCTCTTCAGCGAGAAACTCAAACTGAGGAGTGTTTTTGATAATGTTGTAATACTCTTGGAGTATAGCGATAAGTTCTTCAAAAATATGTTCCATCGGAGTATTTTCAGTTTTGAGAAGTGTGAGATTTATTCTGTCTTCTAAATCTTCAAAATCCTCATTTGCTGTAGCAAGCAAAAAGGAGTATGAGATGAAAAACTCTTGTGCGCTAATTTGATGATAATCTTTGACGCTAAATATATTCTCGGTAGAAAGAGTATTTTCATGGGATTTTAGACGTGTTAATTCACTCAAGACCCGATCAAGTTCTGAATTTGTTACACGAAGCTCCTCATTGGTTTCTTCTAGCATCTTGCTGTAATATTTCAGCATATTTTGATCATAAATTGATTGACAGACTTTATCTAAAAGTTTTAAGACATTTTCCATATTTATGGGTTTGAGCATAAATCCATCTATACCGATATTGATAAGCTCTATAAGTTTTTCACTATCAGAATGCGCAGAGATGACTAAGATATGTTGTGAGCTATCAAGAGCACGTATTTTTGTAGAGAGTTCTATTCCGTCCATAAGAGGCATTGTAATATCTGTGAGTATAAGATTGTATTGGCGCTGTGAATATTTTTCGAGTGCTTGGACTCCATTGCTTGCAACATCGACTCTTCCAAAGAAGCGAAATAAAAGCTTTTGAAACTGTTTTTGTAATATTTCATCATCCTCAACCAAAAGAATATTCATATTGAAACCTATCTCTCGAAGATGTCTTGTTATACTATTAAAAATATCAGTGTTCATGCTCATCTTCCTTATGCTGTTGAGTTCTTTTTACTTTTTCACCTAAAATAAATGTGATGAGTGCTTTACACTCTTTAGAGATTTCATCCATTTTTAAACTTAAATTTACCTCTTTTTCAAACAATTGGCAGACTCTTTCATACTCTTTGTCCCATCCAAAACATTGATGGTATTTCTCTAACAAAGCGCCCTCATCGCCAATTTTTGCATAGTGCTCGATCTCGCTCAAAAGGGCTAGTTTATGCAGTTCGTTGTTTTTTTCTTCAAAAAAAGTAACACTTGCATAGGGAGAAAGTATCGTCATGAGTTTTGAAACTTCACCCGCTTTGGCGGTTGTTAGTAGCTGTTTATAGAGAGTTTTGTAATTTAAAATATGCTTTTTAAATATCTCTGTTGTTTTGAGTGCTGGATTTTCTGTCGCTATTACAAAAAGTGAGGCAAAATTGTTGGTTTCATCCGCTTTTTTAAACTTCTCATAATTCTCGATCTGCTTTTTAAAATCTTGGCCAGTTTTTTGAAAAGGCTTTAGAAGTGCAAGTTTTGTAGCGAGTTTTAGTGCTTCTTGCATATTATCGCTTTTCATAAATAGTAGGATTTTATCGATCATCGCTTCGCCGTAATTCATCATTCGTTTATAGAGGCGAGTTTGTCTAAAAACAGGATATTTTTCAGTGATCTCCATAAGATTTGGATAGTTATTTGATGAAACACTCATCTTTAACTCTTCATATCCGCTTTGTAAACTTTCTGGTGTAGGTATGATCCCATGTTGGCATTTTGTGCAATTATGAGTGGAATTGTCTTGATAGGCTTGAAACTTTTGAGGATCGCTCTCAAGAAGTAAAATCTCTTGCGCGATGTGATGAAAGCATGTATGTTGTATTTCATTGAATTCACGTAGCTGACGCAGCAGAGGAAACTCATAAGCTGCATTACATGCAAACTCTACATCACCATTTTCAAAACTATCAATAAATTCAGTATATTGGCTGGATTGGACTAAAATATTTAAAAGCTCCATTCTCTTCATATGATTTGATACGATGAGAGAGGCGAGTGCGTCATACCCTTTTCGCTCCTGTGGAGAGACTGGTGTATAGGCAAAAAACTCTTTATAGTGCTCCTCTATTTTTTTACATAACTCTTTATTGACAAATATCAAAGGGTTTGTAGCAGCTAAAATCGAGAGCTGTTCGTAGTTACCAGTACTAATATAGCTTATAGCTTCTTCTACGCTTTTACTTACATCATAGATTGTAAGAGTGCCATCTGAAAAGCCAATTAAGACATGATTATTATGAATATTTATTGAAGTGATGCCCCAGCAATCAAGAACTATTTCGCCAAGACAAAGCCCCTTTGAAGAGGTATAGATAAAGAGTTGTGCGCTTCTTGTCCCAAGTAAAACAATATTGCTATGATTTGTATGAATAAGATGTGTCGGCCATTGAGAAGAGGGCATTGCATGAAAAATTTTGTTTAGTTTTAAATTGATAATAAAGGTACTTCCATTGCGACTAAAAAGTGTCACTTGGGTCATATCGCTTGAAAAACAGAGTGCTTCTCCTATATCATCAAGCTGATGGGTAGATTCGATACTGTTGGATTCAAGATTAAAAATAAAAAGTTTTTTATTCAAAGAAGCGATGGCAACTTTTGTGCAATCACTAGAAAAAGCGGCACTTGCTATGCTATCGGGTATTGGAAACTCGCTCAATAACGATCCATCGCTATCAGTTTTAAATATAGCAACACGTCCAACGCTATTGGCGACTAAAAAAAGAGTATCATCATCACTAAAACTAGCATATTCTGGAGCTTTGGTAATCTTAATTGCCGTAACCAATTTTTTTAAAAGAAGATCAACATATAAAACTTTATCATTCTTTGGATCGCAAATAAGCGCATATTTGCCATCATTTGAGATTGTAGTTTCATTTCCATATCTATACAAATATGAATTAAAACTATGAAGACTAGAATGATTTTTATATTCACCTTCTAATGAGTAGTTATATATTGTAGGTGTTGAATCGATTGCAACTATACCATTTTCACCATCAATGGTAGCGGCAAGTACACTACACGAAAGGTGTATGCTTTTACTATCGTACTCCATGAACCCTCCAAATTAAAGTCTTAAAAAGATTATGGCACCTTAGTGTGGCAAGTATGTTGCAATTTAAATAGGGGAGATAAATGAGGTATAAAAAAGTGGAGCGGGTGAAGGGACTCGAACCCTCGACCCTCAGCTTGGAAGGCTGACGCTCTAGCCAACTGAGCTACGCCCGCGCACATAAATACTATTTTTATATTTTCTAAATAAATTTTCAGAAATTAAAAATAGGATTTGAAAAAATGGATGGGGATACAGGATTCGAACCTGTGAATATCGGTACCAAAAACCGAGGCCTTACCGCTTGGCGAATCCCCAATAATTAACATTTGAAAGTTGGTTGCGGAAACAGGATTTGAACC
>CAITKP010000015.1 GCA_903892995.1 uncultured Campylobacterales bacterium
ACTTTTTCCCCTATTTTATCTTTTAATTTTTAGCTAACTTCGTATTTAATTCCTATTCTTTAATCTTCTATATCCCTTGTTTTACTCGTAGTTTGTTTGAGCTTTCTTTATTTGGTTGGTTGGTTTACATGTAAGAGGGGTTTCATCTGTAGATACTTTTAAAATTACTTTCTATAAAGCAATGATGTGATAAAATCAGAAAAAATATAAGGAATGCCCATGTTACATGAATACCGCGATGTTATTACTCACATGAAAGAAAATGAAGCTTCAAATGCTCACTTTTTAAAAGTATTTGCTCACCACAATGAACTTGATGACAAAATTACAAAAGCTGAAAATGGAGATATTCCATTGACTGATGTTGAGTTAGAAACTCTTAAAAAAGAGAAACTATTACTCAAAGATGAAGCTTATGGCATGATCTTAAAATACAAAAAAGAGCATAGCTTATAATCCATCTTTTGATGGATTATTTTATATACTCGATTACCTCTTCTGCAGAGCATCTTAACTGCTCAGATTGCTTGTTTATTCTGTATCCTAATGGTAAGACCATGCTTAGCTGATATTTTGTTTTATCAAGCCCTAAAAGCTCTTCTACACTATTTTTATCAAATCCTTCAATAGCACATGAATCAATACCAATCATTGCTGCACCACTCATCATATTTGCTGCTGCAATGTATGTTTGTTTTGCTGTCCATGCATATATGTTTTCATCACTACTTAGAGTCTCTTTTAAGTGTGAAGCATATAGTTCAAGATAAAACTCCAATTTCTCTTGTGGCATAGCTCTTCGTTCAAATCTTTTTCTTACAATCCCAGACTCTGGCTTTACACTTTCAATGCCCGCTAAAACGATGACAAGATGTGAACAAGAAGTGATCTGCGCTTGATCCCAGCAAAGAGGTCTTAGCTTCTCTTTTAGTTCTTGATTTGTTATGACTAAAAACTTCCATGCTTCCATGCCAAATGATGAGGGTGATTTTCTTGCACTCTCAAGAATGTAGCTTATATCTTCATCAGATATTTTCTTGTTTTCATCAAAAAGCTTACATGCATGTCTAAAATCCATTGCTTTTATAAATTCATTTTTCATTTTCTATCCTTTTATACTCTTAGTATGAGCTATTTTAGTGGAAAGTTTCTGCAGTTTGGTAAATGAACCCTACATGTAAACATCTTATTTTGATATCTATGTGATAAAATTGTTACAAAAATGCACAAATGTGATAAAAACTTGATATTTGCAAATAATTGTAAAAAGTTATCAAATTATTAATTAATGTTATTAAATATTATAAATCGCCTATTTTATGCCATTATGATAATAGATTGTTATAACTTTTATCAATATATAGACTTTTTTCTCTTTTATTATTTAAGATATTAAAAAATCTTATTAATATTAAATTTGATTTAAGTTATGACTTATTTTAACTCCCATATAATGCTTGCAGTCAAAACGCTCAAGTTAGTGTTTGAACAAATTTAAGAACTTACAAAATGGAGAAAGAAAATGAAAAAAACAATTAAATTGGCTGTGGTGGCAGCTTTAGCTTTAGGAACAACTTCTGCGTTTGCAACGAATGGTGATGCTATGATAGGTGTTGGAGCAAAAGCTGTTGGTATGGGTGGTGTTGGTATTGGTATGAGTCATGGAGCAGAGTCGGCACTTACTAACCCTGCAATGATAACAAGCGTAGAGGGTACTGAGATCTCTTTTGGTGGAACTGCATTTATGCCAAATGTTAAAACTGATCTTGGTGACGGATCTGGAGCTCATAAGAGCGCTGCTGATTTTTCTGTAATTCCTTCAGTTGCAGTTGCTCAAAAAGGTTCTGAGAACTTTTACTGGGGACTTGGTATGTATGGTGTAGCTGGTATGGGAACTGATTACCGCAATACTACAGGTGGAATGGCTAACTTTAATATGGTAACAAACTTACAGTTGATGCAGTTTGTAGTTCCATTGGCATATAAAACAAATGGATTTAGTATCGGTATCGCTCCAATACTTCAATATGGTTCGTTAGATATAAATTTTGTAAATAATTCTGGTCGTGCACTTCCTGGTCTTGCTTCTGGTGCAACTAGTACAACAAAAGGTGTTGCTCAAGATTTCGGTTTTGGCTATAGCGTTGGTGTTGGGTATGAAACATCAGGTTTTACTGTAGGTGCTTCTTATAAATCTAAAATAGATATGGAATATAAAGGTCAAATTTCTCAAGCAATGAAAGATTTTACAGGAACTCTTGGTTCAGATAATTTAGAACAACCAGCAGAAATGGGCGTTGGTGCATCATATAAAATGGGTGGAAATACTTTTGCTATAGATTACAAACAAATAAAATGGTCTGATGCTAAAGGATACAAAGATTTTAAATGGGATGATCAAAGTGTAATCATGCTTGGTTACCAATATGCTCAAGATAACTGGGCGTTGCGTGCAGGTTATAATCATGCAAAAAGTCCAATAAAAGATCAAGGTATGGCAGGTTCATTGACGAATGTATTTAATCTTCTTGGTTTTCCAGCTATTGTAGAAGATCACTATACTGTGGGTGCAAGTTATGGATTTAACAAAGCTACATCAGTGGATTTAGCATATGTTTATTCTCCAGAAGCGAGTGAAAAATTTGCATATAATTTAACCCAATATGCAACAAGTATAGAAACAAAACACAGTCAATCAGCTGTAAGTGCTCAAGTTAACTTTAAATTCTAGTCTTTAGAGTTTACAAATTCTCCGTCGCCTTCGGGCGACACTCCTCTTTATGCTTCTCTTTTTTAAAACTATCTATAGACGAACCACGCTTACATGTAAGGCTTTTTTAATTTGGATGCAACTCACGTTTAAGCTCTTTTGGAAGATGTGCAAAGGGAAATCTTTGCTCGCCACGTTTAACCTCTCCATCATAAATCATCACATCAAGGGTCATATCTTTTTGGTAAAAACGTAAGAGTTTATAAGTCACGCCATCACGTGTAAATGAGATTCTTTTATTGCTTAGCTCGATTGTCGGTTTTTTATTTTTTGCCATGAATTCTCTATTATTTTAATATGCTACAATTATATCTAAATGAGATAAAGGGACATTGTTTGAAGTTTATTTATAGGTTACATGCTATCGAGCGATGGGAAGAGAATTTAAAATCTAGGAGAAAAAAATGAAATGTATGATTTGTAAACATGGTGAAACTCAAAAAGGTTTTACGACAGTCACCTTGAAAAAAAGTGGAGTACATGTAGATATTCGTGAATACTCACAAAGCGCAGCATAAGTTTTTGTGCTGCAGTAAATCTACTTTAAATAGATTCCAGTTTCTTTGATCTCTATGAGATTTTTATCTGCTAACTCTGTGAGAGAAGCTTTGAAGGCTTTTTTACTTAAGCCAAATGCTTTTGTTATGAGTTCGGCATCGCTTTTGTAGTTGTAAGGCATACTTCCCCCATTTTCTTTGATGAGTGAAAGCACGTTTTGGGCTGCGTCTTTTTTACGCTCACTTCCTAGCTTGGTAAGCGAAATATCAAGGTTTCCGTCTGTACGAATGTTTTTGACATAGGCTGTGCGTTTATCGCCTACATGTAAGGATTCAAAAACTTCATTTCTATAAATGAGTCCATTGTATCTGTCGTTTACGATTGCCTTAAATCCAAGAGGTGTTTCTTCATACACTAAAATCTCAACAGCACAGTTATGAAAGAGCCCTTTTGGTCTTATTTCAAGATATTTCCCAATTTTTTGCGTTCCTACTAGTCTTGGAGTGAGTTCATCTTGAATGACACGAAGAAGTTTCTTTTCTCCTACGGCAAAGGGTTGTTTTTGCAGGGCTTTTGGCACAAAAAGATCTTTTGGTAATCCCCAATCAACAAAAGCACCGATTTTAGTCACATCAACTACTTCAAAAAATCCAAACTGGTCTTTCATAGCTTTTGGTGTGAGTGTTGTTGATACGATACGGTCTTCACTATCTGTATAAACAAACACATCTAAAAGATCACCGATCTTCATGCTCTCTTTAAAATATTGGTTTGGCAGAAGAACATCACTTCCATCTTCTGCGAGAAGATAGATTCCTGGAGTTGTGTATCTGTCAATGAGAAGAGTGTTGATACATCCTATCTCTAAATATGGTGATTGTGTCAAAATGAAGCCTTTGCATGGTATGCAAGATTATATCTAAATTCAGTTTAATAAATATTTTACATTAATTCTGATACAATACGCGTCCGCTTTGCTGTTTTGTACACAATAAGTGAATGTTTGTATCTGTACAATAGAGTTTAGACACAAGTATTGGCTGGATATTCCAGACCTCATAAGCGGCAAAGATTTAAATAACAGGAGCTTTCAATGAAAGTACGCGCTTCAGTAAAGAAGATGTGTGACGATTGTAAAGTCGTTAAAAGAAAAGGGATTGTCAGAGTAATCTGTAAAGATCCTAAACATAAACAGAGACAAGGATAAGAATGGCACGTATCGCAGGTGTGGACTTACCTAAGAAAAAACGCGTAGAGTACGGACTAACATACATTTTTGGTATTGGTCTATTTAAATCACGTCAAATTTTAGCGGCAACAGGTATTAATCCTGATAAACGCGTATTTGAATTGGACGCAGAAGATATAGCTGCTATCACTAAAGAACTTCGTGAAACTCACGTTGTAGAAGGTGATCTTCGTAAACAAGTTGCTATGGATATCAAAGCATTGATGGAACTCGGTTCTTACCGTGGTCTACGTCACCGTCGTGGTCTTCCATGTCGTGGGCAAAAAACTAAGACAAACGCGCGTACTCGTAAGGGTAAACGTAGAACTGTCGGCGCAGCGTAAGGGATTAGAGAATGGCAAAAAGAAAAGTTGCACGTAAAAAAATCGTCAAAAAGAACATTGCACGTGGTGTGATTCACATCTCTGCATCATTCAATAACACTCTAGTAACTATTACTGATGAAATGGGTAATATGATCGCTTGGAGTTCTGCTGGTAGCCTTGGTTTTAAAGGTTCAAAAAAATCTACTCCGTTTGCAGCTCAGCAAGCAGTAGAAGCAGTTGTTGAAAAAGCAAAAGTTCATGGAATTAAAGAACTAGGTATTAGAGTTCAAGGTCCTGGTTCAGGTCGTGAAACTGCTGTTAAAGCTGTAGGTGCTATCGAAGGTATCCGTGTTACATTCATGAAAGATGTTACACCATTACCACACAACGGTTGTCGCGCACCAAAACGTCGTAGAGTTTAAGGAGATTACTGATGGCAAGATATAGAGGTCCAGTAGAAAAAATCGAACGTAGATTCGGTGTAAGTTTGGCGCTTAAAGGTGAACGTCGTTTAGCAGGAAAATCTGCATTAGACAAACGTCCATATGCTCCAGGTCAACATGGTCAACGTCGTAAAAAAATATCTGAGTATGGTTTACAACTAAACGAAAAGCAAAAAGCGAAATTCATGTATGGTGTTTCTGAAAAACAATTCCGTACATTGTTCCAAGAAGCTAACCGTCGTACTGGTAACACAGGTTCGATCTTAGTAACTCTTCTTGAAACTCGTTTGGACAATGTTCTTTACCGTATGGGATTTGCAACGACTCGTCGTTTTGCACGCCAATTGGTAAACCATGGTCACGTGCTTGTTGATGGAAAACGTGTTGATATTCCTTCATATGCGGTAAAACCAGGTCAAAAAGTTGAGATCCGTGAAAAAAGCAAGAAAAACCCTCAAGTTGTTCGCGCTATTGAGCTTACAAACCAAACTGGTTTAGCTCCATGGGTTGATATTGATGCTGATAAAGTATTTGGAATCTTTACTCGTTTACCAGAACGTGAAGAGGTTATCATTCCGGTAGAAGAACGTTTAATCGTTGAGCTTTACTCGAAATAATAATATATAAAAAAGGCGTTAAGAATGAACAAGATAAAAACTACTCCGCTTCTTCCACAAGAGTTTGTGGTTGAGCAGATCAGTGATAACGAAGCGAATATTATCGCTTATCCATTCGAGACGGGTTATGCTGTATCTTTAGCTCACCCGCTTCGCCGTTTCCTATTAAGCAGCTCTGTTGGATATGCTCCAATAGCGATCCAAATCGAAGGCGCTAAGCACGAGTTTGATTCTGTGCGTGGTATGCTTGAAGATATTTCTGATTTTATCATCAACTTAAAAGGTATCCGTTTTAAATTAAAAAACGGTGCTACTTCAGTTGAAGCGAACTACAGTTTTGTTGGTCCGTGTGAAATTAAAGGAAGCGATCTTAATAGTGATGAAGTAGAAGTTGTTACACCTGACGCATTCTTAGCAACGCTAAATGAAGATGCGACTTTAAACTTTAGCATCATCATCAAACAAGGTATTGGATACGTTCCAAGTGAAGATATCAGAGAGACTCTCAAAGAGGGTTATATCGCTCTTGATACATTCTTCACTCCAGTTCGTAAAGCGACTTACAAAATAGAAAATGTTTTGGTAGAAGATAATCCAAACTTTGAAAAAGTTGTACTTAATATAGTTACAGATGGTCAAATATCTCCAATAGATGCGTTTAGAAACTCTTTAGAGGTTATGTATGCACAACTTGCAGTATTTAACAGCGAGATCAGTATTAAAACTCCAGTTTCTATTGAAAGAGCTGAAGAGAGTGCTGAACTTAAAAAGTTGACTTCACGTATTGAAGAGCTTGGCCTAAGTGCTAGAAGTTTTAACTGTTTAGATCGTTCAAGTATCAAAATGATCGGTGAGATCGTATTGATGAGTGAAAATGATCTTAAAAATGTTAAGAATTTAGGTAAAAAATCGTTTGAAGAGATCTTAGAAAAAGTGCAAGAATTCGGTTTTGCAGTTGGCATGGATCTTTCTGATGATTTGGTAAGTTCATTAAAAAAGAAAATAGAAGCTGAGTAAGCTTAAAGAGGATTTTAGATGAGACATCGTCATGGATACCGCAAACTTGGTCGTACAAGTGCTCACCGTGCAGCACTTCTTACGAACTTAAGCATTGCATTAATTGAAAATGGTAAAATAGAAACTACTGTACCAAAAGCAAAAGAGCTTCGTTCATTTGTAGAAAAACTGATCACAACTGCTCGCGTAGGTGATGCTAATGCTCACCGTGCGATTTTTGCAGCTTTACAAAACAAAGAAGCTACTAAGAAATTGGTAAACGAAATAGCTCCTGGTTACGTTGAACGTGCTGGTGGATATACTCGTATAGTAAGAACTCGTATTCGTCGTGGTGATGCTACATCTATGGCGTTTATTGAATTAGTATAATCTAATTCACCCCTTCTCGGGCTTTGCCCGAAAAATCTCACATCTACAAAAAAATACAAACTAATTGAGATCTATAAATAATATTTGTTTAGAGTTGTCAATTACTTTATAAAGAGAATTTCATGGCACATTTTGGATTTGGAACATACAGGATCAGCGAGCATAATCCTTTACATGTAGAGGCTTTACAAGAGGCTATAAAAAGCGGCATAACGCTTATAGACACATCTACAAACTATATGGATGGAGAGGCTCAAAGGGCGATTGCAAAAGCGATGGCGACTTTGAGTGATGAAGAGATAGCAAATGTAGAGATAGTCTCAAAAGTAGGCTACATACAAGGTTCAACGCTGGCGCGTCATAGAGAAAATAGTTTTGAAGAGGTTGTAGAATATAGTGAAAACTGCTATCACTCCATCTCTCAAAGCTTTATCAAAGATCAGATTAGTGTTTCGCTTGAACGCCTTGGTGTAGAGAGTATTGATTGTCTGCTTTTGCATAATCCTGAGTATTATATGCTAGATGGAGTGAAACGCGGAATGGATAAAGAGGATAGAATAGATGGGATGTATCAGCGCATCTTTGACGCATTCTTGACTTTAGAAGAGGAAGTAAGAGCTGGTAGGATTAAAAGCTACGGCATTAGTTCGAATAGTTTTTCAAAGTCACAAAAGGATGAAGAGTATCTTCCTTATGAACCACTTTTGAGTTTTGCAGCAGATGCAGCCAAAGAGCTTCGCAATAAAAAGCATAGTTTTACAAGCATCGAACTTCCTATAAATCTTCTTGAACAAGAGGGATTAGAGTGTGCTGAGTGGGCTAAAAAAAATGGACTCAGAGTTTTAGCAAATCGCCCTTTGAACGCACAAAAAGATATGAAAATGTTTAGACTCGCTGATTATGAAGAGCCAAGAGAGTATTATTACTACCTCAATGAACTTTTAGAGCTTACAGACAACAAGCTTTTAATGCCACTTTTTAATCTTGCATCACAGTTAGATGAGAGCAAACACAAGTTTGGCTGGATCGGAGAGTATGATATTTTTCTTTTCTCGCAAATAGTGCCACAGGTGAGAAAATTTATAGAACCACTTGATGATGAAAATAGAGCAACTTTGATTGATATGATCGATAAATTTTTACAAGAGTATGGAAAAATGGTTGCGCATGAGTGTTCAAGAAATACAAGAAGAGAGCTGGCAGATGAGTTTGAAGATTGTCCAGTCTCTTTGCAACATTGTGCCTTAAAGTTTTTGCTTGAAAATGAGAATATCGATTATGTTTTGATCGGAGCTAGAAAAAGAGCCTATATAGCTGATATTACTTCTCTAGGTGCAGACCTGCTTAAAGATTAATACAAGGAATATTTTTTATTGCTTGTTAAGCAATATTTGCATATTTTATGCATTAGACAAATATTTATAAGGTTTAGAATGATTCCCTTTACAGATGAAGAGCTTATGGCTCCAGTGAAAAATGTTATAGAAAAGGTACGTCCTTCCCTTGCACTTGATGGTGGCGATATAGCTTTCTTGACAGTGAAAAACTCGACAGTATATGTCCAGCTTCGTGGTGCATGTGTTGGATGTGGAAGTAGTGGAAACACGCTTAAATATGGAGTTGAAAGACAGTTGAGAATGGATATCCATCCAGAGCTCACAGTTATAAATGTGCCAATAGGCATGGAAAACGATATAGAGAATCTATAAATATCAGGAAAACAACCTTGAGTAAAATTAGTAAATATAAAGCTCTTTCTCTTGCAAATGAAAGTTTTTTAAAATCTGAATATTCTGTAGCTTTGAGACATTTTGCAGAGGTTTTGCGTGACTATCCAGACTCAAAAGAAGCGTATAATGGCGCGATCTTGGCTGAAATGGCGATGAGTGGCGAAGATGGAGCAGAAGCTCTTTTTGATTATTACACAATATTAAAAGATGAAAATAAAGAGGAAGCCGATGAGGTTATCTCTGAGATACTAGAGACGATTGATGGTTCACTTGAGCAGCTTAAAACAGTTTTTTCACAGCCTATAAAAGATAAACTTGAACAAGAGAATGGAATTTTATATGAAGATCTGATCTCTTTAGTAAAAGAGGATGGGAATTTCAAAGAGGTGTTTGAAAACATAATGTTTTCAACAAAAGTGATTATCTCAGAAAAAGAGGATTTCGTAGATTTCTTAGAGAGATTGATCAACAATGGTTTTAAAGAGATGGCACTGAGTTATTTAGAGGGTGCTTTATCTGTATATCCAAACGACAGCCACTTAAGAAAGCTGTTAAAACGTCTAGCAAAAGCGAGTAGTATTGAAAATAGAGCTTCCTAACCAACCCTATAAATATGTAACTGAAAACTCTGCGGAGTGTGATAAAGAGACCGCTTTTGTGAAAACTTCACAAAATGAAAAATATGTGCAAAGCGCAATAGATCATGGCGCACATTCGATCATTGAGGTTGCAGATATTGCACATCTTTTTGGACTTGACCGTATTAAGATCATCGGGATTACTGGTACAAATGGCAAGACAACCACGGCAAGTGCGATATACTCTATCTTGCTTGATCTAGGCCTAAAGGCAGCGATGCAGGGAACAAGAGGATTTTTTCTCAATGATAAGATAGGCGAGGGAAAAACACTCACAACTCCAAGTGTTTTAAATACGTACCGTCATATCTATCAAGCTGTTCGTGAGGGATGTGAATATTTTGTGATGGAGGTCAGCTCTCATGCGATCGTTCAAAAAAGAGTTGAGGGGATCGATTTTGCTTTAAAAATCCTCACAAATATCACGCAAGACCATCTTGATTTTCATAAAACTTTAGCTGAATACACAATGGTGAAAAATAGCTTTTTTGCTGATGAGAGTAAAAAACTTATCAATAAAGATGAGGCAAAGGCATCATTTAACATTAAAAATGCCTATACATACGGCATTGAAAATCCAGCGAGCTATAAACTTATGGCGTATTCACTCAACAATGGCTCAAGCGGAATTATTCAAAATTTTGAAAAGATTGTTCCATTTCAAGCCTCTTTGCATGGATTTTTTAATCTTTACAATCTTTTAGCAGCGATGGCGGCTGTAGATTTAGTGAGTGATAAATCTTTAGAAGAGATTGCAGATGTCGTTGAAAACTTTGCAGGTGTGAGTGGGAGAATGGAGCAGGTGTGCCAAACTCCAAACGTAATTGTTGATTTTGCCCATACTCCAGATGGGATGGCGCAGGTCTTAAATGCTCTTAAAGAGAAAGAACTCCTAGTTGTATTTGGAGCTGGTGGCGATAGAGATCCACTCAAGCGTCCATTGATGGGCAGAGTTGCTTCAAGTTTAGCTAAAAAAATCTATATCACAAGTGATAATCCACGTCATGAAGATCCAGATCAGATTATTAGCGAGATACTCTCAGGCATTGAAGATAAAAGCAATGTTGTAGTAGAACCAAACCGCAGACGTGCGATTGAGATGGCGCTTGAAGATCAAGGCGAAGATGAGGTTGTTGTTATTCTTGGAAAAGGTGATGAGGCTTATCAGATCATTTATGATGAGTATTTTCCATTTGATGATAGAGAGGTTGTGCGAGAACTTTTAGGCTTGAAATAATCTTTTCAATTGCTTACATGTAAGCTTTAAATGATTTAGCGTGAAGATTATCGTAGTTATTTTGCTATAATTCGCAAAATTAAAGAATGGAGAACACCAGTATGGGAATCCCTCAACCAGCTTTTTATATCTTTAAGTGTGAACAGTCTGCACTTCCTGGGATGCCAAAACCTTCATGCGTTAATCCCCAAACGCAAGACCTTTTTCAATTTTTAGCACAAACTTTGATGCAAAAAGGTATTATGGGAACAGTTCAACCTATTCGTACTTCATGTATGAATCGTTGTAATGCAGGTCCGATCATGTTGGTTGAACCAGGGCATACAATGTATGTAGGCTTAGATAAAGCAAAAATCGAGCGTATTATTGATGAGCACATCATCGGTGGAAATGTTGTAGAAGAGTATGTTATTTCTCAAGAATTATGGGATGCTCCAATAACACCAGCCGATATGAAAGCTCAAATGGGACGCTAATTTTTAAGGGTAAAAAATGACAATAGAGATGTTGTATAGTAAGATACACCGCGCGACAGTAACGGATGCGAACTTAAACTATGTTGGTTCGATTACGATTGATGAAGAACTTTTAGAGGCTTCTAAGATGCGTGTAGGACAAAAAGTTGAGATTCTAAACATCAACAATGGTGAAAGATTTTCAACATATATTATTTTGGGTGAGCGCGGAAAACGTGATATCTGCCTCAATGGTGCTGCAGCACGTAAAGTGCATAAAGGTGATAAAATCATTATCGTAGCGTATGCGACGTATGATGAAAAAGAGCTAGACACCTATAAACCGCGTGTTGTTATTGTCGATGAAGATAATAATATAGACACGATTTCAGAGAGCATCTAATCGATGCTTCTTTGAGAAATTTCCCTCCTTGTTTCAGTTTTGTGTGCATAAAAATTAGTTAAAATCTCACATGCAAAAATTTGAAAATTTCCTATTAGATCACCTTCCAAAAGTACCAAGTATTCATCCACATTATGAGGATGCGATTCACAATATGCTCAAAGCTGGCGGCAAGCGTTTTCGTCCAGCACTTTTACTTGGTGTTGTGGGTGCTTATAACTCTCTTTTACTCGACGGCGCAAGAGTTGCGGCAATGGCGATAGAGATGCTTCACACCTACTCTCTTATCCATGATGATCTGCCAGCTATGGACAATGCAAGTTTGCGTCGTGGAAATCCGACTTTACATGTAAGCTATGATGAGGTCACGGCTATTCTTGTTGGCGATGCTTTAAATACTTATGCTTTTGAACTTCTCGCTAATGCTCCATTTAGTGATGCAACCCGTGTAAAACTTATCCGTGAACTCTCCACTAATGGCGGACTTAGCGGTATGGTTTTAGGTCAAGCGATCGATTGTTATTTTGAGAACAAACCTCTTTCTTTGGAGGATATGAAACTCTTACATGTAAACAAAACAGCAAAGCTCATTGCAGCATCTTTGAAGATGGGTGCGATTATCGTTGGGGAAGAGAAACTTGAAGAGGAAATCTATGAGTTTGGTATAAAACTTGGACTTTTGTTTCAGATTCAAGATGATATTTTAGATGTAACGCAAGATGATGAAGAGGCGGGGAAAACCACCAATAATGATGAAAATAAAAACAGTTTTGTAACAGTCCTTGGACTAGAAGCGGCGATGAAAGAGGCTAATGATTTGGCCGAAGAACTCACACAAAAGATGCAAAGTTTTGATACAAGATTGTACGCAGAACTTTCTCCTCTTTTAACAAACTACATTAACAGACATAAAGGATAAGACAATGGCAAATGAGATGCGCCAAAAGATGGCAAACAGCATAAGATTTTTAGCAGCAGATATGGTTCAAGCAGCAAATTCTGGGCATCCAGGTGCTCCAATGGGACTTTCTGACATTGCAGTAGTATTAAGCGAGCATCTTCGCCACAATCCAAAAAATCCTTCATGGCTCAATCGCGATAGACTGGTGTTTTCAGGCGGTCACGCAACAGGTCTTATCTACTCACTTTACTATCTTTGGGGATATGGTTTAGAACTTGAGGATCTAAAAAACTTCCGTCAATTAGACTCTAAAACTCCTGGACACCCTGAATATGGCCACACAAAAGGTGTTGAGATCACCACAGGGCCTCTTGGTCAAGGCGTTGCAAATGCAGTTGGTTTTTCTATGGCAAGCAAGTTTATGGGCGCTCAACTAAACTCTGAGACTGCAAAACTGATCGATCACAATGTTTATTGTTTATGTGGAGACGGGGATTTAGAAGAGGGGATTAGCTACGAAGCGTGTTCAATTGCAGGACACAATAAACTTGATAATCTTATCCTTATTTATGATTCAAACCGCATCACAATTGAGGGTTCTACTGATTTAAGTATTAGTGAAGATATTCGTAAACGTTTTGAGTCACAAGAGTGGGATGTGTTTGAGTGTGATGGGCATGATTATGATGCGATCAACACAGCGATTGAAAATGCAAAAGCAAGCGAAAAACCATCCCTCATCATCGCGCATACGACTATCGCAAAAGGTGCAGGTAAACTTGAAGGCTCTCATCACTCACATGGTGCGCCACTTGGTGATGATGTGATTGCTGAGGCAAAAAAAGCCGCAGGTTTTGATGAACAAAAGAAATTTTTTGTAAGTGAAGATGTGATGGCACGCTTTCGTTGTGCGATAGAAAAGGGTGATCTCTTAGAGCGTGAGTGGATTCACTCGCAAAAAACGATGCCTTTGATGGAACAAAATGCAGCACTAGAAGCACTTCAAAATCCAGATTTTTCTAAAATCCAGTGGCCAGCGTTTGATAAAGCGGATGCGACTCGTAATACAAATGGAAAAATCATGAACGCAATCGCTCGTGCATTACCAGCATTTCTAGGTGGTTCTGCAGATTTGGGTCCATCGAACAAAACGACACTTGATGATATGGGTGTATTTCCAAAGGGAAGAAATATCTACTTTGGAATCCGTGAACATGCGATGGCTTCGATTGTTAATGCGATGGCTCTTTATGGACCATTGATGCCTTTTAGCTCGACTTTCTTTGTATTTTCAGATTATATGAAACCATCAGCACGTATTGCAGCACTTGCTGGAATTCAGCAGTTTTTTATCTGGACACATGATAGTATCGGTGTTGGCGAAGATGGACCAACGCACCAGCCAATCGAGCATTTAAGCCAATTTAGAGCGCTTCCAAACTTTTATGTATGGAGACCAGCTGATGGTGCAGAAAATATCGTGGCTTGGCAAGTGGCGTTAGAGATGAAAAACTCTCCATCTGCATTTGTGTGTTCACGCCAAAATCTTCCAGTTTTACCAGCTTGTGTCAAGGGTGAGATCACAAAAGGCGGATATCTTCTAAGTGCAGATGAAGATGCGACGATCACTTTGATGGCTTCTGGTTCTGAGGTGGGTCTTGCGCTTGAAACAAAAGCACTTTTAAATGCACAGGGAACAAAAGTCAATGTTGTCAGTGTTCCATGTTTTGATCTTTTAATCGAGCAAGAGAGTGCTTATATTGACTCTATTATAGTTCCAAATACGAAAAAAGTAGCGATCGAAGCAGCGCGTGGCATGGAGTGGTATCGCTTGGCTGATGAAGTGATTTGTATGGATGGTTTTGGTGCTTCTGCACCTGCGCCAAAGCTTTTTGAGAAGTTTGGACTCACAGCAGATCAGATAGCAAAAAAGATATAATATTTTTCTACTAAAGCTATTTTTTTGTGATAAAATATTTGTATATAGACTGAGGAGATGAGATGTTTGGATGTAGTGCAAAGTTAGAAGAGTTAGAGAGAAAGTACAAAGTACAAATAGCGGAACTCGAATCAAAAAACGATGATTTAAAACGTGAAGTTGCTCGTTTAGAAGATGAAAAAAATCAGCCAAAAGCTGTAGATAATTCTGCAGAGTTCTTACATGTAGTGATTGAAAGTTATGAAGATGGAACACAGTTTTTACAAAAGATTATTGAAGATAATGTTTTAAAGCTTGTCGCTATTAATGATCTTAATGATAAAACAGTTACAAGAATGGAAAACATTGAAGCAGAAACAGATGAGATCGCAAAATCTATAGATAGCATCCAACAGTATTCAAATCAATTAGGAGATGATTCAAACTCTCTTAATGATAGCGTTATGTCGATTGCTGAGATTATAAATCTTATTAAAGATATTTCCGATCAAACAAACCTTCTAGCACTTAACGCTGCCATAGAAGCAGCGCGTGCGGGTGAGCATGGGCGTGGATTTGCCGTTGTTGCTGATGAGGTTAGAAAGCTTGCTGAGCGTACACAAAAAGCGACTCAAGAGGTTGAGATCAACATCAATGGACTCAAACAAAACTCTAACTCTATGATGGAAATAAGTTCTACTTTTATGCAAGAAACAGGTAGCGTCATGAATATCTTGGAGGACTTTAGAGAGAATGTTGGTCTGGTAAGACGAAACTCAACTGATATCCAAGAAAAAACAGAAGAACTTACAAATGAGTTACATGTAAGCAATGGTAAAATTGACCACATTGGATTAAAACTTGATGGTTATAAAGCGATGGTTTCAAAAAAATCTATCAATGTGGTTGATGAGCATAGCTGTAGATTTGGCAAATGGTTTGGAACCGTTACATCGACACTTCTCAAAAATCATAGCAGAGATGTATCTCTTATCAACAAGCACCACGCAAATGTACACCAAGGAATCAAGCAAGAGACTGAACTTTGGATTAGTGGAAAAGAGAGAGAAGCGCTTGAGCGTATGAAAGATATTGAAAAATCAAGTACGGAAGCGTTTGAACTACTGCTCTCTATAGTAAGGGATGTTTCAAAACACTAAATAGGGTTTTATCACTTCGGTGGTAAGCCCCATTGCGGTGCTCTCAAACCCACGAACCTCTTTTATATATTTTTTACAAAATCCCTCAACCATGCAAGCTCCCGCTTTTCCTCGCCATTCTCCACTTTGAAGATAGTTTTCAAGATCATTTTCATTAAAATTATCAAAGAGATAATCAGTGGAAGAGATATCTATCACTTTTACACTCTTAGAGTGAAATATTTGGCATGTAATGATGGATGTAACAGAACCACTTTGTGTGAGAAGAATATTCCTCGCTTCGCTTTCACAACGTGCTTTACGCAATATATTTGTACCTGTTGAGATCACTGTATCAGCAACTAAAAGGGGATAATCATCTATGCCAAAGTGTTTGAAGTTTGTTTCATATTTGCCAAGAGTGGCGAGGTAAACGAAGTTTTTTGCATCTTGCGCGAGGATGGAATCCTCATCAAACTCTACGCTCTCTTGCACAAACTCGATGCCAGCACTTTTTAAAAGCTCTGCTCTAGTTTGTGAAGAGGAACCAAGTCTAATACGCATTTCTTAGAGTGACACCAAGATAGATAGCGCAGATACCAAGAATGATGTTAAGTGGAACCATATATTTTCCAATCAGTTTTAAAATAGCACCAGCGCCTATGAGATCGCCATTTTTGATAAGTGTTTGTGCTTTGTTGCGTCTTACAACCATTGCAATGAAGTTAACACTCATAACAAGCCAGATAGCTTCTTTTACATGTACCAAGTTATAAACGTGCATTGCATAAGCGTTTAAAACATTTCCGCTCGCATCAACTGCCGCTGTTCTAAATCCATATCCAACCGCCATAATAACCGCTGTGATGATAAGAATAACGACAAATGGAGCAACAATAGCAAAAAGACGTTTGAGTGCGTGTGCGCTACGCTCGATTTTGATATGTGTATTTTCAAGCATTCCAAATGAGTAGTGTGCTGCAAAGCGCATAGCGATCATACCACCAACCCAAACGACTGCGCTGATTACATGTAAGAAAACGATTATATTTCTATAATCTGTAAAAATTTGAGATAAAAGGTGTTTCATTATGATAAAGCCTTGGTTATAAATTCGTGTGCCACTGTTTTTGCCTCAGGCAGTTTTGTCACATCTTTTCCGCCAGCTTGGGCAAAATCAGCTCTTCCGCCGCCGCCGCCGCCAAGAACAGGTGCGACTATTTTGATCCAGTCGCCTGCTTTTACGCTAGAGTTTTTGATCCCTGCTGCGATGAGAACTTTATCATCTTTAACTTGGAACAACATTGCACAAATTGACTCGTGTTGATTTTTAAGCTCATCTATGCGCTCTTTGATATCTCCGGCTGTGATCTCTGCGATAACATAAGCAGTATCTCCAAGAAGCTCTACATGTAAGCTCTCTTTTGCTGCATTTTGTGTTTGTGCAAGCTCTTGTTTAAGTGTTGCAACCTGCTCTTTGAGACGATCGATTCCAGCTTGAAGGTCTTGGTTTTTTACACTTTCTCTTGCGATATGTAAAGTATGACGTTGTGCTTTGAGATAGTTATAAGCTGCATTGCCACAAACGGCTTCGATGCGTCTTACCCCAGCGCTTACACCGCTCTCTTTTGTGATGATGAAAGTGCCGATCTCTGCAGTGCTGCTTACGTGAGTACCGCCACAAAACTCTACAGATGCTTCGCCAAAGCTCACAACTCTTACTTTATCGCCATATTTTTCACCAAACTGTGCTTTTGCACCGCTTCGCGAAGCTTCCTCGATATCCATCACTTTTGTTACACCGCTAAATGCGTGCATGATGTGAAAGTTGACACGCTCTTCAACCTCTGCGATCTCTTCAGGAGTCATCGCTTTTGGATGTGAAAAGTCAAATCTTAGACGTGAGGCTTCCACAGATGAACCCGCTTGAGCGATATGGTTTCCAAGTTTTTCAAAAAGAGCTGCATGAAGCAAGTGCGTTGCTGAGTGGTGTTTTTGCACTTCATCTCTTGACATATCCACAACAGCTTCTACTGTATCGTTTACATGTAAGGTTTCTTTTGTGTGGATGTGGCTTAAAATAAGTCCATGAAATTTCTTTGTATCCAGTACATTTGCTATATTTGCAAGTGTTCCGATATCTCCCGCTTGTCCACCGCTTTGTGCGTAAAATGGCGTGTTGTCAAGGAGTACCCAACCGATCTGCTCTGCGTGTAAAGTATCTACATGTAAGAAGTTTTCACTTAACAGTGCAAGCACTTTTGCACTGGTAGTTCTATGCTCGTACCCTACAAAGTTGTTTTCTCCAAATTTTTCAAGAAGTGATTTGAAATCGCCATTTGTCGCTTCATCTCCACTTCCTTTCCAAGCTGCCTTCGCACGAGTTCTTTGCTCATCCATCAGGGCATCAAAAGTAGCATTATCAAGAGTAAGCTCTTTCTCGCGAAGCATATCTTCTGTTAAGTCAAGTGGGAAACCAAAAGTATCATAGAGTTTAAATGCGACTTCTCCACTAAAGATATCTTTTGTATTTTCAAGTTCAGCGTTAAAAAGCTCGATACCCGATGCGATTGTTTTGAAAAATCTTGCTTCTTCAAGCTCGATCTGCTCTTTGACAGCTTCTGCTTTTTGGGCAAGGTATCCATACTCACTTCCCATGATAGAGATCAAAGTATCGACAAGTTTGTACATAAATGGTTTGTCAAATCCAAGAAGATATCCATGACGAACACCACGACGAAGGATACGGCGAAGTACATAACCACGCCCTTCGTTTGAAAAGTTTGTTCCTTGGGAGAGTAAAAATGTTGCTGTTCTGATATGATCTGCTATGACACGAAATGATGCTCCGCTTTCGTACATGTAAGGCTTAGCAATCATATGAGAAACTTGGTTGATGATCGGCATAAAAAGTGATGAACCATAGTTACTTGTCATTCCCTCTTTTATGGCAACAACGCGCTCTAGTCCCATACCTGTGTCGATTGATGGTTTTGGAAGCGGAATGAGTGGACCATCTTTTACTTTTTTCTCATACTGCATGAAAACAAGGTTCCAGATCTCTAAAAATCTATCGCCATCGCCGCCCATGTAATCCTCTGGACCACTGAAGTTTTCTGCACCTTGATCGTAGAAGATTTCACTACACGGACCACAAGGACCTGTGTCACCCATCTGCCAGAAGTTATCATCATCACCAAGACGCATAATGCGCTCTTTTGCGATATGTTTTTGCCAGATAAGCTCCGCTTCATCATCGCTCTCATGCACTGTGACCCAAAGACGCTCTTTGTCAAACTCTAAAACCTCTGTGACAAACTCCCAAGCATAAGCGATTGCGTCCTCTTTGAAGTAATCACCAAAGCTAAAGTTTCCAAGCATCTCAAAGAATGTGTGGTGGCGTGCTGTATGACCAACATTTTCAAGGTCATTGTGCTTTCCGCCAGCACGAAGACAAGTCTGGCATGAAGTTGCGCGAGGGTTAGATGGAACAGGCACATCGCCCGTAAAGATCGATTTAAACGGTACCATTCCCGCATTGTTAAAAAGCAGGGTCGCATCATCTGGGACAAGTGGAGCACTCTGTGCTCTTGCGTGGTTTTTTGATTCAAAAAATCTTAAAAACTCTTCTCTGATATCCATAATATTTCTCACATGTAAAATTGCGCGATTATAGCTGATTTGAAATTAATCTTTTATATAAAGGATGCACTAACCCTCAAGAGATTTTTGGTATTATAATAACAATTTTGAGCGCGGGTAGTATAATGAGTTTCACACCAGTTACGAGAATATCAAGAAATGTATTAAAAACTCTCAATGATTTTGCACAAGAGAGAAGAGTTGATCCTAAACTTTTAGATTTTGATCTTTTATCTTATGAAACTTTGATAAAAAGAGGTACAGATGATGCATATAGGGCGATAGGTTCGAGTGAGATTTTGTGTGAAGATCTTATGCTCGATCCGCTTTTTTGTATAATACAAGAGTATGAAATTCGAATTTTTTCAAAAGATTCGACTAAACTCATCTCCACTATCAATCTTGCTCTTTCAAGTGATAAATATAAGATTAAAGCTGTTGCTACATTTGGAGTGGGAACTGTTTTAGTCGCGCATAAAGGGGTTTTAAAAGAGCTCCGCGATGCACTCTGGAAGAAAAAACTTCTTGCTGGTTTCTTTATCGATTTTTTTGAAGCCAATCTTGTAAATCAATTGAAAAAACTTGTAACTCTTATCGGCTTTAATAAGCCTTTGGCAAAAGAGATTAAGTTTAGTGTTGCTTCTGGAATCAATCCTCAGCCACCTGTCGATGCAAAGATACTTAAAATCTATCTTGAGCAGCAAACAGAGAATAATCTCATTCATCCCATCGAAACAGGTACAAATATATTAAGATATATAAAGCCAAAAGCAGGGATAGATGGACGGGGTTGTGATGCAAAATATATAAAAGTTCGCGAGCCAAGAGTTATTGATTTAAAGCCTTTGTTTGATGAAACAATATATGAAGTCGAAGGGGAAAGTGAGATTCTCTATTATGCAAAAAATGATGGATATGTAAAGTGCGAGCATGGAGTTTATAAAATTTCAAAAAAACTTTTTTTAGAGAGTGCAAGCTTCAAATCATCTGCAAATATAGAAGCCGCAGAGGAGCGAGATATCTCTGTTCATATTGGCGGTAAGCAAAAAAGTTATGAAGATGCAATTGGTAGCGGTGTAAGAATAGATGTGCGGGATTTGAATGTTGAGGGAAGCATAGCTTCAAATGTCCAAATTATCGCTAACGATCTGACTATAGAGGCACAAACACATAGCAAATCAAAGCTTGATGTCGCAAATGTCGCAAACATTAAATTGCACAAGGGTGATTTAAATGCCAATGAAGCAAATATTGAGATTCTTGAAATAGGTAAGGTGACCGCTAAAACTATAATCAATATCAAGCAGATGTTGGGCGGGGAAGCGATAGCTCCTATTGTAAAAGTAGAGGAAGTGCTTTCAAACTGTGTCATAACGGCGAGTGAACTCATTGAGATTGGTAACATAAATGGGCATGGTGTGAAGTTGATTATAGACCCAAATAGCATGGAGAGCTATCACAATCAGATAGAAGAGTTAAAAAATAGGTTGAAAACTCTAAGTATCGAGATACGCCTTCAAAAAGAGGAGTTTGAAAAAGTTCATAAGGAACATTCAGCAGGATTGCCAAGAATAAAAAAGTTTCAACAGAGGATTTTACTGGCTCAAAAAGAGGGAAGCGAACCTATGAAACAAGATCTTATTCGTATAAAGCAGTATAAAAAAAGTGCAGAAGAGTTAAAGTTAAGGGCGACAAAAATTAGTGATTTGGAAATAGAATTTGAACGTTTTGCAGGTGAGCAAGAAAGGCTCTATAAGCAAGATCTTCACGCAAAAATAGTGCACCATGGAGCGTATGATGGGCGCACTCAAATCACATTTGTAAATCCAAAGACTCAAGAAAAAGTAGTAGCCACTCCAACGGGAGAACGAGAAACAATCACTGTCGTCATTGGAAGTATGGGCAGAGAAATAAAGATGGTTTAGTTTAGTACCACTGATTTTATCTCTGTCATCTCTTCGATGGCAAATCGAGGGCCTTCGCGTCCTACGCCGCTAAGTTTTACACCGCCATAAGGTTGGATATCAAAACGTAAGGTTGGCATATCGTTGATAACAATTCCGCCTGCATCAAGCTCGTTAATCGCACGTTTTATAAGTGAGAAATCATTTGCAAAAACTGAAAATTGCAAGCCATAAGGCGAGTTGTTCATCTTCTCTTTTGCGCTATCAAAATCATCTACTTTTATAAGCGAGACGATAGGTGCAAACACCTCTTCACATACGATCTTCATAGCATCAGTGACATCTGCCATCACGCAGGGATAAAACAATCGTCCATCACTTTTGACCTCAAGTAATGAGCGTGCTCCCTCATCGAGAGCATTTTGCACCCAGCTATTTGCACGAATTACCGCATCTTCATCTATAAGTGGCCCCATAAAAGTATCATCATTGTATGGAGAACCTACAACGAGTTTGCTTGTTTCTTCGGCCATTTTTTTCGCAAAATCATCATAGATTTCACTGTTGACGTAGATGCGTTGCAGGGAGATACAAACCTGTCCAGAGTTTACAAAAGCTCCAATGGCGCATCTCTGTGCTACGAGTTCAAGATCTGCGGTTTTATCTATATAGGTTGCTGCATTGCCTCCAAGCTCTAAACTCACTTTTTTAATCCCAGCATTTTGAGTGATGATCTTACCAACTAAAACACTTCCTGTAAAGCTCACTACTCGAGGGATTTCGCTTGTGATAAGTGCACTTCCAACCTCTGCATCACCATACACAAGGCTGAGCGCATCTTTAATGGCAAACTCGCTCTCGATGAAAAGTTTTGCAAATTTATAAGCAGTGAGGGGTGCTTCTGGAGTTGGTTTGAGTACAACAGCATTCCCCGCTACAAGGGCGGGGGCGAGTTTGTGTGCGACAAGATTGAGTGGAAAGTTAAAAGGGGTGATCGCCACTACAACGCCAGCTGGCTCTCTTGTAAAGTAGGCTATCGATTTTCTTCCACTTGGCATCGCATCTGTGTTGATGGTTTCACCATGCATCGTTCGCATCGTCTCCGCACTCAAAGTCACAGTTTCAATAGCGCGCTCAACCTCTATACGTGCGTAAGCGATAGGTTTGCCAACTTCATCCGTGATAGTACGGGCGATATCCTCTTTATTTTCACGAAGCTTTTTTGCAACATCTAAAAGCCATGCGCATCTTTGAGAGAGAGGTGAAGCTTTTGCAGCTTCTGCCGCATTTTTTGCAATATTGAGAGCTATACGTGCATCTTTTGCTTCACAAAGAGGTGCTTGACTTACAAGCTTGTTGTTGTATGGGCTGTGTCTTGAAGTGAGAGTCTCTTTTGTCGCTTCGCTTGAACCAAAATAAATCTTTGCTTGCATCACTATATTCCTTAAAATTTATATACCAAACTTGTTACTTGAGAAAAATCCTCTTGCTTAATACCGATCGCTGGTTTTGTGTCCACAAGATATGAAAGTTTTAAAGAGAGATAGATTTTTTCATATACAAAGACTTGTAGTTCTAAACCATTTGAAATAAGATAATCATATAGTCCGTTGAGTTTTGGTTGGTAGTATCCAACGTAAGAGAGAGAAGAGTCTTTGCTAAACGCTTTTTTATACGCGAGATAAAAGTTTCCGCGTAAATTATTTTCTTCTTTATCAACCGTTGTTGAATAGGCGATATACTCGTGAAAAGCACCCATTCCAAGATAGAGTTTTCCTAGCTCATCATCTTTGATGTGAAAACGCATACCTCCACCTGACACAAATCTTTCTTGGATACTTGTAAATTGATTTGTTTCTGATTGTGCAAATATTTCCCAGTTTATATTTTTAATATCATTGAAGGTGTGAATATATCTTAGATGAGCATAAGTTGCATTGGTGTTTTTTACACCCGATGCTTCAGCATAATTGACACTCAGTTCACCCCATGTCACATAACTTGCATTGTCATCATACTGCAGTTTTACGCCACCACTATAGGCATCTGCTTCTGTATTGCCACGCTGTGTTTGAAAAGATGCATTGACTTGTCCACTCGTGCCTGGTTTCGCACCGATCTCAACAGGTGCAATGGAAACGACTCCAAAAGAGAGAGAAAAAAGTGTAAATAAAAGAAGAAAAAAACGCATGAATATCCTTATAAAAATTATGAGATTTTACAAGAAGAAAGGTTTAAATCTGATAAGTAGAGAAGATTAGCTTACATGTAAGCCTTTTTTGCTTATACCCACAAGGGGTACTTCGCATGAAAAAGCTTATTTTTTTTGATTTCCATTGGTAATAAAAGAGATGATACCATCACGAGTAATGATCTCTTCATATTTTTTTGTACGCGCAACTGCATCTTCAAAACCCTCAGGAGAACCAGATTTTGTTTTTACTACAGCATTTGAAACACGAGTTCCCGCTTTGTTGTAGGCTTCGATTGTAGTTGTTCGAAGTGCCCAGATCATATTTGCAAATTGTGGATTTGCTGAATCGATCTTTTGTTGTGTTGCTGATGTTTTGATTTTGATCAGGACATTGTAAGCGCTCTCACTAAACTTATAGTTTGCATTACTGAGTTGTGATTGGAGCAGTGTTGCTAAAGTTTCAGAGTTTTTATCTGCTTGTATATTGAAAACAAGTTTGTTTTGCGCATCTCTGATCTCTTTTGTGTACATTGTGTATCTGCTAGAGTATTTTGCATCATTAAAACTTGGTTGGATAGTTTTTAAGAGTGGAAAAATAGTATCAGTCTGGCTTAAAAGCGCATTGATACCATTGCTGAGTTTGAGTTTTTCAAAGATGGAAGCTGATGAGAAAATATCAAACTCATTTTGGAGTTGGTTATCTATTTTTGTGAGTTTTTCTATATATGTCTGCGCTAAGAGATTGCGATCTATTTGGATCAATACATGCCATTTTTCTCCATCATTAGAACTCTCTTGGATCTCTACATTTGAGTATTCGATCTCTTTTGCTTTTGTTGTCACATCTTGTTTGACTTTAGATGCAACCTCTTCATTATCTCCGATTCTTGATGCAGAGACGCTAGAACTAAATGTAGCATTTACGGAGACAGAGATACGTGAAGAGATGTCAGCGAGAGCGTTGTTTTTAGCGTCTGTAATAGTTTTTCCCTCACCCACACCATAATAATAGCTACTATTATCGCTTGGAGTTGAGTTTATCCAAGCCGCGGATGCAGCTTTTTGTTGCCCCGATACTGAGCTAGATGCTCCGTTGCATGAACTAAATAAAAATAGACCCAATAATAAAATTGCTAGTTTGCTTTGTTTCACATTTTTTCCTTCATTTTTGCTCTTGAGAAGCGTTAGCTTTTGTTCGCCGCTTCTGCTTCTTTTGCTTTTTTAGCCTCTTTTTCTGCTGCTTCTGCCGCTTTTTTTTCTGCTTTTTCTTTAGCGTTCGCTGCATCTACAATGATCGCTGTAATATCTTCATATTTTGAAGCTAAAGAGGATTGTTTATGTGCATAGTAAGTTCCCATGCCCATATTTGGAAAGAAGTATATTGCATTTTGTGTTAAACGTTCTATACGTGTTTTGATCTGATCTGCAAATTGAGGAAATTTGCCTTGCACTGCTGCAAGAGAGGTAAGCTCTTGAGGAAGGTGCTGTAAAATAGGCTGAGCTGCAATGTTTGTAACAGCAACCCCAAATGCACCATACGCTTCCGTCGCTCCTGTCTCTATCTCTTTAGACGCTGTGTTTACATTACGTGCGAGTTTTACTTGTTCATCTGTGAGTTTGATATCCGCTTTCATTGCAATAACAGCAGAATCAAGCATCGTAAAGTAGATTTTTTCTTTCTCATCGGCAGTTGCATTTGCTTTTTTGATCTCTGCTTCTAAGGTAGGAAGTTGCATTTTAAGGAGAATAGCTTTGGCAGGGTCTTTTTTAGCATCTCCTTCAAGAGAACTTTTTTCTCCTTCTAGCTGGGCTGCTGCATCTTGTGCTTTATCAAGATCTGCTTTTGCAAGCGCTAAATCCTTTTGAAAATTTGTAGGCGTGAGTGCTATAAGTGCCGCAGAGAGTGTCTCATAAGAATCACTTTGACCCGCTTCTACCATTTTAAGATTTCCTGATTTAAACTCTAAAAAGTTTTTCAAACCACCCTCAAAACTAAAAAGATCAGGCCACTGTTTTGGATCATCACCATATAAAACTTGTGCTTTTTGTGCGGCTCTATAGGCAAGAGGTGAGATAGGATCAGCAACTGCGCCAGCTATCGCGCCAATATCAAATCCTGCTGCACTATTTAATTGATTTGCAAGTGCAGAACCTCCAAGTATTTTACGTTGAACAGGCTCACTGTAGCGAATAGTTGCATAGTATGGATCTTGTTTGAGTATGCTCTCAAGTACTTTTGTTTGCGTTGTATTAAGATCAGCTGCGATTAGCTTTGGCCAAGTTGTGTCACCTGAAATTTTGATTTTATTTGCCATGACGTGATTGACACGAACAATATCCATACCGATGGCAACGCGATTTACTTGTTTTTCTAAAGTCGGAACTTCAACCTGACTCGCTAATGTTTCTTTTAAAACACTACATCCGCTCATCCCCGCTACTATAGCTGCTGCAATGCTTACATGTAAAAGATTTGTTGTGATTTTTTTCATTTTTATATTCCTTTTTTTTAGCTTTTATTCAAACTCATCACTAGATTGCCCAAGTTCACCATTGCGGTTTTTGATAAGCCCTTGATTGCTCGCATCCTGTTTTTTTGTTTTTTCTAAAAGCTCATAGAAATTATCAAATCTTGCTTTTGCAGAGAGAATGAGTTCATCTTTTGCTCCTCCACGACTGAGCGCCATATTGTAGTTATCATTTGCACTGTCTAAACCGCTGAGATCTTCACTCACACTCGCTTGTGCTTCATAAAGGATAGCAAGGTCATAGTAGAAGTTCATATCACGCTTACCTTTGTATTTTTCCATTGCTTTAATTGCACCCTTATAGTTTTTGCTTTGTGCATAATCTATAACAAAAGAGATATCATCAGGAAGTGTTTTAAACTCTCTGAGCTGGAATGTTTTTAGAGGAGAGATATCGGCGATAAAATCTTCTACAACATCATTGACCGCTTGGGATGTCAAAACAGATTCGTTAGGAAGGTTTTTCACATCTTCTGATTGGCGATTTTTTCTCTTTTTATATGATTCAGATAGAAACTCTTCTGCGCCTCTTGAGAGTGTAAAGTTGACCTCTATATCAACAGAACGAGTGTTATGAGTTGCTTTGTAGTTGTAGTTTGCGATGTTCATAATCAGCATCACATCATTTTCACCTGCGATAGGGTTGAGAGCGATAAAGTTTGTTTGCGTCAATTTGGTTTTGATGGAATCAAGTAAAAAATCTTTGACTTTTGGAATAGTTCTATCTAAGTTAAGGATAGTGGGACTGATGGTAACAGCGAGATATGCACCACCTGGAATCTTGTCATCTTTTGTGACCATCTTTTTGATTTTTGCCTCTTCTCTTGGCGGAGAGTAGGATGGAATTGTTATCTGTGCGCCTGTTCCACACCCTGTGATAAGGATTGCAGCAGCACTTAAAATAAGCAGTGAGGATTTTTTATACAAATTTTGACCCCTTGTTTTGATTGTAATAAGTACAAACTAGTATAGTTCGCAATGATTTAAAGGAGACTGAAAGAGACTTGAAATTGAGTATAATCCTAAAAAAATTCAGAAGATTTTATGTCTAGAGTTAAAAATGAAACATTTTATACAGCATCATTAAAAAAACATGGGCTTACATGTAGAGCTTTGCATTGGAACTCAAATGAGAGTCAGCAGATCCGTTTTAAGGTTTTGCTTTCTCTCTTAGAAGAGGATATCTCAGCTTGTAAAGTCGTGGATATTGGGTGTGGCTTTGGTGATTTATATCACTATATGCAGCCCAAACCTTTGCAATATCTGGGCATTGATGTGATGCAAGAGATGGTTGAGGAAGCGAAAAAAAGAACAGGGTGTGAGATACTTCAATGTGATGCTTTGGTTGATGAACTCCCTTTTGCAGATTACTACTTTTGCAGCGGTGCTATGAATATTTTACAGAGATTTGAAACCTATCTTTTTATACAAAACTGTTTTAGCGCATCGCAAAAAGGGTTTATTTTCAATATCTTAGAAGGGGATGATGAATCTTTGGTGTATAACTATTTTAGAGAAAAAGAGATCAAAGAGTTGGCAAAAAAAATCGGCGCACACTGCGTGATAAAAAAAGGGTATATGCCAAGAGATATGAGTGTAGGATTTTTTAAATAATGTGTGCAGTTTTTGGAATTTTGGGTGAGTATGAGGAGCAAAAAGCAAAATATGCCCTCTCTTTGATGCACCATCGCGGGCCAGATTTTTGTGGGATTGTGCAAGAGAGAGAGCTTTTTTTCGCGCACAATCTTTTGAGTATTATGGATAACTCTCAAAATGCTCGACAGCCACTGCGTCATAATGATATTTTACTTAGTTTCAATGGCGAGATTTATAACTTTTTAGAACTCAAAAAAGAGTTGGAGTTTAATGCTGGAGGTGAGAGTGAAGTGCTTATTGAGGCCTATCTTAAATGGGGTGTGGATTTTGTACAGCATCTTCGCGGAATGTTTGCTATCGCACTCAAAGATGGGGATACTCTCTATCTTTTTCGAGACCGTTTGGGAAAAAAACCGCTTTTTTATCATCAAGGGGAAAGTTTTATTTTTGCCTCAGAGATCAAGGCGATAGTGCCATTTTTGAAGCAAAAAAAACTCAATAACGACGCACTTCTTTCCTATCTTTCTTTTTTAGCACCCACACCGCCACACACTTTTTATGAGGGGATTTACAAACTTGCAGCGGGAGAGATGCTTACATGTAAGGAAAATAAAGTAGAAGTAAAGCGCTATTACGACATTTTAGCCCCAAAGGGGAGTTTACATGATGAGTCAAATTTTATAGAAAATGAGCAGAGCGCTTTGAAGCTTTTAGAAGAGAATCTGCTCGATTCCATCTCTACGCGCTTAAACGCTTCAGTTGAGATAGCTTCACTGCTCTCAGGCGGAATTGACAGCGCTTTTATCGCTGCTATTTCAAAAAAATTTGGGCACAATCTGCACACTTTTACGCTTGGATACAATGAGTATCAAAACTACGATGAGCGCAAAAATGCAGCATCAACAGCTGAGTTTTTGGGTATGAAAAATAGCGTTGTAGAGATAGATCAAAATCGATTTATAGAGGCAAGCGAGCATGTTTTTGACACGCTTGATGAACCACTCAACGATCCCGCAGCTATTCCCTTGTATCTACTTTTTGAAGATATCGCAAAAGAGGGATATAGGGTTGTGCTAAGCGGAGAGGGAAGCGATGAGCTCTTTTTAGGCTATAGACAATATTTTGAGTATCTTGATATCCAAAAAGCCGCAACACTTATGCATAAAAATTGGCTCAAAAAATATTTTCGTTCTAACTTTTCTATGAATAGAGAGTGGGAGTGGTACAAGCGGATTTGGGATGAGAAACTCCTCTTTCGCACATCGGGAGAAAAGTTTACTGATCTGCAAAAAAATGAGTTGATGCGTCAAAATATCAAAGATAATGAATCGCTGAAATATTTAGCCTCGTATAGAGAAAGATTTGAAAAATCCTTACACTCAAAGCGGACTTCGCATGTAAGTGATGCTTCATGGTACAGCTATATTGATCTCAATATTTTTCAAGCGGAGCATTTTTTGCGTAAACTCGATCATGTGAGTATGGCGCACTCTATCGAATCACGCACTCCATTTTTGGATCATCATCTCGTAGAATCTGTATTTTCACTTTCACCAGAGCTTCGTTATGGAGATGCAAATACAAAATCGCTTCTTAAAAAAATAGCCAAACCATATTTGAATGAAGAGATACTCAAACGTAAGAAAAAGGGGTTTTCAAACCCATATATGGAGTGGTTGATCGCTTCAAAAAAGATTGATTTGATCTTGGAAGTCAATGAAGAAACAGGAATGTTTAGAAAAGAGATTTTAGAAAAATATATAGAGATGGCACGTCGGGGACGATTTAAACAGCACGTTTGGGGTCTTTATGTGCTTTCATATTGGATTAAAAAAGAGTTGTTTTAGAGGTTTTTTCTTGAAGCAGTGAAAGTTCAAGAATTCCTCCGACATAGTTGGAAAAAAAGTTTAGGACTTTCATATCCTCTTCATTGAACTTGTTCTCTATTTTATCGCTATGATTTGTCCAAAGTATTTTTTACTTCTTGTGTTTGTGTTAGTTCTCTGTCAAATTTAGCAATCTCAGCAAATTTATTCATTTTCATCTCCAAACATAGCAGCTAGTTCTAAATAGGTGCTGACATAGTGTGCAAAAAAGATCATAAATTTTAAATCTTCATTGTCAAAGCCACCCTCTTTGTTGAGCAGCTGCAAGACACCAATGATATGGCGATATGAATCGAAAATAGGTGCTGTTGCGATATTTTGTGTGAGATAACCACTTTTTTCATCTATCTCTTTTAAAAAGTGTGGATTATTATAGGGATCATTACATATTATAGGTTTCTTCTCTTGTAGGGTATGACCGGCAAGACCTTTATCTGCAGATATTCTGATTTTTTGTATTCCATCGGAAAGTGTCGTCCAAAGCTCAGTATTTTTTTGATCATATATATAGATGGAACACCTATGGGCATGTAAAAGTTCTTTAGCAGTATGTGAAATTAGCACGAGGCCTTCAGATAATGAGGGTTTGTTTAAAAGTTTCTTACCAAATTCAGTCAATATCGCATATCTCGAACTGTTATCCATATTATTCTCCGTGATCTTTGATTGAAAAGATAGTATAAAAAAGTTCTTTAATCGGCGTTTAAAATCGATTTTAGGCGTTTTTAAACCAATTCTCAAGCAACTCTACTAAAATTTCTTTAAAAAATAAGGAAAGAGTATGAAAGCAACTATCTGGCATAACCCAAAATGTTCAAAATCTCGTGAAGCATTGGAACTCTTACATGATAAAGGCGTTGATGTTGAAGTCGTAAAATATCTTGAGAGTAAGCCTTCAAAAGAGGAGATAGAAGAGATTTTATCAAAGCTTCACATTTCAGCTAGAGAGCTGATGCGCACAAAAGAGGATCTTTACAAAGAGTTAGAACTCAAAAGTGTGATGGATGAGCAGATGCTCGTTGCTGCAATGGTGGAAAATCCAAAACTAATAGAGAGACCAATCGTTATCACCCAAAAAGGAGTTGTAATCGGTCGCCCACCTGAGAAGGTTTTAGAGCTTTTCTAATTTTTCGATAATGACACCGTTATCTTCAATAAATTTGGAGATAACATCTGATTGTGTGTGCTCGTAAGGTTTTGCATAGATGATCCGTTTGATACCGCTTGCGATAAGATTTTTACTGCATTCACTACAAGGCTCTAAGGTGACATAGATAGTAGCACCCTCGATACTGATCCCTTTTCTTGCTGCCCAGATGATAGCGTTCATCTCCGCGTGGATCTCATAAGTTTTCGACCATTCATGATGATCTTTTGTGTATTCTCCATTCCAGTGATCTTTACAGTTCATAAAGCCTGCTGGAGTGCCGTTATAGCCAGAACTGAGGATTCTTCCATCCTTTACAATAACTGCACCTACTTGTTTTGAAACACATTTTGAAGCACTTGCTATCTCAAAAGCTATGTTGATAAAATTTGTATCGCTAAGCATCAAAGCCTCAATATTTAATATTTGTTATGGTATTATATCGCAAAATTTAATATATATTTTGGAGACTTACAATGGACATGAAGCAAATAAAGGCGTTAATGCAAGAGTTTGATGGAAGTGGTTTAAGTAAACTAAAAATCGCTAAAGAGGATTTTACAATTGAACTTGAAAAAGTTGTTGGCGCTGTTTCAGCTCCTGTGGCAACACTTCAAGCAGCTCCTATGATCGCGGCTCCTGTAGCTGTGACATCTGCGGTACATGTAGAGACAGCACCTGAAATATCAGGCGATTTAATCCTCTCTCCAATGGTTGGTACATACTATGCATCACCATCTCCAGATTCTCCTGCATTCGTTAAAAAAGGCGATACAGTGAAAAAAGGTCAAGTTCTAGCTATTTTAGAAGCGATGAAAATCATGAATGAACTTGAAGCAGAGTTTGATTGTAAAATTCTTGATGTACTTGTAAGTGATGGAAATGCAGTAGAGTATGATATGCCATTATTTGTAGTGGAAAAGATTTAATCTATGGCTGAAATAAAACGTATTTTAGTTGCTAATCGTGGAGAGATCGCTCTTCGTGCGATTAGAACGATTAAAGAGATGGGCAAAGAGGCTGTCGCTATTTACTCAACAGCAGATAAAGGAAGCGAGTATCTAAAACTTGCAGATGCTGCTATTTGTGTAGGTGCAGGACCAAGTTCAAAGAGCTACTTAAATATTCCAGCAATTATCTCTGCTGCTGAAATCAGTGGCTGTGATGCGGTTTTCCCAGGATATGGCTTTTTAAGTGAAAACCAACACTTTGTTGAGATTTGTACACACCACAAAATCAAGTTTATTGGACCAACTCCAGAAGTTATGGTTTTAATGAGTGATAAATCTAAAGCTAAAGATGTAATGGTTCGTGCAAATGTTCCTGTTGTACCAGGAAGTGATGGTGCAATCAGTGATATCTCAGATGCAAAAAAACGTGCAAAAGAGGTTGGTTATCCAGTTATTTTAAAAGCAGCTCAAGGCGGAGGCGGACGTGGTATGCGTGTTGTCGAAGAGGAAAGTTATTTAGAAAACGCGTTTCTTGCAGCTGAGAGCGAAGCGATCACTGCATTTGGTGATGGTACTATTTATATGGAGAAATTCATTAAAAATCCTCGCCATATTGAAGTACAGATTATCGCAGATGCACATGGAAATGTCTTGCATGTAGGCGAGCGTGATTGTTCTATGCAACGTCGTCACCAAAAACTAATAGAAGAGTCTCCAGCAATCGTACTAACTCCTGAAGTTCGTGAAAGATTGCACAACGCAGCGGTTCGCGCGGCTGAGTTTATCAAATATGAGGGTGCTGGGACTTTCGAGTTTCTTTTAGATGCAGACCTTAACTTCTATTTTATGGAGATGAATACTCGTCTTCAAGTAGAGCACACAGTATCTGAAATGGTAAGTGGGCTTGATCTTGTCAAGATGATGATCGAAGTAGCAGAGGGCAAAGAGCTTCCTAAACAAGAGGAGATTAAGCTTCAAGGTCACTCTATTGAGTGTCGTATTACAGCAGAAGATCCGATCAAATTTTTACCATGTCCAGGAAAGATTAACACTTGGATTGCTCCAGGTGGAAAAGATGTTCGTATCGATACGCATGCACACGCAAACTATATCGTTCCATCAACTTATGACTCTATGATTGGGAAATTGATTGTTTATGGAAATGATAGAGCAGAAGCAATCGCAAGAATGCATAGAGCATTAAGCGAATTTCAAATAACTGGGATCAAAACAACGATTCCATTTCATAAAAAGATGATGGCAAATCCTGACTTCATCAACAACAACTTCGATACAAAATACCTCGATGGCTATAAAGGCTAAGATGATGAACTTTTAGAAGTTCATCTCTCTTTATTCTGTCGCTTGTGGCAAACGCAAAGTTTTAATATTTGCGTTGAGTCTTGCTCTATCAAAATACTCTCTTAAAACCTGTTCTCTTTTATCGGCCATAATCATATTCTCTATTTGTGCCTTCATCGATTCTATTTTAAACTCTTCGCTTTTTGTGATATCTTGGATATAAAAGCTTACAAATCCATCTTTTCCATTTGGAATAATCTCTGAGAAGTGATTTATGGGTGTTTTTTCTAAGAGTTCTGCGAGTTGCGGAGCGATTTTATTGTATTCAAATACTTGCTCTTTATGTCCTATTTCAGCAGAGTAAAACATAGGATTGTCAATTTTTTGTTGTAAAAGATTTTGAGCTTTTGCCTCATAAATAATGGTAGAAAAAGATTGAGGATGATTGAACTTTGCTTTGTTGAGTTCATAATAGTCTTTAATCTCCTGCTCAGAGGGCTCATCCATTCTGACATAGGCGATCGCTTGAAACAGTTTTTGGCTTAAAAGACGCTCTTTCATCTCTTTTTGAACTTGCTCAGATGTAAGGTTTTGGCTACTTGCTACTGCTTCATAAAACTGGCTTACGCTCATATTGTTTTGCGCCGCCATTCTTTTGATCTCATCGATTACTTCATCTTCGCCAACAGTGATTTTTCTTGCTTTTATCTCTTGATCTTCAAGCTTTTTACGGATTAAAAGATCAATTGTCTTTGTTTGATCAAGGTGCGATAGTGTCATCGCATCGGTGATTTCAAGCATTGTTATAGGTTCATCTTGCACTAAAATTGCTACACCATCAATCATTTTTGCTTGTAAACCAAGAGAGAGGAGGATAAAAAATAAAACTTTGTACATGTAAGTCGCTTTATAATGAGTTTAGAACCTTTATTTTACCCGTTTTTAACCAATGATTATCTAAAATACGGGACTTATTCAAGAAAGGTTTACTATGGTCGTTACGCGTTTTGCACCATCTCCAACAGGGTATCTTCATATCGGAGGACTGAGAACTGCATTGCTTTCTTATCTTTGGGCGAGAAAGAATAATGGAAAGTTCATCTTACGCATCGAAGATACTGATATGAGCCGTAACTCGCAAGAGGCCGCAGAAGCGATTGTAAATGCTTTTAAATGGCTTGGACTCTCACACGATGGCGAAATCGAATACCAATCGCAAAGAATGGATATCTACAAACAGTACATCCAAAAGCTTCTCGATGAGGGCAAAGCATACTATTGTTATATGTCAAAAGAGGAGTTAACATCTCTTCGTGAAGAGCAGATGGCACGTAAAGAGCGCGCGATGTATGATGGACGCTACCGTGATTTTACTGGAACTCCACCAGAAGGTGTTGAGCCAGTTGTGCGTATCAAAGCACCACTTGATGGAAGTATAACTGTAAAAGACGGCGTAAAAGGAGATGTGACTTTTGAGGTGAAAGATATTTTAGATGACTTCATTATTGCACGTGCGGATGGAACACCTACTTACAACTTCGTCGTAGCTGTTGATGATGCGCTAATGGGTGTCAATGTCGTTATTCGCGGCGATGATCACCTGTCAAACACTCCAAAACAGATGGTCGTTTATGAAGCTTTGGGCTTTGAGTTGCCAGAGTTTAATCATGTTCCAATGATCCATAACAAAGAGGGCAAAAAGCTAAGTAAACGTGATGGCGCGACAGATGTTATGGCATATAAAGAGATGGGTTATACGCCTGAAGCTCTACTCAACTTTTTAGTGCGTCTTGGTTGGAGCCATGGAGATCAAGAGATTTTCTCGATGGATGAGATGATGGAGTTTTTTGATCCAAAAGATATCAATCGCTCTGCATCCATCTACAATGTGGAAAAACTTGATTGGCTCAGCGCTCATTACATCAAGAATATGTCCAATACAAAACTCGCAGAACTACTAGAGGATTTTGGTCTTGTGCTCTCATCACACGATAAAAGAGAGATCCTTTTAGACGCATTTAAAGATCGTGCTAAAACACTTAAAGAGATGGCAGACCTTATCAACGAAGTGCTTAGCGTTCCTGTGGTGTATGATGAAAAAGCTGTTGCAAAAGGGTTTAAAGCTGATGCTCCTGAGATATTGCACGCTTTTTGCGAGAAGTTGAAATCAGCCGATGAATTGCATTTGCCAGTGGATTATCATCATGTTATGGAAGAGCTTGTAGCAGAGAAAGAGATCGGTTTTGGTAAGATCGGGCAACCGCTTCGCATCGCTCTTATGGGAAAACTCTCAGGTCCAGGGCTTGATGTAGTCATGTCTATCATCGGACGCGATGAGACGCTTTCTCGCATAGAAGCAGCGATAAAGGCAAACAGCTAACAAGCTGTTTTAGCTCTTTCTTAGCTTTACATGTAAGGATCTTCTTTCGTTACTTTTTTATGGAAATTCTCTCATACTTTTTTTTCCGCAAAAAAAGTATGCAAAAAAGCTCGTGTCAGCAGTTGGATTTCTTTACGCCTTTTTTCGGTCACTGCGTCTAAAAATGCAAAACTCGGCTACACCTCAAACAGTTGCATTTTCTTCACGACTTCGCTCGGTCAAAAAAGCTAAAATCCAAAGTGACACAAAGAGAACGCCGACCAAACTCACCCGTCAGTTGCAACACCTGCAGAGCCAAGAAAATACGCATAAATCTCGTAAAGAAAATTCAACTGTTTGAGGCGTAGCCGAGTTTTGAATTTTTAGAGATTTGTGAGGAGTTTCTTGGGAACTTGCCAAAGGCAAGCTCGAAGCCGTTGCAAGAGCTTTTTGCGTACTTTTTTGCGAAGAAAAAAGTACATATAGTAAAATGACGAAGAAGAGTATTTAACTGTTCTAAATATTTACTTCACAAACTCCGAACCCAACTGCGTCAATACCAAAGTAACTCCATCACTTTGAACTTCAAAAAATCCCTCTTTTTCAAGCTCGTGCATTGCTTCTTCTAAGGCTTCGTTTTGCGGTTTATCGAGCTTTTTGATGATCTCTCTTGCGACATCGAGCTTTGTCATTATCTGTCCGACTTGGTTGTGTCTTGTAAACCATGAAAAGAACATCGCTTTTACTTCATTTTTTGGTGCTACGTCTAAGGCAGTTTTTTTAGGTGGTGCTTTTCTCTGCACATTTCTAGGTGTAGCTTTAGCGCCAGTTCTTGGTGGTTTGCTCGTATTATAATTTTTTTTAGAAGTTGATTTCACTATTTTCCTTTTTTAAACGTTGTAATACGTTGCGTTTGGATGGTAAACCACCAGTGCCGAGGTGGATTGCTCTGGGTGTATCTGAAATGTTTCACTGAGCTCTATGCCAAACTCTTCGGGTTTGAGTAGGTTAAAGAGTGGACGGTTAAGCTCTAGATCTGGACACGCTGCATATCCAAATGAGTAACGTGCTCCTTGGTATTTGTTCATCTGCACATCATTTATCGTACTTCCCTCACTCTCTGCGATGCCTAGATCGAGTCGTATCTGTTTATGTACCATTTCAGCAAGCGCTTCTGCGAGTTCTACGCCTAGACCGTGAAACTGGTAATACTCTGTGTATTTTCCCTCTTCATAGATTTTACGCTCAACTTCGCTGAGTTTATTTCCCGCACTCACACAGGTAAGTGCGATCACATCGTGACGGTCATGATGAAAAAAGTCGCTAAGTGCACGGTGAGGTTTGCGTCTTTGGCGAGGAAAATCAAACTCCTCAATCGCTCTTGCATGTACATCCACAAAAGGTTCTACATTGATATCATTCTTACATGTAAAGCCCTCAGATTCATCGAAAATGAGTAAGCGCTTATCGTCACTTCGACAAGGCCAGTAGCCGTAGATAATAGTTGGTTCAAACAGTTTTTCATCCAAAAACTGAGCTTTGAGTTTCTCATACGCTGGCCAAACAACTTCGTTTAACTGCTTTTCATACGCCTCTTTACTCATCCCCTTGGAGCTATAACCCCAGCGGGATTTAAAAAGGATTTTATGGTTGACCCAATCGAATGCTTTTTCTATTTGCGCAGGAGTGAGTTTCATCTCGCGTCTTCCCCAAAATGGCGGTGTTGGGACTTTGACATCACGTGCGGGCATAGTAAGCTGTGCAAATGGAGGGATTATAATCTCCGCCTCTTCTACATGCTCGATAATTGGTGCATTTGGATGGAGGTTGGTATCAAAATTGCCCGCTTCGATGCGGCTCATCGCCGTTACACCATCAAAAGCATCTTTACAGTAAAAGATCGGTCCATCATAAAACGGTCGGCAAAAATCATCTATAAAAGCACGCGTGAGCGCTGCACCGCCAAGCAAAATAGGGATTTTGATTCCTGCACTTTTGAGCGCTTCGAGGTTGTCTCTCATCACTTGCGTGGATTTTACTAAAAGACCGCTCATCCCGATGGCATCGGCGTTGCTCTCTTTGAGTGTTTCGACAAACTTCTCTAGCTCCACTTTTATTCCAAGATTTACAACTTTAAAACCGTTGTTTGAGAGGATAATATCTACAAGATTTTTACCAACATCATGCACATCTCCTTTGACGGTTCCAAGGATCAGCGTTGTATCTGTTTTTTTCTCTATTTTTGGCAAGTAGGGCTGGAGATAATCGACTGTTGTTTTCATCGTCTCCGCACTTTGGAGTACAAATGGAAGTTGCATCTGACCTGAGCCAAAAAGCTCACCCACGACTTTCATCGCATCTATGAGAATCTCATTTACGATACGTTCTGGAGCGATAGATTGGCGTGCCTCTTCCACAAGCGGGATCATTCGCTCTTTGTCGCCGTCCATAAGTAGTTTTGCTATCTTTTCTTCGGTGGAAAGAGCGTTGTAGGCTTCATCTTCAGCGACACTATCGACCGCTTCTTTGTTGCTAAAATGGTCAATAAAAGTAAAAAGTGCTTCGCCGTTTGGACGGCGGTTGAAGATAAGATCATCGCAGATGCGTTGCTCCTCTTCGCTGATTTTGTTGATAGGGATGATGTGTTGGACATTGATGATAACTGATGTGAGTTCCGCTTCGATACAGTGGTGTAAAAACATTGAGTTTAGGTAGGGACGGGCATCTTTATGCAAACCAAAAGAGATGTTTGAAAGCCCTAAAATCGCTCCCACTTCTGGATGGCTGGTTCGCAATTGGCGGATCGCTTCGATGGTGTTGATCCCTGCGTCAAAATACTCTTCATCGCCACTTCCAAGCGTGAAAGTAAGAAGGTCAAACACCAAATCCTCTGGATTGATACCATGTTTATTGACGGCAAGATCATAGATGCGCTCTGCAATCTCGATCTTTCTCTCAACTGTTTTTGCCATGCCGATCTCGTCAATCGTGAGACACACTAAAGAAGCACCAAATTTTTTCGCCAGACCACAAACCGCATCAAACTTTTCAATCCCATCTTCAAGGTTGACAGAGTTGATGATAGGCTTGCCGCCGATGAGCTTGAGTGCCTCTTGGAGTGCCGCAGTCTGTGTAGAATCTGGCATCAATGGAAGTGAAAGTTTTTGAGCGTAAAGGCTCATAACTCTATTCATATCTTTTGTCTCATCACGCCCTGCAAAGCCCACTGAAACATCAAGAACATGCGCGCCAGCTCTTACTTGCTGTTGCCCCACAGAGAGCGTTCCCTCATAATTTTCATCTAAAAGAAGCTCACGAAACGCTTTTGAACCTGTGGCATTACTACGCTCGCCCACTAAAAGCGGAGCGGGATCTTGCATAAGCGGAGTCGTGCTAAAGAGTGAAGCAAGCGAATTTGGCTGGCTTCCTGTTGCCACTTTTGGAGTCTTACATGTAACGCGGTTTGTAAGAGCGCGTATATGTTGCGGAGTCGTTCCACAGCATCCGCCAAGAAAACTCACCCCTGCGAACTCTAAAAACTCCTCTTGTTTATCTGCAAATTCATCTGGTCCCATTGGGTAAAATGTATAGCCGCCACGGTTTTGTGGAAGTCCTGCGTTTGCGTGGATGGAGATCGGTTTTCCCCACACTTCGCTGAGAGTTTTGACATGTTTTTTGACCTGATCGGGCCCTGTTCCACAGTTAAAACCAAGAGAGAGAATATCAAACGGCTCTAAAATCGCAGCGATAGTCGTGGCATCTGTGCCTATAAGCATCGTTCCTGCAAGCTCAATAGTGACTGAAACCATGAGTGGAATCTCCACGTCACGCTCTTTGCTTGCCGCCTCACATGCGTGAAGAGCGACTTTGATTTGAAGTGGATCTTGGCAAGTTTCAAGCAAGAAGATATCTACGCCGCCGTCTATTAGCCCAAGCGCACACTCTTTGTATCCTGCAAACATCTCATCATAGTGGATATGCCCAAGAGAGGGGAGCTTTGTCCCTGGTCCGATAGAGCCTAAAACATAGCGAGGATGATCTTGTGTGCTAAACTCATCACATTTTTTACGTACTATTTCAGCCCCTGCGCGTGAGAGTTCATACGCACGATGCCCGATGCCGTACTCATCCAAAACCCAAGAAAACGAGCCAAAAGTGTTGGTGGTGATAAGATCAGCGCCAGCTGTAAGGTAAGCGCTAAAGATGCTTTCCATCACATCAACTGCTGTGACATTTAAGAGTTCATTACACCCCTCAAGCCCTTCCCAAGCTTCGGTGGGGATATCTTTTTCGCGTTGTTGGAGTTGTGTTCCCATCGCACCGTCAATGATAAGCGGGCGTTTTTTTATAGTTTCTAAAATTTGTTGTTTGATTGACATGCTATTTCTTTATGAGTTAATTGTTATGATTTTATCCAAAGAGAGCATAAAAAATAATGAGAGAAAAATGTTACCGCTGTTATCGCCCAAAAGAGAGCTGTATGTGTTTACATGTAAGGCCCATCCAAACCCGAACAAAGTTTGTGATTTTGATGCACCCAAAAGAGTATAAAAAAGTCAAAAATGGCACAGGGCATCTTACTCATCTTTCTTTGCCCAATTCAGAGATTCATATAGGGATCGATTTTAGCTCCCAGCCAAGAGTCAATGAACTTTTAGATGATGAAAAAAATCTTTGCTATCTGCTCTATCCAAGTCAAGATGCCATTGAGATAAACACACACAAGCTTACATGTAAAGAAAATAGTGAAAAAAATGTTGTGATATTTATCATTGATTCTACATGGGCGTGTGCGAAAAAGATGATGCGTTTAAGCCCAAACATTGCCGCGCTGCAAGCTATCAGTTTTACACACGCTACAAGTTCGGCGTTTGCGATTAAAGAGCAGCCCGCAGCCTATTGCCTCTCTACGATTGAATCGGTTTTAACTGTTTTAAAACTGATGGATAAAAATGGCGATGAAGCGATAGGGCAGAGTCAGTTTGAGCAGTTTTTAAACCCATTTTTGAAGATGATAGAGTTTCAAATAGAGTTTATGGAAGCGTGCAAAGCTCCCCGATTTGTTTGCATAGAATAGCGTTTACATCCCTGGAATACGTGGAATACGACCAAGTTTAGAAAGACGGCAATATTTCCCCCACCCTTTTTTAAGCCAATGCCCAAAAAGAGGCATCGGGATCATCGCAGCTTTTTTATCATCTCTATAAACAAAAGCCGCGCCATCTCCGCTGTCCATAACACATAAAATATTGAGATGCTCTGCGTAGCCTTTTTGCGCTCCTTTGTGGCTCTCTTTGACCTTGATATTGTGCGCGACATTGCGTGCCATCACTTCGGCAATATGTCCCTGTTTTGCCCTCCACTGCGGGCCTTCAATGGCTGCGATATCGCCTACTGCATAGACATCTTCAAACCCATCGACACAGCAAAAATCATCGATTTTAATAAATCCCGCGCCATTTTTTGGGAGATCGGAATTTTGGATAATGTCATGCCCATCACCAGCGGGGATAAACATCACAAAATCACTCTCTAGTTTGCTATCATCTTCAAACACAACGCCATCACTCTCAAATGATTTGATCTTTTTGCCAAAATGTTTTGCAATATTTGTCTTTTTAAAAATCATCTCCATCATACTCAGCGCTTGCTCTCCCATGCGCTCTCCAGGTTTTTCCATAGGTGCAAAAAATGTGAGTTCAAAATTTTCGCGGATTCCCTTTTTTTTGAGCATATTGTGAACATTGAAAAGAAGTTCAAATGCAGGGCCTCCACGTACTGCTGAGGTGTCATTTGGATTGCCTCCAAAACCAAAGGCAATTTTTGCGCTACCCTTTTGGATGAGTGTAGCAAGTCTCTCTTTGATAAGCAGTGCCTGTGTTGGTTCGCCACAGATTGAGAGAGTATTTTCAACGCCTTTGGGCTTCATCTTGGATGCTCCCATCGCGATAACAAGAGCATCAAAATCATTGAGGAGTTTCCCACTTTGAAGGCTTACGCGCTTCTCTTTGGCTTCTATTTGAGTGACGCCATCAATGATGAGATGAAATCCATGTGCTTTTTGAAGATCTACGAGGTCGATGCAGATATCTTCAAAGCTGCTTTCTCCTGTTGGAATCCAAATGGAAGTTGGATAGATATAGAAAAAATCTCGATCACTCACAAGAGTAACGTCATAGCCATTTTTGCGAAGATAGATGGCAGATTCAAGCCCTGCAAATCCTCCGCCTAAAACTAATACTTTTTTCACAATCACTCCTATGTTATAATCTGCAATAATACAAAATATTAGAATGTTCGACGTTAAAACAAGCTTAACAGTTTAGTTATTTCGTCATACAAGGAAAAGAAGATGAGAATTTTAATCTACGGTTTGGGTGGAGTAGGTGGATATATCGCAGTGCATTTGGCAAAGACAGAGCATGAGATAGTGGGTGTTGCACGGGGCGAGCATCTTGAGGTTGTACAAAAAAAAGGTTTACATGTAAGCTGTGATGAGGGAGATTTTGTAAGCCGTTTTGAGGCTGTAAATGAGAAAAACTTGAGCGGGCTTTTTGATATTGTACTTTTTTGTGTCAAAAGTTATGACTTAGAGCAAGCAGCGCTTACATGTAAGCCTTTTTTGAAGGAAAACTCCCTTGTGCTTTGTTTGAGTAACGGCGTCGAACATGGCGATGAGCTTCGCTCTTTATTGGATGCAAAAGTGCTTGATGGATGCGTTTATATCCTCTCACACATAGAAAAAGCGGGGCATATCAAAAAGCTTGGAAGTGTTTTTAACCTTGTATTTGGCGGCGAGGGAAGCGAGGTTTTGGCGAGTGTTTTAGATGAAGCCCGCTTACGCTACAAAGTGCCTGAGAACATTGAACTGGCAATCTGGAAAAAATATATCTTTATCTCTACTTTTGGTGTTTTGACCTCTTACTTTGATATGTCGATAAAAGAGGTTTATGAAAACCATTATGAAGAGGCAAAAGAGTATTTAAAAGAGGTGAGTATGGTGGGAAAAGCAAAGGGAATCGAGATAGAAGAGGAGATCGAAAAATCGCTTCAAACTGCCTCAAAACTTCCCCTTAGCGCCTCTACATCGATGCACAAAGATATCAAAGCACAGAGAAAAGATGAGCTTGAAACATTGTGCGGCTATCTTGTGCGAGAGGCAAAACGCTTAGACCCAAAAGGTGCTTTAGATGGTAGCGTTGAGATGATTGTAAAATATTATGAAGCGCTTTTAAAACTCCACCATTAGTGGTTTGTTTTAACGAAGAACATATCTAGCCTTGATACAATCATACAAAAACTAGGGAGTTGAGATGGCAAAGTTAGTGTTAGGCGGCGGCTGTTTTTGGTGTGTGGAAGCGGTGTTTAGTAATGTAAAAGGTGTCTTAAATGCACTCAGTGGTTATGCAGGAGGAGCTAGAAAAAATCCCTCTTACGAGCAGGTTTGCACGGGTGTGAGCGGGCATGCTGAGGTTGTGCAGATAGAGTATGATGAGCGTGTTATGAGTATGGCTGAGTTACTAGATATTTTCTGGGCTATCCATGATCCAACTACACTCAACGCCCAAGGTGCGGACAAAGGAACACAATACCGCTCGGTTATCTACTATGAAGATGAGGCACAAAAAGAGATTATTTTAGAGTCTGTCAAAAAAGCCTCTTTGAAATTTCGAGATAAGATCGTCACAGAAGTTTCGCCTTTACCAACATTTTACGTGGCAGAAGCCTACCATCAAAACTATTTTGCCCTCAATCCAAATCAAGGATACTGCCAAGTGGTCATAGCCCCAAAACTACAAAAGTTTATGACTTACTTTCCTGATAAACTGTCTTAAAAGTGCTTACATGTAAGGCTTTTAGAGTTGTGGCGTTCAGTAATAGTAAATACACAAAATCAAATATTTTTTAAGTTCATGTATTTACATTAATAATATGTTTTGTATAATATGTAAATACAACTACTAGAGGAGTGCGCATGAAAAAAGCTATGAATGTAAGATTAAATGAGCAGATAATTTTGACATTAGAGAAACTGAGTTTTGAGCTACACACTACAAAAACTGATGTTATAGAAAAAGCAATCCAGCTTTTTTCAAAACAAAATAGCAAGCAAAATAATAATCTACTTCAATTTGCAGGAACATTGGGATCAAATGAAGCAAATAGTATGCTTGAAACTATTGGTATGGATAAGTCATCAAAAGAGTTTACGGTGGATTTGTGATGATTATAGATAGTGATATATTAATCTATTTTTTAAAGGGCGAAAAACGTGTTGTGCAGGAACTTTTAAAAATCGCACCTAATGAATTATACACAACGAGAATAAATTACACAGAGCTTTTGTATGGGGCTTATAACTCTTCAAAAGTTGAAGAAAATTTGAATAGATTTAGAAATTTTCTTGGGGAGTTTACTATTTTAGAGTTTGATGAAAAATCAAGTGAGATTTTCTCTAAAACCAAAGCAAAGTTAAAAAAAGATGGAAATATTATTGCAGATATGGATTTGATGATTGCTTCAATTGCTATAGCAAATAATCATGAACTCGTAACAAATAATCAAAAACATTTTAAAAGAATTCCACAGCTAAAACTCATAGATTGGCTTGCCTAGAGGAGTGGTGCAAGCCTTATCTTCTTATATCGCCATTGAGTGTTTACCAAGCAGTTGGATATTGTAAAATTCTTAGGATAGTTTTTTAAAAACTTCATCTCCGTTAACTAATGTGACAGAATTTGAGTCTATCTCCTCTTTTCTTTTGCTCACTTCTTTAATCCAAAGTTTATCTATTTCACTATTTGAGGGAGTGATACTAGCCAATATTTTATCAACAATTTTAGTCTTTAGATCTATGGGTAAAATATCTATTTCATCAAAAAGTTGTTCTTGTTTTAAAGCCAACATAATAGAACTCCAATATTTCTAATATTCACTATTCTAGCAAAATAGTGTCTAAATTGTCTTTAGATAAATTTAACCTTTATCGCAAAGGGCACTTTACATGTAAGGCAAGAGAAGTTCTTATACCCTCTTGTGCTCTACGAGTGAGAGTATCATCGCCAAAGAAAAGCCGTCATTGTCATAACCCTCTTCTTGACAGCTTCCACATTTGTTTCCAAGGGGACAGATATCTTGTTCGAGGAGCTCTTTGAAGGAGCTGATATTGTTGTTTTTAATAAGGTCGATCACCTCTTGTGCTGTGATATGGTTACAGACACAGACCTCTTTTTCTCTCTTTAGCATAGCAAAACCCTTTATTTTTTTAAGTATGATAGAATTATAGCATTAGGAGTGCATATGCAAAGAGTTTATGAGATGGTAATTGTGGGTGCTGGACCTGCTGGGATTGCGGCTGCTGTGGAGAGTTATTTATTGGGGATTCGTGATATTTTGATGCTTGAAAAAGATGAAAATCATAATGCAACTATCCGCAAATACTATAAAGACAATAAACGTGTAGATAAAGACTGGAAAGGTCAAAAAGTAGAGCTCGATGGCAATATTTACTTTCTTGATGGCACAAAAGAGACCACTTTAGATTTTTTTGATGAGGTGATACAAAGTCATGGCATTGAGCTTAAAACGCATACAGAAGTAAGCAAGATTGTTAAAAATGGAGATATTTTTGAAATCTCTATCGCTGGAGAGATCCTTCATGCAAAATATGTGGTTGTGACTATTGGGCGCATGGGAAAACCAAATAAGCCAGAGTATAAAATCCCATCTTCGATAAAATCAAAAGTAGGCTATACGCTTGATGACTGTAAAGATGGCGAGAAGATACTTGTCGTTGGCGGCGGTGATAGCGCGATAGAGTATGCTGTTGATCTAAGCACAAAGAACGAAGTGGCTATCTGTTATAGACGTGCAACTTTTAGACGTGCAAATCCGACAAATCAAAAAGATATCGCCAATGCAATCGCACATAAAGAGGTAAGGGCGATTTTAAATGTCAATATCTCAGGTCTTGAAGATCAAGATGGACGTGTGAAAGTGCTCTTTGATGAAGTGGAAAATGAGGTGTATGACAGAGTGATCTATGCTATTGGCGGCACAACTCCAAGCGCATTTTTGGCAAGTTCAGGGATTGAGGAAAAAGATGGCAAACCTGTGCATGATGAAAATTATGAAACAGCGACAAAAGGGCTTTTTGTAGCCGGAGATATCACGCAAGAATCAGGTGGCTCAATCGCTCTTGGGCTCAATCACGGCTACAAAATAGCGTGTCATATCAACGCGCAAAAATCCTAATCTTTTAAAAGTGGCTCATCTGTGGAGGTCTCTACATGTAGGCTTTCCTCTTCAGATGATCGCAATTCATTCTCGACTCATTTATTTGAGTTTATATTTCTTTACAAGTGAATCAACGATTCCCTCCATCACAGAGCCAGGAGATATTTCATCCCAATCTGCTTGATAATTAGATGTAGTTATGACAGAACCATTACAGTTATATCGAGCTGTACCAAGACCTGCAGATTTCATAGTGTTATAGTTTATTATGAATAAGTCCTTGCCATACCCATAATTGCTATAATCATCATATTTTCCAAGACTTTCTATTCTAGCAAGTCGTCCTTGTTCAGAGGCAAGCCATATCGTCCACACTTTAATTGTTTTGTTTTTTTTATCGATACTTATCGAGCGATTATCTGCCAATATTAAAGGATAAGCCTGACTGCTGGCTACACCAAAATATCGATTATCTGCAAATTCTTTGAGATCCTGACATACGTAAGGCCAATCACCATCAGCTACTAGAGTCATTGCGACAAACATTAATCCAAAAATTATTTTTTTCATTAAAACTCTTTTCTATTAGTATTCACAATAGTCACTACCAAAAAAGATTTGATATATTTGCCCATTTACTTTATATGTTCCAATGTTGCCATACTTATACCCATACGCTCCATAATCACAACTAATCAGGGATGCATAAGCACCTCCTATCATATACGCTTGTACTGAATTTGACATAGCTAAAAAAATTAAAAACCCTGTAAATATCTTTTTCATAAGTCAACTTTCTGAAGTGTAGCTTGTTCAAAATACCCACGAAATGCTTCCGTATGCTTATCTGTAAACCATACACAATTCAAACTTTCTTCATCGACTGTTTCAACTGTCATAATTGGTCCGCCTGATTTTAATTGAACTATATCTCCAACTGAAAAATTTCTCATTTAAGCCCTTTTTATTTTCCTAATCGGATAATAATATCCGATAGCAATTTACATCAAGCTTAATATTTGAATTATATTATTCAAAACGGATAAGGCTTTTAGTGGAAATTATTGATAAAATCAACTATCTTATAAAAGAAAAAAATTTACAGAAAAAAGATTTCGTTAAAATGCTTCAAGCTATTGAGCCAAAATTGAAATGTACAGGTGAAATACCTAGCGAGCAAACAATTTATGGATATTTGAATGGCAAGCGAGAATTAAAAGTTGAACTCATTCCATATATTGCGGAAGTGCTAGGTGTGGATGAGCAGGAGCTTTTTCGTTTTGACATTGAGTATGCAACTGAATATAACCTGCGCTACTCCAAGGATGCAAGAGAGATTTTAGATCTCCTCCAATACACTCCAAAACCCATGTTGGAGCAGATTAAAATCGTGATGCGAAGATTTAAAAAGACGTATGAAGAAGGACTAAAAGAATTATAAAATAATGTTTGCAGGTTTCTTAGCTACTCAATCACGGCTACAAAATAGCGTGTCATATCAACGCGCAAAAATCCTAATCTTTTAAAAGTGGCTCATCTGTGGAGGTCTCTACATGTAGGCTTCCCTCTTCATCTGGTATGAGAAGAGAAAGAGAGATGCTAGCACGTAGGTACTCAGCGGTTGTGAGAGGTGAAAATCGAGGGTCTTGAAATGCTGCGACTTTTGCATTGTAGATGATGTCATCGATAAGCGCTTGAGAGGGATGCTCGCTCTTTGCTTCACCGCGTATTTCATCGTGAATTTTTAAAGTGACGATACATCCGACTTGTTGCTCTAATGCAGGATAAGTAGCTAAAAGTTCATCACGTTTGATAATACGTTTTGCTTCGATAACCTCTTCGATGGAGTCGCGTACGAGTTGAAGCAATGGTGATCTTGTCATGTGCGACTCCTTTTTTGAAAGATTATAGCAAAACTATTAAAACGATGCGCTTACTTATTTTACAGATGCTGCGACTTCTAGATCAAGAGAGCGAAGCATCTCTAAATCTCTGTTTTTCTCTCTTCCCAAAGTTGTGAGGTAGTTTCCGATGACGATGGAGTTTGCGCCCGCTTCAAAGATCTCATTTTGTCTCTCGCCAAACATCATCTCTCTTCCGCCTGCGACCATGATACGATCTGCATCACATAAAACTTCTCGTGTCAGACGGATTAGATCAAGTGCTTCATCAACACTGAGTGCATTTGGTTTGAGAGGAAGCGCTGGATTGTGGTGATAAAAATTGATCGGTACAGAAGTCGGATTTAGTTCTTTGAGAGAATTGAGCATACTGACTCTATCCCCTTGCGTTTCTCCAAGTCCAAAGATTCCGCCTGTTATGAGCACAAGTCCTGCTTGCTTTACATGTAAGCAGGTTTGAAATCTTTCATCCCATGGATGGGTTGTGCAGATTTGCTCATAAAACTCACGAGATGTTTCAAGATTGTGGTTATAGGCTTTGATACCCGCTTCTTTGAGTGCTAAAAGTTGCTCTAAAGAAGCTGTTCCATTACAAGCAATAAGGCGAAGTTCTGGGACTTCACGGCTCACTTCACGCGCGACATTACATACAAATTTGAGGGTTTTCTCATCAAGCCCTTTATGTGCAGTCACAAGACAAAATCCAAGTGCACCGCTTGCTCTTGCTTCTTTGGCTTCTTCTACGATCTTCTCGATAGGTTTTTGGATATAACGCTCGATATCCGCTTTATACTTTACACTTTGCGAGCAAAACTTGCAATCCTCGTTACATGTACCGCTGTTGATGTTGCTAATGGCACATAAAAATATTTTTTTACTCATAATGTCCTCTCGAAAACGAAGTGGGATTCGTTAAATAGTTCCTCTTTTGGATCTTTACTGTAATAGCTTACTTTATAAGTGTTATTCTCTATTTCAAGCATTGCAAACTCTGTGAGAGACTTGTTTCTCGCGCAAGTTTCACCTGGATTTAAAAAGAGTGTGTTGTTTTTGAAATCGCACTCAAAGATATGTGTATGCCCAAAAATCACTACATCAGCATCTGGATTCATATAAAATGGAAGATGCATCAGTTTAAATTTTGTGTTTGCGAGTTTGAAGTAGTAGGGTTCTTGTACGAGAAAGTAGCTGTTGTGATAAGAAGCGAGATGGGCATCATTGTTTCCATAAACCGCTCTATATTCTAAACCGCTATTTTTAAGAAGTTCCAACACCTCAGGCTCGACGATATCTCCTGCATGGATCAAAAACTCAGCACCATTTTTTATAAGATGCTTGATCGCTTTTTTAGCGAGCTTTGTTTTTTTATGCGTGTCTGAGAGAATACCGATCTTCATTTATGCCTCTTCTTCGCTCTCTCTTGGTGTTTTGTTTTTGCATTTTATACACTCATAAATATCTTTGTTTCTATAAACACGAGCTGCTAAAACACCGCCACAGCCATCCTCCGCGCAGCGCAGGGTTGAGGGCTCAAACTTGGAAATAAACTTACATGTAGGGTAGTTTTCACATCCCCAAAATGCTCCTCTGCGTGATTGGCGAAAGAGAAGTTTTCCGCCACAATCAGGACAAGGAATCTCTGAAACTTTTGAAGCAGTGGCTTCAAGCGTTTTTGTGTTTTTACATTTTGGATAGCCGCTACATGCTAAAAACTGTCCATTACGTCCATTTTTTATGATCATATCGCTGCCACATTTGTCACATTTTTCTTCGCTTGTTTGCTCGTTTGAAGTCTCTGCCTTCTCTTCGCCTTCTACTTGTTCTGTGTATTTACATTTTGGGAAGCCGCTACATGCGATAAAATTGCCATATCTTCCTGAGCGCAGGAGAAGTTCACTGCCACATTTTGGACAGTTTCTTCCTGTAGGTTGTGCGAGTTTTGTGCTGATGATACTCTCTTTGCCCTCTTCGATCTCTTTCATAAATGGAAAATAGAAATCTTGCAAGGTTTTTTGCCAATCTTTTTTCCCCTCGGCAATCTCATCGAGAACCTCCTCCATATTTGCAGTAAAAGAAGCATCCACGATCTCTTTGAAGTTTTTTTCCAAGAGTTCAGTAACCGTAAAAGCCATCTCTGTTGGAATCAACTGTTTTTTCTCAACATTGATGTAAGTACGAACAGTTAAAGTGGAGATAGTCGGTGCATAAGTCGATGGACGACCGATGCCCTCTGCTTCGAGTTTTTTGATGATAGAAGCTTCGTTGTAACGAGCTGGTGGTTCGGTAAAGTGTTGTGATGGATTGATGGATTTTATATCTATCGCATCGCCTTGTGTGAGCGCAGGAAGCAGTTTATCTTTGTCATCACTGCCAAGCACTTTGTAAAAACCATCAAATAAGAGTTTGCGTCCCGTTGCTCTATATTCTACATTTTGACTTGCAAAAGTGATACTTTGTTGTTCAAAAATTGCATCATTCATCTGACAAGCCATAAATCTTTCATAGATGAGTTTGTAAAGTTTTATCTCATCAGCCTTGAGATATTTACTTGCTATTTCAGGCGTGAAAGAGAGCATTGTCGGGCGGATCGCTTCGTGGGCTTCTTGTGCGCCTTTTGATTTTTTATCATAAGATTTAGCTTCATTTGGAAGATACTTTTCACCAAATCTATTTACGATCTCTTCGCGCACTGCATCTACGGCTTCTTTTGCCATATTGAGTGAGTCGGTACGCATATAGGTGATAACCCCGCTTGTACCATCTGGAGTTTTGACACCCTCATAAAGCGCTTGAGCGATCATCATCGTCTTTTTTGGTGAATACCCAAGTTTACTTGAAGCGGTTTGTTGCAAAGTTGAAGTCATAAATGGCGGAGGCGTTGAAGTTTTACGCTGTTTTGTTTCAATAGAAGCAACGCTAAAACTCTCTTTACTCACATTTGTGACAATCTCTTTTGCATCTTTTTCATTGGTAATAGTGAGTTTGTCTATCTTCTCACCAAAGTATGAAACAAGGTTTGCTTCGATTTCTGGTTTAAAAATTGTATCAATAGTCCAATACTCTTGGGGGATAAACGCTTTGATCTCGCGCTCACGGTCAACGATGATTTTAAGTGTAGATGACTGGACACGTCCAGCTGAGAGCCCTTTTTGTATCTTTGCACTTAAAAGAGGTGAGAGTTTGTATCCCACGATGCGATCAAGTAAACGGCGAGTTTGCTGTGCATTGACGCGATCCATATCGATTTTTCTTGCAGTTTCGAGTGCATGAGTGATCGCTGTTTTTGTGATCTCATGAAACACGATTCTAGGAAGGGCTGCGGGATCTTTTTTGATCGCTTGAGCGATATGCCAGCCGATCGCTTCTCCCTCGCGATCCTCATCGGTCGCGATATAGATGGTATCTGCTTTTTTTGCTAGATCTTGTATCTCTTTGACTGTTGCGCTATTCTCTTTTGCTACACTGTATGCAGGAACAAGTTCATTTTTTTCATCCACTGTGATTCCAAAGCGTGATTTTGGCAGGTCTCTTATGTGACCTTTTGAGGCGATGACCTCATATCCTTTACCCAAAAAGTTTTTGATAGTACGTGCTTTGGCAGGTGACTCGACGATAATTAGATCCAAATTATTTTCCTATATATGTAGTATGCTACTTTCAATTTCGAAAGTGTATCAAAAAAAAATAAAATAATTTGGAAAAAAAATTAAAGCTTTTTGTTTATGTGGCGATATAGTTTGCATCAGCAAGGACGCTGAGAAAATTTTGAAGAGCCAAGAGCTCTCACCCAAAAAGGATTTAAGATGGGTTTTACAATAAACACAAACATAGCGGCAATGAATGCACATGCAAGTGCAATGATGAACAACCGTGCGATTGATAGTTCACTTAGTAAACTGAGTTCAGGTCTTCGTATCAACAGTGCAGCAGATGATGCATCAGGTCTATCTATTGCGGATTCACTTCGTTCACAAGCTTCCTCTTTAGGACAATCGATTTCAAATGCAAATGATGGTATCTCTATTATCCAAATTGCAGATAAAGCGATGAATGAGCAAACAAGTATTCTTGATACTATTAAAACCAAAGCAACGCAAGCTGCACAAGATGGTCAAAGTGCGGATTCAAGAAAAGCACTTCAAGCGGATATCACAAAACTGATGGCTGAACTTGATAATATTGCAGGGACAACTTCATACAATGGTCAAAACCTTCTTTCAGGTCAATTTACAAATAAATCTTTCCAAGTTGGTGCATATTCAAATCAAACGATTGGTGTAAGCATAGGTGCAACAAGTACTGATAAAATCGGAAGTACACGTTTTGAGACAAGTAGCACAAT
>CAITKP010000016.1 GCA_903892995.1 uncultured Campylobacterales bacterium
CATTTCTTATTTGCAAGGGGTGTATGTATGAATTTTATTGATCCGGATCTCTTTAGCTTTGTTGTCCATTGGACAGAAGCTGAAAAAAAAGCTGCCGCAGGAACTGTATTTCGACTTTTGGACTCATACGGAACACAACAAGATGCAACGCGCGAAGACCTTTTGCATGATGTAATAGTCATTATGCTCGAACAATACATGACACACGGTCAAAAATATACCCCCGCTTTTATTAAGCTGTCTGTCATAGATTTCATATCAAAAAAATATGGCAAGAAGAAATCCAAAAAAAGAAGTGCTTTAACGGTAGACTTGCTTGGCCACATGATTGCGTCAGATGACTTTACCTCAAACGAGGAAGAGGAAACATTAGCGATTGAAGATTTTTTTTCAAAATATCTCAATGGCAATGAATTTGAAATTTTTAAGCTTATTATCACGCACGGATATTCTGGAAGTGAAATCAATAGAAGATTTGGGATTTCTAATAATGATATTCGTATTACTCGAAAAAAAATAAAAATCATATTTAGTCAATATGAAAAAAGTAACTAAAAATAATATTTCAGCTCTTCTGTTATATTGCAGGGAAGTTGGGATTGCGGATGAAATTCAAGCGGCATATGAACTCCAAAGAATAATTGAAGAATATTTTGAAAAGAGTGTTTACTTTGATGAAAAATTTGAAGTTCATTTTGTACAAAACGACAAAAAAGTAACCATCTCTCTTAACTTAACCAAGCATGTGATAAAAGGGCTCCGTAATTTCAAGTTGCGCTATAAAAATGAAAATGCTTTAAATCCTAATTTATTTGTTAATAAATATGTCAATGCGACTATTATCTCTATTCAAAAAAATGGTTTCATACTTGTTGACAAAGATGATAACAATTGTTTTTTACCATTTTCCAAAACGATTAAAAAGTTCAAGATTGGGGATAAAGACATTTTTCTTTGTAAAAGCATTTTAAGAAACAACACTCTCTCACTCGAGTTTGGAATACGAGTCTTGCAGAAAAAGCTCAATCAAGCAACAGACAATATGTTTGCAATATATGTTCAAAAATATGTGCCAAACAAAACGATCATATTCAGTTTTTCAGGTGAAAAACTCGGCAAAGAAAATATTTCTAAAATAAAACAAGTATTTCCCGCTGAAAACCTAATCTACAACAAAAGGAATTAAAATGTCAATAGATGCAAATGGTGCTATGGATTTTGATAAAGCGCTTAAAAGCACTGGATCAAAAGAAACAAAGCAAACAGAACAAACTCCAATAAAGAGTGGATTGATTGGAGCGATCTCAACAATTCAAGAGTATCATGTTTTTGAAAAGAAACTAGAAAAAGGAGAAGAAATTGATTCTAATTTTTTCACAATAAAACAGGTTTTAGATTTTGTTAGAATAGGTTTTAAGAGTGGATTTTGGGAAAGCTTCTTTTTTGTTTTAATACTGCCTGTTGTTGAAGTTATTTATCCAACATTTAAGCTCTACTTTCTTCATGAGCGCATCTCCCCGCTTGAGAGTCTTGCTACTTATTTCTTAAGTTATTTTATCATTGGGATGATGACGCTTTGGCTCATATCCATTGTCAGATTTTATAATGGGAATATTACAAGAAAAGCGATCTTATCACTTTTTCTTGGAAGAGGATTGGCTTTTCTTTTTAAAGGCGGGATTATATATCTTTTCTTTTTATGGGCATATCATATTGCGGTCAACAATCAAGAAGCAGTGTATGGCGCCTCTGTTTATCTTGGTAGTATTTTTAATTTAGTTCTATCGACGCAATTTGAAGCGGCAGACTTTTATAACTATTTTATGCTGTTTATAGCGCCGGCTATAAAGCACATCTCTAATGTACTATTAACGGCTATGATATTTTTTGGTATTTTGCCATTTTTTGCTGTTTTAATCAAAGGCCTGATAAAAACTCGCAAAGCAATAAAAAATGAGGAATCTTATGAACAATATTAATATGAGATTTTCTCAGGAGGACAAAAACAATATTGTTCAAAGAGTTATAGATTTTGAAAATGAATTTTCCGCAAGTCTTGGGATTTCTGCGGAAGATCTCCAAGCGATAAAGCGTGAATATTTTCTTTCAACTCAACACTATTCATTTGAATTTGAAAAACTAAAAAGCACCTTGCATAATTTTGCTCTCTTGAAACCCTATCTTAACAAACGCATGTATCATACAGGGGCATTATTCCAGGTTCTTTGTCAGGAAATGTTTGAATTAACAGGTGAGCAAAAGTACCTACCACAACAAAACTATCTTTTAGCAGCCTTTTATTGTGACATAGGCTTTCTTGCGCTGGAAGACAGCATATATAAAGATGCTTATGTATCTACTAAAGATATTACTATCGCGGAAAGGCATGTCTGGATAGGATATGAGCTTCTTAAAGAAAAAGGTTTAGAGGAAGTCGCACATATTGTTAAACACCACCATGAAAAACCAGATGGCTCTGGATACTTAAGAGAACAAAACCATTCAGATTTTCTACTTGGGCTCTTGAATATCGCAAATGGATTTGCAGAAGGTGCCCTTCAATCTAACAAACCGGAAATTCCAATGTCATGCGAAGAAGCGATCATTTATGCAATGCGTGGTTATACCAGCTGTATTTTATTTAGCGTGAAAGAAGTTTCAACCATAGAATCTTCATTACGCTCTTATTATCAGAAAAATGTCCGATGAAGTTAGACACCAAAACCCCTCTTTCTATTGGAAAAGGCTATGTTCTTGGGGACAAAGAAAAAAAGTTTGTTGATATCGTTCAAAAACAAGACAACAGAAAAGGTCACACATTTGTATTTGGAACAACGCGTGTCGGTAAAACAAGACTCGCGGAAAATTGTATAACGCAAGATATTCTCGCGGGACGTAACATTTTCGTAATCGATCCAAAAGTGGATAATGAGCTTTTTTCCAAAATATATTCGGTTGCAAAAGAGTGTGGACGAGAGCACGATATCATTTATGTATCTACTATTTTTCCGCAATATTCCGCAAAGCTTAACATTCTTTCTTATTATTTTCTTGAAGATGAGATAATTTCCCACGTAATGTCAGGAGTTCCAGCAGAGGATGAGTTTTTCTACAATTATGCTTACGAAATTGTTTCCATAATCGTAAGGGGAATTATTGCATTTAAGAAGTTGAAAAATATTTCAACAGATCTTACGTTAAATGAAATATCAGGGTATGTTTCTTTCCAAAAAATTAAAAAATTAAGGGATGATCTAAATGATTATAAAGATCATCATGAAGACATAGAAAGAATAATAATACTAGCGGATTCAGTGCTCGAAGGAGAAAAGGAATACTTTGGAAAGGTTTCTTCAACACTTAGAGGAACGCTAACTCAGTTAACCACTGGAAATCTTGCTACAGTTACAGGG
>CAITKP010000017.1 GCA_903892995.1 uncultured Campylobacterales bacterium
ATGAGGGAATAGTAGATTCAGACTTGTATAAGTTTAAAGTTAAAAATTCTATGAAAGGAGAAGATAAAACGCAAGGTGCTTAAGGTTACTTTTCGTAATTTTTTTACGAAAAAACTGCTGAATTTAACTCCGCCGTTGACATTTATCCTTGAGTTCTTCAGGATAGGCATCTAATGATTTTTTTAATAATGCTTCTAATTCAGGATAAAAGTAATATCGTGGATTAAATTTATATAATCTAGCTCTTCCTATCTGAAATCCAACAAGTACATCACCCTCTTCTAGTGCTTCTAATTGTTTTTGTATTTGAGATGATTTTAGTTCGTAAAATCTTGCTATTTTACTTGCATAGCCCTCACCTTTTGAAAGAAGATATTGCAATACAAGTTCTTTGTCTTTTGAACCAAATAATACTTTTAACATTACAACTCCTTTATAGGCTTAATTAACTATATTGTAGTTCTAATTATCTTTTATATAGGTTAATTTTTTATTTGACTTTTAAAAGCCAATTTTTATCATTCGCTAAAGTGTTATTGATAATAAATGAAAGAGTTGGAAATGTAAAAAACGATTTGTAGGGGATTTGAGAGTGAATTGAAGCAAAGTTTAAATTGCATGTATGAATAAAACATATTTTTTTAAAATTTTGAACAAAATTTGAAAAACGGGTTATACATATGGCAATTGGTTCGCCAATGAAATACAAAGAAAAGGGTAGTTATGACAACATCACAAAATAAACAACAAACACTGGAACAGGTACATCTTGAACTTCTTTCAGCAATTATCGCTGTCTCAACTGTAAAAAAGAGTATATTTGATAAAAATAAATATGAGTTTTTATCGATAGATATTTTCAATTTCATGAAAGATGCTTTAAGTAGTGAAGAGGAATTAGAAAAAGAATTAAAAGAACTCTATTTATTAGAACTAATAGTTTATGTGGATTTTGGGATTAGTAATGAAAATGTCTATTCGTTACAGTTTTCGCATCATTTTGATCAATTTCTTCTTGAAGATAGAGATCTACCCGAGTTACCTGAGTATATTGTTATGTTTAGTTCGTAAACGAATAAAGTACTAGATTTTTAGTTCAAGAAAATATGCTTATGAAGGTACTTGGATTTTGGAGGATGCTTTTTTAAGATAATACGATATTTTAAACCAGATCAAATTCAACATTTTTTATTTCCCATTTTGAGGACTTCTATTAAAAAAGTCTTTTACCTCTTAGTGAAAATAGAAAAATAGAACTAAAATTTCCCATAATGAGGATTACTTTTGATTATTAACTTAATTTTTGCAATTATTTTTCTATGTTTTTCAGTCAAACATATTAAAAAATCCTCATTATGGGAAATATAAATGATGAGATGACATACAAGTCCTCAAAATGGGAAGCGTTTATCCTCATTTTAGGAAATATTGTCCTCACAGTGGGAACAATAAAGTCCTCATTTTAGGAAAATCTATCCTCATGATAGGAAATATACCCTTTCTAAACTTCGTGTATGACGGGATTTTACACGACTGTAATTATCAAGTATAGTATTCTTTAATCACCAAACAAAGTTTTTTGTTCTTTTTTTCTACTAAAATCTTGATATTTTCCAGATACAGTTTTAAGCATATCAATCTCATCAGACGAATAACCATACTTATACAATAACATTCCCCTATAAAGAGATTCTAAATCATCTAATGTATTATCCAATGTCATTTGTTTAATTTTCATGCTATATTTTTCAGGATCTTCAATCTTGGATTTAGTATGTATTATTACCCACTCTACAAACTCCCCTACCCTACTGTAAGGGATTATACATTTTGATTCAATTACTTCAATATCTTTGATCCAACTAAAAACAAAAACTTTATGACTATTATCATATAAACATCGTATCTCTTCACCCGTAAGAGATATGATTTCTTTTAATCCTCTTCCAATACCTTCTAACATTTTTGAAGCATGTTTATGCTTTGTTCCAAATTTATCATTAAGCTCATTAATATCTTTTTTTATAGTACCTAATCTCTTATCTATTTTATTTGGCATTGAATAATATCTAAGATACATTTCATATATTTTATAGCCATATTTAGTTTTAAATTTTTGAGATAAAGATAAATCGATATTTGTATACCCCGCTTTTTCTATCATATACTCAACAAAACTCTCTGATATATTTATCTCTACAGTGTGTTGAGTATCTTTATAAGACTTTACATCATGCAAAAAAGAAGTTAACGCCCACGATATTTTCTTCCCAGTTCTCAAATCACTAAAATCTCTTAGCTCAAATGGTAATTTAAGTTCTAAGAGGTATGTTTTAATTCTATCAACATAATCATTATTATTTTGCAAACCCAATTTTTTTCGTAGATAAGAAAGTTCTAAATTAAGTTTAGTTTCTTTATGCTCTTGAAACACTTGCAATATAATATCCAACGATTTCATAGCTCCTAGAGACAGTTCACCATTTTTTGCATCTGTTATAGCATTGTTTTTTCTAAGCATGTCAAAATGCTGTTTTTTCGCTTTTTCTAATAATTCACTGTTTGATTCTTTAGACATTAAAATACCTACAAAATAATTTGACAATATTGTATCCTCATTTTGGGAAATTTATCCTCACAATGGGAAATTATTCTGTGTAGTCTAATCGATTTTTTCATTAAAACTTCTTTTTAAAATCATTTCTTCACAATACAATTAACTAAGTTGATCATGATCAACTTTACTAAAAATAGAAAACAAGATAAAATCATAAAATCATTTTTTCTAAAATAAGGAAAATATAAAAATGCCAATAATTACAGTAAGTCATCAAAAAGGTGGCGTAGGAAAAAGTACACTTGCATATAATATCGCCGTTGAACTTTCTAAAAAATATCCTGTTGAAGTTGTAGATCTTGATGTACAAGAAACTGTTTCATCATATAATAGAATTAGAAAGTTAATGGGACAAGAAGGACTGAATGTAAAAATATTCACATCAGATGACGATTTATTGTATTACTATAATAATGTAGATGAAAAAACTATTGTTGTAGTTGATAGTGGAGGATTTGATTCAGCTCTAAATAGACTTTCTATATTAGCTGCAGATTTTTTATTAACACCAGTTTCATCAGAATTTACAGAATTATTAGGTCTTGAAAAATATAAACAAATTTTAGAGCAAATATCTATACAATCTGGGAATAAAGTTATTACAAATGTTGTTCTTAATAAAATCAACCCTTCTCAAAAGCATTTTGATGAAATTGTAGATTTTATCAATGAATCCCCTTATTTTATAAAATTAAATTCCATATTAAGAAGAAGGGTTGATTTTGCAAACAGTGTGGCTCATGGCTTTAGTGTAAATGAGCTAGATGCCACGTCAGAATCAGCAAAAGAGTTTAATCAATTATTACAAGAAATAATAGACAAAGGAATTACAAATGGCTAAGAAAAGAATTGATTTTAATTTAGCAAAAGTAGTAACAAGTACAGCTCATTTTAATGATACATATCAAGATGATATGAAGGGTAAGGTAATAAGAAAAATTAATTTAGATTTTTTAAAACAAAACCCTTATCAGCCTAGAATATATATGGAAAAAGATTCATTACAAACATTGGCAGATTCAATCAAAGAAGAAGGTCTTCTTCAACCAATAACTGTCAAAAAAGAGAATGATCAATCATATATAATTATTTATGGACATCGAAGAGTTGCTGCTTCAAAAATACTCGATATAACATCGATAGATGCGATAGTTTTAGAAGAAGTTGATCATGAGCAACTTTCAATTCTACCACTCATTGAAAATCTTCAAAGAGAAGGTATGAGTCCTATTGAAACTGCATTATCAATGAAGAAAATTCTTGATGATAAGATAGTTATGAATCAAGTAGAGTTAGCAAAAAAAATCGGGTATTCTAAAAGTTGGCTCTCTAGAATAATGTCCATACTAAAACTTCCTGATGAGATTATTACTCAAATAAGAGAAGAGGGCTATAATGATATTTATGTTCTATCTGCATTGAATAAATTAAATAATAATCATATTGAAATATTTAAAAAAATAGTAAATCTTGATAGAAAAGCAGCTTTAAAATATATTAGTGTTGCTAGTCAAAAAAAACCTATGGAATATGTAGAAAATAGAATAAAAAAATCTAAAAACAATATAAGTATAAATGTTAAAGGTTTGTCATCAACAAAAAAAGATCAAGTTAATAAATTGATTGAAGAATTAAGCATTATTCTTGCGTAATAAAAAAAATTAAAACATAAAAAATATCGGAGATAACGTTTGAAAGCATATAAACTTTTATTCCTCTCGTTCACAACAGCCGTAACTGTTTTCGCATCCCCAATAACCTGTACAAACATCTACTTTGGCAATGACGCCCCAGACATCATCAACACAAAGCTCACTAAGTCCACAAAAGAGCTTTGCTACAAAGAGTTCGCTGTTATGCACTCAGGAGTCTCTAAAACACCTCTATGGAGTGCTGAACACCTAACACGCAATATGCTTTCAGGTAAAGCAAAGAGAAGTAATGATTTTCATGCAGAAGAGAGACTTTCTCACAATGAAAGAGCTGAATTAAATGACTACGCTCATTCAGGTTATGATAGAGGTCATATGGCTCCAAGTGCAGACTTTATTGATCCACAAAGTAATCAAGAGTGTTTTACACTAGCAAACATGGTTCCTCAAGTTCATAACAATAATGCTGGAGTTTGGGCACATATCGAAGGAGCTACAAGATATCTTGTTAAAAAGAGTGGAGAAGCATATATTATTACAGGTCCAATATATAGCGGTGAGAATATTCAACGTATTGGTTCAAGAGTCTTAGTCCCCACAAAACTCTTTAAAGCAATCTATTTACCATCATCAGGGCAGGGTGGGGCGTATTTAACAGTTAACGCTGCAGGTGATAATTATAGTGTCATTAGTATTGCACAACTAGAAAAACTAACAGGTATTAATCTCTTTCCAAAGATGAGTCCAGCAGCAAAACAACAGACACTTTCACTCCCACCAGTTAAAGGAGATACACAAGTCCCTTTTGAAAACATTGCAATCTCCTCACAACCTGTGCCAAGTACTCCAGCATCAAATGGCTTCTTTGATAAGCTAGAGAGAAAAATTCATAACTTTAACAAAGGGTATTAATATGCCAAATAAAAAAATAGGATTTATACCATTTAACAATGAGAGTGATTCTCTCTCCATTGGAGCAGATCTAACAATCGAGAACCGACTCGATAAAATCAGCATCTATGGTTCTGTTGAACTTACAAAAGATAAACAGGGCTTAAAATATGCCTATGAGTTAAAAAGAGTAATAGATTCTGCAATTGAAGAGTTAAAAGGGAAAGATCTTCCCGAACATATAACTATTAATGAACCAGAGATTGTAAAAAATCCATTTTAAAAACATATCAATTGTATAAATGATAGGAGTATATAGATGAGGAATAAAATATTGCCTTTGAGTATTTTAATACTGCTGATCTCTACCTTTGGTATGTTCTTTTTGAAAATTCAACTACATTTTCCGACATATGTGGCTATGTCTCTTTTTACAGTGGTCTCTATAATTTTATGGTATCTCTTTCTTAAAAAAGATCTTCCTATTACTTATACCATCAGTAATACACAAACGTTGAGGCAATCTTTGTTATTAGTCATTCTACCTATAACTGCTCTTAGCTATTTTGCATCTACAGGGTTTAACTCTCTTTCATCAGGGGTTCTATTGTATATGCTTATAAGCTCACTTGCTGTGGGTATATATGAAGAGTTTCTCTTTAGAGGGATAGTGTTTGGTTCGTTATTAAAATCAAACATCACACCAAAGAGGGCGGTCTTATATTCAGCAATACTTTTTTCACTATTTCATCTTGTAGTTGCAAAAGATTATGCAGCAGTGGATATTGCATTAAAGCTTTTTAACACTTTTATTTTAGGGGTGATTTTAGCTTATCTCTATTATGCAGTAGGGAGTATCTTTTATGTAATATTTATACATACTCTCTGGGATCTTGTTTCATCTATTTCACAAGAGTATCCACTAGACGATATACTCTTTGCCATTACATTGATTCTTTTTGCAATGAGTATCTTATATACGAGCTGGTCTCTTAAAAGGCTTAGCTCACATGGATAGTGTGAAGATGTTAGATATTTTGCGTTACAATAAACAAAGAAATAGTTTTAGGATGAAATAGATGAAAAAAACAGCGTTTACTATGATGGAACTTATATTTGTAATTATCGTGATTGGTATTCTTGCTGCCGTATTTATTCCTCGTTTTAGTAATAATAATCTCACAAAGGCTACAAATCATTTAATAACAAATATTAGATACACGCAGCATTTAGCACTTCTTGATGATCAATATAATGCAAAAAATGCGACTTGGTATAAGAAACAATGGTCGATCAATCTTTGTCAAGCAGGGTATAAAATCTCAAGTCTTGATGGTACGCGTCTAGCAAAAGATCCTACAAGTAAAGCAAACATGGATGGAAGTGTCACAAACGACTTTAACCTCGCTGCAAAATATGGTGTATCACTGAGTGCACCTGCTGCAACATGTATCATAAGCTTTGATCATCTAGGACGGCCATATGGATTTAACAACACTCCAGCCCCAACAGCTCCAACTTCTAATCTTTTACATACTCCAGTGAACATCACTATCACAAGTGGAAGTAATACAGCCACAATTAAGATCGAGCCAGAGACAGGATATGTGCATCTTTTGTAAGGCAGGAGTGTAAAATGCATTGGCAACCAAAGACGCCTTATCTTAGCGTAGATGGAATCATAGAAGTTTATGATGAAAAGGGCGCCTTCCAAGGAATCGCTTTAATAGAGAGAAAAAACGAGCCTAAAGGGATTGCATTTGCAGGAGGTTTTGTGGATGTGGGTGAGCGAGTAGAGGATGCTTTAAAACGAGAGATGTTAGAAGAGACATCACTACATGTAAAAATAAAATCTCTTCTTGGTATCTATTCAGATCCTATGAGAGATCCAAGATTTCATACAGTTTCTATTGTCTATGTGTGCGAAGCTATTGGCACTCCAAAAGCTGGAGATGATGCAAAAGAGGTAACTCTCTTTGATCCCAAAAATGTCCAAACAGGTGATTTAGTGTTTGATCATGCTCAGATATTTAAGGATTATTTGCTCTATAAAGAGCACTCTTAGGCTCGAGCAGGGGCTATAAGAGTTTCCCTTGCATATCTGATCATATCCACTCCATATTTATCCCTAACTTCATTGAGCTTATTACTAAGAGCTGCAAACTTTCTATCACGATTAAGACTCAAAAGAGAGTAGGTCTTATAGTTTGCTCTATTTGAGAAGTTTGAAGCACTGAGTGCTATGTAGTGTATTTTATGGCTAGGATGCAGATCAAGTGCATATATCATCTTTTTTGCAAGATCTATCAAAAAACGCTCATTGAAGAGTCTATCGTAGGTGATAGATCTTGAGCTTTTAATCCCATATTCATATCGTATCTTGAAATAAAAAGTTGTAGGATTGAGAGATAGTTTCATGATGGTATAGCTAAGATATCTTGCAAGAATAATGACACGTCTAAATATTTCACTACGTTCTTGGATCGCTTTAAAGTTTCTGCTGATTCCGATCCCTCTTCGATCATTATAGGGAATAACCTTCTCTTCATCCACTCCACAAATCCTCTTGTAGAGGTCTCTACCCATTTTTCCGTAGTCATTTAATAGTGCAGGGCGCTCTCTTAGTTCTCCTAAACTTTTTATTTTATGCTCATTGAGTTTTCTTGATATCGCTGCACCGATACCTGCAAACTCATTTACATCGATATCATGAGTATAAGCTAGTACATCCTCTGCTTTTAGTACAGTGACTCCATAAGGCTTGATGCGATCAGTAAGGAGCTTTGCAATCCATTTGGAACGACTTGCTCCAATACTGATTGGTAGGTTAAAACGTTCCATAATCTCTTGTTGCAGATCACTAATAAACTCCAATGTATCCTCATCACTGATCCATCCACTGAGATCTCCAAAAAACTCATCGATACTGTATTGCTCTAAGATGGGTATTTTTAGCTCCAAGAAGCGTTTGAGATTTTGAGAGAGTTCTTGATAAAAGAGATGATCACTTGGGAGAACGTAAAGTTCAGGAGCCATATGCAGTGCATCTTTAAGAGGTGTTCCTGTTTTTATTCCATAACGTTTTGCTTCATAGCTCTTGGCAATTACGATCCCATGAATAGCTCCATCCTCATCGATAAACTCCTCCCTCCATGCTCTTTGTAAATCTGTCCCGTAATTGTTTGAAAACTCCAAGACACTGTTAAACGCACCAGTATCTCCTAAAATGCTTCCACTCTTTTTTATATTAGAGAATATTTTTTTATCACTACCTTTAGCGACCACAACATTTTTACCTACAAGATGAGGATACCGAGTCCTCTCTGCACTCACAAAATAACTATCAAGGTCTAGGTGTATCTTCATATGTACTCCTGATTAAATCTTTTAAGAAAAGATAGCAGTAGATAGGAGGGGAGGGCAAAAAGTTGATGAGAGTTCAACTTTCTCTGTAATATGAAAAAGAGGAAGGGCAGTAATTGGCTTGAAAGAGGTTTTTCATATACTGAGAAAAATAATTATAGGAGAGCTTTTATAATGATTTAAAAAGTTGACAAATTGTCAACTAATAGGGGAGGGTGCTCTCTTTATAACTATACTGACATATTCAAATAGCAAAGAGTAATGAAATGCAGTTAAATTGCAAAAAACGCACCAAACCGGCCACCCATCGCGTTTGTATCCGGCCACTAAAAACGCTCAACATCCGGCCACCTATGACGGAGATGATTCGGCCATTTTTGAGTAGTGAGCGCGATTTTATAATTGCTTAAGAATTAGCTTTTGAGTAGAAGAGATATTTTCTAAATTTACCTACACTTTTTGTATCAAATACATAAGGTGTAAAATGAGGACTATATCTATGAAACAAGTTAGAGAAGTATTGAGATTGCATCTACTTGCAAATCTCTCTTCCAGAAAGATACAAGGCGCTACGGGAGTAGCTAGAACAACAATTCAAGATTATATCAAACGATGCAATGATGCCAATGTAACCATTGCTACATTAAACGAAATGAATGACGATGCATTGCAAGTAAAACTTTTTGGTGAGCAGACAAGTTTAACTTCTAAACCCTCTAAAATTATGCCAGATTACAACTATGTGCATCAAGAACTTAAACAGTCTAAAAAAGAGAAGACTAAAGTAACGCTCATGTTTTTATGGGAAGCTTATAAAGCCCAATATAAAGATGATGCTTACGAATATACGCAGTATCGAGTCTATTATAAACGATACAAGCAAAAACTCAATCCTTCCATGAGACAAGTGCATATTGCAGGGGAAAAGCTGTTTGTGGACTATAGTGGAGTAACCATTCCTATCCATAATCAAAAAACTGGTGAAGTTGACAAAGCACAAGTGTTCGTAGGCGTTCTTGGGGCTAGTGGATATACATTTGTACATGTAACCCACTCTCAAACACAAGAAGACTTTATTCTCTCTCATGTATTAGCCTATGAGTTCTTTGGAGGAACGCCTAGAGTAGTAGTTCCTGACAATCTCAAATCAGCCGTCATCTTCAATGATAAACAGCATGGACTTGTTATTAATGAGAGCTACGCTGCACTCTCTCGTCATTTTAATATGAGAGTAGAACCTGCTCGTCCTCGCAGACCAAAAGATAAACCAAAGGCTGAACAAGGTGTGCAGGGGATACAGCGCTATATATTAGCTCACTTTAGACATATAAAAATATTTAGTGTTGAAGAAGCCAATGAAAAGGTAGCTGCAATACTTGAGAAATATAATAATAAGGTTATGAAACATCTAAACAAGAGCCGTAGAGAGCTATTTGAAGAACTTGATTATCCAGAGCTTCAAGCACTCCCAGCTAATCGTTACATATATGAGCAATTTAAAGTTGCTCGTGTCAATATGGATTATCATATTTCTCTCAAAAAGTGTAACTACTCCGTACCCTATAAATATCTCAAAGAGGAGGTTGAAGTAAGATACTCCACACATCATGTAAGAATCTACCTCAAAAATGATTTAATAGCAACACACCCTAGACTTCGCATTATAGGGCAAACTTCAACACTTCATGAACATATGCCAAATGAACATCAATATATTGATGAGAAGATGAATCCAGAGCGACTCAGATCTTGGGCTAAGAGTATTGGTGAGTACAGCTCTTTATTTGTCGAGGATGCATTTGAAGCAGTAGAACACAAAGCAAACGCTTATCGCGTCATAGTAGCAGTGCTTTCACTTGCAAAAAAATATGGAGATATCGAGCTGGAACTTGCACTGATGTATGCTACGCAAAAACGGATTCTAAAAGTTAAATCCATTACATCAATTTTAGATAAAAAACTCTATCTTCAAAAGAGTGTAAACAACACTACATATGAGACACCATCACTCTTTAATACACACAAAAACCTTCGTGGTCCAGACTTATACAAATAAATTAAAATAGCAGAAGAGATAAAAAATATGACACATGCACAACTAACAGAGAAGATCAATCAATTGGGTTACCAAGGTTTAAAGGATGCTTACCAACGACAAAGCGAAGATGTAGCTTACACTGCCATGAGCTTTGAGGAGAGGTTATTTCAACTTCTTGATGCTCAAGAGATATTTTTAAAAAACAAACGCATCACTATGAATCATAGACTCTCTAAAATCAAGGATAAGCAGGCTTCCCTTGATGCTATTGATTATAGAGTTGATAGAAGAATAGAGAAGGCTGTGATTCAATCACTTTCACAGCTAAACTTTATACGCTCTAACCAAAATGTGATCATCACAGGTAAAACAGGAACTGGCAAAAGCTATCTGGCTCAAGCACTTGCTAATCGTGCTGTATTTGATGGATTTAGAGTTTACTATGTCAGAACTCCATCTCTGCTTGAAGAGATACGAATATCAAGGATAGATGGAACGTACACAAATCTGCTCAACAAATATTCAAGGTTTCAGCTTTTAATACTTGATGATTTCGGAGTCGCTCCTATGGTGGAAGATGATGCTACAAATTTATTTGAAATCATAGAAGATCGAACCAGTATCAACTCTACAATTATCACTTCACAACTTCCTGTAAGTGAATGGTATAACTATCTTAACAATAACACAATCGCAGATGCCATTCTTGATAGAATTGTTTACTCTTCACATAGAGTCGAACTTCAAGGTGAATCTATGAGAAAAATTAACTCTGTGATGAAAAATAGCGATTACTAAAACACATCATCCGGCCACCTTATGCTAAAATGACGTTACAGAAAATATCTCTTTACAGGTGGCCGGATGCTCTGCGCGTTTGGTGGCCGGTTTGAGCGTCATACGCAGTTAAATGAGATCATAGAGAAAATAAAAGATATCCTCAGTAGTGAACAAGAGAGTAAAGTATTTGATAAAGATGTAGCAGCTGCACTCTCCTTATCAAAAGACTCTCTAAGCCATATGAAACGCAAAAACTCTATTCCCTATGAGCAGATTGCAAAGTTCTGTGCAAAGAGAAAAATTTCAATCAACTGGGTCTTATATGATCAATTTCCAAGATCTTTAGAGGAGAATACTGAAAAATATACCAAAATCCGCTATCTCTCAAAGATCAATGCAAGTGCAGGAGGAGGGAGCTTTAACTATGAAGAGCAGGGCAGTTTTCTTTTAATTGAGCAAGAGCTTTTAGACTCACTTTATAGATCTAAAAAAATAGATACCTCTTCGCTTATGGCTATCAATGTTCATGGTGATTCTATGGAGCCTACTCTTAAAGATAGTGAGATCATCTTAATAGATAAAGAGGAGATCGATATCTCTAGTGGAGGAGTGTTTGTTATCTCTACCAATACAGGTCTCTTTGTAAAACGCCCTTATGTTGATGAAGATGGAAATATACAACTCTTAAGTGATAATAGAGATTATACACCCCATATCATCTGCAAAGATGAGCAAGAGAGTGTCCTCATTTTAGGAAAAGTGGTTTGTAGTGTGGGAGTTGATGTACGGTAAGAGAAAATACTGTTTCGAAAAAAACCTGTCAAAGATAGGATCTTACTACTAGATATTTAGATGAAAATTGAATCAGCTCTCTTAAAAGCTATTATTCGTTTCTTTTGAACTCATAAAGATGCGTGGAGAATGGACATTGATGATCTCCTTGCAACGGTTGGTTATCCTACAGATAGTGTGAAAGCGACCGCGACTGTTAAAAGAGATATAGAAGCAAACCTTGATAAGCTTGAACAGTTTGGAATTTACTCTTCCCTTGAAGAAATTACAAACAATGGACGACGTAAAGTAAAACGTCTTTTATACCGCAAACCAGAAGATACTAAAATAAACTTCATATCCGCATCTAACACCACCCCAACTCTTTCTTAATTTTTTATAGCTTAGTGACTTCCAAAAAAAGTCACATAGCTATCTATAGACTTCTTTAGAGTCTATATATTCTAAGGGGCAAAAAATGAAAGTGCCTATTTTAGGGCATCGTTGGGATTAAATGACCGACGTTTTATGCCGTTTTGGGATTAAATGACCGACGACCCTATAAGAAAAACTTATTAAAGTTTGAGATAATCGGTTTATATTTCTAATATTTTTAAATATTAA
>CAITKP010000018.1 GCA_903892995.1 uncultured Campylobacterales bacterium
CTCTTTGGCTTTAGCAATCTCCTCTTTTCTTTTCTCTTGAAGCTTTATTTTTTCTTTTTCTAAAGCCTTTTCTTTTGCTTTTTCTCGGCTTACATGTAAGTAGTTTTTAAAAATATCAAACTTCCCTAAAGATGGTTCTATAAACTCATAAAATGTTTTATCAAAAAAGATTGATGATGCGACAATGCTCATCACAAACCAAAAAATCCAAACACCAAAAAGACCTATAAAAGGAGAAAGAAACTCTACAAAACCCTGAGCCAATGTGCCACGAAAATCATTTGAAACAATCAAAGCTTGAAAAATTATCGCTGAAAAAAAGAGTAAAACTGAAGAAACAGCGATCTCAAAAGATCGTAGATTAAACTCAGGATTTCTATACATGTAATAAAGAGGATAAAGAAGAATAAATGGATAAAGATAGGAAATATATCCAAAAGTTTCATGGTTAAACTGAGCAAATCCTGATCCAAGCTTGCCAATAATAGAGCTATCTGCAATAATTGTAGAGACTCCAAGATAAATAAAAATACCAAAAACTATTATAAATATTATATTACGCAATAAAAAATCCTAAGCAAAAATAAAAATGGAGTATAGCAAAAAAAGCAGCACAAAGGCTACTTTACATAGTTTACGAGAGAAAGCTGAGAGACTTTGGCTATTGTTGAATAGATCGCTTGATAATTTAGCTGTAACTGGTTCAGTTGCAATGTAGCGCCCGCAATATCTGTATCTACAACATCCTTACGCATATTTTGAGTGCTAAGGATAAGCATCTGAGTACGATCTCCTGCTGCTTGAAGAGATTGAGACTGGACACCTGATCTTGATTGCTCTTTTGAGATATGATGACTCAAATCATCAAGCATTTGAATCCCATTTTGAATCCCTGTATTTCTAAGGTCTCCTTTAGATGCATCTGCTCTATATTTTCCCTGTTCTACAGAGTTTATGATCTCATCAATAGTTGCAAAAAAATCTGTTTTTGGATCACTGATAGTCAATGAACTATTTGCATTAAATTCTAATGTTGAACCAACAGTTTTTACACCTGAGGCTGGGTATGTAGTACTATTAACATCAACTATCGTCAAATCAGCTTTTGTTGTATTTACATTCGTTTGTTCAAAGCTAATCTTTCCTTGTGAATCAAGAGCAACCGCAGAAGCACTATCTGCATTTCCTATAGCACTGTCATACTCAGCAGAAGTGTTAGTTGTTGCTGGAGTAGTAATTGTTGGTAAATTATTGCTCATAATCATATTAACAACATCGGTTAATTGTTTATAGGTCATATCATTACCATCGACAGCTGCTCTTGGACTTGCCATATTGTAGATTGTATAGTTAGTCGTTCCACCATCAAGTGAAAATGTAGATCCACCATCTGCTGCCGTTTTGATATCTATTTGTGCATTAAAAGTTGTCCCGTTTATATTCAATCCAGTTAATTTAAGTTGTTGTGGATTTCCTGCGGTAACAAAAGGTGCATTTCCCGAAACTTCAGATAATTTTGTACTGTCTGTTGCATAAGAGTTATCTGCTTTTACAATTTGTGGTGCGTTTGATAGTAAATACCTTCCAGATTTTTCAAACTTTACATTATCATAACTAATGCTTGCATTTGAGGATAAAGCATTTAAAGGATTATTAGAACTATCTTGAGCTGTCATCTGAACATTGATATTATCTTTTCCAGATAGCGTTGAGAAATTAATACGACCATTAGATAAATTTGTCGTTAAATCTGTTTTAGTTCCCTTATATGCAGATGTCACTGCATCCATTATATCTTTGACGGTTGATGTTGCTGATATTGAAAAAGATGTATTAACTACATTTCCATCAGCGTCTTTACCTCCAAAAGTTATATGATCAATATTTGACTGAAAAATATCCTTTAAAGGAGTGGTAGAATTAGCCATAACGCCTTCATGGGTGCGTAAATCCATATTGAGGAAAAAACTATCAGTCTGAAACTGGTCTCTTTGTTGTCCTACGCTCGATGAATAGCTTGAAACTTCACTTTTAGTAAATTCAACTACTTTTGTACCATTACTGTTGAGATCATTAAGATTTGTCACAGCTCCAGTTGGATCAATATTTGCAACCATGTGAAAATCAAGTTTTGAGCTTCCAGCGAGATTATCTTCTATCTCTATTTGACCTAAATCATTTAAACTTACATTTACAACTTTATTTGTGGAGGTATTACCGTAAGCTTTTCCTACTTTATCCAAAAGATCACCGACAGTTTCTCCATCTTTCATATCAACTGTCGTTTTAAAAGTAGAGCCATCATGATTTGTTCCACTGATATAAAAATGATTTTGTGCAACTGTTGTATTTGGAAGATTATCAGTATCTCCCATAAGATCTCTGATTGTATCTGTTGGTTTAATATATTGTTCTACTCCATTACTTGATGAGATTGTAGTATCTGTCATCACATCAGGATGAAGAAGTGATTGATTGAGATGTTCTGTATTTGTTGTGATTTTTCTTTTCACACTACTCTCATCACCTTGAAACATTTCTACACCAGTAATGTTGTAAGTTTGACGAACATTTGATCCTAAAAATGATGTCAATGATTCATTATTTCCAAGATATTTTCCATTATCATCTATAGGTTTTTGATTTACCATAGAACCTGAAAAAATATACTGTCCATTAATTGAGGTATTTGCTAAAGTTTTTAGCTGTTTTTCAAGTCCTCTTAACTCGTCTGCAAGTGCTGCTAAACTATCTGGAGAGTTTGCTGCTGAAGCAGATTGTATAAGTTTCGTTTTAAACTGATCCATTGTTTGTGTAATAGAACTAATCGTAGAATCCGTCTGCTGTGAAAATTTCAGTCCACTACTCGCACTTTTTACTACTTGATCAAATGTGTTGATCTCGTTATCTAGTCGCATTGCATCGGAAAATGAAGTAGGTGCTTCATACGCGTATTGAAATTTTTGACCTGAAGATATCTGTTTATTGACATCAAAAAGTTTTTCAGCAATATTGTTTGTATTTGAATTTTGAACTTGATAATACATACTTTCCGTTATTCTCACATCACACCTCCATGTACTCTGTGCTTTCTTAAACTTTTTAAAGCAAGAACAGTTCCATAAAATATTTGCACTTATATCGTCCAATTCATTTTTATGTTAAGACTCCTAACGCTATAATCAAATACACTAAACTGTTTTTAAGGATACCTCCTGTGCAAGTAATTCAAAATCGATTGGTCCACTTTGATACTTTTGAAGAATATTATACGAAACGTATTTTTCCAATTTTTATAACGTTTAGTTATTTAGGATTATTTTTAGCATCTATTTTTCTTTTATTTGATTACTTTACTTATATCAACAGCCCTTATCTACATGATGTTATCAGTTACCGACTTATTGCAATATTTTTTGCGCTGATGGTTGTCATAGCAGCAAAACATGACTTTTTTATGTATCGACGTGTTGAAGCTATCACTTTGTTTGGAACTTTAGGGTATAGCGCTCTTACATACGCATTTATCGCGTATGATAATATCATCTACTTTGTGGGTTTTAATTGGATGTTTTATCTTGTAGCAACCATTATGCTGACTCCGTTAATCACAAAACAACTCTATATTTTCATGGAGGCTTTTCAGATTTTTGTCGCACTTGCCCTTATGTTTTTCTTTTACAAACCATTTGATCTCATTTTTAGTTATATCGTCTTTTCCATCCCTTTAGCCGCATATATCTACGCTGTTGTATCTCTCAATCGTAAAAATGGACTTGAAGCTTATAAAAATGCCTATAATATGCATGTACTCTCTTCTATCGACGGACTTTCTCACTTGCTCAATCGACGCAGTTGGTATGAAATATCAAAAAAACTTTTTACCAATGAAAAGAGTGTTGCTTTTATTATGTTAGACATAGATCATTTTAAAAATGTCAATGATAGCTATGGTCATGACGCGGGAGATATGGTCATTCAAACAATTTCACGCATTTTACTAGAACAAACGCGCCAACATGATCTCATAGGCAGATTGGGCGGAGAAGAGTTTGGCATCATTTTACCTCATACACCTGTTGTTGAGGCACATATGGTTGCAGAGAGGATACGTGCGACCATTGAAGATACACAGATTCACCATAATGATCTGATTTTAAAAGTAACTGCGAGTTTTGGCATTTCTGCAAAGTCTGCTCAAATATCAGATTTTTCCTCTTTAGTGACTTATGGAGATCAGCTTCTCTATAAAGCGAAAGAAACTGGGCGAAATAGAGTCGTTGTAATCCAAAATTGAATTAAGAAATATACTTTTAAATCTTATTTTAATATTTCTTTGAGTAAAATTCAACTCTTCAAAAATGCCTGCGTGGTGAAATGGTAGACACGGCGGATTCAAAATCCGCTAGCGCGAGCTGTGGCGGTTCGAGTCCGCCCGCAGGTACCACTACAAATCCCCTATTTTACGAACTTTAAAGATATAAAAACACAAAATTCTAAAGCTATAATAAATATTTTCATTCTTGAACTTCTAGCTGGTACAATTCATTTAATAAATAAATAAAGATAAAAGATGAAAAGTTTACAAAAAAAAAGGATTAAAAAGTGGCACTAGAGAAGATAGTAGATAAAATGGATGTTTTTGCAGAAACCTATGAGGCAATTGTGCTTCATGGCAAAAAAATCACAAAAGCTGAGTTCGAGGATTGTACTTTTATTTCATGTGACTTTAGTGAGACCTCTTTTCTTTCTTGTAAATTTATCGGATGCCGCTTTGAAAACTGCAATCTCGCTCTAATGAAGCTAACCAATACAAAAATGAGTGGTGTTGATTTTATCTCTTGTAAGATGATCGGCATAGATTGGACGATGCTGGACTACAAAAGTCTGCTCGCCACCGACCCGTTACGTTTTAAAGAGTGCATCTTAAACGATAGTAATTTTTTTGGTTTAACACTCGAAGCGCTTATGATCAAAGAGTGTCGAGTAAAAGATGTCGATTTTCGTAATGCAACACTTAAAAAAGCAAATTTTACATGTAGCGATTTCAAAGGTGCACTCTTTGGCAATACTAATTTAGAAAATTCCAATTTTACTGATGCACAAAACACCGCAATCGACATACGTTCCAATAATCTAAAAGGAGCCATGTTTAGTCGTTATGAGGCTTTATATTTGCTTGAATCTATGGGCATTGTATTGGTGGATTGAGCATGCCTAGTATGCCACATTTGGTGCAAAACAATCAGCCAATAATGGCAGAAGCTATATTATTTAAAAACCAAACTATCTCAATCTATTTTGTTGGTACAAGTGTCATACATGTAATCTCAGAACTTGCACCTAATCGCATCGGCGGACCCCAAAATCCAGTTCCTTTACTCACATATATCTGCAACTCTTTTGTGTGTTGATGGAGTCCGCTGATATATGGTTGATTAAGAGCGACTAAAAAACGAAAAGGATAGATCTGTCCTCCATGCGTATGTCCGCTTAGCATCAAATCAACACCACTTTTAACTTCATAAATAAATTTTGGCTGGTGAGCCAAAAGCACAGTTGGGGACTCTGTTACCTTTTGTGCGAGGGCTTGAGAGAGATTTGGCTCATATGATCCCATACGATATCCAAAAAGGTCATATACGCCAGCGAGATTAAATCCAGCATCCTTTTTTCCAATATACAAAGATTCATTTTCTAAAACTCTGATACCGCGCAGTTTGAGAGCTTCTATGATCTTTTCTATGCCATGAAAATACTCATGATTACCAACAATGTAATAAATGCCATAACGGGAATGAAGATTTTTGAGTGCATCAAGTGCGAGTGCTGCACTTTTAACATCGATATCAACAAGGTCACCTGTAATCACAACAAGATCAGGGTTCATTGCATTTGATTTTTCTACTACTTCACGTATAAAACTCTCTCCAACAACTCCACCGATATGGAGATCGCTTAACTGGTTAAGCTTGTAGGGTGATTTTAGATGATTTATCTGAACCTCTACTTTTTCTATCTCGATCTTTCTTGCTTCGACCATGCCTTTAACATTTAAAACAAGTGCTGCACCAAGGGTTGAAATATCAAAAGATCTTTTAAAAAAATCTCTTCTTGATCTGCTTAGGGGAAGTCGAAAAAGAATAAATAAAGAGATATCATAAAACAATGTGGCGCAAAAAAGGAGGAAAATAATACCAATAGGAACTGAAAGTAAAAAATAGAGCCAACTTGGGATATTAATATAATAACGTCCCAGCATATAGCCTATAATTCCGAGAAAATTGATGATCAAAAAGATATTGAATCCATCTTTTAGAGCTTTTTTGAGATCTAACTTTTTGATAAGTCTTTTGGAGATATAGATGTTTAAAAGTGCAAAAACGAATATAAATGTAAAGCTGAAAAGTAATAAGTTCATAGTGGTGATTATAGCAGTTAAATAAAAAATTATAGAGTAAAAAAACGCTTACATGTAAGGTTTTTTTACTCTATAAAGAAGATATCATATTGAAACAAAAATAAAAAATTAAATAGACTCTATTTTTTTTCTATATTATTTTCCAAACGAGTAATATGTCCATGATCATCATGATACACTGTTATTAATTGACTGTTGACACACTCTTGTAACTGAGTATTTTCTACACCAAAATAGTTTGCATACTCGCTAGCATCATATAAGAGATGTTCAGTTGATGATTTATGTCTATTGAGTCTTGAAAGAATAAACAATACCAACGGAGTAGCAATAAGCATAAATATAGCATGATGAAAAGGAATAACGCTAATATTATCTAAGATAACATCTGCCATTTCACCAGGAGCAGCTTTAAGAGTGAGTATATGATAAAAAACTACAATAAGTGGCTTCCATAAATAGATCCAACCAATCCACAATAAAACAGTTGCTATATCCCACATCAATCTTTTTGCACGTGGAAGTTCATGACGCTTATTTATAATTAAAGATTCCATTATTTAGACCTTTGATTTTTTTATCTGTTGATGAGCACCACGATCTGGACTCACCCATCTAGCTCTTTTTTTCTTTGCAAATATTACTTTTGGAAGCGCTGTGACAGCAGTAAAAAGATTCAAAAACCAAAAAGCAAATGGATACCATATCATCCAAAAATAGTTTTGTCCCATCCCTTTGTCATAATGCCCATCAAGCCATTTACTCACATAAAACTGTATCAAACAAGCACCAATCAAAATCACACTACTTTCATTAGGCAATATAGGAGAATCCGGAAGCATTAAGTATGGAAAATCCAAAAATTTATCTAAAAACCAAACAAGAAAAACAATAATCATACTATATGCCCAAATCATACTAAGTACTAATTCCGTCATTAATCCCCAAAGGTGAGTTTGCTTTGGTAAAAAAAGAACTTTGAAATTTTTAAGCATTACCTGTGCACCACCCATAGCCCAACGTAAACGCTGTTTCCATAAGCCTTTTAATGTTTCAGGCATCAATATCCATACTAAAGCACGAGGTTCAAAACGTACATCCCATCCTTCGCGTTGTAGCTTCCATGTAATATCTATATCCTCTGTGAGCATATCTGGGCTCCAATACCCTACTTCATGGACAGCTGATTTTCTAAATCCTGTAACAACTCCAGAAACAGTAAATAATCTTCCAAAACTTCGCTGAGCCCTTTTAATCATACCAACAATAGAGGAGAACTCACCAACTTGAATTTTACCAAGAAGGCTTGTACGATTACGGATTCTTGGGTTTCCAGTCACTGCTGCAACTTGTGGATAACGAATAAAATGTTTCGCCATCCAATGCAGACAATATGGATCTATAAGCGCATCTCCATCGATACCAACTAAATACTCATATTTTGCAACCAATGCACCAGCTTGAAGACCGATCGCTTTTCCTTGATTTTCAGCAAGATTAACAACTTTTAATTTTGGATTATTTGTTGCCAAAGCCAATAAAATCTCTAAAGTATTATCCTTACTTCCATCATTAACTGCAATAACTTCAAACTCAGGATAGGCAACATTGAGCGCGTAAGTAATCGTTTCAACAGCATTCTCTCCCTCATTGTAACAAGGGATAATAATACTTACACCTGGCCAACTTTCGTTTTCATGTAAAGTCGGAATAGTTTCATGAAGATAAGGTTTTTCATTTTTAAAATAAAAGAAGATCGCGCCTATCATCCAAAGAGTTGACATAAATAGAGGATAAAAAAAGATATAACTGAGCATTATTTGCCATATTACATGTGACCATACTTGAAAATCCATCATAAGCCTTTCCTATTTTTTTGCTGTTGTGTTATTTGTTTTTAGTTGATGCATAAGAAGACTTTTTTGTGAAAAATCTTTTCTCATCATCGCTGCATCTGGATTATTTTTAAATTGATTATCAGGATAATATGCGATATGATGTACACCTAAACCATAAAGATAAGATATCGTACCACTAAGTTCAAAAGGAGATATCGGTGTATCACCTTTTCTCCAGTTAACCGTTTGAAGCTCCATAACTGTACGCTCTAAGCCACATTTTTCCTCTTTTACATTGTTAACAATATCATCATAAAACTCTTTGCTATCTGCTGCTTGTTCCATATATGGCATTGCCATAATCGCAGTATAATCATAATGTTTTATCGATTCTCCAAGATTTTGAGCATACCATTCTTCAGCATTTTCATTCAATGCAACTTGGGCATAAAGATTGCGTGCTGTAAGAAGTCCTGGTTTTTCCTCTCTTACAATTTGTGCTAACTCCATCGCAAATCCATCTAAATATGCTGTTTTTTTCTTTGTCCATTTTTGAAACTGATCATGGTCACCTCTTATCTTTGCTACGCTTGGATAAAGCCCCCACTCTTTGTATTGTTCGCGCGCTGTTGTGCTGTCATCTTCAAAATCAGAGAGAGTTACATCATCATGAAAAATGATTCCATCGATATAAGCTGCTTTTCCTAGATCTTCATAAATCTCTTTGATCACTTTTTTTGCTTTTTTAGAAAATGGTGAGAGTCTTGGATAGCCCATATTCAAGTGGGTTGGATCTACTTGAAGGGTGACAACCATATCTTGTGAAGCTGGATTATTCGCTGGCAATTGCCATGCAATCACAGGCATCCAAGCATAGATACGCTTCACATTTGTTCGAGTTCCTATTTGCCAAGCGACACGATTAAAAAGGTCAGCTCGCATCGGAACATTTCTATTTGGAAAATATACATAATCCGCTGCACCATTTGCATCTGGATCAGCAAATGCTTGCAAATATACAGTATTAACGCCTAAACTTTTTATGCGTTCTAAAAGATCACCAAGATTTTTTTCTGTTTGAGCTGGATCTGGATCATAAATATAATCAAGATCAATATGAGCAGCTTTTGTTACATGATCATCATCAATAAAGTTCTCATTTCTAGACCACATATTTACTTCAAGATCTTTAAGTGTCATCACACCATCAACCAAAATACGGCGTAAACCCCATACTGGTGTCAAACGTGTATTACTTCCATCATCAAGTGTAAGTCCAACTGGCATACCGAGCTCTTCTGCTATCTCACGGACTACTTTATTATAATGCCCGTATGGCCAAACCATCACTCGAGGTTTCTGTCCTGTATATTTTTTTAGAAAACTATTATTCTCAGCCAAATCATCTTTAATCCGTTTTTTATAGCTTTTTTCATCTTCATAACCATTATTTATGTATTGACGTGTTGTAACTGCTGGCTCCATATTGCCTTGAGGATTCCCTTGGATGCCATGGTGTAAACCATAACTATGACTTCCTATCTCTACTAGACCGCTAGCGACCATCTCTTTGATCTCTGCTTGACTTAAGAATTTATTTCTATCAATAATCTGACCACTAAAATCAACTTTATCTTTTGAGTTTAACCAACTTCCAACTAAAGCAATAACTGTTGGAATCTTATATTTTTTAAGTACTGGATAAGCATTTGCATATACAGATTGGTACCCATCATCAAATGTTAGAAGAACAGCTTTATCTGGTAATGGAGTTTTGTTTTTACGATAGTTTAAAATATCGTCAACTTTAATAAAATGGTAGCCATTATCCAAAAGCCATTTTACCTGCTCATCAAAATGCTTTGGAGTTACAGTGTATGTAGCATCTAAAGTTTCACTTTTATCAGCTATTTCGTGATAACTCAGTACTGTAAACTCATTGGGATTTTGATCTCTGCTGCACATATTTGGATGCCCTTGCGCCATGCTCAAAGTGCCAAAAAAGCTAAAAGATAGCAACAAAACTTTAGAGGTTTTTTTAAATACTTCACACTTACTTTTAATCATCATGAATAGAGTCATTTTTTGGGTACTTCTTTAGAGGAAAATAATAGTTTATATTATACTCTATCTCCTCTTGAAATTTTATATGAAATGATATTATTTTTCTTCAAGAGCTTTTGTAATGATCTCTTTGAGTTCCTCTCCATCAACTACCTCTTTAGCAATGAGCTCTTTTGCAACTGCTTCAATAGCTGGCCACACCTTTTTCACCTCTTGCTCAGTTTTTTCTTTCGCCCTTTTCATCCAAACAACAAGTCGCGCTTCGATCTCTTTGGAAAAAATTTTTTTATCATAAACAGATTCAATCCCTGTTACATTGATATATCCAAGTTCCTCATCCATTCCAAAAAGTGCAATCGCTGCATATGCTTGCATATTTGCCACTTCAAGATCGTTGATTGCTCCTGTTTCTAAGCCATCATCACCAAACTTTTCTATAGTTACAATACGTCCTGCGAGTAAAACACATATATCATTAAAAAGTTCCTCTTTTGATGTTGCATCTATATAGTCATCACTGTGGTAGGAAACAAAACCCAATGCTTCGCTTCTTGGAGCAACTGTAACTTGTTCTATTTTGATCTTTGGCAAAAGCATATATGAAAGTACCGCATGCCCTGCTTCATGATAGGCAGTTTTTGCCATTGAAGTTTCAATATCACGAATCTGTTTATTTTCAAGTTTTGTACCATATTTGATTATATTTATCTGCTCTAATAGTATCTCTTCTGTAAGTTCTTCAAGCCCTTTTCTTGCACATTGTAAAGATGCTTCTTCTCCAATACGTTTGAGTTCATTGCCGCCAAGACCTGAGATATAGCGTACCACTCTTTCTACATCTATTTTGCCATTATGAGGTTTTTTCAATACTTCATTTAGAAAAAATCTTCGTGCTTCTATATCAAGTTTTGGAACTTCGATGCGGATATCGATCCGCCCTGCTTTGTTGAGTTCATCTGGAATATCTGCAATATCTGTTAGTGTGATTATGGTAAAAACAGGAACTTCAAAACTCTGATTGAGATTATCCAACTCCTCTATAAGTGGCGAAATATTCATCTTTGAGATCATTCCACCTACAACACCTTGAACATCAATATCCTCTAAAATAACGATTGCAGGTGCAGAAACATACGCTTGTGCATAAGCTTTTCGTATCACTGATTCATTAAAAAGGTCAGCTCCATTAATGGTAATGTATGGCATATCACTCTCGCAAGCAAAAGCACGAGAGAGAAGTTTTTTCCCCATTCCCTGCTGCCCATACAAAAACATCCCCTTTGGAGGCAACATTCCAAAATGCTCTAATCTATGAGGTTCTTTTAAAAGCGCCAAAATCTCTAAAAGCTCATCTTTCACCCTTTGCTGCCCAGCAACATCTGCAAACCTTATATCTGAGACATGTAACTCTTCATTACTTAAGATAGAGAGTTTTTCTTTACTATAATAGGCGTTTTCTATCTTACATGTAAGGCTATTTCCCTCTGCAACTATCTGCCAATCAAGCGTGATTCTATAGTGTTGTTTGAGTGTTTTTTTTGTAAAAAAAGCCTGCTCTTTTAATATTTCATCAGTAAAATCAATAGCTGTTTGTGAGAGATCAAAATGGATATGATTCATATCTGTATTGAGTTTCATCGCATCATAAATCACACTAAATAAAAGCTCTGGAAGCTTTTTAATAATATGTCTTGCATTAAGATATGGTGCTAAAGAGAGGGTTAAAAGTGATATCAATTTGTCAAAATTTTTGTATTCTATTTCTATTTTGCTTTGTTTATTGAAGTTTGTTGAGGTTTCATTGAGCGTTCTTATTGCTATTTTAATCAGTGTAGCCAAACTCAAGCGGTTAAATGGAATTACAGTGTGTTCGTTCATTAAAGAAAGCAGTTTTTTATCAAAAGCCTCCTCTTTGACACCATTTAAGATCAACATCTCTCGGCTGAGTCTCTCCATCAAAAAGGTGTGCGCCTGCATAGGATCAATTTTCAAAAGTTCATGCAGATCTTGGCGCTGTAAAAGTGATGCAACTCGCGTTGTAGTTAAAACAACAATAATATTTGAAAAATCGATCTCACTCTTTTGTGTATCTCCAAAAAGTGTATATATAGAGAGTTGTGCTTGTAAATCAGCTTTTTCTATATCTTCAAAAACTAAAATCGAGTTTGGATTTTGTTCTACAAATGCAATAACCTCTGTCTCAATTATCGGCGCGTTATACTGCTCCATAGCCATTGAAAAATTTCCACTGTACTTATCCATATTGAAAGTTTTAATCTGCTCCAAATGAGTATCAGCTTGAAGAAGCAATTCACAAAGATAGTGTTTCCCACTATTTGGAGGGCCAATAAATGTAAAAAGTGCTCGAACTTTTCTACTTGTTTTGAGTAAACTAGCTTGTAAAAGAGTTTTTGCTATCGTCTCTACTGCTTCTTGTTGATCAAAAATATTTTCATTTAAAATTTTCGCTATATTTGTCATTTTACTCTCCAAAAATTTATTTAATTCGCCTATTATATGGCAAATTTTATAAAAGTAATATGCTAAAATCTTCCTTTTACTTTGGAGTGTGAATGTTCTTTACAAAAACTTTTTTTTTGTTACTTCTTTTTATGATGAACCTGCATGCAATCACCCTAGAAGAGAACTATGAGACAAAAGGAAGAGATATCTATGCAAGTGATATTTCCAAAGAGGTAACAAACGATTTTTTACTTTTTTCCTATGATACAGATAAACATATGCTCCGCACATCCGCTGCTAAAGTGCTCTCTCTTTTTAAAACACATGGAGTTACAATCCAATCAAACAAGGTAAAATATATCACTTTTAGAGAAAAATCCGCTATTAATATTGATAAAATCTCTGATGCTCTTAAAGATGAGTTTTTAAAAAAATACCCAACTTTGAACATAAAATCTCTCAAAATATATCCAAGAAGCTATTTAAGTGAACTTCCAAAGAGCTACTCTCTTTCTTTGCAAAAACAGACTCTTTATAAGAACTATTCAACTTTCTGCATTACTACTCCAGATCATAAAATGATCTTTTTTGATTATATTTTAGATGCCCAGCTTGATATAGTCATCAGCACAAAACCTATATCTCGCCATCAAATACTTTCTTTTGAAAACACAACAATAAAAAGAGTAAAATTTTTAAGTTTTAAGGCCTATCCGCTCACTGAGATTATAAATCATCAATATCAAAGCAAATTTTCAATAAAATCCGATGAAATTTTGACGAAAAATGATATTGAACAGCTCAGTGTTGTACGAAAAAATGATCATCTCATTGCTTTTGTAGAGGATGATGGGCTCTCTATAACATTTGATGCCACAGCCCAGCAAGATGGAAAAGTTGGCGATGTTATCGTTGTTCGCAAAGCAGATGGCAAAACATTAAGAGCTAAAGTTATTTCAGAGAAGAGAGTGCAGATCCAATGAAAAAAGTAGTCGTTTCTATAAGTGGTGCAAGCGGTGCTAGTTTGGGATTAAAAGCACTCTCCTTGTTACCAAAAGGTATCCAAAAACATCTTATAATCTCAGATCATGCAAAAGTGGTCTTGGATAAAGAGCAAGATATCATGATCCATGATGAAAAAAACATCGCAGCTTCCATTGCCAGTGGAAGTTTTAAAGTGGACGCTATGCTTATCATTCCATGCAGTATGAACACTTTGGCAAAAATCGCGTGTGGCATCTCTGACAATCTCACAACACGCGCGGCAAGTGTGATGATAAAAGAGCAAAAAAAGCTACTTTTAGCTCCACGTGAGATGCCATTTTCTGCCATCGCTTTAGAAAATATGCATAAACTAGCATCACTTGGGATTATCATAGCCCCTCCTGTTATGGCGTATTACAGCGAACAAAACTCTTTAGAAGAGATGGAAAACTTTATGATCGGCAAATGGTTTGATCTGCTTGGAATTGAGAATGATCTCTATAAAAGATGGGATGAAAATGAATAAAATTGCACTCTATCCAGGAACTTTTGACCCAATCACCAAGGGACATTTTGATATTATTGAAAGAGCTTTAAGGCTTTTTGATGAAGTTGTCATCGCTGTTGCGGATTCTAAAGAGAAAAACCCTATGTTTACACTTGATCAAAGAGTTGAGATGGTACAAGAGGCTGTAAAGACTCTTAAAAATGTGCGAGTTATTGGCTTTAATAATCTCACAGTTGAGCTGGCAAAAAGTCTCAATGCAACCATTTTAATTCGTGGTTTACGTGCTGTAAGTGATTTTGAGTTTGAACTCCAGCTTGGATATCTCAATAACTCTTTGGATGATAAAATCGAGACGGTCTATCTTATGCCAAAATTACAACACGCATTTATAAGTTCATCTATAGTTAGAAATCTTTTAAAATTTAATGGTAAGACTAACCATCTTTTACCTCAAGAGGTACAAACAATGATAGAAAAGAGGATGCTATGTATATAGTTATTGAGGGGATCGATACAGCTGGAAAAAGCACTCAGATCGAAGCCTTAAAAAACCATTATCCAAATGCACTTATCACAAAAGAGCCAGGCGGAACAGAGCTTGGTTTAAAACTGCGTGAGATCGCCCTATTTTCAGAGATCAAAAGCCCTATTGCAGAACTTTTGATATTTCTTGCAGATCGGGCTGAACATATTGCCCAAATCGTAGAACCAAATCTTGAAAAACTCATCATCAGTGATAGAAGTGTGATCTCAGGTATAGCGTATGCTGATGTTGTAGGGCACTTTGAGATGGAGAAACTCATAAAGCTAAACCGCTTTACATGTAAGGATATTTTGCCTACAAAAGCAGTGATATTAAAACTCTCCAAAGAGGAGCTTACATGTAGGCTTTCTCAAAAGGCGCATGACAAGATCGAAGGCAGAGGAATTGATTATTTACTCTCTATCCAAGACTCACTTATCAAAGCCGCAAAAGCTTTACATGTAGAGATTTTAGAGATCGATGCATCCTTACATGTAAGCGATATAACAACACAAATTATAAATTTTATAGAGGAAAAAAAGTAGATGATACAATCACTTCGTGGAATGAATGACATTATAGAATCGCAGAGATTTGAATATTTTATAGAAGTTGCAACAAAGATAGCAAAAAATTATGGGTTTAATTACATTGAAACACCTCTTTTGGAAGAGACGGCGCTCTTTAAGCGTTCAGTTGGCGAGTCAAGTGATATTGTCGGTAAAGAGATGTATCAGTTCATAGACAAGGGTGAAAATGATGTTTGTCTGCGACCTGAGGGAACTGCGGGAGTTGTACGCGCATTTGTACAAAACAAATTTGACAAAGCTGGCGGGAACTATAAATTTTTCTATCATGGTCCAATGTTTCGCTATGAAAGACCGCAAAAAGGCCGTCTAAGAGAGTTTCACCAGTTTGGAGTTGAGAGTTTTGGTGAAGAAAGCGTGTATGAAGATGCAACGATGATTATGATGATCGCTGATATTTTCAACGCGCTTAAAATCGGTTACAGACTTAAAATAAACTCTTTGGGTGACAACAATTGTATGCCTCAATATAGAGAAAATTTGGTGAACTTTTTAGACCTACATCAAGAGCATATTTGTGAGGATTGTCTTCGAAGAAAAGCGACAAATCCTATCCGTGTTCTTGATTGTAAAAGTGAAAAATGCCAGACACTTTATCTTAATGCACCAAAACTATTAAACAATCTTTGCCTTGCATGTAATGATGATTTTGAAGCTCTCAAAAAAATCTTAAAAGCAAATAATATCAATTATGAAATAGACAATCATTTAGTACGTGGTCTTGATTATTATTCTAAAACTGCATTTGAGTTTGTAAGTGATAACATCGGTGCTCAAAGTGCCATCGCAGGCGGTGGACGCTATGACAGACTTGTAGAGTTTTTGGATGGAAAAGCAACTCCAGCTGTTGGATTTGCCATAGGAATCGAGAGACTTTTAGAACTCATCGTTATGCCTGAAATTTTCCGTGATGGCTACTATTTTGGAGCGATGGATGAAGAGGCGCTCGAACTGGTGATCTCTTTAGCTCAAGCAAAAAGAAAAACAGACAAAGCAACCGTTTCCTATAAGCCAAGAAATCTCAAAACTCACCTCAAAAATGCAGATAAAGTCAATGCAAAATATTGTGCGATTATCGGAGAAAATGAGTTTAGGGAACAAAAAATTTGGGTAAAAAATCTCGAAGAAAAAACAGAGCAAATCATCCCAATCGCTGAAATATAAAAGGAGTAAAATATGAGAAATTATGGAATAGATATTTGGGGAAATAATAACTTTTTGATCAAAAATGGAAAAGTTTGTATCAATTACGGTTCAAAACCATCCATCATTGATATAACTCAAAAAGTTCGTGCTTCAGGTCTTAGAGGACCGCTCATCCTTCGTTTTGAACACTTAATAAAAAAACAGATCGATACTCTTTTTGACTCTTTTTCAAGCGCGATCAACGAAAACAGTTATAACGGAACTTTTAACGCAGTTTTTCCACTTAAAGTCAACCAATTTCCAAATGTTGTGGAAGCGATTGCAAATTGTGGGCAAAATAGAGGCTATGGCCTTGAAGCGGGTTCAAAAGCAGAACTCTTTTTGGCGATGAGCTACACTCCTCTTGGTTACCCAATCACAGTCAATGGTTTTAAAGATACAGAGCTTATTGAACTGGGATTTATCGCAGCACATAGCGGACACAATATCACAATCACTATTGAGGGACTTGGAGAGTTAGAAACTATTTTAGAGGTCGCTGAATCTTGTGGTTTAACGATGCCAAACATTGGGATTCGTCTTCGTCTTCACTCTTCAGGAAGCGGTACTTGGGCAAAAAGTGGAGGAATGGACGCGAAATTTGGTCTTACTTCTACAGAAATTTTAGAAGCGATGCAACTACTTCGTGATTCTGATAAAATGGAACATTTTAAGATGCTGCATTTTCATATCGGCTCACAGATGTCTGATATTTCTCCACTCAAACGCGCACTCAGAGAAGCTGGAAACATCTACGCAGAACTCAAAAAAATGGGAGCAACAGCTCTCAATAGTATCAATATCGGGGGCGGTCTTGCCGTTGAATACTCACAACATAAAAATGAATCTGCAAAAAACTACTCCATAGAAGAGTTTGCAAACGACGTTGTGTTTTTACTTCGTGAAGTTAGTAACTCAAAATCGGTCGAGCATCCAAATATCTATACCGAGTCTGGACGATTTATCGTAGCATCTCATGCTGTGCTAGTTACACCTGTTTTAGAACTTTTCACACAAGATTATCAGATGCAGCATATCAAGTTTAAAGAGATCAATCCACCGCTTATCGAGGAACTTCGTGAGCTATATGATCTTTTAACACCAAAAAATGCAATCGAATATCTTCACGATGCACTCGATCATATTGAGTCTCTTTTAACTCTTTTTGATCTTGGTTATATCGATCTTCAAGATAGATCAAATGCTGAGATTTTAGCGCATAATATCATCAAAAAAGCACTCTATATTTCTCAAGAAAGCCCAACACAAGAGATCAAAAAACTCCAAGAGAGACTTCAAGAAAGATATCTTATTAACAGTTCGATCTTTCAAAGTCTTCCAGATTATTGGGGTCTAGGTCAGAGTTTTCCTGTTATGCCACTTGATAGACTTGACCAAAAAGCGATCCGCCCAGCCTCTTTATGGGATATTACCTGTGATAGCGATGGAGAGATAGGTTTTGATCCAAAAAAACCGCTCTATCTGCATGATGTAGATCTTGATAATGAAGAGTACTTTTTAGGATTTTTCAATATCGGAGCTTATCAAGAGACTTTAGGAATGAACCATAATCTTTTTTCACATCCAAGCGAATGTAGCGTAAAGATTGATGATGAAGGGTTTAAACTCTATAACATCGAGGACTCGATAAGCGTTATGGATATCTTAGATGATATGGGATACAACGCAAGAGAATTATTAATAAAACTTAAAACAAATCTTTTACAAAGTGATTTTATAACAGAAGAAGAAAAAAATGATACACTTCAAAAATTAGAAAACTATATGTATCAAAACGGTTATTTAAGAACAACTAGATAAGGATTTCGATGGGATTATTGAGTGAGATAAAAGAGGATTTTACAAACGCTTATAAAAATGATCCCGCCTTAACTTCATACACAAACTTCCTCTTTAACTATCCAGGAGTTTGGGCGATTGCATGGTACCGTGTTGCAAATAGGCTGCATAAAAATGGTTTTAAACAGCTTGCGCGCACGATTATGGGAATCAACCAAATTGTCACAAATATTGACATCCATCCAGCTGCAACAATTGGTAAACGTGTCTTTATAGATCACGGGTTTGGTGTAGTCATCGGTGAAACAACTATCATCGAAGATGATGTACTTATCTATCAAGGTGTCACACTTGGAGGTGTGAGTTTAGAACCTGGCAAACGCCACCCGACTATTTGCCACAATGTTGTCATTGGTGCGGGAGCAAAAGTGCTTGGAAATATCACAATTGGCGAACACTCTAAAATTGGTGCGAACTCAGTTGTTGTCAAAAATGTTCCTGCATGCTCAACTGCTATTGGTATCCCCGCTCACACGATAGAAAAAGGTCGTTGTAAAGATCCATTTATGCACAATATGCTTCCAGATATCAACAAAGAGATGTTTGAATATCTTTTAAAACGTGTTGCGATTTTAGAACATATTATCGTCGAAGATAATAAAAACCTTTTAGAAAAAGATCTTGAACTCGAAAAGATATATGAGTCCTTCATTAAGTCAATGAAAAACTAAAATTTGATATAATTTCGCAATTTATTTCACCTAAGGTATAACCATGCTTACTAAACGTATCAATGCCCTATCTGAGTCTATCACTATCGCTGTATCTAACCTTGCGCAAGAGCTAAAAGCACAAGGAAAAGATATCCTTAGTTTTTCTGCGGGCGAGCCTGATTTTGACACGCCTCAAGTTATTAAAGACGCTGCTATCAAAGCAATTAACGATGGTTTTACCAAATACACTGCAGTTGATGGAATCCCTGCTCTTAAAAAAGCAGTTATTGATAAACTTCAAAGAGAAAATGGTCTCACTTACACTCCAGCACAAGTTATCGTAAATAATGGTGCAAAACACTCTTTATTTAACCTCTTTTCAGCAGTTGTTGAAGAGGGTGACGAAGTAATCATCCCAGCACCTTACTGGGTTACATATCCTGAACTTGTAAAATATTGTGGTGGAACTCCAATAGAGATCCAAACAGATGATGCTTCAGGATTTAAGATCACTCCAGAGCAACTCAAAAATGCAATCACTTCAAAAACGAAAATGATTGTTTTAACATCTCCATCAAACCCAACGGGTTCAGTTTACTCAAAAGAGGAGCTCACAGCTCTTGGAAAAATTTTAGAGGGAACTGATATCTTAGTTGCAAGTGATGAGATGTATGAAAAACTGATCTATGATGGTGAGTTTACATCTTCAGCAGCGATAAGCGAAGATATGTTTAAACGTACTATTACTATCAATGGCCTGAGCAAATCTGTTGCGATGACTGGATGGCGTTTTGGCTATATGGCTGCTCACCGTACAGATATCATACAAGCAACAAAAACTTTGCAAAGTCAAAGCACATCAAACATCAACTCTATCACTCAAAAAGCGGCAATTGTCGGACTCGATGGAAGTGCAGATGCTGATGTTGAGATGATGCGTGTTGAGTTCAAAAAACGCCGTGATGAAGCTGTTAAACTTTTTAATGCAATCGATGGGCTCTCTGTTATTAAACCAGATGGTGCATTTTATCTTTTTGTAAATATCAAAGAAATCAGTAATGATTCACTTCAATTTTGTAGAGAACTTTTAGAGCAAACAGGTGTTGCTGTAGTTCCAGGTATTGGATTTGGAAGTGATGGTTATATCAGATTTAGTTTTGCTACGGATATGGAAAGTATCAAAGAGGGAATCAAACGTATCGAAGGGTTCGTTAAAACTCTTAAAAAATAGATTTCTAGCCTTACATGTAAGCCTTTACATGTAAGCTTTTTTTTAAAAATTGTAATGCAGTTTTGATCCTATTGCATACTCATAACACAACGCAAGATGCTCTTTTAGTTTAGCTACTACATTAAAATCAAGTTTTCCCTCTTGACACATCAAATAAACGATATCATAAGCTTCATCCATTGAAAGTCCATGTCTATATGGTCTATCCTGTATCAAAGCTTGAAAAATATCAGCTACGGTAATAATCCTTCCCTCTAGTGGAATTTGTGATGCTGGTAAATTGTATGGGTATCCTTTGGCATCAAGTGTTTCATGATGAAGGGAAGCTAAACGGGCTATCTCTTTAAAACCTTCAATATGACGTAAAATAATATATGAATCAAAACCATGCCGATTCATTTTCAATCTTTCATCAGCATTGAGTTTAGAGGGCTTATCCAAAATCAGATCATCAACTTTGAGTTTTCCCAGATCATGTAGCAATCCTGCTAACTCTACTTTTTCACAAATATTTTTTGGAAGATCAAAGCACTCTGCCAAGTATCTTGCAAGGACACTCACACCTAAAGAATGCTCGGAGGTAAATTCGCTTTTTGCATCCACCACTGCCGCAAACATTAAAGCTATCTCTTTAACTATCTCAAATGAAAACTCATCATCAACACCCTGCTTAATCCATTCTGTAAAGTATTCACTCAAAGCATCAGGCTCTAAATAAAACCAAAAAGAATCTTTCATAGAGGCACTCAAAAACGCTTCAACAAGTGTGGGAGAGAACATAGAATCTGTATATTTTTTAATAGTATCTTGAATAAGAACGATCGACTTTACACCGCTTATTTGCATTTGCGCATTGATGGCATCAACTCTATCCACAAGATAGATCAGATTTGAAATATTTTTTTCAAGATCACTTAACTCAGATGGAAGCTCATTCCAATGAGTATGATGGTATTTTACAAAAATCGCATAGGAACTATAGACACTTGTATTTTTCAAAAGTATCTCGCCTCTTAGTGAGTGCACTTGAGAGTTGTTCCAATCGAGCTCACTCACGAGATGTGTATGTACATCTGTAGAGGAAACACCGCAGTCATGCAACATTCCAATAAAAATAATATCATCAATTAAGTTTTGAGGCCAAGAGAGTTCTCGTGCAAGCTGAGCCGCCATATAAGCGACTCTTTTTCCATGTAAAGTATCATCAATACCTACAAAATCCAATGCTCCAGAGAGTGCGTATGTGACCTCTCTGATATTTAAGTTATAACTCAAAAATGTATCCGTTGATACTATTTTAATTTTTGAAGCGCTTCAATCACCTCAGAGAGATTTTCCAATGGAATATGTACTTTCCAATCTGGCTCTTCTGCCATTCCACTGAGTGACACACCAATACTTGCTACAACTCCGCTGTCTTTTCCATAAGGCTCCTCTATTTTTGCAATAGAAATCAGACCTTTATTTGTTCCATGAAGATGAATTGTTGTTTCTTCGATTAAATTTTTAGACATTTTGTACCCCTTGTATTAGATTACTTTATAAGTCTAGCCAATTTTCCTTGAAGTTTCAACCATAATTTATGTTCCATTAGTGGAAAACCTGCAAATGTTCCCCCGCTCTCTTTTATAGACTTCGTGATTCCGCTTCTTGCAGCAAATGTATTAAACGCTGCGACTTCAAGATGTCCAGAAGTAGCACTCTGTCCGCCCATCACAACGTTGCGTCCAAGCTTGGATGAACCAGCTAATCCTGTTTGAGAAACAAGAACTGCGTATTCGCCTATCTCGCAGTTATGCCCGATTTGGACAAGATTATCGATGCGCACACCTTTTTTGATAAGCGTTGTTTTAAAAACTGCTCTATCTATGGTTGTAGCACTTCCAATCTCTACATCATCTTCGATAACAACATTGCCATTTTGATAGATTTTGGTATGCTCACCCATTTTATTTGTCGCAAAACCAAAGCCATCACTTCCGATGGTCGTATTGGCATGGATGATACAATCACTACCAATTTTACAATCTCTATAAACTACAACATTTGGATAAAGAATTGTATTATCTCCTATGACACAATTGCTTCCAATATAAACACCAGCCATAATCGTGCAGTTTTTACCCACAACTGTTCCAGAAGCTATCTCAGCTTTTTGAGAGACATTTGTGCCCTCGCCTATTTGTGCTTTTGGTGCATCTATATCTTCTATGGGAGGTGCAAAATATTTAGAAAGTTTTGCCATCATCAAATAGGGTTCATCAACTATAAGTGCGATAGAACTTGATGGAACACTTGAAGCTGTATGTGAAGAAACTATAATTGCCCCCGCTTTTGAATCTTCAACATCTTTAAAATATTTTGGATTTGTAACAAAGGAGATCTCATTAGAACTGGCATCTTTAAGCGTGTTAATACCACTCACTTCAAATGATTTGCCACTATATTCAAATCCTATAATACGCGCTATCTCTTTAATATCCATAAATACTCTCCAAGGGGAATTTTATTCTTTAATAAGTTTTGCGATTTTACTTTGCAGTCTCATCCACTCTTTATGTGGCATAAGTGGGTATCCACTCCAAACACCGCGAGGTTCTTTGATAGATTTTGTAATCCCGCTTCTTGCAGTAAAAGTTGAAAAAGGGGCAATCTCTAAATGATCTGTAAATGCACTCTGCCCGCTTACAACACAGTTGCGCCCTAGTTTTGTAGATCCTCCAACTCCAGATTGTGCAACAAACAAAGAGTATTCACCGATCTCGCAGTTGTGTCCCACATGGATAAAGTTATCTAATTTAACACCTTTTTTAATAATAGTTGAGCCAAATACAGCTCTATCAATGGCACAATTTGCACCAATCTCCACATCATCTTCGATAATCACATTACCATTTTGATAGATTTTTATATGCTCGCCCGTTGCAGTATGAGAAAATCCAAATCCATCCGCGCCAATACTCGTTCCCGCATGGATAATACAATCACTTCCGATAATACAATCACGATAGATGACAGCATTTGGATAGATTGTCGTGTTATCGCCTACATGTACGTGTGAGCCAAGATACACGCCCGCCATAATCGTAGAGTTTTTCCCAATCACAACGCCATTTTCAATATTAGCTCGCTCATCGACATAAGTTCCATCTCCTAAAATAGGATCAGGCGCATTGAAATCTATCTTTTTTGGAGCAAATAGCTTCGTTGCATACGCCATAGCAATTGAAACATTATCACAAACAATATAGGAGCTTTGGGGAGGTAAAAAATCTATAAGTGAAGATGGGATTAAAAAAGCCGAAGCTTGAGAGTTTTGTAGATCAGTTGCATATTTTTTATGCTCTGCGAAACTAAGTTGTCCCACAGAGGCGCTCGAGAGATTGTTCATCGAAATAATTTTGACATCTTCTCCAACATGCTTACATGTAAGCGAATCTGCTATTTGAGATAAAAGCATCTTATCGCTCAAGAGCGACTGCACCGCTTCTTACTATCTCACGCGGATGGAAACGCTTTGCTGCAGCTAAAAAGTAATCTACTCTTTTTGGTTCATCTGCAACCATTGCGATAATAAGCTCTTCACTAACATTAACGATGCTTCCATTATATGCGCTGCAAAGTGCAGAGATCTCACTTAACGTTTCAGTGATTGGAAATTTTACAAGTGCCATCTCTTTTTCAACCAAGTCAGCGTGCTCGATTACTTTTAAGACAGGAATCAATTTATGAAGCTGTTTTGTTATCTGCTCCATTACACGCACTGAACCTGAGGTAACTATTGTCAAACGAGAGTATCTACTCTCAGGAATCGGTGCTACTGTTAGGGATGTGATGTTATACCCACGTCCAGAGAAAAGGTCTGTAATACGAGAAAGCACACTTGCTTCGTTAATTACGATAACCGAAATTACACGTCTTGCTGCTTCTTCCATTTACTTCTCCTTATACTCTAACATCATATTAAATAGTGATCCACCTGCTGGAACCATCGGCATTACGTTTTCTAATCTATGAACTTTTACATCGATAAATGCGACAACATTTTTTTCAACAGCATCTTTAAGCGCTGCATCAAACTCCTCTTTTGTCGTAACTCTGTATCCGATTCCGCCAAACGCTTCTGCGAGTTTGACAAAATCTGGCTGTACTGAAAGATCAGTCGATGAGTGGCGTTTGTTGTAAAAAAGTGTCTGCCACTGACGAACCATTCCAAGATAGTTATTATTTAATATGATATTGATAACTGGCAGTTTATATTCAACTGTTGTCATCAACTCTTGTACATTCATCAAAATCGAACCATCGCCTGTGAAGTTTATACTTACACGTTCAGGATCAGCAACTTTCACGCCCATCGCCGCTGGAAAACCAAATCCCATAGTTCCTAAACCACCTGAAGTGATCCATTGTCTAGGACGAGAAAATGGATAAAACTGCGCTGTCCACATCTGGTGTTGGCCAACATCTGTCGTGACATTTGCCCTGTCTCCTAGAAGCTCACCAACTCTTTGTATAACCCACTGAGGTTTGAGTTCTGGCGTATCCTCTTTATATGAAAGCGGATGTAACTTGTTGAAATTTGCAATGGTATCCAACCAAGGTGTATAACGCTCTTTATCGACAATCTCTTTTGAGATTTCAAGCATACTTATCGCTACATTTTTCAAATCTCCAACGATTGGAAAATCAGCCGTCACAAGCTTAGAAATACTTGCAGGATCGATATCAACATGGATAACTTTTGCATTTTTAGCAAATTCACTCAGTTTTCCAGTAACACGATCATCAAATCTAGCACCCAAACCGATAACTAAATCTGTCTCACTCATCGCCATATTTGCCGCATAACTTCCATGCATACCAAGCATAGAGATCAAAAGAGGATTTTCAAAGCCAAGCGTTCCACGCGCCATTAAAGTCTCAACAGCTGGGATTCCTGTGAGTTTTACAAGCTCTCTTATCTCATCTGCTGCATCTGCATGAATAACTCCACCACCCAAATAAAAGAGTGGACGTTTTGCATCACGTATCGCTTCGACTGCTTTTTTTATCTGACGAATATTACCATTGACAGTTGGTTTATATGTTTCAATCTCAACTGGTTTTGAGTAATCAAATGTCGCGATTTGCGCTGTAACATCTTTAGGAATATCTACATGTACAGGTCCGGGACGGCCAGTGCGAGCGATATAAAATGCCTCTTTTAAGATACGAGGAAGATCAGCTGCATCAGTTACAAGATAGTTATGTTTTGTACATGAACGGCTGATGCCGACTGCATCAATCTCTTGAAAAGCATCTGTTCCTATTAAACTCATCGGAACCTGTCCACTGATAACAACTAAAGGAATAGAATCCATATAGGCATCTGCTAGTCCTGTTACAGCATTTGTAAATCCAGGACCACTTGTGATCATTGCTACACCGACACGTCCGCTTGCTTTAGCGTATCCCTCAGCTGCATGGACTGCTGCTTGCTCATGACGAGCTAAAATATGTTTAAAAGAGTTTTGTTTGTATATTTCATCATAGACGTTCATAATCGCACCACCTGGGTAACCAAAAATGGTATCAACGTTTTCTGCGATCAATGCTTCAATGACCATCTGTGCGCCACTAATCTGCATATCGTCTCCTTATTAAAAATTCGGTAATTATATTGAGAGTGAGCTATAACTTAGGTTAAATCACCTAAATTTTTTATCTATTAAGCTTTGATTTAGAAGATTTTTCACAATATGAAAGTGCAATCCCCTCGCGCAGTCCATCATCAATAACGATCGCTTGAGTAAATTCTAAAAGTTCATAGAGTTTTTGAACAATGATAATTCCGGCAATAATAAGTTCTTCTCGCCCTACTCCTGCGTAAAATGATCTCTCATTTTCATCCATCTTCAAAAGATCTTGCAGAGTTTTTTGACAACCCTCTTTATCCAAAATATAGCCATTGATTTTTGATGCATCATAAGAAGCATAATTCATCCCTTGCAAATAAGCTGCTATAGTCGTGGGGGTTCCAGCAGTTTGGATAAAGTTTTGCGGTTTGCCAACTTTGTTGTAATACTCTTTTACAAATTCTCTCACACTGACTAAAAGTTTTTCAAGATTTTCTTGCATCTCTTGAATATTTGTCGAGGACTCAGAAAGTGTAACTATACCGATATTGAAACTTTTTGATGTGAGTATTCCATTGGAGTAAAAGATGATCTCAGTTGAGCCACCACCGATGTCGGTAAGAACAAAAGAAGAGGATGAAAGATTTAAGATATCTAGCCTATTTTTGACAGCTTTTGCCGTTAAAAGCGCCTCTTCATCGCCGCTAATTATTTCAAATTTTATACTTGTTTGATTCAAAATTTCTTTTAAAATCTCACCAGAGTTTTCTGCTTGACGAGCGGCTTCTGTTGTATATGCCACAACTTCATGCTCTGAAAAATTAAGTTTTTTATCCGCTACATGTAAGGCTTCAATAATGCGCATTAAAGCTTTTTCATTAATCATTTTGTTTACATGTAAGCCATCTGCGGTTCGAACAACTGTTTCGTATTCGCTACCAAAAACCTTTTTCTCACAATCATATACAATACACCGAAGTGTATTAGAGCCTAGATCTACCGCAATCATCTTTAGTTGATATACCGACTGAGGTATCCCTCGCTTTGAAGAACGGAGCGGATCTGCTCTTGATGCTCTTCCCCTTTTGTTTCCAAATGGATAGTGACATTTGCATCACCATAATCAAGTGAGATAGAGGTTCGATCATAAGCGATATGAACGATATTTGTATTGAGCTCTTTGAGTATCTCTGTAAGACGCATCAGTGAACCGGGTTTATCCACTAAAGTTACAGTGATCTTCATCTTTCTGCTTGATTTTATAAGCCCTTTTTCGATGATAACTGAAAGAAGTGTGACATCCACATTTCCACCGCTAAGGACTACGCCTACTTTTTTGCCTTTAAGCTCTGGAAGCTCATTATGCAAAAGCGCTGCAACTCCAACAGCTCCAGCACCCTCAACCACAAGTTTTTGACGCTCTAAAAGATAAAGTATCGCACTTGCTATCTCTTCATCATCCACACCGATAAACTTATCTACATTTTCCAAAATATGTGAAAGTGTGATTGATGAGCAGTCACGCACAGCGATTCCATCAGCGATAGTGCGTACTGAAAGTGAGTCAACTGCGCGTCCAAGCTCATAAGAGTTTTTCAGTGCAGGAGCACCTTTTGCGCTTACTCCAATCACTTGAATATGAGGATTGATACTCTTAAAAGCTTTTGCCATTCCAGAGATCAGACCGCCACCACCAACGGGGATAAGAACTGCATCAAGGTCTTGAGCCTCTTCTAAAATCTCCAAAGCGACAGTTCCCTGACCTGCCATCACTTCATCATCTTCAAAAGGATGAACAAAAACTAAAGAGTTTTCTTCCCCAAATTTACGAGCATAGGCATAAGCTTCATCATAATTTGAACCTGCTAAGATAACAGTCGCACCATAATGTCTCACGCCATTTATCTTTGTAAGCGGTGTGGACTCTGGCATAATAATCGTAGCGTTGATACCAAATTTTTGAGCAGAAAACGCCACGCCTTGCGCATGATTTCCAGCACTTGCTGCAACGACACCGCTTGCTCTTTGATCATCGTTCAAAGATGCTATTTTGTTATAAGCACCACGTATTTTAAATGCACCTGTAACTTGAAGATTCTCTTTTTTTAAGTACACTTCACAACCCGAAGCTTCACTCAAATATGGCGCATAAGAGAATGGAGTGTTAACAACTATCTCTTTTATGCGCTCTTTTGCTTCATATATTGATTTTAAATCTAACAAAGAGTTTTCCTACATATTGCGATGGTCAACCATCGCGCACTGGTTTTGAACCACTTTCATTCCTGCATCTTTTGCTTTTTGTGCCGCTTCATTGTTTACGATTCCAGCTTGTGCCCAAAATACTTTTACATCGCCACGTTTTATACAAGCATCAGCCACAGCATCAAGGGCATCAGGTTTGCGAAAAATATCGACCATATCTACAGCAAATGGAATCTCTTCTAATGATTTATACACTTTTTCGCCAAGGATTTCATCCCCTTTTGGATAAACAGGAACTATTTTATAGCCCTTACTTTGTAAATATGCAGCAACTCTGTGGCTATCTTTATCTGGATCTGGAGAGAGTCCTAAAACAGCAATCGTTTTAACTGTTTCAAATATCTCTTTTATCTCAGCTTTGTTTGAATTAATTGTTGGAAATTGGCACTCCATAAAATATCCTTTTCATCTTATTGTGCAAATTATATAATAAATAGACTTTTGAGGAGCATAAGCTCCTCATCATAATATATTGATAAATTCTAACCTGTTTAGCTCTTCAAGGATGGAGTTATCCACGCCTATTGCTGAGTCTATGAGTACATTTTGTAGTTTTGAAACTATACTCAATTTCAACGAGCGGCGTCCGGGATGCGCTCTTACAAGTGTGTAAAGTTCTTCAAGCTCTTTTGTAGAATCATTGAGACGAATGCTTACATGTAAAGGTTCTTGAGGTTTTTCCACAACAGTTGTTTTTACTTTCTTAGACTCTTTTTTCGCTTCTTTGAGTGAAAGCACTTTTAAAACAGAGATACGCGTAAACATCTCTGTATGCGTTACTTTGACTTTAAAAGCCACAGGTTCTTCGAGGTTCATCGCAATAAGCTCTTCTAGCTTATCCGAAAAGAGCATCATCTCGATATTGCCATGAAAATCCATCAGCGTGACGATGCCAAAAGCATTGCCCTTTTTAGAGACTTTTTTTTGTATATCCTCTACTTTTCCTATAAATATTGCCGTTGAACCATCGCCAATATTTTCTATCTCAGAAGAGAGCGAATAACTCAGCTCATCCATCTCTTTTCTGTAGCTATCGAGTGGATGACCTGAAACATAAAATCCAAGTGTATTTTTTTCAAACTCTAAAATCTCTTTGAGTTCATACTCATCTGAGTTTTTAAGGTTTAGTTTCACCTCGGTAATCTCTGCATCATCTCCAAAGAGGCTTCCCATCGCATTTTTCTTTGCGTCATTGGCTTTTTTACCAGTTTCTACAAGCAGATCTATTTGATCTAAAAGTGCTTTTCTTGAAAATCCAAATCTGTCAAAGCCTCCCGCCTTGATGATAGACTCGATGACGCGTTTGTTAACCTTTTGCGACTCGATACGGTTAACAAAATCCTCCATTGAAGCAAACTCACCGCCCTCTTTTATCACCTCCAAAATAGAGACAACAGCCGCACTTCCAACCCCTTTAATCGCACCAAGACCAAATAAAATAACATCTTGTCCATCTTTTTCTATGGCTGAAAACTCTAACTGAGATTTATTGATATCAGGCGGTGAGAGTGTAATGCCCATATGTTTGACTTCGTCGATATATTTTACGACTTTGTCTGTATTATCTTTCTCGCTTGTAAGGAGTGCTGCCATAAACTCATTTGGATAGTAGCACTTGAGCCATGCAGTTTGAAAAGTAATCATCGCATACGCAGCTGAGTGGGATTTGTTAAAACCGTACCCTGCAAACTTTTCAATCAGATCAAAGAGTTCAGAGGCTTTTTTGTAATCATACCCTTGCCCTGCTGCTCCACTTGCAAACTCGTCGTTGTAAACTGACATATCTTTTTTCTTACCCATCGCACGGCGGATAATATCCGAGTATCCAAGAGAGAAGCCACCAATAGTCTGAACAATCTGCATGACCTGTTCTTGATAAACGATGACTCCATAAGTGTTTTTAAGGATCGGTTCCATCGCATCAAAAGTGTATGTGATCGCTTCACGTCCATGTTTACGTTCGATAAAGCTATCAAGCATCCCAGACTCCATCGGCCCTGGACGATAAAGTGCCAAAACCGCGACTAAATCCTCGAAACTATCGGGTTTGAGACGTTTGTTCAAGTCTTGCATTCCGCTTGACTCTATCTGAAACATCCCAATCGTATCGCCGCTGCGAATAATGTCATACACTTTTTGGTCATTCTCATCGATAGCATGCCAATCGATATTTTTGTCATATCGAAACTTGATAAGTTTAATGGCATTGTCGATTACATCTAGCGTTTTAAGTCCCAAGAAGTCGAATTTGATTAAATCAACATCTTCGAGATAGTTCAGCGAATACTGCGTGACAAAAGTATCCTCGCCTGATGGTTTATAAATAGGAGTCTTTTTCCAAAGCTCCTCATTTGAGATCACAACTCCTGCGGCGTGCATTCCAGAGTTGCGTTTGAGCCCTTCGAGTTTTTTGCTAAACTCCCAAACACGTGCGGCTTGTGGATCTGTTTCAATGAGCTCTACAAGTTTTGGCTCTTTTTGATACGCTCCCTCGATAAACTCACCTTTTTTGCTTTTTCCATTGAGTGTGATTCCAAGTTCATCAGGGATAAGTTTTGCCATTTTGTCCGCTTGTGAGAGTGGCATATCCAAAACTCTCGCAACATCACGAATGACTCCTTTTGCTAGAAGTGAACCAAAAGTGATGATTTGAGCGACTTGATTGCGTCCATATTTTTGTACAACATACTCAATAATCTCGCCGCGGCGAGCCTGCATAAAGTCCATATCGATATCGGGCATACTCACACGTTCAGGATTTAAGAAACGCTCAAAAAGAAGATCATATTTCATCGGATCGATATCGGTAATCTCTAAGCTATACGCAACCAAACTCCCCGCCGCAGACCCACGTCCCGGCCCGACTGCTATGCCCATCTCTTTTGCAACTTTCACGAAATCCCAAACGATAAGCATATATCCTGGAAACTTCATGGAGTTGATGACATCCATCTCAAATTCTAATCTTGCTCTGTACTCTTCATGCTTTTGCTCTGGTACATGCACAAGACGTTTATCAAGTCCATTGCGACAACAATAGATAAAATACTCCGCATCATTTTTATCAGCAGCACTTTTGTAAGCTCTTTTTTCATCTTTTGAAGCGCTTACATGTAAGGGTTCATCATCTGTATTATCGATATTTAAACCATCGTTTTTTGAATATTCTGGAGTAAATTTAAAGTTTGGAGGCGTTGGATCACCGAGTTTAAGCTCTAAAACGCATTTATCTACGATCTCTTGCGTATGTTCAAGAGCTTCGGGAATATCTGCAAAAAGGCGTGCCATCTGCTGGGGAGATTTGAGATAAAACTCATGGACAGAGTGGCGCATGCGTTTTGGATCATCATAGAGTTTATTCATCCCGATACACATAAATGCTTCATGATATTGTGCATCACCTGGGTAAGTGTAGTGCGTGTCGTTTGTAGCAACTACTTTTATATCAAGCTCACGAGAGAGTTTTAAAACCTGTTCATCGATAAACATTTGATCGCTTATGCCATGACGCATCAATTCAAGATAAAAATCTTCTCCAAACATCTCTTTATACTCAAGTGCGACAGCTTTTGCGCCTTCATATCCAAGCGCTCCATTTTTGACATTGCGTTCATTTTGCAGATTTAAGTGCCAATTCACCTCACCTTGAAGGCATGCAGAGGTACAGATGAGTCCCTCGCTATGTTCACGAAGCTCTTTTTTGTTGATGCGGGGAAAATAGTAAAAGCCATCTATAAATGCTTTAGATGAAAGATACATAAGGTTTTTATAACCGATCTCATTTTTTGCGAAAAGACAGACGTGAAAGCGCTGTTTTGTAGATTTATCATCTATCTCCTCGGCATTATGGATATAGCCTTCCATCCCGATGATAGGCTTCAGCCCTGCTCCCTTCATCTGATGATAAAAATCGATCGCACCAAACATATTGCCATGATCTGTCATAGCAATAGATGTCATTCCGAGCTCTTTAGCACGCTCTACAAGATTTGAAATTTTATTTGCTCCATCAAGTAAAGAGTATTCCGTATGGAGATGAAGATGGGTAAAGGATGGTTTTTTGCTCAAAATTATTGCCTATAAAAAAAGTCATTGATTATATTCACTTGTTCATAAAAATCAGGTTTAATCACTCAAGTCACACATTTGTTAAATTTTATTCCCATAAGCAGTTTAAAAGGTCGTTCTCACACATCTGACATGTGAAGTATCACATTTGTCATTATGAAAAAGGTGTCCACTTCTCATATGGATAGCCCAAGCCTCAGAGTCATCTTCTTTAAACTCTTCACTTGTCCAATAATCATTCTCATTGCTATATTGAAATTTTTTTTCATCACTAGGATTTTGAACAACTAAGATAATCGATTGGAGTTCTGATATAGTTGGAAGCCGCCAATCGCGATGCCCTGCTAATTTCAGTGAACGGCAATAGGACCGAGACATAGACCATTTTTCCTCTTTCTCTTGAGCACTTTGAGTATCCTGCCACTCTAAATGATGCTCATTATCAAGAAAACTTCCCTCTTGTGCAAAAAGAGATGAAAAAAAGATCAAAAATGAGAAAATATATTTCATTGAAAATTCACTTGGATAAAGATAAATAAAATTATAAAGATTGATTCTTAAAATAGCGGTTGAAATTTTACGGGAGAGAAGAAGTTTTTAAAATAGAGTAAGCAGCCCAAAAATGGGCTAGCGTACAAAGTGATTAGAAATCACCCTTTGCAGCTCTTTCTGGAATCTCTTCCATAGCTTTTTTAACTAAAAGTGCAGAATCTAACATCTCTTTTGGAAGTGTTTTTCCGCCATAAATTGCAAGAGCCATATCCATACTAACAAGGTATGCATCACCATTTCCATATTCAACATACATAATTCTACATGGCATAAAACCACCGTAGTAACGAGAGTAGTTTAAGAATACTTTAGCTGTTGTAAGATTACATAAAGACCAAATTCTAGCCTCTTTTACTTCAGTTGGTGCTGCATCCTCTTTTGTGTACATTTTAACATAGTTCGTCAAACGCATATTATATTCATCAGTAAGTACAGTGATTGATTCTTTGATATCATCACCTTTGATACCTTTTTGAACTTTCCACTCTTTCATCATTGCAAATGCTGGATCACCAGATTCAGTCAATTTTGTAAACATATTATCAAACGCTGGCATAGCACCAGGATCTAATTTGTGTTGTTGCGTTACTGCTGTCCAACCCATATGCATTGTTGAACATCCACTCATTGTTAAAACCATAGCTAGTGCAAAAGCTGCACCCAAAACTTTTTTTACCATTTAAGCTCCCTTTATTTATATCACTTATGTGCTGTAAAAGCTTCTAAAACGATTAGTCTTTCGAAGTCTAGGCAGTAATTGTATAATAGTTAACTTTTCTTTTTCCTGAAATATTTGATAACTTTTTGATATATAAGCAAGATTAATTATTTACCGCTGTTTGATGCGCTGTGTAGGGGGAAAAGGAAATAATGTGATTCATTTTTAGAGATAATAAAAACAAAAACAAACAAAGAAAATCCCTTACATGTAAGGGATTAAAAGATTAACAAAAATCTGCTAAAAGCCCCTCTTTTAGAGCTGCTTTTTTCTCTTCACCTACAAGAAGGTTTACAATTTCAAGTCCAAAACAGATTGCCGTTGCGGGACCGCGAGAAGTGAGAATATTTTTATCGCTTATGACTTTTTGTGTTGCATCGTAACCGTTGTGAGATATCTCCTCTTCAACTGATGGATAACATGTAAACTTCTCTTTTAAAACTCCAGCTTTATCAAGAGCAAAAGGAGCAGCGCAGATCGCACCGATATGTTTACCTTTTTGATCCATCTCTTTGAGCAAAGATTGTACTTTTGCATCTTCAGCTAAAAGCTTCGTACCGCCCCATCCACCAGGAAGTACGACCATATCAATATCATCTACAGAGATATTTTTTATACTTAAATCCGCTTTGATAGTAATCCCATTTGCGCCGCGAACTTCAAAATCATCATCTAAAGAAGCAACGATCACTCTAATCCCTGAACGTCTCACAACATCGATGATAGAAACAGCTTCTATCTCCTCAAAACCCGTTGCCAAAGGTACTAAAACTACAGCCATCGTGCCCTCCTTAGTCAAAAATTATTTTACTTTTTCTAAATATTCACAATCAACAGTATTTACTTTAATTGTGTCGCCCTCTAAAATGTGGTAAGGAACTTGAACAACCGCTCCAGTTTCTAGAGTTGCTGGTTTACGGCTTCCACTTGATGTATCACCTTTAAAGTTTGGTGGAGTTTCTGTAATAACGAGCTCCATAGTTTCAGGAGGTGTTACAGAGATCGCATCGCCTTTGTAAAAGATCATATCAACATTTGTACCATCTTTTAGCCATTTCATCGCATCATCACACTGCTCATAAGTAAGACCGATTTGATCGTAAGTGTCATTATCCATAAATTGAAGCATCTCGCCATCATCATAAAGATATTGCATTGTTTTATATTCAATAACAGGAACTTCAAACTTATCACCTGCGTGAACCGTCTTTTCAATCACTTTTCCATTTAAGAAGCTTTTTACTTTCATACGAACAAACGCCGCACCTTTTCCTGGTTTAACGTGTTGAAACTCAACTACTTTATATGGTACGTCAGAGATCTCTAAACGTACATTTTTTTTGATATCGCCCATGCCGATTGTTGCCATAATGTCACCCTAATCTTAAAAAATTTGTGCAATTTTACCTCAAAGAGGCTTACATGTAAAGAAACTACTTTTTAAATGTTCTAATATAAAGCTCTTCTACTCTAGTTCTCGCCCAAGGCGTTTTTCTTAAAAATTTCAAACATGAACTAATCGTCGGATTTATCAAAAAACATCGGATATCAATACGGTTGCTAAGCTCTTTAAAGCCGTATTTCTCCACCAAACTCTCCAAAATTTCTTGAAGTTTTATCCCATGCAGAGGATTATTTTTATTTTTTTCTTCTTCACTCATTTTCTTCCTTTAATGGGCAATATTATACTACAACGAAGATATTGTTTAAAAAAAATTCATCCTTACATGTAAGAACAAGCACAAATTACTTGGAAATTATTATAAAATACGTTTAACAAGTTAAAAATAAATAAAGGGTGTTTTGATGGCAGTAAAAGTAGCAATCAATGGAACTGGGCGTATTGGGATGATCGTAGCGAAAATAATCGCTAAAAGAGATGATATTGAGTTAGTAGCAATCAATACAACAGCTGAGCCAAAAATGCTTGAATATCTTTTTAAATATGATAGTGTTCACACAGGAATCGATGCGAAAGTGATTGATGAGAATACTTTAATGCTAGATGGAAAAAATGTTGTGCTTTCATCAACTCGTGATCCCAAAGAGCTTGAATTTGGAAAAGCTGGAGCGGAGGTTGTTATCGAGTGTACAGGTGTATTTTTGACTACTCAAAAAGCAGAAGCTTATCTAAAAGATGGTGTTAAAAAAGTTGTTATGAGCGCTCCTGCAAAAGATGACACACCAACTTATGTTTACAACATCAACACAGATGCCTACAAAGGTGAAGCGATCATCTCAAACGCAAGCTGTACAACAAACTGTCTTGCACCTATTTGTAAAGTGCTTGATGATGAATTTGGTATCGAAAATGGTCTTATGACTACGATCCACTCTTACACAAACGATCAAAATATTTTAGATGTAAAACACAAAAGTGACGTAAGACGTGCACGTGCAGCGGCTATCAATATGATCCCAACAACAACAGGCGCAGCAAAAGCGATCGGTCTTGTTATGCCTCAGCTCAAAGGAAAACTCAACGGTTATGCGATGCGCGTACCAACACCTGATGTTTCAGTGGTGGATTTAACAGTGAACCTTAAAAAAGATGTGACAAAAGAGGAAGTAAACGCAGCCTTTGCTAAAGCTGCAGAAACAAACTTTGCAGGACTTATCGAAATAGACAATGACAAACGTGTTTCAAGTGACTTCATTGGCTCAACTTACAGCTCAACGTATGTTCCAGATATGACAAGTGTCGTTGATGGAAAAACTCTCAAAGTGCTTGCATGGTATGACAATGAGTGGGGTTACTCAAGCCGCCTCGTTGATATGTGTGTTTTTGTAGGCAACAACTAGTTTGAAAAAACGCACCAAAATCTTAGCGACTATCGGACCAGCCTCTGATAGTCTGCAGATGATAACCCAGCTTATTTATGCTGGGGTCAATCTCTTTCGACTCAACTTCAGTCATGGAAGCTACGAGTATCACACACAAGTTTTAAAAAATATCAGAGAAGCTTCACAAAACACTGGTCTTGTCGTTGGTGTTTTACAAGATATCAGCGGTCCAAAAATAAGGATTGGCGAACTTGAAAAAAACTTTGAGCTTAAAAAAAATGACACTATCACCTTTGTAGCAGAAAACATCATAGGCAGACAACTCGATGCACACAACTATGAAGTGAGCATCAACTACCCGCAAATCCTTTCTAAGCTACATGTAGGCGATTATATCTATCTTTATGATGGAATTATTCGTACAAAAGTGCTAACACCCCAAGGGCACCCCTCTTGTAAAGACTCAACAGTAAGTGTTCTTGTAGAAAATAGCGGAACTTTATCATCAAAAAAAGGGATCAACTTTCCAAATACTCGGCTTGGTGTCGAAGTACTCACGCAAAAAGATATGGATGATATGCATTGGGGCGTAGAAAATGGTGTGGATTTTATGGCAATCTCTTTTGTTCAAAATGAGCAAGATATGCTCCAAGCAAGAGAGATTATCAAAGATCTTGGCGGAGATCAAATGCTTTTGGCAAAAATAGAGAAATTTGATGCTGTTGAAAATATCGATGCCATTTTGCAAGCGAGCGATGGAATCATGGTTGCACGCGGTGATCTTGGGATTGAAGTGCCCTACTATGAAGTGCCAAGTATTCAAAAAATGCTCATCCAAAAAGCAAATGCCGCTTCAAAACCCATCATCACAGCAACGCAAATGTTGCTTTCTATGACACACTCACCAAGAGCTTCCAGAGCAGAGATCAGTGATATTGCCAATGCTGTTCTTGATGGAACTGATGCGGTAATGCTCTCAGAAGAGAGCGCGGTTGGGGAGTATCCCATCTTGGCTGTTCAAACGATGTTTGAGACAATAGCTCAAACTGAAAAGCTCTATCCATATTACCGTTTTGATTTTACGCAAGAGGATGATGTTACAAGCGCCATAGATAAATCTGCTGTACGCCTCAGTAAAGAGTTACATGTAAGCGGAATTCTTACATTGACAAACTCAGGCAGTTCAGCAAAAAAAATTGCAAAATACCGTCCATCCATGCCCATCTATGCGATCACACATGATGAACGAGTCCGAGCCAAGTTAACACTGACATGGGGTGTTATCCCGCTTTTTAGTGTCACAAAAGGCTCTCTTGGACAATCTTTAAATAAAGTGATAGAAAAAGGCTTAGAGAGCAGAGTTATCGATCTCAAAAAAACTTATATCCTCACTGCAGGTGATCCCACTGGAGTGAGCGGTTCTATCAATATGATCCGCTTACTTAGAGAGCAAGAGATGCTCTTTTTTCAAAGCATCAATCAAAAATCTAACGTCTGATCAGTTTTACGCCCATTTCTACATGATTTGTGTAGGGAAACTGATCAAATAAAGCCATTCTTTGCACTTTATGAGTTTGGGTTAAAAGTTCAAGATCTCTATAAAGAGTCTCAGGATTACAAGAGATATATAAAATCAGATCGTGGCGTGCTGCAAATGCACAAGACTCTTCATCCATTCCAGAGCGCGGAGGATCGACAAAGATGTTTTTGAGTTGATATGAACCAATATCTATCTCTTTCATACGGTTAAATTCGCGCACACCATCTAAGGCTTGGACAAACTCCTGCGCACTCATTCTCACAAACTCTATATTTGAAACACCATTTTGTTGCATATTATTTTTTGCTGCGTTAATCGAAGATTTTGAGATCTCAGTAGCTAATACTTTGTCAAATTTTGAAGCAAATGGAATCGTAAAGTTCCCAGCACCGCAATAAAGTTCTAAAAGATCGCCGCTGGCATCTTCAAACTGCTCCATCGCCCATGCAATCATCTGCTCATTGACACGTGGATTTGGCTGAGTAAAACTGTTTTCAATATGGATAAATTTATACTCTTTAGCGCTTACATGCGAAGTGCCCTTTGGGTGTAGAGTTTCTTCAATAAAGTCCCGACCCACGACAAGCTTCTGTTTTCTACTGCGTCCGATGATATGTATGCCAAGTTTTTGTGCGATCACTTTAGCTTTTTCTTCCCATAGCACATCTAGTTGCTTATGATACAAAAGCGAAACTGCTATCTCGCCCTGTGAAGATGAGAGAAAATCTACACCAAAAAGTTTATGCCCCATTTGAGCCAAACCAATCTCATCTAAAAGTTTTGGCATCAGGGCAAAAATATACTCATTTACCTGTGGACACTCATCGATGATAAGCGCACCCTTATGCTCAAGGGCGTTCATAGCATAGTGAATCTCTTCACCGATATGCCAGATTTTAAACTCTGCTCTTGCGCGATACGCTCTCTCTTGTGATGGGCATATATCAAATTCTGCATCATAAAAATTTTTAAAACGCTCTTGATTGAGCTTAACTTTTCTTAGTAATTGAGCCTCATAACCACCCTCATAATTTTTACAACTTCCACACTCACCAAAATATTTACAATTCAAAAGTTCCCCTATTTTACGCTAGCTATTAGATTTCCGATTAAAAGATTCCATCCATCAATAAGAACAAAGACGAGTATCTTAAAGGGCAAGGAGATCATAACAGGAGGCAACATCATCATACCCATTGACATCAAAATCGAAGCCACGACCATATCGATAATCAAAAATGGCAAGAAGATCAAAAATCCTATCTCAAAAGAGGTCTTAAGTTCACTAATAACAAAAGCAGGAATAACAACAGACAAAGGTACAGCATCGATATTTTTTGGATTTTCCAAGTGACGAATACGCACAAAAAGTGCTAAATCTTTCTCTCTTGTATTGCGAATCATAAAGCTTTTAAAGGGTTTTGTTGCCTTGTCAAACGCCTCATCATAACTTATCTCTTTGGCTATATAGGGCTTTATACCCTCATTGTATGATTGTTGACCGATAGGTTCCATCACAAAATAGGTCAAAATCATCGCAAGCATAACCATAAGCTGCGTTGGCGGAACTTGTTGTGTTCCAAGGGCTTGGCGCAAAAAACCAAAAACGATAACAAAACGTGTAAACGTAGTCATAACCAAAACAATACTTGGAGCTAAAAAAAGTATAGTCAGACCAACGAGAACATTTAAAGAACTCACAAGCTGTTGCGGCGTACTAGGTGCTGCAAGGGAGAGATTGATCGCTGGAATTGGATCGGTAGCAAAGGAAAAACTCATAAAAAATGTAAAAAGTAAAAAAAATCGTATCATCGAGCCTCAGTAAACGCATATATTATTGCCTTATGGTATCACAACTTTATTATGGGATTTATTAATCAAGGAAGATTTTAAGTATAATTTGAAAAATTTAACTTCGATGGAATAAAATAAAATATGCGAGAAACTCTATATAAAAACCCAAGTAAATCAGCCTATATCTTAATAGTTTTTTTAGCAATATTAAGCACTTTTTATAACTCTTTTTTGCCTTTACATGGGGATGAAGCCTACTATTGGATGTGGAGTAAACAGCTTCAAATGGGTTATTATGACCATCCGCCGATGATTGCATATATGATCTATTTAACAAATTTCATCTCGATGAGTGAATGGGGAGTACGTCTTGTCAATGTTTTTTGTATGGGTATTTCTGCTTTGTATATTTTTAAATTGACAAAAGATTTAAGTGATGACAAAACTGCCCTAAATGCAGTAATTATCTTTTTATCTGTCGCACTTACAAATGCTGGCACCATCATCACAACACCCGATTCTCCGCTCTCTCTTTTTTGGAGTATCTCTTTATACTACACATACAGAGCTATTTTTATTGGTGATAAAAAAGATTTTATACTCACGGGGCTCTTTTTAGGACTTATGATGCTGAGTAAATACAGTTCCGTTTTATACATTTTAGGAGTAGTTTTATTTTTACTGTTAAAAAGACGCGATATATTTTTAAATCCTTACATGTACGTCTCAATTTTGATCTCACTTATCATTGCATCACCTATGATTTTTTGGAACTATCAACATGACTGGATCAGTTTTATGTTTCAGTTGCATCATGGCGCAAGCGAAGATGCAAAGCTTTATCCGCATCTCTTTTTTGAGTTTTTTGGTGGACAGTTTGGGATCTTTTCTCCTATTTTTACTGCTGTACTGTTTTTTATGCTCATCAAAGAAAAACTGTTTTTTAAAGACAACAGACTCTTTTTTATCGCTTTGAGCGTTATTATCACTCTACTTTTTTTCTTTTATAAAAGTTTCTACTCTCGTATGATGCTCAACTATACGGCTCCTGCTTATATTGGAGGAACTATACTTTTAGCACTTTCATTTGCAAAATATGAGCTCAAAAAAACATTTATTTGGGGTGTTGGTATTGCGCTTTTACTCACAATTGCTGCAAGGGCTGCTTTTTTATTTTATCTGCCTTTAGTGCAAGAGAGAATGTATGGCAACAAAGAAGCGGTGCAACTTTTAGCAAAATATGCACAGAAAAATGATCGTTTTTATGCAGATCATCTCACTACTGCGGCGTATCTAAAATACTATCTTCCAACCCATCCAGATTCTGATGTCATCACTCCTACGAGATATAGTCAATATGATATGTGGAGAAAGAAAGATTTTCTTGCCAATGGTCTCTTTTTGGGGCGTGATAATGATTCATTTTTATATTTAAAAACGCTTTATAAAGATGTAAAAGTGATCGCAACACTTCAAGTAAAAAGTGGTATGCATACGACAAAAACCTTTTATATTTATCGACTCACTGACACAAAATTCCAATAATTAATAGTTTTTTAGATAAAATATCCCCTCATTTTAGATTTTGGTTGTTGATGAAAAATATTTTAAAGCTGCTGATAACTGCGGCGATCTTCTATTATCTGTTTCAATATATAGATTTTTATGCCCTTATGGCAGTTCTCTCAAAAAGTCATGGTGGCGATATTTTCATCGCCCTTTTACTCCAACTTGGCAGTACTTACTTAGCAGCTTATCGCTCGAGAGCCATTAGTAAACTTCTAGTATTTAACGAGTCCCTCTCATTTTATGTAAAAAGTTATTTTAAGGGCAGTTTTTTCAATCAAGTTTTGCCTAGTAGTATCGGTGGTGACGCTGTTCGTGTTTTAGATCTCACAGCACGCGGTTATGAAAACAAAGAGGCTTTTTATGGTGTTTTTGTTGATAGAGTCGTAGGTTTAGTTGGTCTATTAGTGCTCAACCTTCTCTCTAGTATCTTCTTTTTTGGAACATTTCAAAGAGATTTTTCCACTCTTATCATCTTTATCTCTTTTTCTGGAATTATCGGTTTTGCCCTTCTCTTTTTTCTTAATAAAATCGCTTTTTTACAAAACTATAAATTTTTAAATCTCTTTCATAGACTTGCAAATAGGCTTAATGCTCTTTATGCCGATAAAAAAGTTTTAGTAAAACATATTTTTATCTCGCTAGGTGTTCATCTTCTCACAGTTATGGCGATTTTCGCTATTGCTCTAAGCATCGATGTGAAGCTTGATTTTCAGATCTTTCTTATCGCGATTCCTCCTGTTTTTTTACTGATGATAGTGCCTCTTTCACTTGCAGGATGGGGAATCAGAGAGGGCGCAATGGTTGGAATACTGATGCTTGTGTATGAAGATAAAACAAAAATTTTGGCAATCTCCATTTTATATGGATTATTGCTTGTCATTAGCGCACTTCCAGGAGCTTACTTTTGGATAAATGGTGTGACAAAGAAACTTAAAAAATAGGAAAGATTATGAATGTAGATATGATGAGAAAAGTGGATTATTATGTTGGAATTCCACTCGCTTTTATCGGAACAATTTTAGATAAAAGTTTAGCTCTTTTTCGCTCAAATAAAGTAGTAGAACCAAAAAATGTCCTCCTCATAGAGCTCTCAGAGATGGGAAGTGCTATCATCGTCGATCCAGCTATGAGAAAACTCAAAGCAAATATAAAAGGGGAACTTTTCTTTGTTATTTTTAGTAAAAACAAGATTAGTCTTGATCTTTTAGGTACAGTAAAAAGTGAAAATGTTTATATGCTTGATGAAAGCAGTATCTTTTCTCTTATAAAGAGTGCTATAAAATTTATCTTTTGGTGTAGAAAGATGAATATCGATTCAAGCATTGATTTAGAACTTTTTTCACGTGTTACAGCCCTTCTTTCTTTTGTAAGCGGTGCAAAAAATCGTGTCGGTTTTCATGCTTTTCATAATGAGGGGCTTTACCGTGGAGATTTTCTGACAAAAAAAGTAGCCTACAATCCGCATCAACACATTGCAAAAAGTTTTGTAGCGCTTGTGGATGCACTTTTAAACCCAAATGAAGAGATTCCTTACACAAAACGTATCATCCCAGATAGTGAGATCGTAATCGCAAAAGCAGTGATCGATGAAGCAGATCAAAAAGAGGTCTTAAATATTATCGCGTCCAAATATGAGGGATTTGATGCTGGTGTGAATCCTGTCATTTTAGTAAATTCAAACGCTTCTGATCTTTTACCACAACGCCGCTGGGATAGAAAAAACTACTGCGAAGTGATCAAAAAAATTCTTGCATATAATGAAAAAGCGATCATTTTGCTCACAGGTGCTCCTGCAGAGTTTGAGGGAGCGCAACTTTTAACAGATTGTGTCAATGATAAAAGATGTATCAATTTTGCTGGAGGTGTGAAGTTTTTACAACTCCCAACACTTTACTCACTGAGTGCCTTTATGCTCACCAATGACTCTGGCCCTGCTCACTTTGCGTCTATCACAAATATGCACACTTTTGTAATTTTTGGTCCTGAAACTCCCGCACTTTATGGCTCACTTGGCCCAACAACTCCGATCTTCGCTGGTATGGCATGCAGTCCTTGTGTGAGTGCAGCAAATCACAGAAAAACGCCATGTTCTGACAACCAATGTATCCAAGTTATCACACCTGACTGGGTGTTTAATACACTGAAATTCAAACTCGATGCACTACCTCACTAAAGAGCATCGTCCTCTTTTTCTATTTATCTCGTTTGTAGCCCTATTGAGGCTCATTTTAAGTCCATTTGTTGGGCTTGGAGTAGATGAAGCGCATTATGTTTTGTATGGCATTAATCTTGATTGGAGCTATTTTGACCATCCGCCGCTTGTTGGCTGGAGTGATGCCCTCTTTACCTCAATCTTTGGTGTCAATGAGTTTGGCGCGCGATTTGGTGCAATCCTCATAGGTTTTTTTACATCTATATTTATCTATAAACTTATCTTCGATCTTAGTAAAAATACTACAACTGCGTTTATTTCTATTTTAGCTTTACATGCATCTTTTTTATTCAATGCTCTTTTTATCATGCTGTTGCCAGATACATTTTTGTTTTTACTACTTATTCCAATTATTTGGACGGTTATTGCCATTGAGAAAAATCCATCATTAAAAAACTGGCTTACTTTGGGAGTTTTACTGGGAATTGGCGGACTTGCTAAATATACAGCTGTTTTGTTTATTGTCCCTATTTTATTCTATGTGATCATCAAAAAAAGATGGGATCTGCTTTTTAACCTAAAAATCATCCCTGCAATTTTTATAGCACTTTTACTTATCTTGCCTGTTCTTTACTGGAATAGTGAACATCATTGGATTAGTTTTACTTACCAAAGCGATCATGTTGTGGGTGCGAAGCATATAAGCTGGAGCTCTATTTTAAGCTCCATTGGTGCGCAGTTTGGAGCATACAATCCGCTTCTTTTTCCAGTTGCATTTTATGGGCTCTACAAAGCACTAAAAAGCAAAAATGACACTCTCTTTTTATCGGGGTTATTTGGTGGCGTTTTAATTTTGTTTTTCACCTATGCGTCACTTTACAAACCTGCTCTGCCTCACTGGAGCGCCCTTTTCTATCTGCTTTTTATCCCAATAGGAAGCTACTATATTTTAGAATCAGGGAAGTATAAAAAAGCCTTACATGTAAGCATAATTTTTGGACTCGTTCTCTCAGCTATCGCGTATAGCGAACTTGGTTTTAAATTTATTCCTCAGCCTCCATTCCAATCGCTTCACCGCGATATTTATGGCTGGGATACTATTTTAAAAGAAGCAAATGCTCTTATCAAAGATGATAAAAAGGAGGCTCTTGCCGTTACAAACTGGACGCTTGCCTCACGTGCTATATTTTATAACCATCCATATAAAAGTGATGTTTTTCTCATAGATGATAGATATGATCAGTTTGATCTTTGGCAAAAAGGTTCTGCACTTGGTAGAGATCTCATCATCATAGACTCACATTTTTTTCATAAAGATATCAATGCGACAATGCGATGCGACGCTGTTATACAAAATAAAAGCTTTGATATACTACTCCATAATAATCCCGTAGATACCATTAATCTGCTTACATGTAAGAACTTTCAAGGACTCAGATGAAGAACAAAAAACTTTCTCTTTTTATTGCAACGGTACTGCTTTTTCTACCCTTTTCTTATCTCTATCTCGATAGAGCGATAGCTGAGTATTTTTTAGCAAACGCAAGTATATATGAAAGTTTGGGAGATTTTTTAAGTATATTCGGCGAGTCAAATTGGTACTTTGCAACTGCAATCGGCGGTTTTATTATTTTTCGATTTTTTAAAAAAAATGAGCTTTATGCACAGCGATTTGCTTTTCTTCTTTACATCAATCTTTTTTCTGGACTTCTTAGTTTAGTGCTCAAAAATCTATTTGGACGCATTCGTCCTTGGGGACTTCGCAATGGTGGTGATGAGTATGGATTTTTACTTTTTCAAAACTTTGATATGGGAATTGTAGAGAAGTTCAAAATCCATTTTTCAACCCTTGCAGATGCCGCAACAACCTACACTTCATTTCCATCAGGCCACGCTACAACCATCTTTGCAGCAGCAACTTATCTGTGGCTACTCTTTCCAAAACAGCGTTATCTTTGGCTCTTTATCGCTCTTCTTTTAGCGAGTGCAAGGCTAATGGATAGCGATCATTTTTTAAGTGATATCACAGCAGGTGCGCTAGTTGGTACGCTTGCAACACTTATCATGTACACAAAATTAAAGGAGAAAATCAGATGAAAATCGCAAAAAAAATTGCTTTAGCCCTACTTCTCATCGCTTCGCTTTATGGCACTGGCAGATTTGCAATGGTTGCTTATGACAGCTATGTGTTTTTACCAAGACAACCCTATTTGCAAATGCAAACACAAAACTCCATTACGCTTAAGTGGCAAACACCAAAAGAGGAGATTGGGAGTGTTGATTATGCTGATAGTTTGCATCCAAGAGATGTGTTACATGTAAGTGAAAAAAAAGCCTCCAGATACCATTTTCTAAGCATAGAAGGTCTCAAACCTGACACTTCTTACTTTTATAGAGTCAATGCAAGTTCTCTTAAAATAGACAATACAGAGCGAGTTTTTTGTACGCTCAATACTAAAAAAGATTTAGAACGTGTATGGTTGGTTGGCGATACGGGAGAGGATTCAGATAAACAAAAATATGTTTATAGTCAAATGCTCAAATATATCGACAATAATCTCTCAAAAATAGATATGTGGGTGATGCTTGGCGACAATGCTTACACAAGTGGAACGCAAAAACAGTTTAACAAAGATCTTTTTAATCCATACAAAGAGCTTATTAAACAAAAAAATATCTGGGCAGTGATTGGCAATCACGATGCAAGACGCTGGGCTTTTTATGATATTTTTGATTTTCCTACAAAAGGAGAATCTGGTGGAGCAGCGAGTAAAAGTGAAAAATATTATTCTATTGATGAAGCAAACTTTCACCTTGTTATGCTAGATTCTGAGACTGAAGATAGAAGCGCAAATGGAAAAATGGCTCAGTGGCTGAAAAAAGATCTCGCTGCCAATAAAAAGAACTGGACAATTGTCGCTTTTCACCATCCTCCATACACAGATGGTTCCCATAAATCAAACAATCCAAAAGATAGCGGCGGACGTATGAAAGAGATGCGTGAGAACTTTATACCTATCTTTGATAAATATGATGTGGATTTAGTTATCAGCGGCCACTCTCACGTTTATGAGAGAAGCCGACCAATGCTAAACCATACAGGAGATAGCAAAGGGTTCAATGAAGCCTTACATGTAAAGGAGATGAATCTACAATCTTACATGAAACCTCTTGCAAAAACTCCAAACAGTGGAGTCATCTACATTGTCAATGGTTCTGGTTCAAAAGCGGATAGCGGAGATTTTAAAATCCCTGAACTTCCTATTGGCTATTCGGTCTCTGGCTCAGTTATTTTAGAGGTCACGCCAACCTCACTCAGCGAAAAGTTTTTGAGCGATAGAGGTGAGATTAAAGATAGTTTTACGATCACAAAACACTAGGCTAAAGGGTGACAAGCCCTTATTGTCTCTTGAAGATTTTGCTTTTGAACGTGTGTGTATATCTGAGTTGTAAGCAGTGATGCATGACCTAAAAGTTCCTGAACCACTCGCAGATCGGCTCCGCCGATAATTAGCGAAGTCGCGTATGAGTGGCGCAGCACATGCGGAGAGACTCCAAGATATTTTTGTGTTATTGCATAAGCAGAAATACGGCTAAGAGCCTTGCCTTGGTAGTTGAGCCAAACGTCATCTTTATGAAAAGGTGCTGCTTTTAAATACTCAAAGATAGCAGTAATTGCGACTCCAGCCAAAGGAACTACACGCTCTTTTTCCCCTTTTCCATGCCTTACATGTAACCATTCATCCTCAATATCGCTACGTTTAAGATCCAAACATTCGCTGATCCTTGTTCCACTTGCATATAAAAAAAGGATCAAAGCATAATCACGCAATCCTATCCAAGAGGATCTATCAATCAAGGATAAGCCATTTTTAACATCTGCAAAAGAGAGGAATTTAGGAAGTGTTTTAGGGACTTTTGAGAGTTTGAAGTGATTTTTTTTATCTACAAATTGACTTTTATAGCAAAAATCAAAAAAAGCGTTTACGGAGGAGAGTTTACGATTTAAAGTGCGTTTGTTAGAATATTGAGTCAATATCTTCAAAACTTCGTTGGAATCAAGGTCTATAAGATTTTTTTTGAGATCCTCCTCAATTTGAGAAAGATCACCTCTATACGCCTCGATTGTTTTTTTACTTAAAGCTTTTGTTACAGTAATATACTCAAAAAAAGCCTCTAATTCATTGGACATAAAACTATTTTTTTACAATAAAAAACTCATCATCTATATAAAAAGCTTTATCGCCAACATACACATAACCATCACTATTGATACTCGCTTTATAAAC
>CAITKP010000019.1 GCA_903892995.1 uncultured Campylobacterales bacterium
CATAATATCCTCACCAAGGAAATCTTTCAACAACATCTTTTTGCCCTTTCCGGCTTCTATTGTAGCTGCACCATTCCCGTCGATCATTGCTCGTCTGTCCTCAACGATGTTGTCATAATCAACCTCAAGAAGTTCTGTTAAGGTAAAATATGTATATGACAATTCATAGGCTCGTTCACTGTATTTGTCCAATAATTCCGTCGAAAGATTTTTAGGTAATCCGCGAGGTTTATCTAAAGGTGCAATGGCAGAGTAATTTGTAATATCTGCAAGCCAACCAAAAAAAGCATAATTACGGTTTCTAAATGGCTGAATCTCAGCCCCAGCAGATATATCCATTTCGTACTGGTCTCTCTTAAATAAATACTCTTGAAAAAGCGTCCATTTGCCTTTCTCTTTAACTTCTACAAATGATGCCATATCTACGCCCATAATATTCTCCTAGATTTAAAATTAATGTGGTGTGTTTACTCAATTAGATCATCTTACGAAAGCTCTCGTAGATATTCGTCATTATAATAATTTTCAAATTCTTTTTCTCTCCAATGCTCCGAAAGCTTGTTCTGACTATTAAAGACCCCACTCTCATCAATTACTCCACCATTTAAAAACTCAAAAGTTTTATCTATGGACATTTTTTTTGCAAATTGTTTCATGTTTTCAACGGACAAACCGGTGTTAAAATATTTTTCTGCTGACTTCACAGCGTCTATGAATGATTCGGAAAATACAAGCATCCTGCCAAGCAACGGAATTTCAAAACTATATAAAGATAGATTTTTCAAGTGGCCTCTTTTTGTAAAAACTAATGGAACGCCTCAACCCATTTTAGGTGAGGTAGATTTTTGAGATTCAGCAAGTGAATCGACGGCTTCTTTGAGGGTAAATAAGTCTTGATGCTTTTGTACAAATTCTTCCCAAAAAACAAGCTTTGGGTGCTCATCAAGAACATCGCGAATCTCTTTGAGCCGAGCTCGCTCGCTGTCGGTAAGCTTACGCTCTATCCCGCTGATAATTCGCTGTTCTTCCATTAGGGATTCAATATCTTGTCTTGTTATAACACCCACTTTCAACTCCTTGAATTAATGGGCTGCCCACGGAGGCAGAGTTTGTTTAAATCGTTAGATTCTTAATTCCGCAGGACTTCTTCGAACTAAACTTCTCTGGCATTTTTTTCAGCCTCCTCCCTGGAGCGATAACCTAAAACTACATCAGGCTCAAGCGCAACACTAATAGTACACCCATTATCTTTTGCGATTTGTTTCTCTATCTCGCCATAAAGGAGCGTCTTAATGTTTTTGTCTGTATAAAACTGATGTATGTAGAATCTTTGATCCTTTAAAAGCTCATCAAAGTTTTTCAATTCCTCTTCAGTTGCTTCTGTGGTGTCTATAACTATTTTAATTGCCATTGCCTTTTCCTTAAGTATATTAGCTTCTATTTTACTTTAAAATTAACGCGGGTTCCGAAGTGACCGGCAATACTCAACACTATTTAGAATATCCCATATCCCCCACGTTCCATTTTCAGCATGCCAATCGATCTCATCGGCATATTTGCCAAGATCTTCCATTGTGCAGTCTAGAATAGCCATAGCCAAAGCGACGTTGCGCATTTGCTCCGGATTAATACCAGATTTTTGGAAAGCACACAGACTGCACATCGTCACGGCGTAATCATTACCAAATGCGACAACCTGTTCGTCACTCCAATTAGAAAATTCAGGGAGCCTTTCTCTAAAGCATGAAATATCTTCTGAGTAGTCACCGGAAAACTGAAGAGGATTGTCGTAACAACGCGGGATAGGTATGATATTGAGCTTCATGCGCTCTCCTTTAAATTAATGGGCAGGTAGCTATTAATTCGTCTCTATCAAGCAAATCATCTTCGCTTGTAAGATTAGAAGTCAAATCATCACAACTTGACATTTTCACACTTATTATACAACTTTGGGGTCGAGTTTGTCAATAGGGATTTATTATTTTTAGTATATTTCCCTATTTATTCACAAAGCCGACAAACGCATCGGCGGCCAACATCGTCCTTGGGTTTTCAAATTTTACAAGCCATCGAGTCACCTTGATATCTGAGTGCCCCATAACCTCTTTGACATATTTATCGGCGTTTGGGTCTCCCTCGGCAGTCATTCTTCTGTAGATGAAGATCCCGAACGAATTGCGGAGCACCGCCGGTGTACATATATCTTTTGGAAGCCCTGCGGCTTTCCCCAATTTCTCTATTATGTTTCGGAGCATCGCTTCGCCGATTTCCTTGGTTCTATCTTTAGGGGCAAAGAACATCTGATCGTTCTGGCTCACCCCTCTCGCTTCCTTGTAGGCATTTAGGTAGACGATCAAGCATCTGCGCGGCATTGGAATCTCACGCTTTGCTGCACCTTTTCCACGTACATGCAACCAAATGATATCCTTACTCTCTTTGTCATCAATAAAGTCGCCATCTTGAAGGGCAATCATTTCTGATGCTTGGATGCCTGAAAATAGGAAAATTCGTGCAATTAGAATATCACGGTTTTTCTCCATCTCATTGCCGTATTCAGCTTTGAGCATCGAGTCGTGAAATCTCTTCATCTCCTCTTCATTGAGGTACGCTGGAGTTTTCTTGCGTTGCACCCTTTGATTGTTTATTTTGACCGCTTTCCCAGATGAATCTTTGGCAATCTGAAAAAGGTGATCTTCTTGATGATCATCGATAAAGTTGAACAGGTTGCGAACACCACCTAGAAGCTCGTTTTTTTTGGAATCCGTAGCCTTTACATTCTCAACACAAACAAAGTGTTCAAGCGTTCCGCTGAAAACATCGGTGATCGCTTTAAAATTAGCGTGATTTCGATCAATAAACCCATAGAAGGCCTTCACTGCCCGTAAAGGTACTTTGAGGCTTTTAAGGCCATTAGCAATTGAATCATTAATAATTTCATCAACACGCTCGATCGTATCCGTATCTGACAGATGAAGTCGCTGAACGTATGCAGCCATATCAAAATCGTCCGAAATATGCTCTTTGGTTGTATTGGCAATTTTATCAACGAAAAACTGCTTGATCCAATAGAGCAGATCCTGCCGTGTGTCGTTGAAGTGGATTAATTTCACCTTCTTCATTTGCTTAGCCACAAAACCCCTACACCCGTTATGAGCAAGGTCTTATCAGAATCGCGCTCAACAAAACAACCATTCTCTTTAAGATCATTAAAAACCATTTCTACGGCTTCATAAACAGTATCACCATGTTCGGTCTCTTTTGAAATCATGGGAATAATTACATTATGCAAAATTTCTTTTTTAGTAAAAGCGTGACCGGCCTTTTTACCATCCCTCTTGCAATAATCTCTAATGAGGTATCGCGCTTCATCAGCAAACACCTCCATCTTTGATACCCCTTGCTTTTGTTGTTTTACAAGTTCTTTCTTTAAATCGTCAATCATTCCCATTGGCTATTCCTTTGTATGCTTTCAATTCGTCAATACCAATACTATAGGTATTCTTTTTTGAAAGTCGTCTTGATGGTTTAAAGAGATTGTTTTTGCCTGATAAAGCTTCAAAAAAAGCGATACTATCATCTGTAAACGCATCAATCTCAATATAATAATCATCCGGGTACGAACTCACCTCTTCAAGAAAGAGATCAAACAGTTTTGTACCAACTCCTTTGCGCTTTATTTTGACATATATTGTATCAAAGAGAATCACATCATCATCCATTCTGTAGGCAAGCGCTCCACCATCAATTTCAATCCATTGCATTTGTCCATATTTATCGCTTTCAAATAATGGAAAATCGATTCCGCCTTTATTCTCGCAAGCAGAGCTATGTGCCGCAATCATAGCAGTGACTCGAAAGCGAGGAATGTTGTAAAATGGAATTATGTGAACATTTGAAAAGTGTTTTTCAAAATCACGATTGCCGATTGTCTCAACAATAGTATCGAAAGATGGGTATAGCCACTCCCCAACAACATATCCCTCATCGTCAATTTTGAAACCAGTATCGCCAAGAGCCGCAATCGCCGAATTTTCTGATATGTACTCACGCCCTTTAATGAAATATTCAGTATATTTTTCCACTTTATGCTTTAATCCATACGGGGTACAAAGCTTTTTTTCGCCTTTCCCTACAAAGAGTCTAATATATTGCTTTGCTACTTCGATTTGCCTTGCATTATTCATGGCGTACTCCATATAAAATATAGCTTATATTGTATGTTATGCTGCCTTAAATATAAATTGGGATTTATTCTTTTTTTCATAATTCCTTATCTGCTTGTAGTTTGTATCTATTGCTTATATATATCTTAACAACATATTATTTGGATGTATATAATCTTTATTGTACAATTGTAACATCAACATCAAAGGAGCTCGAATGTATTTAACCATTGGAAATGTTGACGCCGGCGCGCAACGAATAAAAAATTATCTTGAAGAGGAGAAAAACGCAACACTCTCTGACGCTGAGGCACTTGAGGTGTCCGCCAGATGCTTTGGGTATTACGACTACAATTCAGCATTAAGACGAATGCCTAATGCAAAAACAATGCTTATGGACTGGCTGGAAAATCAAGATAGTGATTTAAAAGAGTTATTTTCTGCGACACTTGATAATGGGGGAAAACACATCCAAAGCTATGCCAAACTCAAAAACCTTGAATGCGATGGTGACATTTTGATTGGATTCTATATTGAAAAAGATGGCTCCTATGGAAACTATCATGAGTTTTTTGACAAAAGATTTGATGCTTCTATCGAAGAAGAAATTTTGTCATTTACTGCATCAAGAGCAGATGCAATGGTGAATTGGCTCAAAGAAAACACCAATGGACAAAACCCAATCGGTGGGGTTGCGGTTCTTGCTTGGACTTAATTAATACAACTGCATGCCATAATTTAGTATAGTTGTGGGATGAAAACCATATCTCTTGTCGATCAATGCTGCGAAGCCTACGGAATGTCACTTCGAGAATTCGCGGATCACTATTTCATTGAGTAGTGCCGAGGGGAAGCCCTTGTCTCCCGAAAAGATCATGTTTGTCCCCACAAAATTCCCGAACCATCCAAATTAACAGAGCCGTCGTTAATGCCACATAAAAGAGTTTTTAATGGCCAGATTCCCGATCCTCTTTAGGGGTGCTTTCAAAACAAAGTCTATAGCTTGTACTGCGACCACCCTTTCCCTCTACTTCTTCAATGCAACTGAATTTAAGCATTTTGGAAATATGTCTATTCGCCGTCATCGGGATCACACTTGTGATATCCCTATAGTCGGCATTTGAAAATTCATTTTTATTTCCCTGCGAAAGTCTGTCGATAAAGACACTAAGAAATTTCCTTTGTTCCTTATTTAACTCTACCGTTCTATATCTATCCCAGAATTTTGCTTTTTTAATAACAAAGTTGATTTCTTCGTGCGATCTCTCTAAAGCGCTGATCAGAATATCAATATTCCATTCTATCCAGTGTGTAAAATCAAAATGTCTATTTTTGTGAAGATTAGTAGTTTCGTCTAGTGCATCATAGTAAGACGCGCGTTTTGAAAAAATAGTTGTTGACATGGAATAAACCTTATGCACTTCTCCGAGGTCCCTAGAAAGAATAAAGTCTGCTATTGCCCTCGAAATTCTTCCATTTCCATCATCATAAGGGTGAATGGAAACAAACCATAGATGCGCCAATGCGCTTTTAATATAGGGGTCTTCATTGTCATTGTTGCAATAGGACAAAAAGGATTCTATATCATTATCTATAGTGTTATGCGGCGGCGCAACATATTTTACTGTCGCCCCACCTCGACCAAAAGCATTTTCAATTACCTTCATATCATCATAATCTCGAAATTGGCCGGTGTTGATTTTTTTGATTCCATCATAACTGGAACTGTCTGCGAACAATGCATTATGCCAGCCATGCAATCTCTCGACCGTCAATGGCTTATTGTTTCTATGACAGTCGAGCATCAATGCAACAAGATTATCAGTATGTCTCGTTGACATATCTTCTGGTGAAATATATTCTTGGTTTATAGCTTTTGCTACCGAGTCTCTTACTGACTCCCTGCGCAAATACTCCCCTTCTATTTGAGATGTGTTGATGATCTCATTTGTAAGTGCTGCAATCTCAAGTTCTTCCATGTCTTTATTGCTTGCAAAAGCAAGAATGCCAGAGATCAGCCCTCTGAGATATTCTGCTTGCTTTATTTTTTTTGACAGCTTTTCTTTATTGTATTGAAAGTGTGGATAATCTTCGTGTTCCCAAATCCACTTTTTAGTAATGCTTGTCATGATGTTTTTGTCCTGTGTTATGAATAGCTTTTATAATTATAACATTTTATGTTGTGAATAAGAAGTTGGATGTTTAAAAAAAATATTACAAAAATGTGGTTTGTTTTTTCCGCCTATTTGTATTATAATACTTTCAGTGCTAGAGACCAAGCCTGCTCCCCGCTGAGTAATCAGTATGCTGAATGAGTCTGTTTTTTTGTGGTTGTCGTACTGTCTGGTATTTACTAGGTCATGCGGGTAGCGGGGGAAATCTGAATTAAAAAAGACCTTAACAATATTGACGGGGATACACAATTATGTCATACACTTACAATTTAACTGCAATTACGGAATCCATCCATAAACAAATTCAAAAAATGAATAACAACATTTCTTTTAACCAAACTCAACACGCCGTAGAGGCATCATTTGATGGGCTTTATGATTATGAGAAAATAAAAAAAGCAAATGGGGTTTTGCACACAAAACTAAAAAAACTCGGTCTTGACATAGCAAGGACTGCATTGCTCGACATAGTAGCCATGTCGCTTGGGCATCGCAATCATCACTCACTAAAATCTGCCTCCGAAGAGTTCTTTATTGTCAGTGATAAATGGTACTCATATAAAACTGAACAAACAACTGTAGTTGTTGGAAGAAGTGGAAATGGCAAAAGTATATTAGTCACAAGCGAGGCACATAGATTTGATTCGCCTGATACACTCTTAATTGATTATAGCAATTCATACTCTTTAGAAACCATTCAACCATTTAACAAAAAATACCATACCGATTATGCGAGTTTTAGTAAAGCAAAACATATAAACTTGAGAAATGAAGATCAACTTCCAGCAAAAGCCGGATATAGCCGAATAATCATCGATGAAGCAATCCCTGTTGTTGATTTTTACAGAAAACAACTGATGCAATTATTTGCATTAAACCCAACCGCGCATCTTATTCTTTTGGTTCAAGAGGTCGATGACATAAGCAGATTGGGATTGAACATAGATACAGCAGAACAAGTTTATGAAAATCTTGGCATGAGACCTGGATATGAAGATCAGGTAAAAGCTTACTTATTTAAGTCACAGGCGGATAATGAAAAAGAAATCCTAGATTGGCGGTGTTGGAAGCAGAAAGACTCATATCCTTGCTGAATCTCTGCCTATCATAGATTCCCCAAGGACTTTGATTATCAATAATCAGTTGGCGACCGACATTAACGGTCACTCCCTCTCCAAAACAAACATGGTGCATAGTTCTTATCACTCTTTGTTATAACGATTGTGCTATCTCCGCGAAACGGAAAGTAGGTTATTTTGGAGCCCATCTCTTTTAATATCTTGCCATAAACTTCTCTGAGTTCTTTTTCTTCCAACATTCCATCCATGCGCCCCATGATTAAACCAACAATAAGCGTATGCCCCACAGGATACCCTACCATCTCTGAATCACCGGATTCCTGCCCGATTACAGTATGAAAAAGCCATTTTCCATACCCACGATTACGATATTCTTCCGCAACCCAAAAGCTCATCACAAAGATTGAACGCCCTTCTCCATGACTATAAGCGTTCTTATTAAGAAATAAACTGCTGTAATCGGCCAAGTAATCATCATACCCCTCACTAATAACACGCATTGTATCTTCGTTCGCATCATCCACACCAATAATAGTCATTGTGGCAATGTGGACTCCGCTTCGTGAATACATTGAATAGTTTCTATAAACAAACTCCTCTATAAATGGGTATTCTTCCATATTTGTATATTCTTTGATAACCAAAGACAATGGTTCTTTTGGATCATAGTCACAATATAAGCCATCGTGTTGAGGAAGAGAATATGCAAAAAGCTCGGATATTTCACCATCGTCGCTGATAGGCCAAATGGTCATTTTTGTATCTGCACAATCTCCCCCGATTGTTCGTTCAAACATCTCTACAAGCTCACTGTTTTTGAACTGTAGCGGCTCTTCTTTTTTAACGCCGAAAAAGCGATATAGATCATAGGGATATTTTTTAAATATGGCCGCTAAAAACGATGCAGAAGGCTCAATATCACCAAAAGCGATCTTTTTCACCTCGTCAACACTTAGTGAAGTTAATTCTGCGATCTCGTCATGCGACACATCGTTCACACTACATAACTGGCGTATTTGTCCACCAAAATTGTCACTCACTTAATGCTCCTATTTTATATTTGACATTGTACTATATGGGCTTATAATTGCAAATCTGACAAGAAAAATGATGAGATGAGGGATAAGACTTTTTTCAAAAATAAATTCATACAATTTCTATGGCAGAAATTTGTATTTAACTATCTTAGTCGGTTCATAGTCAAAGCTTTCAGAAAAAATTTTATATCTTCCTATCTTGTATTTATTAGTTATTCTTTTATGATTCGTTGAATCCACCATTAGATTAATGATATTATTTATATCATCATAAAAATCATTAAAATCATAGTTAGCTTCTATGTTCTTAATGAAATGATTCAATACAGCTAAGTTTAGTGCTACAATTTTTTCTTCATTCATTGTTTTCCAGATTTTATATGATCCAAAACCACCCCAGCCAAGTAGTATATTAATATAATTTGGATTAGAAATTTTATGTTTAAAGATATCTGAGATAATGGACTCTTTCTTATTTTGAGACTCTTGGTTGAATTTTGATATTTGGTCTATACCTTCTTGCATACGTGATTCAAGATTTCTAGTCATTCTAGCTCCTTCAACAGGAATTGTTCCTTTAACTTGAAAATGCAAAACAATATTATGTATTGCGTCATAGGCGATAATATCAAACTCACCTTTTCTTGACCAATTAATATTTGATTCTATCTCTAAAGAATCTATTTTTGATAACAAGCTAATACAATAGCTGATTAATTGTGGTTCTAAATGTTCAGAAACTTCATTATTGAATATATCAAGATGATTTTTATTTAATAAGTATAGAAGATTTCTAGGAGACATATTTACTCTAACACTAAAGGGTGAAAATAAATATGAATCTTCATATTCAAAAAAAACGGGATAATATCCATCTAATAAAGTAAGTTTATTATTTGTATCGAAACTAAATAGCTTCATTAGTTGTCCAAACTTATCTTTTGAAACCCCTATTAATGAGTCTGTAAAAGTGGTATAAAATACGTCTTTTGATAAATTAATTGAAGCAGTACGAAGCATTTCTTTGTTTAGAACAGGATTATTATCATCACCAGTTCTTTTAAGATATCTAATTATTGATTCAAATTTTTTAATATAGTATGTTGTTAAACCAAGCCAAAATGACTGAAATTCTATATATTCAGTTTTAGTTAGTCCAAGTTTTAAATAAACCTCTTCAGAAACTGTTAAATCATCAAACATATAAGATTTATACAATTCTTTATAATCAGAAACTACTGATATTACAAATTCAATTTAAAAATTGTCAACAATAAAA
>CAITKP010000020.1 GCA_903892995.1 uncultured Campylobacterales bacterium
GAGATATTGAAAATCCTTTTTTTATCACCATTACTTATTTTTATGGTTTTATTTAAGGATTTTTATGGCTAAGAATACAAAAGAAACGTCATCGCGTGTTACTGCCCTTGCTGCGGAAAAACTCAAAGACCCTAATTCATCTCAAATACAAAAAAGCCTAGCAGGATCCGCGCTATCTCAAAGTAATTGTTCTAAACAAACAGGAGCAGAGATTGAAAGCAAAGCGAGCAGGGTTTTGAGTAGTGAGAAATACGCTAAGGATACTAAGGAGTTAGCGGCATCTGTCTTATCCCAATCTAATAAATCTCGTTAATATACGACTTCTTATATAACAATTCTGGATGATTGTATCTTATGGGATTAGCTAATTGGTTTAGTGATTTTTGTACTAATATTCAAGTTCAAGATGGTGGAACCATTTCCATACGTTATAAAAATATTACTAAACGTTTAAATACAGATTTTTGGAATACAACGTCTGAAACTCAACATAGTTTATATGTTGGTTCCTATGGTAGAAATACGGCAATTCAAGGTTTTAGTGATCTTGATATGGTTTTTTGGTTGCCGTCTGAGCTTTACGTAAGATTTAATAATTATTCTGGAAACGGACAATCTGCTTTGTTACAAGCAGTAAAATTATCAATCGAAAAAACCTATCCAACAACAAGCATTAGAGCTGATGGGCAAGTGATTGTTGTACCCTTTAAAGATGGAATTTCATTTGAAGTTGTTCCTGCTTTCGTTAACAAAGATGATAGTTTCACCTATCCTGATGCAAATAATGGTGGAAGTTGGCGAACAACTAATCCAAGACCAGAAATCAAATCTATGAGGGAGCAAAACAATATCTGTAATGGCAATCTTGTAAGCCTATGTCGTATGGCAAGAGAATGGAAACGTAATTGGAATGTTCCAATTAGTGGGTTGCTGATAGATACTCTTGCTTATCAATTTATTTCGACTTGGCAATACAGGGGTCAATCCTATACGTACTACGATTATATGTGCAGAGATTTTTTCAAATGGATGGCCGATCAAAACCCACAACAAGAGTATTGGAGAGCACCTGGAAGCAGCCAGTATGTATATGATAAAGGGCTTTTTCAGTATAAAGCGAAACTTTGTTATAACATCTCATTAGAAGCAATTGAGTGTGAAACCGCAACCCCTAAGCTGGAACGGTGCGCTAAACAAAAATGGAGGAAAATCTTTGGAAACAAATATCCTGAATAACCAAGATAAAGAGCCTTATCGTATTCTTGAAGGTCAGCTTCGTGAGTGTTATGGCCGTGTTGTTTATACTCACAAAACACATGAAAAATGTGCTGATTTGCTTCTCAGTAGGCTTTCAACAATTAAAATTTGGCAAATAATATTATCGGCATTGACTACAGGAGGGTTTATTTCTACTTTTTTGGGTTCTGGAAATATAGGCTCGATAATTGGTGTCATTATTTCTTCGACTCTCCTTGTCTTAAATGCCTATACAAAAAATTATGATCTTGGTGAGCTTGCTCAAAAACATAAACAAGCGGCTAATGATATTTGGCTTATCAGAGAAAAGTACCTGTCGCTTCTTACAGATCTTGCAATGGATGATATGTCACTAAACAATATGAAAATTGAAAGAGACAACTTGCTGGAAGAATTACATTCTGTTTACGCTGGATCACCAAGCACAACTTATAAAGCTTATAGAAAAGCCCAAGAAGTTTTAAAGAAAAATGAAGATATGACATTTTCTGAGGAAGAAATTGATGCTTTTTTACCAATAGAACTCAGAAGAAATAAATTCAGTTAAATGATAGAGAAATATGAGCTCGAAACATAACTGAATATTTTGTATATACCCCGCCAATGAGCAGTTAACTACCTCTAATTTTCAAGATGAACTTGATGTTAGTTTTTTAAATTAATCTTCACAAATGAAAAACCCCTCATGGTGCGCAGTTCTGGCGGAATGCGTGAGGGGTGTTGTTACGCTTATTATAAACAACAAATAATCTTAAGCGTTTTTGTGTGATCTGATTTGATGTTTATTAGCTTTGCCTGCGGTCATTTCGTTACGCATGGAGACGAGTCCTTTTAATACCACCGGTTGGCGATCAGGAAACTCGGCCACTAAGCGTAACTCCCCACCCATGGCTTTAATGTAACTGCCTAGGGTTGAGATCAATAAATCACTTCTTTTTTCAAGTCGAGAGATGCTTTCTTGTCCGACACCTAAGGTTTCGGCCATGCGTTCTTGAGTCAGTGATAAAGCTAGTCTTAAGTCACGCAGGGTTTTTTCTTCGGCA
>CAITKP010000021.1 GCA_903892995.1 uncultured Campylobacterales bacterium
ACACATCCAGAAGTATTTGCTCACTAAGCACTTAGTGCACCTGACGGGGGCTAGAAAACTAGAATTAAGTCTTATTAAAGGATCGGTGTCCGCTTTGGTACAGATTTTTATTTGTACCCAATGTTCTGTCTTAACACTAGTAATATACTGTTTGAAATTGGTTTGCTAAATTGCAATACACTTATAAAAATAGAAATAATTAGGAAGATATTTATGAATACAAAGATATTAATCATCATTTTACTTGTATCAGATATAGCGTTTGCTTCTTCTGTACAAATAGAGTTATTAAAACCTCGAAAAGCAGAAGTCGAGAACATACAAAGAGAGGATATATCCACTTTAGCTGATGCAATAAGTGAGCATCTTTTTGCTAATGGTTTAGACAAAGATGTAGCGCAAAAGAAAGTCTCACATACTCTTACTGGAGATACACAACTCCATGCTCTTATGCTAAACAATGTCTTAAATAGTTTCAATACTGTAAGTCATGAGAACGTCATATCTTACATTGCCAAAAATGCATTGATTGAAAGAGAAGTAGATCTAAGTAAATATGATCATCTACTTGCTCTTTTACAAGCTACTCATTGTGTTGCACTAGATGATAATAGTTTAGAAAAGATAAAGAGCATTACTCTTGAGAACCAGCGACTCATCAGAGCTTAAAAGAGTACATATGTTGATAGATCACTATTCCAATTTCGTTCTATTGAAACAATATAAAAATCTTCTACGGGACTGTTAAAAATTCTCTTATAATATAAATGTAGAAATAAACAATGCCCAAGGAACCCTTTATTGGGCTTACTTTGAAATAAAGCCATGCTATAGTGATTGTTCAATAACATTTGGCAACTCTTTATAAATTATATCCAGTAAGATTCTTGCAAACCCTTCTTTTATTTTATCCTCACTAAGAACTTGTGTCGCCATGTTTTTATGAGCATCCATGCTTTCAATAATTGCATCTGACATAACTACTGGAAAATCACCAAGCATAGCTTGCTCTTTGGTATTTGTGCGAAGCTGTTGCACTACCTTTTCATTTTCCATAACCTTATCTCTGATTGTACGCGCGTAGTTGAGTTTGTCATCATCACTGAGTTCACCTGCAAAAAGCTCATTCATCTTTTCAACAATATGTTCAATAGTATCAGTTTCAGGATCACGAGCAACACCACCACCTGGACCATCAGGTTTAATTGTTCCATTGTCCAGATTGATAGATTGTACTTTTTTATTTCGTAGGCTGTAATGTGTCATTTCAACATTACCAATATCAATCGGCGGTGTAATATCGATTACTTTTAAATTTGGCAGAAGTCCGCGCGCATATGCGCATAGTTTTTCAAGATCAGCATCTTCATAATCCACGATCTGAGAAAGAAATTCATACATACGGATAAAGGTTCCAAGATCCTTTTTGAAAAGATCAAGTGCATCTTTATCTTCTTTAGCACCAGTGATATCGCGCCCAGCATTATGAATACCAGCTTCATCTTGATTCTCTTTCGCGTGAGAGAGTGAAATATTTGCAGAATTGATTGCTTCTAGTGCTGCTTTATAGCGTGTTTTATAGCGTTCGCTTGCAGGTTTCACTGCAGCAGACATAGCTTCTTGTTTTCCTTTGGGATCAAAGTAGGCTTGTGCAAATTGTTCCACCTCGTTTTGAGTATAAATTCCAAATGCACTCAGTTTCATTTCAATCTCATGAACGATATTTGGATCACTCACATCAGTTAAAGCAGCGGTGGTATAGTAAGGATCAAACGCTTCTTTGATATCATCAGCTTTATTGAAAAAATCAAGAATAAAGACCACATCTTTACCCGGATAAGTACGATTAAGACGCGAGAGCGTTTGTACTGCTTCAACGCCACTAAGCTTTTTGTCGACATACATGGCACATAGTTTAGGTTGATCAAATCCGGTCTGAAATTTATTAGCAACAATCATCACTTGATAATCATCACTATCAAAGGCTTTGCGCATATCCCGCCCTTTGAGATTTGGATTCATGTTTGCTTCGGTATACTCATTAGTTAGTCCTTGGACATCATCGATAACACTTCCAGAAAATGCCACCATAGCTGCAATATTAGGATACCTATTCTCTTGAATATATTTATCAAATGCCAATTTATATCGCACTGCCTCTTTTCGGGAGCCTGTAACAACCATTGCTTTTGCTTGACCATCGAGCAAGTGAGCTATATGAGTACGAAAATGCTCAATAATGATCTCTATCTTTTGAGCGATGTTATAAGGGTGGAGTTTAACCCATTTTGCTAGTTGTACTTTTGCTTTTTTGGCATCTACCTCTCGCTCACCTTCTCCAGTTGCAAGCTTGTAAGCTAGATCATATGTCGTATAGGATTTAAGTACATCGATAATAAACCCTTCCTCAATTGCTTGGCGCATCGTATAAGTGTGAAAAGGGAGAGGAATATTATCAGATGCCGCAGGACGAGTTGGATCTGGCAGAGTTCCAAACATCTGAAGAGTTTTACTTTTCGGAGTAGCAGTAAAAGCAAAATAGCTAATATTGTCACTCTCAGATCGGGCAGTAAGAGCAGCGGCAATGACATCTTCTGCACTAATCTCTTCGCCCTCTTCGATTTGTTGAGTTGTTAGAACTTCACGAAGCTTTTTAGCTGTTGCACCGGTTTGTGAGGAGTGTGCTTCATCGGCGATAATTGCGTAAGTTTTTCCTTTAAGCGTTGTTCGTTCACGTATTGCATCGATGACAAAAGGGAAAGTTTGGATAGTGACAATGATGATAGCTGCTCCACGTTCTAGAGCATCAGTGAGTTGTGTCGATTTACTTCCTTCTCCCTCATCTCGGCTGATACGCACTACAACACCATCTTTATGCTCAAATTGCGAGATAGTCTCTTGAAGCTGAGAATCCAATACAGTTCTATCTGTGATGACGATAACAGAGTTAAAAATCCTCTCACTTGTATTACTGTGTAGTGAAGAGAGCTGATGTGCAAGCCATGCGATAGAGTTTGATTTTCCGCTACCGGCACTGTGTTGAATCAGATAACGTTGACCAGTACCATTCATTTTAGAATTTTCTATCAATTCAGTAACAACATCAAGCTGATGATAGCGAGGGAAAATAATGCTTTCACTTTTATACTTTTTACCTGTAAAGTCCTCTTTCTCTTTGACTTCGAGGTGAATATAGCGACCGATAATCTTTAACCATGTATCTTTTGAGAGAATCTCTTCCCACAAGTATGATGTTGCATAGCCATTAGGGTTGTGAGGATTTCCAGCAGCTCCATCATTACCTTTGTTAAACGGTAAGAAAAATGTATCTTTGCCTTTGAGATGACTCGTCATATACACTTCATCAGTACTTACCGCAAAATGCACCAGTGAGCGTCGTTTAAAAGCTAGTAACGGCTCTTCGTGCTTTGTTGCAGGGTCTTTTGGGTTGCGGTCATATTTGTACTGATTAATGGCATCTTGGACGTTTTGAGTGAAATCGGTTTTTAACTCAATAGTAGCAATGGGGATACCATTGAGAAAAAGAACTAAATCTATACTGTTTCGGTTATGTTCGGAGTAATAGACTTGACGAACGACACGGAGGATATTGGCATCATAATCAGCTTGAAGTTTATCAGAGTGAAGATCGGGTTTAAACTGACAGAGTTTGAAACGGGCATTGATCTCTTTGAGCTCATGACGTAGGAAATAGAGTGAACCTTGTTTGTCCATCATTGAGGCGACATGGCGACATAAGGCTATATCTGTATTGCTTTGATGGCGTTTGGAAAATTTTTCATACTCTTGTGGTTGCGTAGTGCGCACATAAGCAATTAAATCTTCAGGATAAAGTGCCAGTGATTTATCATAGTCCTCGCTACTTCCCTCAACCCAGTTGTGCTTCGTCAGATATTCGACTATCTCAGTTTCAAATGTAATCTCTTTGTGTTTACTCATCCCATTGCCTTTTTAACTGATCTAATCTATAATATTACTTGGATTGGCGCATGCGCAGTCGAATCTGGGGTGGAAATAACCCCAGTTTTCTTGTAACAAAGTGTAACATAATTGAGTTTGTTTATTTTTATAAGGGTAGTGTAATATAACTTAGTGCATAATTCCACTGCAACAAACGCTAACCCTCTGTTTGAAAGCATTGCGCTGTCAAGATTACGGTTGGCTTTTTTCATTACTGCATTCCCCTTAAAATAATCGATTTAATTCGTTCAAACTCTTTCTCATTTATTTTATTAGTTAATCCTTTTGACATTTTATGAATATAATAATCATCTCTAAAATCTCTAAAAAGACGTTCAATTTCATCTTGTATAAACGTATTTTTATCTAGATAGTCATCAATTTGTCCCATCATAAAAAAAAGATACAAGTAAACATCCATAAATTTGTGATCACTCATTCCTCTACTTAACGTATGAAAATGTCCTACTCTCGCAACACTCCGATAGCTTCTGTTGAATAGCCGTTCTCTGTGAGCAGCACGATTACGAACTTCATTAAGTCGTTCCAGATATGGTTCAAAATCAATTTTATTGGGATTCAAAATCCCAAATTCTCTGGCTACTTTGGTCAAGAGTTCGTAACTACCAATTTGAAGGTTTTTCACAAAGTAAATAATTGTCCCTAATGTTGCGCTTTCAACAAAATAATGGAATGGTGGATAGTTAATATCAGGATAAGATTTAATCAATATTTGCCCATTCAAATATTGAGTTTGATTAGATATAAAATCATAATGACTTTTATAGTAAAGTCCATAGTGGACGTAAGATTCTGGCTGCGCTAAACTTCTGGATATTTTCCAGTTTTGAACAGATGGCCCTTTAAGTTCCTTCTTTGAAGTTTTATAGTTTGCAGCAATCAAGTAAAAAAATGGATTATTCTTTTGCGGATGTCCACCCGGAAGGCTATTGATTTGTTTATAGCAAAGTTCTACAAGGATAGATTTGAGTCGGATTTCAATCCCTGATGTTAAATCCATCAGTAATCGACTCAGATATTTATCGAAAAAGAAAACCATCAAAATATCATCAATACTATGTCCATTCATAACCGATTTAAAGGCATAAATATATCCTTTAAATTTGAATATTCCTATGTGATGGAGTAACAATTCAACATCAGCATCACTCAAATATTGGCTATGCTGTAATCCATTATCGTAAAGTCCTTGCAGATAGCTTTTTATGGTTTTACCATTGTAGTTATACACACTCATCGAAACTCCATTGGTAAATCTATTTCTTTACTCAATGCTTCAAAGACTTGTTCCATATCAATATCAAACCCTCTTAAATGCCCAGCGTAATATCTAAATTGTTCTATTTCTTTGTCAAAACCTTCAATATGACCTTTATGCCATTCAGACAAAGCTTGAAGATAACGATGATCATCACTCATGGGGTTGTGAAAAGTTTGAGAATTAATCAATCGATCCCTTTTTGAATCAATGTGTTCTTTTGCAATTTGATGTGCGGTTGGATCTTTTGCCAATATTCGCGTAAAAAGGGCAGAATGTGAAATTTTTAAGGCAGTAACATATGCTAGCAGCCGGTCTGATAAATTATGAGGGTAGGCAAATGCGTATAGAGCGATGCAACGTTCAATGTCTCTCAAAGAAAGATCGAGAACAGGAGTAAGTAGTGCGATTCCATGGACAAAACTTTCTATTTGACTGCCGGGATCAAATTTATAGTTCTTTGCAACATTCTGAACGAAACGTTTTGTGCGTTCAAACCGTAAAGTTTCACCAACTTGTTCCTTTGGTAATTTAAAAAAGAAATTAACAAACTTACTCAAATACAAAGCAGCATCGGTTTCAGCTCCATATACCCCTTTGACAGCTTTTTCGAGCTGATTCCGGTTTAACAATAATACGAAAACAATATTCGGCACATCAAAAAAATGTTTGATTCGTTCGATTAACTCTACCGCAAATGTCGGTTTACATCGATCGAGTTCATCGATAAAAATAACAATTGGACGTTCAGGATCAGAATTTGCAAATTCGCTCAATTGTTCTTTGAATTTCTGCATAAGCACTTTATCACCAGCATGCTTTGTAAGTCTATCTTTAATCCATCCGCTACTAGTTTCAGCAGCATCATCGACTGCGCTCTCTAAAATATCATTTGCTTTATCGGAAAGATTGCTTGCACCAAGAGCCCAATGTCCAATAGCATTAACAAGTATCTTAGTGCCTAATGGCAAAAGAGCTTTTGTGATGTTGGCAGCTGTTTCGATTAATTTAGGGGCAAGGTCATTTTCTCCAATAGCTTCCAAGATTTCAGCACTAAGTAGCATAAATGAGTCTTCAATATAGTCTTGCTCAAATACGTCAATATAAATCACTTTGTGTGATTCATTTTTCAAATGTGCAGCCCAATTCCGACCAAACCATGTTTTCCCTTCTCCCCATGACGCATCGATGGCTAACACGGCACCTGCCTGTAGCCGATACAGATATGTGGTCAAATGTTCTGCTAGCTGTTTTCTGTTGAGCAAATCCCCTTGAAAAGGTTGCTCGCCAACAACCGGAAAACGTGGCAATGCTAAGATCGGATCACTCATGCCATCCCCCTCACATCAATTTTCCCAGTAACCGCCGCAGAGATCAAAGCTGTTCGACGTTCTTGAAGGAGAGATATTGTTTTTGCTACGGATGCTTTTATATCTCGTTCTACTTTTACAATTTTCGATACCTGCATTTGGGCTTCCATAGTCGGAACGGGTATCTTTTCTTTTATCAATGTATTGATATTTAACGGACGATTCCTACCTGCTGAGCCAACCGAATGTTCATTTAATAAAAAATTACCTACTTTTGTAGTTAAAAAAGCCCATAAATATTCTGTATTTAAGATAGTATCTTTCCCACGAATCACCGGATAACGGTGAGATACAATACAGTTGTTTTCTGTCTCTCCAGCCAGTGCAACAGAACCTTCCCATGCAAATTGACCACTTAAAATCAAATCTCCATCTTCAATCCAATAAAAATCAGAATCACCCAAGTCCGAACCTTCTTTAGGTTCTTTATGAAATATTCCACGACCTCTATTGTATAAACCAAGTGCCACATAAGTTTCATCCATTATTCTATCTACTGGTCTAAGAATTTGATCAACGACCATCTTTAATCGTATCCTGACAGTTCCATCTTTTTTGATGATGCTATCTACTGCGGATTGCCGTTTTTCTTTTAGAAGCTCGATCATCTGTTGTTGTTTCGCAATCAGGGTATCTATTTTGGCCGTTTCTTTTTCAATAAACTCAACTATACGATTTTGCTCTTCAAAAGGAGGTAGGGTAAATTTTAGTTTTTTCAATTCATCAAAATTTAGCCCTTGCCTAACGCCAGCACCCATCCCATAAAAGCCTTTGTGTGCATCAAAGGTGTGAAGATACAGGTGAAAATACTTTTCATTGCCGATAGACTGTGATTTTTTAGCGAGTCCAACATATGCAGATGTGATGATACCTGTTTCTCGAACAAACCCAGTGCGAAGACTCTTTTTATCATTTTGTAAATCTGTGAGTCTCAATACTATGTACCCAGGGTGTACTATTTGATACGAATCAAAACTCTCTGGTAGCAATCCCGTTAATGTATCAATATCTTTTTGAATGATATTTCCGTAGCTTAGAGATAGTAAATTAGAGTTTTTAAGACCTACATTTTTTTCTTTATTGTCTGAATATAGTGATGAAAGTAATCCAATTCTCCAATGCTCAGGCACTTCCCCCAACCACGCGACACCACTGTCTTTATAACTCGGATAGGGTTGATAACGACTCACGAATGCACCTCATTGAGTAGGTCGAGTATCTCTTTGGTAATGCCATCTAGCTCGGTATCGATCTCACTCAGGCTTCGTGGCGGCGTGTATTCGTAGAAGTGACGATTAAATGGGATCTCATACCCCACAATACCGATCTTCCCGTCTTTGGGGTCGATATGCTTTTTATCCTCACTGATCCATGCGTCGGGGACATGGGGAAGGACTTCACGTTTGAAATACTCTTGGATATTCTCTTTTAGAGGGATATTTTCGTTATCACGTAGAGAAGTATCAGGTTTTGGTTTTCCTTTACTCATTACCACTTTGCCATCTTCAATAAGTGGACGTTCAACTGTGATACGGCGATATCCAAAATCGGTTGTATCAAAAATCTTACTGATTTTAGACTCTTCAAACACACCATAAACACGAGTAATCTCATCGATACTCTCATCAGAGAGTTGTTTGCGCTTGCTTCCTAAAGATTTACGCATACTTTCCCCAAAACCAGACGCATTAATAAGTTGAACTTTGCCTTTGCGCTCAGGTGCTTTGTGGTTTGAAAGAATCCAAATATATGTAGCTATTCCAGTATTAAAAAACATATCATTAGGCATTGCTACGAGACCTTCTAATAGATCATTTTCAAGGATATAACGACGAATTTCACTCTCACCACTCCCCGCACTTCCTGTAAAAAGAGGAGAACCATTAAGGATAATCCCTATACGGCTACCGCCTTCCTCTTTTGGACGCATCTTAGAGATAAGATGAAGAAGAAACAACAGTGATCCATCACTCACACGAGGTAATCCAGGACCGAATCGTCCACCATACCCTTTTTGAAGGTGTTCATCTTTAACAGCTTTTTCAACTTTTTTCCACTCAACACCAAAAGGGGGATTGGAAAGCATATAGTCGAACTTCTTGTCATAAAGCTGATCGTCGCTAAGAGTATTGCCATATTTGATATTTTCGACTGCTTGCCCTTTGATAAGCATATCTGCTTTACAGATGGCGTAAGATTCTGGGTTAAGCTCTTGACCAAACGTGACAAGTTTTGCATCAGGATTCATCTCATAAACATATTCGCTTCCAGATGAAAGAAATCCACCCGTACCAGCTGTTGGATCATATAGACTACGAACTATTCCTGCTTTAGTAAGAATCGAATCATCTCCGATAAACAGTAATGAAGTAGTAAGTCGTACGATATCGCGAGGGGTAAAGTGTTCTCCCGCTGTTTCATTAGATGCTTCTGCAAATCTACGAATAAGCTCTTCAAACACTAATCCCATTTGATGGTTGCTAATTGCATTAGGATGGAGATCAACAGCTGCAAATTTCTCTACGATTTTATAAAGAAGGTTTGATTCATCCAAATATGCAAGCTGTTCAGTAAATTTATAGCGCTCAAAAATCTCGCGAGCATTAGGACTGAAATCTGCGATATATGTTTCGAGGTTGTGTCGTAGATTTGTAGCGTCTCCCATTAATGTTGATAAAGAGAACTTCGAAGTGTTATAAAAGCTTTGATTAGATTTTTTTGTGAGAAAAACTTCAAGAGGAATTCCTAAATTTTTACGAGCTTCAAATTCAGAAAGAACAGCATCACGTGTAGGTTCAAGTACACATTCCAATCGTCGTAGAAGCGTAAAAGGAAGAATAACTTTGCCGTAGTCGGATTGTCTGTAGTCACCTCGAAGGAGGTCAGCAACAGACCAAATAAATGCTGCAGTAGAAGTAAAATTCAATTGAAATCCCTAATGTATTAAAAAGTGTTTTATTGTACTCATATGTGGCTAAATTCTCTTTTAAAGGTTGCACAGTCATTCTATTTCAACAATCCATCTCGTTTTATTCTCTCTTGTACGGCTATTATAATGTAGGTACTGACAGTGCTTCCATAAAATGCTTTGATTTTTTTTCCTAGTTAACCGGTATATTGATAAGTTTTTTCTATGCACTCATTCATATTTGAAGACAACCAACTTCCCTATGTAGAACTCGAAAATCGAAAACAAACAACCAATGCAAGAAATTTTTTAAAAAATGCAATATTTATGTATTATTACTGAGTAAGCAGTGAAATAGTAGTATCGTGATTTGAATAAAAATAAATGAAGTAGTGTTAAATCACTGTAAAGTGAATAACCTTACAGTGAAGTAGTATTATTTTATTACTTGTTGCCTTGTTTAATAATATCTATCATCTTGTCAAGCCATATTAGGTCATCTTTTGTGTAGTCGATTTTATCTGATACTACACCATAGCTAACGAGCCTTGGAATATCGATGTCAGGGTGTTTTTGAGCTAGTTGTAATACGTCTTTGTTGGTTTTAATGCGGGCTAGTTTCTCTACAATATTACGCTTATGCTTATTATATGTCTTTTTCAAAACATATTGGATATTACCATCTGAAAATCCATATGTTGCAAACATAAACTGTCTAAAAAGTTTTGAATCAGCCCATCCACGAATTTTTTCTTTATTAATAAGAATTTCTAGTTGATCATTTTTTGCGATTGTTTTCATTCTCAGCTGGCTAGTTGTTGCAACTTCGTCGTCAATTAAACCCGCCTCAACAAGAGCATCCAGAAGGTAAGGATTCCTATGTTTGAGGTGGTGTAAAAAAGCGATCACACCATCCATCTGTATATTGTCATCCAAATCCTTGATCTCAAAACGATTTACCGATAGTTTCATGAGTGAATTATAAAGTTTAGTAAGACTACTTTTCGTAACTTTATTTATCTTTAACTGCATGTATAGCTCCTGTCTCTTTTATTAAAATTTCATTGGCGAACCAACTATGATATGTATAACCCGAAAAATGAAAAGAGTACGAATAATGAGGATAAAAATTGAAATTTTTCATAATAGACTAAAGTTGCTTCAATAATCTACTAGTTGACTATGAAGAGAAATGTTATTTAGTATACCCTGACATATACTATGTAGTTGGTAGATCATTAATTTATGATTTCTCTTATTTTTTAACGTGCTTTTTATTCAGTTTCCTTCATTGATTTTTATAAAACCCCTTGATAGCTATGTTCTAAAGCATCTTAGTCTTTTCTAATATAACATATACATTTAACGTATTCAAAATTCTAGTTATTGAAAATATCTTCTATTTTTAACGTATTTTTTATTTTGTTGCATTAGTAGTTTTTTCATTATTAGCCGTAATCTCTGACATCTTAAGCTATTTTGTATTTTTACTTTTTAACGTATATGTTTAACATATCACAAATTGACGTGTCAATTTCCCGTCTTTTAGCCCCTATTATATACGAAGTATATATAGAGGCTAAATTCTTAAGATTTTTAACGTACATGCTAAAAATTAGATTGTAAAATAATCTTAAGATATCAGATCTTTTTCGTCGTTTCACTACGACGCTGAATCACTCTTCTCTCTTTAGCAATCTCTACAGCCACAGGATCCTCATCCTCACTTTGGGAAATCTGCTGTTTTTGCATGAATTCCCAATATATCTCACACTCCTCTTCATCTGCGATTGTAAGGCTTCGCTCCATACTTCTATCATAACTCATTATTTTCTCCTATCTTTTTATTATCTTGATTGATTTGCATATATCCTCTCTTTGCTTTTGCATCGATGAGTAAAAAGAGTGACTTTTGTGCTTCCTCTTTTGTGGCAAACAACATCTGAATCACTCCTGTTGGCGCTTTACGTTTCATAGAACCATAACTGCGTATAAGCAACCACTCATCAAAGAGATTACGCATCAGTTCTATGGAGTAGTAACGCATTTTAGAGTTCACACATCTTGTCATCATCATTTGCATCTATTTCTCCTTTATTCGTTTTCAAACCTAAATGTTTCATCTTTTACTTCTACGCCATACTCTTTGAGTGCTATGCCAAAGTGAGACTCTATTGCGCTTGAGAGTTCTGGATTCACACAGACCAATTTTCCCTGTGTATGGTTTATGATCTCTCCACTAAGATAGTCGTACATGTAAATGCATCTATCACTATGATCAATCTCTATGGCTTGTTGGTATTTTTGAACGATCATCACTTCTTCACTCATCTTTTTCTCCTCTTTTTAAAAGAACTTATCAAGAAACTCATTCCAATGACTATACTTTTTATTATTGATGACAATGAGTAAAAACGCTGCCCAAATAAGGCCAAATGCCAATAAAAATAGCAACTGTCCGCTTGTTGGAATCAGCTCACGCAACATCAGTATCTTTTCATCATAGCTCATAGTGATTGTTTCTCCTTTAGTTTAGTTTCTAAGTGTTCAAGTCGCTGTATAAGCTCTTCAAGTTCAGCATTGTTATCATTTTTTTCACTATAAACTTTTTCAAACACATCGCTTATAATCATGGCTATAAACACTACAGCCAAGCATATGATAGAGATAGCTATTGTGCTCATCATCTCCCTCCATTTGTTATGAGTAAACTTTTTTTACATGCATCTATCTCTATGAGCATATCCCCCTTGGAGAAGTGACCACTTTGTATCTGCCATCCTCTGCTTTTTGAGACTTGATACTTCATACTATGTCTCAATACAGAAGCACTACAGATGAGAGTCTCACTATCATTAAATGTTTTTAGATTTGCTTGCATTAGCTCCTCTTGACTCTCTTCACCAAATGGATAGCTTAGGATTATGAAAGTAGAAGCTATGAGTACAAAGAGTAAAAAAAGATTCCACTTTAAAGAACCTTGGCTCTCTTGATCTTTATTTGTTGATGCATCCATCTTTTCTTACTCCCTCTCACACATATCAGCTCTGATCATCAAGCTCTCTTTTATAAAGTAGCTCTTATCCACTTTCCAGCCATCTTTTTTTGAGATTCTATATCTGTCATAGACAGTTTTACATGCAAGGGTGTTCTTGCTATTAAAGGCTTTTATATTCTCCTCTGCACAAGAGGCGGTATATATGGGATCTACCATATTTAAAATCATCAAGAGGATCAGAGTTCCCTTGATAAAGTAGCCTTTACTATTTTCCTGTGTTGTTATTCCCAGCAAAAAAAGCCCAAATAGCAGTAATAGACTTGGAATAATCAAGTGCATATCTATAAACTCTAAAGGATTCATCTCTATTTCTCCCCTTGATATGAATCTAGTGCTTTACAATATTTAAGATCAAGGATCTGCTCTTTGTTAATGAGATACCCACCCTTTAGTACAAACCCCTCTGATTGTTTGACAACTCTAAGTGTTGGCTTAGAGCAAAGGATCTCTTTGCCTTTGATAAAACTCTCTTTTGTGCTTTTAGTGATCATCATGTAGCTGTTGCTAATTGCTACTGCTGCTACTAAGAGAAAAAAGAGCTGATAATAAAAGAGCTCTTTGTTGTTATAGACCAGTGCATGGATATCTAAGAGAATACTGGCAAATCCAATGATGAGTACGCTATAGAACACTAGCTCATAAGGTGTAAGTTCCATCATATGCATCTTCCCATTTCAAGTACAGTTGTGTTATCTAAATATTTCATTCTTTCACATTCCTCTTATTTTATTCAATCTCGAAAGAGAAAATACATATTTACTAATGACTACCATATATAAATATATATTAGTCATTGAAAGTATAAAGCTTTCTATCTTAAGATTTTATAAGACTACCAAAGATATAATTTGTTTAGTCATTAGGAGTACATTTGCAAAGTTTTATAAAAAAGCTAGAAGAGATCTTTCCAAATTGTCCCATCATGCCACTTGGAGAGATAGTGTATAGAATCGTCAATATCTCCAAAGTAAGAATTGGTGATGAGAAGGCTAGAACATATATCGATTATGATGAGATCTCATTAAATGATATAGATGAGTATGGCTATATTACAGTAACCCCTGGTCAAAAGAATCTTGGACCTGCCAATCCTACCTCTATTAAATCACAGAGTTTAAACCATGGTGATATTGTCTTTACTCATAGAGGAAGTGTATTTAGAGTTGGGATGGTTGGGGAGTCTTATGAGAGAACTATTGTAGGTAACAATAGTATGATTCGTATTCAAACTGTAGATCCTAAGCCATTAAAAAGATCAGAGAAGACTCTCCCTGATATTAATCTCTCTCGATATATTCAAGCTTATTTACAATTACCTCTAGTTAAAGAGTATCTAGGATCTTTGATCATCTGTAGTACACAGAGTGAAAGAAGGATCTTAAATGCTGCAATGCTCTCAAAATTACCAATACCTATTTCAAAGTTGGGTCATGGTGAATTTGGATTTTCTCAAATCATTGAAACTCGGATGGAGCTTATCTTAAAGGCTCAAACGCTTTTAGATGAGATGCATAGATTTCTTGCGGTGTGTGAGCAGAGAAAAGTGGATGCTGTGAAGTTGTTGTGTAATGATGCAGCCGATGCCAATGTGAAAGAGGATGAGGAATATATGAGGGTTTTGAAGGAGATTGGGAGGTTGGTTAAGGGGATTAGTTGAGTTTAAAAGGGATTTTTCAAGAAGCAAATGTAAAAGTAGACGTGGCTATCTTAGTATTAATTCTCTACACAGAAATAGTGATATTCCAAATAAACTTTGACCATGGATTTGGACTAGCCTAATGAGTTATGAAAGAAATCTAGTAAAATAAAAAGTTTATAACGACAAAAAACATAATATTTGACTTATCATATCACAATAGATATAATAAGGAAAAAAATAAGGGATTTAATATGTTAGCTGAAAAAATTACTGTTACTATTCCTCATGAACTTAAAATGAGACTTATCAGCGTCAAGGATGAACTAAAAACTTCAATGTCCAATATTTATAAAGAGGCGCTGGAAAGTTATTTAGAAAAAAAAGAGTTAGAAAAATGGGAAAAAGGATTTAATCTTGCGGTGCAAGATAAAGAATACACTAAATTATGTAGCGAGCTTGGTAGTGACGACGGAGGAGTGTATGAATATTAATCAGGCAGAAATCTGGATGGTGACGTTTAATCCACTAGAAGGACAAGAAATAGGAAAAACTAGACCAGCGGTTGTTGTAAACGGCAATCAGGTTGGAAAATTAAAACTAAGAACCGTTGTTCCTATTACAGATTGGAAGGAAATATATTTAAACTATCCATGGATGATGAAAGTCACTCCAGATATTGAAAACAATCTATCTAAAGATTCGGCTATCGACTGCTTTCAGATCAAAAGCCTTTCAACAGACAGATTTGTTCAAAAAATTGGTATAGTGAAAAATATCTTTCAAATCCATACCACTATAGCAAAAACACTAAACCCTCTTTATAAACTGAAATAAGAGTGTCATAAGTTCATAAATTGTCTTTTGATGAGATAATAAATGTCTTAAAAAATTTAGAAGATGAAATAAATAAAAGAAGCCCTTAAATTGAGGGGTTGGTTAGGAAGATTTAATTGCCTAACAGTCTCCCAAATCCCTTGATCTGCTATTGTGTGGTTGAAACGAGCAAGCTTTCAACTGCATCTATAGTTGATTTGAGATCGTTGAATATTTATACATATTTTTTTATCAAACACAAGAACTCATTTACAAGCCCAAGGGCTTTCTTTACATAATATATCTAAATTATTTTGTGCTTTTGTATTACCTTGTTTTGATGCGCTTAATAAATATTGATATCCTTTAATTTTGTTCTGATTTGTTCCAATACCTTCAACTAGCATATATCCAGCATTGAGTTGTGCATCACTGTAGCCTTGTTCTGCTGATTTAACAAACCATTTGTAAGCCAATTCCTTATCTCTTTTTTGTCCTAGAGATCCATTTTGATAAACAATACCTAAATTATACTGAGCCTCTTTATCTCCTTGCTTAGCTTTTAAAGTATAATCTTCAAATTGTTTTTTATCACTTTCAAGCTTTCTATCAAGTGCTTCTTTTTTGGCAATTGCTTCATGTTCTTTCATCTGAATTACATTTTTATAATCGTCTATTAAAGTATCCTTAAGACATACTTTAACTTGTTTTAACCATCCGTTAGAAGACGAATAGTAATCAGCATCCCAAAGCACATCCACTTTAAATAAAGAGTGATTATTAGTATCTACACAATACTTACTTTCTGAACTAACATCAACTAAAGACCCATCTTTAGCGTTGCAATATATTTTCATTGTCTGATAAGTTGCAGACTTTTCTTGACTACGCGAATGATCCCAAAGAGTATCTGTACGACAACCATTGTTGAAAAAACCAACATTATTCATAACTTCTTGAGAAGTCATATTTTTTAAATTCGGGTTATTTCTAATTTCAATAACTTTTGCTCCGCAACCGGTTAAGACTAAGCTAAAAACAACAGCTATGCTAGCACTACTAACGTATTTCATTGATCACCTCACGTAAAATAATTAATTATGACAAATTCATTATGAATTTTAAAATAAATATTCTTTTTACTCACTTAATAGTGATTGTTTTTGTTAGTTTGTTTCAATAGAATCAGTTAATTAATGAAAAATATGGCGGTTATTGTGTCAATCGAAGAACACTCAAATATTCAATCATATTATGATGCATTGACATTACATATAAAACGGCTCCGTAAAGAGCGTAAAATTAGCCAATTAAAGCTTGCCCATATTTTAGGACACAACTCAACTTCCTTTATTGCTCGAATTGAATTAAGACAAAATAATGCCAATTATAATCTTTCCCATTTACTTATCTTGGCACAAGAGTGGAATTTAGATATACATGATATGCTCCCCTAATTTAGGACGGTATCCTACCAGCTTGATAGAGCGTAGATTTTAAAGATTTTAGTGCAGCTGGATCACTCTTTAAATCCTCTAAATTCAATCTTAAAACTTCTCTGACTTGTTTCATAGATATAATACCCTCAAAGAGCATCCCGTCCTCATTTAACACCTTATGTATTTGATACAAAAAGTGTAGGTAAATTTAGAAAATATCTCTTCTACTCAAAAGCTAATTCTTAAGCAATTATAAAATCGCGCTCACTACTCAAAAATGGCCGAATCATCTCCGTCATAGGTGGCCGGTTTGGTGCGTTTTTTGCAATGCTACTTTGATGACTAGGTGCCCCTTTGAGGGTAAAGTGGATTTAATCTCACACCCAATCTTCCATACGCTTGGAGTAAAGTTGGCAACACTGTTTCTTGAGACGCCGGTGACAGATTGGATCTGTCTATTGGATAGTTGGTTGAGATATTTTAATCGCAACACCTCTTTTATCTTACTCTTACATATCTTCCTCATTTCGCACCTTTTTTGGGCGCATTATAGTGAAGAATATTTTTTAACTTAATGGTAACTTAGCCGCGCATTCATATCTATCAGCCGGCCAAATAACGGATGCGTGAGGTGGCCAAATGATAATGCGTCAACTGGCTAAATGAAGATGCGCGGGGTGGCCAAGTTGGATGCGAGCGGATATAAGTCTTCCAAGCATATGCAAGATTATGTAGAAAAAGTGCTTATTGGGTATGGAGTTGATTATGAGATTAAATTTGTATGATTACTTATTTGGTTACGTTTTTGACTCAATTTACATCAATTCGTGTCATATTTGACTCATTTTTGCAACAAAATCCCCTACGGCCTTCTCTAATTAATATTTTACAAATTATAACTAAAATTATTTTTTTGCCAACAAGTCTAATTTATTGTTTCTGGAAAATTAAATTTTAAAATCATTCTGTGAAGCTATAAAATCTCTTTTCAAAAATGATAAATTCTTTTTCGCTTCCTTCTCCAATGCTCCACCTGCGTACATCATCAATATCTATTGTGTGTTTACTTGCAATCAGTAAAGCTTGTTCAAGGGAACGTTCATCTTTCCAATGATAATAAGCAGCCAATCTATCTTTGACACTATCAGTTGGAGTTAATATTCTCAATACTCCATAATCAGTTTCAATATGCGCTATTTTTTCCTCTTTTATTAACTCTTGGCCTATTGCCAATGGACTTGATGGAAACTCTACCGTATAAGATATATCAGGATGTCTAAAGTGTTTGCCTTCTTGAACAAATCCCATCTCTTACATTTTACTTTTTAACTGTCTATGCATAAAAATACTGTGATCAATCAAGTCTATATCCATAGATGTATACTCTCCAAAGCTATATACTTCTACACAGAAGCCTCCTGATAGCGTTGTTTTAATACCAATTTTTAAAAGTTGATCACAAATATAGGATGCTATCTCGATAATAGTTATATCTTTAAAGTTCGGTTGCATCCGTTTGGCCTTTTAAGATGTATGTTTTATTTTTTTTTCGAGGAGCTGTTCTATTAAATTGTAATTTATTGTCAACGGCGGAGTTAAAATAGGCAGTATAGAAAGCTGCTAAAAAGTAGTTTTTACAACCAAAAGCTTAAAGAAACAGATTAGTTCTGTTAGAGTCTTTTTTCAATTTTTTGAAAGGAGATGAATGCTTAAAAAAGGTGAAGTAAAAATGATTCATAAGATGCTCAAAGATGGGATGAGTAAAAGTGCTGTTGCACGAAAACTTGGTATAAACAGAGATACTGTTGCCAAGTATGCAAAGATGCCAGAAGGCTATGTCCCAGTTATTAAACGAGAACCAGTGGAAACTACAGTTGATCCATATCTGCCAAATATTGCGAGGATGCTTGAGGAAGCACATAAATTAGGTATTTCGATTCCAAACACATCCATATATCAAGAGATTCAAAAACTTGGTTATAGAGGTTCACTTCGCTGGATGAAAGATATTATGAATCGTCTTGAACTACGTCAAAAAGTTAAAGATGAAGAACAACTTGTCAGATTTGAGACTAAAGCTGCACAACAGATGCAAGTCGACTGGGTTGAATTTCCAAAAGACGGCTTATCAGCGTTTGTAGCAACCATGGGATACTCTAGAGCTTCATATGTTGAGTATGTCGATAATGAGAGGGTAGAGACACTTATAAAATGTCACATGAATGCATTTAGTTATTTCGGCGGAGTACCGCATGAAGCTCTTTATGACAACATGAAGACAGTTATTACTAAACGCAACGCATATGGACATGGAAAGCATAAATTTAATGAACAGTTTCGAGACTTTGCGGAGAAACATTGCGGCATGCAACTCAAAGTTTGTAAACCATACCGCGCTCAGACTAAAGGAAAAGTTGAAAGGTTTAATCACTATTTTAGATACAGTTTTCATAATATTTTTAAAGTGAAACTCTCTATGATGGGCTATAAGATGACTTTAGAGAATGCTAATGCAGCGGTGATGGACTGGTTAGATTTTACAGCTAACTCTAGAATTCATCAAACGACCTTATATAGACCATTTGATCTGTTGGCAAAGGAGCAATTGCAGTTGCTGCCTCTGCCGAAGCCTTATAATGGTATCCACCCAATAAAAGCTACAGCTAAAAGTGTAACACAAGACAGCCAAACATCCAATAGGATAACAATCCATATCCCTTCTCGTGATCTCCAAAGTTATGATCAATTTATCCCTGTAATGGCATATATGATCTTTCCTGCATATTCACTTGGAGGTGCATTATGGCACTAAACACAAATATTGAAACTCTCTGTAAAGAACTTCAACTTCCAACCGTAAATGAAGTGCATCATGAGCTTGCTAATCGAGCTGCAAAAGAGGGATGGAAGTACGGTGAATATCTTTATGAAATACTCAAACTTGAGGCAAATAATAGAGCCATGCGTTCCCGTGTTACACTCACAAAGATGGCAGGCTTTCCGACTATCAAGACGCTTGAACAGTTTGATTTTAATTTTACCGTTGGAGTTAATAGAAGACAAATAGAGGAGCTTTCAACATTAGAGTTTATTAAACGTAATGAGAACATTATTCTTCTTGGACAATCAGGAGTCGGTAAAACTCATTTGGCTATAGCACTCGCTTATCAAGCTGTACAAAAACGTATCAAGGCAAGATTTATCACAGCATCTGACCTTATTATGCAGATGAGCAATGCAAAAAAAGAGAAACGATATGATTCATTTATACGTCAGGCAATTATGACACCATCTTTACTTGTGATTGATGAGATAGGCTACTTTCCAATGAGCAAAGAGGATGCCCATCATTTCTTTCAAGTAATCTCTAAACGTTATGAAAGAGGTGCAACCATCGTTACATCTAACCTTGTTTTTAGTCAGTGGAGCGGCATATTCGCAAATGACAAAGTTGTTACTACAGCTATTCTTGATCGGCTATTACATCACTCTCATATTATCAATATTCTTGGTGATTCATACCGTCTTAAAGAGAAAAAAGATGAGGGAATAGTAGATTCAGACTTGTATAAGTTTAA
>CAITKP010000022.1 GCA_903892995.1 uncultured Campylobacterales bacterium
GACAGCCTCAAGACAAAAACTCTCAAGATCCCTGAAATGAGTGGGCAGGATCTGGTTAAAACGGTTACTGTAGATACAAATTATACTCTTGAAAATCTTCATGGTAAGATCATTATGGAGGTGACGACAACTCGTCAAGATCAGATTGTCACTCAGACATTTACACAAGAGCAAGGTATTTGGATCAAACCATCTTATAATTCAAAAGATGTTGAGCCACTTTTATATAAGCTTTTTGAAGGAAGTATCAATGATATAGTCGCAAAGCTATCACGCTTTTAGACTATTGCTCTTTTTTAGGAACTACTTTTCGAACATTGCGTTTTGGAGGTAGTTTTTTTAATGCTGCTTTCTCTTTTTTTTCTTGCTCTTTTTTTATCTCTTCAGCATAGCGTTTACTTTTCTTATCTTTTTTTGCTTGAACCTTTTTCATCTCTTTACTTTGAGTTGTTTCAAATACTTTGATGATATCTTGTACTAAAACACGTCCTAATGCTGTTTCTATAGGATAAAGCGTTGCGTGTTCACTAGGTTCGAGAAGAACTAAAGAGTACTCTTTTGCAAGCTCTAAACGCTTGAGATAAATCTGCGCATCTTCTGGTAAATCATAGTTGATAAGCATATCAAATTCTGCTGTTATTGTATCATCCCATTCTTTATCAGTAGTCACTTTTATTTTTTCATTTAGTGAGATATCTTTAAAATCTTTTATAGCTTCTTTTGCTACTATAACTATGTAGAGATCGCTATTGTTTTTAATAAGGAAGTTTATAAGTTCAATCTTACGCTCTGTGTTGCATGGAAGAACACGGTGATTATGGCGTTTTATTGTGGTAGATGACATAGAAATCCTTGTATAATTGAATGAGCGAATTATATCTAAATAAAAAAGAGAATAAATGAATGTTATAGTCAATGGAATTGTAAAAGAGTTTCAAGAAGGTGTGGTTATGCAAACTCTCATCATTGAACTTGGACTTGATGATAAAGTGATGGCAGCTGCTTTAAATATGGAGATAATAAAACAGGAAAATTGGTCTACATGTAAGCTTTTTGATGGGGATAAAGTAGAACTTCTAGATTTCGTTGGAGGAGGTTAAAAACTCTCTATGGCAACGACAGCAATCGCATAATCTCCATCATGCGTGATGGAAAGAGAGCTACTTTTGATGTTAAAATTTTGAATTAGTCTTTGACTTAGTTCAAGTTTTGGAGCACCTTTTGAGGTTTTAGAAATGGAAATATCAAAAAAACTACACTCCGAACCTATTCCTGTACCAAGTGCTTTTGAACAGGCCTCTTTGGCAGCCCAAAAACCTGCAGCTGTTTTATAGTTTTTTATCAGTTTGATCTCTTCTTCAGAGAGAAATTTTTGGAGCGATTTATGAGAAAATCGCTCCATCATATGTTTCATTCTTTCTAATTTAACTAAATCAACACCTATCATTATTGGATAACGAAATCCGTAAAATAGACTCCATTTATCTCTCCGTCTTTAAGCATACCGTTGAGTTCTTGCTTCATCTCATCACCAAGTTTCTCTTTACCTTTAAGTGTAGAGACCTCTTCGAGCGATTTTGAAGATAAAGTTCTTAATATTTTATCCCGAATAACAGCTTTTTTGGCTTCTAATTCCTCTGCCATTTTTGGTTCACTTAATTCAAGCGATATTTTTGTTTTGAGATAATGGCTTCCATTTTCGCTTAAAAGGTTAACTGTAAATTCTTCTAGTGGAAAAAGCGTTCCGATTTTATCAAGAGTTCTTGATTCCTCTCCTTTTGCACTTTTTGCTTTTGATTCTTCTGGTTTATGCTCTTTTTCAACAGCTTGCGGTTCTGCAGCAGCTTCACCTGATTTTGCCTCACCACCCATCATCAAAATCGCAACTATAGCACCAACCAAAATAACAACTATCAAGACAACAATAATTATAATAAGCATCATTGAACCTGATTTCTTCTTTTCTTGTACTACTTCCTCTTCTTCATTCTTTTTTTCTTCAGCCATTTTAAAATCCTTTATTTGAAATTATATCACATCACTTTTTTACAAGTGAATTGAGGGGTACAAACTGATATGTATCCGGATCGTAATAATCAATACTTCCTGTTTCTATATCGTAGTACCATCCATAAATGTGTAGGTTGTCATTTTCAACTTGTTTTTTTACCTCGGGATAGGTTAAAAGGTTTTCTATCTGTGTTATCACAGAAAGTTTCTCAGTTACACGCAACAGTTCCTCTTTGTTACTATTTGCCCCAAGACTTAATATCGCCATTGACTTCGCTTTTTCTCCAAGATCAAGCCACTTTTTTGTATGCACAAGAGATGGATTTTCAACAGGCTGAAAGAGATGGCTAATAGCACCACAATGTGAGTGCCCACAAATAATAATTTCGCTCACATTTAAGACGCTAACTGCATATTCAATTCCAGTTGCTGTTGCATGGTAATCTTCATCTGGTCGAAAAGGGGGAACAAAATTTCCAACATTTCGAATTACAAAAAGATCTCCTGGGCTTGACTGGACTATTAAGTCGGGAATCACTCTTGAATCAGAACAACCAATAAATAGAGTTTTTGGATTTTGTCCATTTTGAGCTAATTCAAGAAATGACTCTTCATTTTTTTTAAAATGTATTTTTTTAAAAAGCTCATTACCCTCGGCAAATTTTCTTAGATCCATAACTTCATCCTTTAATAATTAACAGTGAGATATTCCTAGACTTTTCATCATTTTGTCAAAGATTATTCCCGAAGAACGATCACAATCATCGTGATACTCTACAACAATAACCTTCTTATTTTTAGGAAGTTCACATGAATAAATTTCAGGTTTCATTGTGTTTTCATCTACGATACTATTTACTACTGAGCAGATTTGATCCTCTTCCTCTTTTGTGTCAAATACTATAGAAAGCTTCGAATAACGCTCTTCACTCTTATATTCTGCGTTGATCATACTCTATTTTCCTTCTTGGATATTTCAAACATTATACAAAAATAATCCTAAACTATCAAAACCATTCAAGTAGTTTTGTGACTTCATCTACTATATATGTTTTAATCGCAGATTTTTCGAGAGTTTTTTTTGCGATGAGCGCTTTGGTTATATTTTGCATTTTGGCTTCTTTTAAACGTGAATCGAGCTGAAAAACTTCTCTCACATCTCCAACAAGCGAGACTTCGCCTATAAATACAGTCTCTTTTGAAATAGCACGATCACGAAAACTACTAATAATTGCAGCAAGTATTGCTAAATCTGCTGCTGTTTCATTGATTTTTATACCGCCAGTGATGTTAATAAAAACATCGTAGCTGTTGAGTGGAATTTCAAGTTTTCTTTCCAATAGTGCTAAAAGCATATTGAGTCTGTTATTGTCAAAACCAGTTGCTTGACGTTTTGGATTTGATGTGTGTGATTCAGAAACAAGCGCTTGCACCTCTAAAATGATAGGACGAGAACCCTCCATGATGACAGTCAATGCTGAACCTGGCTGTGAAGTGTTACGATTAAAAAATCGTGATGAAATATCTTTGGCACTTACAAGTCCCTCACTTCGCATCTCAAAAACACCTATTTCACTTGTAGGTCCAAAACGGTTTTTGAATCCTCGTAAAATACGAAGTTCTTGAGATGAATCCCCTTCAAAATAGAGCACAGTATCAACCATATGTTCTAAAACACGAGGTCCTGCAATTGAGCCCTCTTTTGTGATATGTCCGATGATAAAAATAGCTATATTTTTCTCTTTGGCAAGACGCATAAGCTCAAAAGTAATTTGTCTTACTTGTGTTACTGATCCTGGAGCTGAGCTGATGGCTTCTGAGTAGAGAGTTTGTATAGAATCGATAATAATAAATTCATAGCTTCTATGATGCAGTTCATTTAAAACTTGTTCTAAACGTATTTCACTTAAGAGATAGAGATTTTTTTCATTTGAACCGAGTCTATTTGATCTGAGTTTCACTTGGCTTTGTGATTCTTCACCTGTCACATATAAAACATTTTTTCCAGTTGAAGCGATATTTGAACCTATTTTTAAGAGTAGGGTGGATTTACCAACTCCAGGACTTCCTCCAATAAGAGTTAATGATCCAGGGACAACACCTCCGCCAAGTACGGTGTCAAGTTCATAGTCTAAGGATGAAAAGCGAGGAATATCGACTTCCGTGATATCAGGCATAGCAATGGCTTTAACCCCTGAATTTCCAGAAGAAGCGATACTTTTTATCACTTCTTGTTCTCTTTCATCAAGCTCAATAAATGAATCCCAAGCACCACAATTGGTACATTTTCCCATCCATTTTGGTGTTGTCAGCCCGCAGTGTTGACACTCAAAGAGAATTTTTTTCTTTGCCATATTTGAGCCTTTGAAGTCTTACATCCAAAGAACGCTTTACATGTAAGCTATTTTAAAATTGTAAGAAAGTTTATTTGTTATTGAATTATAGAAAGATTTTATATTTTTTAAAAAAGTATGACATTTTGCCATACTTTATGAGAGATCATTTTCTGTGAATATTTCATCTAGAAGACCGTTTACAAACTCATATTTATCAAACTTAACAAGGTGCTCTGGCTGTTCACCGACCCCAATGTAAAATATAGGTAGTTTTAAAGCATACGCAATACTAAAAATCGATCCGCCTTTTGCTGTGCCATCAAGTTTTGTGATGATGATCCCATCGATTCCTATCATCTCATTGAAAGCTTTGGCTTGTGCAATTGCAGAGTTGCCTTGTGTTCCATCGATGATCAAAAGTGTTCTATGTGGCGCACCACTATGAGCTTTATCGCAGATGCGGTTAATCTTTTTGAGCTCATTACCAAGATTTGTTTGTGTGTGTAAACGACCTGCAGTATCGATGATTACATGATCCATATTTTTTGCTTTTGCAGATTCTATCGTATCATATGCAACAGCTGAGGGATCATGTCCTTGACGTGAAAAAATGATTGGCACATCGATCTTATCTGCCCAGCGTGTAAGTTGTTCAATGGCTGCTGCACGAAATGTATCAGCCGCACCCAACATTACACGTTTTCCCTCATTTTTATATTTTGAAGCAAGTTTTGCGATGGTTGTAGTTTTACCCGCTCCATTTACTCCGATGATGAGTTCTACAAAAGGTTTTTGAAATTCTGGTTGTTCATATTTTGTGTATGCAAGTGTTGCTAAGAGTTTTGATTCAAGAATCTCGCGAGTTATCTTTTCTTGATAGATTTCATTTAAGATCACTTCAACTAAGGCATACTCGACATCTGATTCAAGCAAAATATCTTCTAATTCATTTTTAGTAAGAGTGATCTTTTTTTTTGGAGCAACAGCTCTGATGGCTTCAACAGTTTTTTGAAGCCCCTGTTTGATAAAGCCAAACATTATTTGCCCAATGCTTTTTTAATATCAGACTCTATGATCTCTTCTGGTGTAGCACCGACATAGAAGTTGATAAGATTGCCATCTTTGTACATCGCCATTAAAGGGATTGGAAAGTCTGCTTCAACACCTTGAAGAGTCGAAGCAATAGTCTGGGCAACTTGTTGATTCTCTTTACCTAAAAGCAACATATATTTTGCGTTGTACTCTTTTGCAAAAGCTTCAAGTTCCTCTTTTTTGATATCTTTTTGTATAGAGATACCTGCAACTATGAGATCATTGTTATACTTCTCTTGCAAAGAACTCAAATGAGATGCTTCAGCACGACATGGTGGACACCATGTTGCGAAAATATCAAAGATTATGACTTTGCCTTTACTTCCATCAAGGTTAAAATTGTTTCCAGCTCTTTCTACTGAGTGAGAGTCGTTATGTAAGTCTTTTAATTCAAATTTACTTGTCGCAACCATGGCATTCTCATTCTCTTTTTTGTTACAAGCTTGAAAGAAAAGTGCAATGCCCAATGCAGAGATTATTATAGATTTTTTTAACATTTAAAACCTTTAATTGGATAAAATATCTGAAATTATATCAAAAGATTGCAGATGGATACCTCAAAAGAGCAGTTTCGTACATATTGTTTAAAAAAGTTAAGTAGATCACAGAGATTTAATAAAATCTATAGAGACAAGCTTGTAAATACACAAATAATTGATCTTTTTAAAAGAGTTCAAGGGGCTAATATTTTATTATATTGGCCACTTGATCTTGAAGTAGATATACGAAAATCATTGCAGTATATTAGAAAGAGAAATAAGGTTTATCTCCCATTTATGGAAGAAATCAGTTTTAAAATGGTACCATTCAGATTACCGCTGTCACGTAAAAAATTTAATATATATGAAGCGGGAAACAGTTTAAAAAATATAAATAAAATTGATGTAGCTATTATTCCAGCGGTTGGAGTTGACAAAAAATCGCGACGTATTGGATTTGGAAAAGGGATGTATGATCGTTTCTTTGAAAAGATTCTTCAAGACCCATATAAAATTTTTATACAGTCACAGATCTGTTATACGAAAAAAGATATTTGTGATGATTATGATATATCGTGTGATATGTTGATAACGCCAAGGAAAAGATTGTTACAACGAAGGAAAAAAAATGCTAACCATAGTGCTATCAGGGGCTTTAATAGCCGTAGCAAGCGGGGTAGTAGTTTTTTTCATTTCTAAAAAAGTTTCAAATGCTAACTTTGATATCTATGTAGAACAAGCAAAAGCGAAAGCAAAAGCTATTGAAAGTGAAGCTGAACTGCTTTTGCATAAAGCAAATCTTAAATCACAAGAGATAGAGTTAGAAGCAAAAAAAGAGTATGAAAGTGTGCGAGATCAGGTCAAACGTGATCTGCAAGAGCGTACAGATGAATTTTTAAAAAAAGAGAACGAGTTTAGTCGATACAAAGAGAGTGAAACTCAAAAACTTAAAAATGAAAATCTGGTACTTTCAAGCGAAAGATTGAAATTAAAAAGAAATGAAAAAGCACTGCAACTGCTTAAAAATGATTATGAATCACGTATTGATGATGTGATTCGTGTTTTAGAGGGTGCTGCAGGAATGACTCGCGATGAGGCTAAAAAGTTGATCTTGCAAAAGGTCGAAGAGAGTTCTCGTGCAGAGATATCGCATATTGTTCGCAAATATGAGAACGAAGCAAAGTCAGAAGGGCAAAGAAAAGCAAACTTTATCTTAGCGCAAGCTACGACACGTTTTGCGGGTGAGTTTGCAAGTGAAAGACTTGTAAACAATATCTATCTTGAGAGTGATGAGCTCAAAGGGCGCATTATCGGTAGAGAGGGTAGAAATATCAAAACTCTTGAGATGGTTTTAGGTGTGGATATCATTATTGATGACACTCCAAATACTATTGTTGTGAGTAGTTTTAATCTTTATCGTCGTGCTATTGCAACAAAAACGATAGAACTTCTTGTTGAAGATGGACGTATTCAGCCAGCACGCATTGAGGAAATATACCAAAAAGTGTGTGATGAGTTTGAAGAGAAGATCCTTCAAGAGGGTGAAGATATCGTCGCAAAAATGGGGATTCCGCCAATGAATCCCGAACTTATGAAGTTGATTGGGCGACTACGATACCGTGCGAGTTATGGACAAAATGCCCTAGCACATACGCTTGAAGTTGCACATTTAGCAGGTATGATGGCGGCTGAAATGGGCGGTGATCCTATTTTAGCAAAACGAGCAGGTTTGCTTCATGATATCGGTAAATCTTTGACACATGATGTTGATGGAAATCACGTCGATCTTGGTGTGGAAGTGTGTACGAGATACAATGAGGGCGAAGTTATCATCAATGCAATCTATGCGCATCATGGACAAGAGGAGATTAAGAGTATTGAGTGTGGTGCTGTTTGTGCTGCAGATGCTCTTTCTGCTGCTCGTCCAGGGGCTAGACGTGAGGTTTTAGAGAGTTTTCTAAAACGTGTAAGTCAAGTCGAGGAGATCGCCTCAAGACACAATGGGGTGAAGCAGTGTTATGCGATTAATGCGGGGCGTGAGCTTCGTGTTATCGTGAATGCAACACTTATAAATGATGATGAATCGGTACTTTTGGCTAAAGAGATTGCCAAAGAGATCGAGGAAAAAGTCCAATATCCAGGCGAGATCAAAGTCAATGTCATCCGAGAGATGAGAACAACAGTTTTCGCTCGATAAACCCTCACACTTACATTTTACATGTAAGCTCAAAAAGCCTTACATGTAAGGCTTTTTATTCTCTCAATTAATTAAACATGTGATAACGACTGAAAATAATTGTAGTAATTTGAATATGATTTATTTTGAAGTTAATGAAGAGGTTTTTAAAAAGGATAGCTAATAGCTAGAGCCTTGCACAGGATGTTAAGTGTCATTGTAGATGGTAGATTCTAAAAAGAATGGTGTAGAAAATAGTGAACCTACTTATGATACCTTACCGCCAAATAATGGACAAAATCGCTCCGATCAAATCAAGACAGTCTCGAAAGCCATCGAGAATGATTTCAATCCATTTGATGATGGGATAAAGAAAAAAGATAACTGTTTTGATTTCAAGTGAATAGCAATATATAATTAATTACACTTTTTTGTATGAAAATAAGTCTAATTGGAGTTTGAATTTGCTAAAATAAAAATAAATAAAATAAAATTTATAAAGTAGAGATTAATGCTTGAAGTAAGAAAAAATACATTTTCCAGAAGTTATGAGAACATTTTTTTTAGAGATTTTTCACGTGAGCTTTCGAAAAAATTCGCTGACAAAAATATCAATGGACTTTTAATTGGAAGTCCATTTTGTGAAGTTGAAGAACGACTTCAGATTGATGCGCTACTCATCACATCTTACGTTATATGCATTATCGATTTTAAAAACTTCTCAGGACAAATCAATCTGCCAAATCAGAGTAATTTCAAACAGGGGATATGGACTAACGCTACTGGAGATCTGATTAAAGGTGGAAGTTCAATCAACCCCTATATTCAGTTGTCTGTTCAAAAAAGTCGATTTGAAAAGGTACTGAAATATAATGTTTTACCCTATATTCTTCCTACCGACACATTAAATTTCAAGCATGCTGATAAAGTAGTTTGTTTTCAAGATACTATTGAACTGATTGGTGAAATTCCTTCTAAATATATGAATTTTCACATTACAGATAAAGTTCATTTTCTTGAAAAAATTATGGATATCATTGATGTAAAAAATGAAACCTCATTATCTCCTCAATCTTTTGATCCGTTTAAAAAGATATTTCTTGCAGATCCTTATCAATTTGACGAAAAAGCATTTGAGACTATGGTGATACCAGCAGATCCATTGGATGGCAATCTTCAATTTAATGAGCTTCGTGAGGATCAGAGATTTGCATTAACTCAGATTAATAGCTTTTTGAAAGATCCAGATAAAAAGATTTTTATCCTACAGGGTACGTTAAACACTGGAAAATCGCATTTGATTCCTTATATACGAGACTTGGCTTATCAATCAGGTATTGTAGAATCAGAACTTTTTGCTTCGTCTGCTCGTGTTGCTAGGAACTTGATGAATTCTGCTGACAAAGTGCAAAGTATTTATTCTTATATCTATGGGGGCAATTCTTTTTTTGAAGACGAAAAAGATAAGGATGATAAGAATTTATTAGAAGAATCTAACCCTGAAGACGATCCTCTTGAAAAGAGTTTAAAGATAATTCCATTAAAAAAATGTGATAACGAGAGCGATACGTTGTTTATCGTTGATGAAGCACATTTGTTGTCTGATTCATATTCTCAAACAATCGATATGAGATTCGGAAGCGGACATTTACTAAAAGATTTTTTGGAATTTTCTCAGATAGATAAAACTAATCGAAAGATTATTTTTATTGGTGATCCTTATCAGCTGCAAATTGGTGGTAGTGAAAAATCTTCTTTAAATCCAAAATATTTTGAAGAAAAATATTCACTTGATATAGGTACGGTGCAGTTGCTTGATAATGAAGAATTTTCGAGTTTAAATCAACAAGTTCTTAAGTGTGTTCATGGGATGCGTCAGCAAAAATTTAATGATCTTGATTTTATGATTGATAAACAGTTAAGCCTTTTAAAAACTGAAGAAGTTGTCTCAACTGTAAGTAAGATAGTCCATTCCCAATCAACATGCCCAATCTTGACCTATGGTAATGAGGAAGCGTGGAAAATAAATCTTTGGATCAAAAAAGCTATTTTAAAAAATGGTGAAGATCTTGCAGAGAGAGATTTGATTATGTTGCATAATAATATCACTTTAGCAGGTGATTCTTCCTCTGAATTACCTGTCAAGCTATTCAATGGTGAGTTCGCCACTATTGAGCATATTTCTGACCAGATTATATCTGAATGGGTCCCTTCAAAAAAAAGTATCGTAGAGCTTAAGTACAGGGAAGTAACAATCAAACTTCATTCGAATGGTAGAAACGAAACTATTCTATCATTAGAGAATTTTCGTTTAAATCCAAAAGCTGAACTTTCAAAAGATGAAAACACAGCTTTGTTAATACACCAAAATCAGCTACTTCGGGAAGAAATAAAGAAATATCCATTTGAGGAATCTGAAAATCATAGAAGATTATGTCATTCATTAGAAAATCAAAATATCCAGAAATTTATCGAAGATCTTGAACAAAGATTGAATCAAGGTGAAAAAGTTAAGACAAAATTAGATGATGCAAAATCTAGTGCTAAAAGAATAGAAAATAAAGCAAAAAAAGAATATTTAGCCGAGCTGGAGATACGACTAATAAGAGAAGCTACATCAATGTGGTTTAAATGCAAGAACGCTGCATTTATCCGATTTGGATGGTCAATGACCGTTCATCGCTCAATGGCGTATAAATTTGATGAAGTCCTTTTTAATGTCGATCAGGGAAAAAATAGAGGAAGAAACAATGAAGCTTATTTTCGTTGGCTTTATAGTGGACTCTGTCGTGCAAAAAAACACGTTTTTTTGAGAAATTTTATTTCTATAACTCCATGGGACAATATCGAAATCAATGAAAAAATATCAAATATCAAATCTAAAAATGTATTTTTTGAATCAGATAATCTTGATAGTGCTAAACGTCTTGAAGAACTAAAAGAGTACATTATATTTAAAATAGCAACTGAAAAGATGTTGTTACAAAAAACTGAATGTTATAATTGGCTAGAGCGATATTTTATTACTGATGAAAATGAACATGAAATCATTTTAAATATATCATATAATAGTAAGGGTCATTTTAAAATACCATCTGTTATGAAGGCAAATTCGGATGAATTAAAAGAGCGTATTCTTGATATATTTACTCAAAAAAGAGTTCTTCACTCTTTTGATTTTATAACTGAAAGTTGGAGAAAGGAAGCCTATGAAACACTGTCCCAGCAATTAAGATTAAAAGATATGCACATAGAAAGTATTATGCAGGTAGCATATCGTGACAAGATCAAAGTTTTTAGAAATAATGATGAATTAGAAATCGATTTATACTATGATGGTTCAGGAATGTTTACAAAAATATTAATGCAATTTTGCAGTGAAGATTCTTTTTGGGATGATTTCAAAACGATAATAAAAACTCTAAAAAATAAATTAAGCAAAAGTGGTGACTTGTGAAACAGCAAACATTGGAAGAATTATTATTACAAGCAGTCAATGCAAAAACATTCAGTGCAAAAAAAATCAGTGCAAAAAAATACGACAAAAAGCCTTTGCAAACATTGGAAGAATTATTAGAAGAAGCATTATCAAATAAAAAAAAATATGACAGAAAGCCTTTTACTGACAATGGTTCATCTGAAGTAACCAAGCTAAGAAAAGATGGAAAATTACATGAAGCCTATACCCTTGGATTAAAATTATACAAGGAACAACCAAATGATATTTGGATTCAAAGAACATATGCATGGGTTTTGATTGCTATCATTAAGGCAGAATTATCAAAAGATATAAATAAAGCTCATGATTTTTTTAAAGAATTAAAGACTATCAACTATGTAACTGATGATGAGGTTTTATCAAAACAGATTAATTCTCTAAGGCGTCACTTCAATCCAGAATATGCATTGCTTGTACAGGCAGAAGCATTAAGTAAAGATGGAAATCACATACAATCACTTGAAATCTTTAGAAAAATGAACCAAGGAAATACATTGAATAAGGATTCTTTAGACACGTATGGATGGGTAATTTATAGGTATATAAAGGCATCAGAAGTCACTTTATCAGTTAAAGAGATTAAAAAGCTTTTATTTGAGTATTTAAAGCTTGAAAATGAACGACCATCTTTATTGCATTCGGTCATTTTACAATTTGTAGTTCATTATGTTAGTACTCATAAAGATTTTGATATTTTCAAGTTTTTTCAAATTTGGGATGCAACACTACTTCGATACGAAGATACTCAAGAACAATATTCTAATGGTAGAAAGTATCCATCATTGCTGAATAGATTATTGAATGAGATAGTCGATAGTGGGCATCCATTTGACATTAACTATTTATTTGATACTGTTAAAGGTAATGAAATACTTATTGAGTATATTCGGAAAAGATATTTTTGGAATATATCTAATGCTCATAAAGAAAATAGGCTTAGTGAGTTTTGGAATTTGTTTGATTTCTATGTGGCTAACTATTCTAATTATGACGGATCTTATTGGCATTCAGAAATTTTGAAGTTAGCAGAACGCTTTATGGTTGAAGAAGAGTCTTGGAGATTTTTTGAATTTTTCAGGAAATGGGATTATAAAAACTTACTAATGGAAGATTGGAATGAACAAACTAAGGGTGAGTTTACTTATAAATCATTAGCAGCCAAATCGTTAAAAAAAATATTTGAATATGTTACAAATAGAAAAGAAAAAAACATCGATTTACACTGGGTTTTAGAAATATACAAGATGGCATTTGAAAAGTTGGAACGAACTGTTTGGCTTTCAAGAGAATATGCTCTGATATTATATGAAGCAGGGTTAAATCAAGAAGCTATTAACATATATAAAAAAATTATTCTTGAGTTAAGTGATCAGGCGTATGCATGGCATGAGTTTTCTAAAATCGTTGCAAATGATGAACCAAAGATTGCAATAGCGATGCTATGTAAAGCTATGACTATACAGAAAGATGAAGACTATTTAGGAAAGATGCATATTGATCTTGCTAAGTTGTTAATTTCACAAAACATGAAAAAAGAAGCATATATCGAGTTGAGACTTTACGAAAAGCATCGTCAAGAAAAAAATTGGAAACTTTCTCCAGAATTTAATTCATTAATATCTCAGTGTTCAAATGAATCAGAAGATAATCTTAGCAATAAAATTTTTTATGTTAATAACTTGGACGCTGTAGATGAATATATTTATGTAGATTTTCCATGGGTAGATGCAATAGTGGACGGAGAGTTTAAGACTGAAGAGGGCAAAGAAAGACTTATTTTAAGAGATTTTCATAATATTGAATTTACGGTAAGCAAAACGAAATATAAACTACTAAAACATGCAAAAAAGGATGATGTGTTTAAGTTCAAACTTTTTTTTGATGAAACTAAGCAGCGGTATGTGCCATTGATAATAGACAAATCTTCTTTGGATAAAAATGCACTTATTAATAATGTTCCAAAAGGAGTAGCCATTGTTGATAATGTCAATAACGATAAAAAGCTTTTTCACTATGTTTTAGACAAAGAATTAGGCGGAGTCATTTTCTTTTCCGATACAGAGTTACGTCCCAAAGTAGGTGAATTTATTGAATTGCAGTATTATAAAAATTTTAACAAAAAAGAAAAAAAATATAAAA
>CAITKP010000023.1 GCA_903892995.1 uncultured Campylobacterales bacterium
AATAAAAATATTTAAAAATTACCATATTGCCTTTTAAGTTCATTAACTTTTGAGCTATTTCAAAAAAAGGAGAAAGATTGAGTCAAAATAAAAATATATCAACTTTCATGTTGATATTTGCGCTCGGATTTATGTCTGTCTATGCGGGAACTACAGACAACCTCGGCCTTGCATCAACATGGGCAACCGTAGCTGGATGGTTTGGTGACGGATACATCATGAAAATAATTTCGTTTTTGCTATTGGTTTTTGCAATAACACTTGCAATCATGAAACAATATCTATACGCAATTATTATTTTAATAATGACAGTCATCCTAAGTAATTTAAACGTGGTAGTTGAAAAGTTTGCATCTGCAACTTTTTAAATGATTAAGTAAGCCAAACAAAGGAAATACATGGAAGAAAACCAATACGCAATCATCGATAAATATATCGATCAAATGGTTATGTTTTGTAACTGGGAAATGGACACGGTGTCATATGCTGTCGGAGGGATAGTAGGTGGTATTGAACTGAGCGGTTATTTTTCTCTGATTTTTTTCATGGCCGGTATTTCATTGGCTTACTTTAATGAAAAATTAAAAAATACAAAATACAAAAATTATATAAAACACGTATTTTATATGTGGGGGATCATAACACCTAAGAAAAGGCTCCCTCCTTCATATATAAGACACTTTTTAGCATAAGGAGAAGAATTAGGTATGCAGTTTGAAAAATTCATAAATTCAAAAGACAATCTGGCAAAGAATAATATTTTATTAAAAACAGTATTAATCGTTGAAGCAGTATTAATCGTCGTACAATCATTTATAATTGTCAATAAAACAAATTCACAAAGAACTGTCTTTGTTCCGCCACAAAACACATATAAAGAATTTTGGGTTTCTGGAGATCAAGTTTCACAGAGTTACCTAGAAAATATTGGAACGTTTATTGGGTACAACCTTTTAAACATTACAAAATCAGATGCGCCACAGCTTCTTGCAAATATTCTTCCCTTGGTTGAATCAGAAACTTATTATGAAGTAAAAAAGCAATTGCAATTATTACAAGATTACATAATTCAAAATAATATTTCTAGGTCTTTCTATATTGATCATGTGGAAATAAAGACGTCTTCACAAATCATAGTGCATGGAAGCATTAGTGATGCAATATCTTCCAAAATAATAAACACTAAAAAAATAGATTTAATAGTTGATTTTAGAGTTAGATATGGACTATTTAGAATAGTGAATTTACAAATACAGGATAAATAAAATGAAAAAACATACACTACTTTTTCTTTCATTAGCGGCAATAGGAATGGCCAGAACCGAGATAATAGATAATCTGGAAGATACCGGACATATAATTTTATCCAGAACGGATGCGAATAGATTGGTTTTTCCATACCAAATAAAACAGGAAATAGATTCCAAGGAAAAAGATCTTATGGTGTCGGTGGTAGGAAAAGAAATATTTATTAAATTTATGCCTTATAAAAAACAAGATATTACACAACAACAGGGCGGTGTCCAAGGTGGAAATAAAGAGCAAGTAAAAGATACAGTCAACGGGGAAAAGATTATTTATGACGAGTCGAAGCCAGCAGAAATCTTCATAGTTACAGAAAAAAAGACATATTCTTTGATCGTGTACCCGAAAGATGTAGAAACAACAACAGTGTATTTCAATGAGACATTTGAAAAGAAAAAAGAAGACATTTTTATAAATAAAGATGCCGAATATGTTGACAATATTGCAAACAACATATTAAAACCAATTATGGCAAATCCAGAAATCGCACTTGATGGATTTGAAAAGACTACGATAAATACCGGGTTTAGTCCAATATTTCTTCCTGAGTTAAATACAAATATTCTACTTGGACATTCGAGAACATATAAGGGATATAGGTATCAAGTAGATGAGTATGAATTAAGAAACCCGAGTCGTTTTGCAATGACAATTCCAAATACTAAAGAGTTTCTTCGCTCAATTATTGGCCAAGATAAAAAGAAAATTATTGCATATTCAATGTATTACGGAAATCGCACATATAAGATATTCCCTTCTCAGTCAGCAAAACTTTTAATAGTGTCGGAGGTCTTAAATGATAAAGATATTTAAAAACATTCCAGGAAATGAAAAAGCCAATCAAAAAGCATTTAAGGTTATTGCTGCTTCTGTTCTTATGGTTGGAGCTGTTGGTTTTGCAATTTTTACAAGCGACGATAGTAAAGATAATAACACAACAAAAAAAAGCGAGATTAAGGCAAACAACCTTATTAATGAAAATGATCTTGTGAAATCAAAATGGATGGGTGATGCAGCAACCAATATTGACAAAGTAAATGCTGCACAAACTGAAACAGAAAAACAAAATCAAGAATTAAAAGAACAAATGAAAAAAATGCAAGATTCTATTGATTCGTTACAAAAAGAAAAAAGTGAGACAGGTCAAGAGGATGACAAATCTTTATTTATGCCTATAAGAAATGGGCAAAAGCCAAAAGATGCCATTAGGGACAATGGAACATTTAAAAATTTCCCTATGCCTTTTGGACAAAATAATTCATCTGGCTTTGCAGATAATCAAGCGCAACAGGCACAACCAAGATATATACAAACTACAAAAATGGAAAAATTAAATAATACTCTCGGCATGAATGAAGTAAAGGGGAGTGAAGAAGATAAAGATGAAGGTCCCAGGGACAAAAATACCAGTAATAATCCAGCAGGAAAAGAAGAAATCCTCCCAACAGGGAGTATTACAAAAATAGTATTGCTTAGTGGATTTGATGCTCCTACGATGAGTCAAGCAAAAACAAATCCTTTGCCAATAATAATGAAACTTCAAAACACTTCTATTCTTCCAAATAGATATAAATACGATCTTCGAGAATGTGTTGTAATGGGTGAGGGATACGGAGATTTGTCTAGCGAAAGAGTATATATACGCACAAATAATTTATCTTGTGTTACGAGAAGCGGGAAGCATGTTGATATGCCGTTTAAAGGCATGATAACAGGCGAAGACGGAAAGGTTGGACTCAGAGGTCGGGTTGTAACAAAGCAAGGCTCCTTGATAGCTCGTTCGTTGATTGCAGGCTTTCTTGATGGGGTTGGCAAAGCATTTAATCAATCACAACAATATACGCTAGTTGGTTCAGGAGGAACTACAACAGGGACTCAGACGATGAGTACCGGTCAGGCATTGCAATATGGTGCACTTGGTGGAGCATCAGCTGCTGCAGAAAAACTCGCTAGTTTTTATTTGAAAATGGCAGATCAAATTTCTCCAGTAATAGAAATTAATGCCAGAAGAACAGCAGACTTAATTAGTACACAACCTACGGTATTTAAATTTGTAGAAAACGGGCTCGAAAAGGAGAAAAAATGAAAAAAATAAACTATAAACTCATTGCAAGCGGACTGTATTTGACTTTTATTATGTCTGGTTGTAGCATCATGCCTTATGAGAATAATTTTGCATGCAACAAGGGAATCGAAGGTGGGGCTTGTGACACCGTAAGCAACAATTACAAAGCAACTGAATCAAAATCATTTGAAAAATCTAGTATGTCGACAGAAGTGGAATCAAAAAAATCAGAAGAGCTTATGGATAGAGTAAATATATGTTTTACGGATTATTATCAAATGAAAGACAAGCCGGACGTTGCAGCCTTACATCGATGTGTAGTAGACAATAAACCTTTAGTCAATAGTTGCAGCGGGCTTTTGAAAAAACAAGAAGTTGTAGGAGAGATGCTTTATTACCAACAACTTGAAAATGAAAAATTACGTCAAAAAATAGGAGAGTTGAAATGAAAAAATGTTTATTTATTGGATGTATTTTTAGTTTGTCAGTTTTTGCAAATCAATCCGTAACTGCATCTAGTTGGATTAATAAAAACACAGCAAAGCAAGAAAATCAAGAGATAAGCAATTCTAAACAGCAAAATACAGAAGAATTAATGGAGAGAATTAAACAAATCAATAACGGTAAAAAAATAGAAGACTCCACATCTTTTGAAAAAACACAGCAAGATATGCTGAGAAAAAATTCTGTTTACATGGATAAAAAAATTGATGAAGCATTGGTTGAAAATAAAAAAAGCGATGAAATAAATACAAAACCCGTTTTTCTTGAGCCACTTTTTTCAAAAGTAGAAATTATGCCATACCAAAGCTCCGATGGAGTATATCATGAGCAACAAGCAATATGGATTAAAGTAAAAGATGGAGAGATTGTATTAAAAGCAAATAGCTTAAATAAAACCGTAGACACAATCTCGACTGACGATATCCTGGACAAATAATATGTTTAAAAAACTACTAGGAAAAATATTTGGTGCCCAAGAAGATGAGATCTTCAGTTCTCTTCCTGTTAGTGCATGGAAGCAAGTTCATCAAAAATATTCATTTTCTGATTATTTACCATACTCTTCTTATTCAGAAACAGAAAATCTTTTTTATAACAATGACGGAACGGCAGGCTTTTGTTTTGAGGTTATACCGAGAACTCGTTCGGCGGGTTCTACGGCAGCAGCAATTAATGAAATCTTAGGGAAGATGCCAGAGGGCGTGTTTTTACAGTGTCATTATTACGGAAGTAAAAATATAAAAAGTGATTTGGATGAATTTATTATAGAGCATTCCGTAAGAGGAAGGGCTGGCAAAGCAGATTCAAAAATCGTTCAGGATTCAATAGAAGCAATGGCTCAGTTTTTGAGAAATAAAACAAATTCAGCTTGCTCTGAAGATATGCATGCAAAATTAAGAAAAATCAGAATTATATTTTCAGTAGTAAGTACGGGTAAAGTAACTAAAGAAATGCTTATTAATTTCAAGCAAGATCTTTCTAATATTTTGCAATCCAACAGTTTTTATCCCGCAATTATAAATGCCTCAAAATTATTTGAATACGGCTATGAATTATTAAATCCAGCAATAGAGCCAGAGGATTATCCAAATTATAATGATTCAAAATATATCAACAAACAAATTGTTTCATCTGGCAGTGACTTTCAGGTTGATGATGATTCTTTGACATTGTCAAATAAAAGAACATGGATTAATCTTACGCCTCAATCGTTTTCTCAACATTTTCATATTTGGGAGTTCGGACAAAAATTAGGAGACTATCTTTCAGAGTCTCTGAATTCAAATCAGTTTAAAGATAACTTTATAATCAGTGTGACGATTATGAAGAAGGATGCATCCGGAGCAAAAAGAGCTACAAGAAATCATGCGGTCATAGCGAATCAAAACTGGGGAGAAAACATATTTAGGAAATTCGCGGCTGTCAAAAAAGAAAGTGTAATGATTCTTGACAGAATCGATGAAAAAAAAGAGGAATTATTTGAATTTGATATGGATGTTCTTGTGTCTGGTAAGAATTATTCGGAGGCTTCCCTCAATGCACAAGCGATAGAATCATATTGGGGCAGGGGAGGCGAAGGAAGAAGTAAGATAATGCTTGATAGAACAAAAGGGATACATCACCTTGCGTTTTTATCTGCTCTTCCTATGGCGATGAATATTGAATATTTCCATGAAATAGGCGGAAAGTTTAGAACGCTTTTTTCAAATCAAGCGGCTCACATTTTTCCAATGGAAGCTGATTATAGAGGGGAGGGGCGCAACCTCCCTCTAATTACAAGAAGAGCAAATCTCGCATTTTTGGATTTATATGCATCAAACACAAACTTTAATGGATTTGTTGTTGCTACCTCAGGGGCTGGTAAGTCTGTATTTTTAAATATGCTTGCCTATATGTCTTACGCAAGAGGAGATAGGATTTTTATTCTGGATTATGATAACTCTTTTACGGGATTAATAGACTCAATAGATGGTCAATATCTTGAACTGAATCCAGAAATTAAGGCGATCTCATTTAATCCATTCTCAGGAATACAATCAAGAGAAGAATTGATTGAGGAGCTACCATATCTTTCAAGCTTTATCTATTTGCTAGGTTCTTCAAAATCAACAACAAGAGCCGAAGAAGATGAAAAGCTGATCAAAACTGAATTGCAACAAATCATTTTAAAGCAGTATGAAATTGCACACGAAAAACTTGAAATCACTTTTATACGAGATGCAATTATGAAAGAGTACGCGGCAACAGATACTAGGTTTTCAGACTTTGCTAGACAATTGGGTCAATATTGTAGAAATGGAATGTATGAAAAATGGTTTAGTGGTCCGTGTGAATTTAGTATGGATAAAGACATGATGGCAGTGGAGTTTAAAGGTGTTGATGCACACGAAGATTTGCGAGATCCATTGGTAATGCTGCTTTTATATCACATAGGTAAAGTAATGTATTCAACGGACCCAAATAAGCCGAGAATTCAGATTATTCTTGATGAGGCACACAGATTCCTTGGTAAAAATAAAAGAATGGATGATTTTATTGATCAAGCATATAGACGTGCTCGTAAATTTAATGGCTCAATGATTATTGCAACTCAAGGTTTTGATGATATTTATAGTGCTTCTGGCGGATTAAGCAGAGCGGGTTCTACAATCATGAATAACTCTGCAAATAAAATATTTCTCAAACAAACTTCAACATCAACAAACTTGATGATCAATGCGGATCTTTTTGGTTTTGATAGTACGGATGAAAAATTACTTCGTTCTATTAAAACTAGAAAAAGGGAATATTCTGAAATGTTTTTTATATCGCCAGATGATATGAAATCAGTGTTTAGATTAATTATGCCTAAGTTTTTTTATTATTTATCTACAACAGATCAGCAGGATAAAAAGAAGATCCAAGAATATATGGATGTTTATGAATTGTCAAAGATGGAAGCAATTAATAAATTAGTAGAGCACGAAGAAAATCCGGTCGGTAGTGATGCAATTTAGTCGCTTTCAATATTTACTCATTTTTGTGGTAATTGCACTATTTGCAACTATTGCTAGTGAGTATTATATCTATAAAAAAATAATAGAAAAGAGATATGAGATCGCGCTAAATGTTACTAGCTCACTGCCTGATCTATTTTATGTTATTGACAAAGAATTACCAATAACTGCGGAAAAAGGAGACATTGTTGCCTTTCTTTTTAAGCAAAAAAATGACAGATATTATTCTTACGATCATAATTTCATCAAAAAGGTAGTTTGCACAGAAGGTGATATTCTCTCAACAAACTCGGGGGTTTTTGCGTGCAATGGAAACTTCATTGGACTAGCAAAGACAGAGGATTCAAAACACAGAAAAGTAGCACAATTTTCATATAACGGAAAAATTCCAGAGGGACAATATTTTGTAATGGGTACGGCTATCAACTCGTATGACAGCAGATATTGGGGATTTGTTGATAAAAAAAATATACTAGGGGTTGCAATATGGTAAGACATCAAACTGGTAAAAAAATAATAACAAGCTTCATAGCATGTATGATATTATCATCGTCTTGTGCTCAAGCAGATTGGCAGAGCTGGGCTCAAGGGAATATACAAGCGAATGTTTCTGGAGGTCAAAGTGCAAAAACATCATTGACAACGAGTTTGGCTGGTCCGGAATTGAGAGTGCGATGGAACTCTCTTGGAACAATCAATCCCATACATGCAACGGCTCCCCATATGTCCGCAGGATGCAATGGGCTAGACATAGGGTTTGGTTCACTATCTTTTCTAAATTTTGATCAACTTGTGGAAAAACTTAAAGCTATTGCTGCTGCAGCTCCTGCTTTTGCGTTCAAAATGGCCATAGATACGGTATGCAGTCAATGTTCTACAATTATGAATGATATTGAAGCTATTGTTGATAAAATTAATAATTTTTCCTTGGATTCATGTAAGGCGGCGCAAGCACTAGGGAATGCGGCCGGTAAAGCTATTGGTGAAGGAATGAATGATATGGTTTCATCTGGTGCAAATTCAGATTTTTATGATTCATCACAACAGATGATAAAAGATCATACAGGTTGGGCAAGAGATGCATACAGTGCAACAGTTGGTTTTTTTGGTGGACTGAAAGATGGAATAGAGGGTAAGAAAATGTACGGTTCCCTCATAAATAATGTCGTAAACCAATTGGGTAGTGGTGGCCTTCCTCTTGGATTTTCTTCCGATCAATACAAAGAGATGCTAAGAGCTTTGGTTGGAGATATTATAGTATATACACAGGATGGTGATGACGTGGTATATCCAGTGCCTCCAGGAGCATTGACAATAGATAAATTATATGAAGCCTTGGTGCCAATGAGCCTCGACTCATCTGTTACAATAACATTTGACAAAGTAGCCTTATTGAAAGGCGGTTCAAACATAGATGGACAAGAAAATACTGGGAGTGGTATGCCAGATGAATTTCAAATTATTGAAGATAAATTTGTGGCAAATTCGACATCAGCATGGAATTATCAAATTAAAAAACAAATAGATGATGTCGTTGACAAGATAAAAAACAAATCAGATATAACAGGTTCCATAGCAGTGCTTTCGTCTATGCCGGCAAATGGGGCTTTATTTGTAAATATGGCTTATTTAAATAAAGGGACAACAGCTGATTCTTTGAACTATGCATCATACACCGCTACTGTTTATCTTAGAAGTCAACTATTGCAAATGTTGTCTACTGCACAAGATAATATTACTAAATATAGGTTGAAGTTCAAAGCAGGACAGGGCGATGAGCAAAAAATAAAAAATCTCGACATTATTTCAGCAAGAATAGTAAATACAATTAAAGAAGTTCATCAAACAATGGATAAGGATATAGAAAAACATAGAGCAAGATATGAAGTAGCGATGGTTAAAGAAAAAAATGAACTCATTAGAAAGAATTTATCTCGATGAGAAGGTCTATTTATTTGGCGTTTGCGTTATTTGGTATTGATGCTATCTTTCCTGTATATGCCAGTCAGCAATTTACTACATCAGATTCCGCTAATGCTGTAAATATTGCAAAATCCATCGGCTCAACACTTACAGGGATGTATAACAGTGATGGCATGACAAACAAGATTAATCTTCCCATGACAAGTAAAACAAAAATTACAACAGTTGATGGTTCTAAGAGCGGAATGGCAAATATTACTTGTGGAGAAAATGCGACAGCAATTTTTATGAGAGTCACTTATTCTGGAACGAGCGATATAACAATAAATATTGATTTAGACACGAATCTCGATGGGGCTTATGACAATTCATATACGTTTCCTGGAATAAGTGGGATTACAACAACAGGTGTTGCGGTATGTAATGCAAATACTTTTAAAAATTGTAATTATTACAATTGGGCTTATTCTTCTGGCACTGTTGGCCTCACTCCTGTTTCGCCTCAACAAGTGACTAATGTATTCTGTATTAACAGCAGCTGCGGAAGCAAATCTGCATCTTATCAGCAAGAAATACTCGGAGATATTTCCGGATCAGTAAGTGCTTCTGTTCAGGCTTCAAATTCTAATTTGATTATTGCAAAAACTATCACGAATAACTTTGAATCAGATGTGTATGGGCAAAACTATACAAATTGCACTAATTCAAAAAAAGATGCTATCTATTCTGGTGGCTCAGATGATTCTGCTTTAAAATCTCTGGGGAGCTCGGCGATGTCTTCTGATCCGACAGGAGCGATGGGCGTTATTAATGGCACAATGATAAACCAACAAAAAAATCCAACTTCATCTGCTGATAAAGCCGACATAATTATGGTTTCCAGGCAATCAAGTTCTGCGACAGTGAGTTCTTCTGATCCAAATGGGATAAGCTATACAAACACATATAAAGACAAAAATGGAAATTGGATAACAAAGAGTGATGGCACATCCATTCAAAATCCGAATGGTTCCGCGACTATACAAAATGCATGCATGGTGGAATGGAATGTTGTTCAGTCCTCTGTGTCAAGTAGCGGAACAGTTAAGGGAACTGAAGGCAATGGACCATCTACAACATTCAATAGTCAAATTAGATCATGCGATATAAACAATATTTGTCCTGTTGATACGACGAAAGGTGAATTTATAAAGTATGACTGTGGAAAGTTAAGCAGTTCTCTTGGGGAAGCTGCATCCTCTTTACAGGTTGTTAGTGAGATGTCAAAAGATCTTTCTTGTTCAACTAATTGAGAATTATTCCAAAAATATATTTTTCTAACCATATTGCCTTTGAGAAACACTAACAAAAAGGCATCGAATGATGAAAATCAACAAAATCCTCCTAGGTGTTGCATTTTCCAGTGCAATACTATCTTCGACTCAAGCAATGGCGCAAGACGTTAGTATAGGAAATATGCTGAATCAGGAGCAAATAAACAAGAAAGAACTTGATTTCTTACAAAGCGTAATACCAAATACAAAAATTTCAAAGTACAGCAAATCTATCATAGATGGATTCTACAGTACATATTTAGATAATGGCCAAATTATCTATGTTAATCCTTTTAAGGACATTGTTTTTTTTGGAGAAATGATGGATAAAAATGGCTTTAATTTTACAGACAATGATAGGCATGCGTGGCAAGAAGAGCTTCTTCAAAAGGAGATTAAAAACACTCCTTCAGATTTATTGATTAAACAGGCAAAAAAACTAACTTATGGAAAGGGGTCAAAAAATGGTTTGTCATTTGTAATTTTTACAGATCCTGAATGCCCATATTGTAAAGTAGCTGAAGAGTTTTTTTCAAAGAAAGATGTAACGCTTTATGTAAATCTTTTCCCTATTAGAATGGTTAAAGATGGAAAGATGCAATATTTGCATCCAAGTGCTCATGATGAGGCATTGCAAATATTATCGAGCAAGGATTTTCAAAAAACTTTCGATGACATAAGAACAGGCAAGAAGGTACATGTGGAAATTTCAAAAAATGCGGAAGCGGAATTGGATGGAATATATAAGCTCGCAGAAAAAATGCAAGTGCGCGGAACTCCAAGGGTGTACATTATTGATGAGAAAAATCAAAAAATAGTAGATATCATAAATGGTGCAAATACTCAAAAATTTGAACAATATCTTGAACAAAAATAGGAAAAAATGATGAAAAAAGCAATACAAATAGGTGTTTTGCTATCACTGTTGACTACAAACATGATGGCCGCTTCAGAGCAAAATGAAAATCAAAAACAGCAATTCGCATATGGGCAAGAGATCGCTGCAGAAACGATTTTGCTGACCAGCGAACAAGCGATGAAAAATAGAGATGAGATAATGGCTCTCAAAAAAGAGATTGTGGAGCTGAGAGCAGATATCTCGGTATTGCAAGAAAGCATTGGAGAGCACAGAGAGGCAAAACAGCAAAAGCCAAAAGCCAACGCATTTATTGCCCATGTAAAACATTGGGCAAATCTTAGAGCCACTCCATATGGAGAACTCGTCACAAGAGCACCAAAAGGCATGACGGTCTTGGTTAAAGATTGTAAATCATATAAAAATGTTTCTAAAAATCCTTGGTGTTTTGTTCCAAATCAATATGGTGGAGTATATGTATCTAAAACAAAACTTCATATGATTAAAGCAGCAGATTTGAATGAAAGTGAAATAAAATAATGTTTCGATCGCAAAAAAGTATTATATCGCTATTGGCTATATTACTACTTTGCGATAATGGATTTTCGATGAACTGTTCGTCAGCAGGTTCTATTTCTTCATTTGGAGGGCATTATTATGCAATTACTTCTAGTACACTTACATACGCTGATGCATTAAAGGCGGCAGTTGACGATGGTGGATATCTAGCGGTTCCAGATAGTTCTGCTGAAAATAATTACATCAAAGAGCTGGTTGGCGGAGGCACTCTTGCATGGATTGGTGTTTATGATGTTAATAATATGCAAAACTATTGTATTAGTGGCTCCGATTGTGTGATAGATACATCAAGGTTCCAAACGGTATTAGGTGGCGCCCCAACATTTACTTATTGGGGGGCAAACCAGCCAGATAATTTAGTTGATTCTGTTGATGTTTTGAACGGAACCGCAATGGTGGAGCCTCTAGGGGAGCACTGGACCGTCATTAATGGAAATAATGGCTATTGGAGCGATGAAGGAAATCACGCAGACAGAAACAATAATCCAGTTAGATACCGTGCGGTTATTGAGTTTGATACTGCTCCATCATGCTATGTGACAAGCGATCCCGGCTCATCTTTACCAACTACGGGAAAATTTTGTAACACGAGTCTTTATGATTCATCCTCAGAAATAGTTACTCAGGGGAAAACATACCAGTGCCTTCAGGATCAATATACGAATTATTATTGTCCGTATGGACTTGCTCCTGCAACAGCTCAATGGGATTATAAAGATGGGACAAGCCAACAAGAAACAGGGATAGATTATACATCAATGATATGCAACGGAACAATGATAAATGGACAGTGTGTTGATACAATAGAAAATGCATCATACGTTACAAATTTAACGTGTCAAACAAAAAGTATTGCATGTGCGCCTGGAGCCGATTCATGCTGTCACATAGATATCTCATGCGGATCAAATAGCGCGACAGTTAAGTATTATGATTGCTGTAACCCTCAGAGTAGTTTAAAAAAATCTGTCAACGTCAATGATGCAAATGCTTTTTTGTCCGGAGTTTACTATCAGCCTTATTCTGGTTCGCAAGGCAAGATAATATGTAATTCCGCAGGCGCATGTTCAATATATTTTCAAGACGCATATTGTGGAGGCAGTGCGATCGGTAGCCCTTATCTTACCAATACGTTTGCATTGAATACTTCTGGGGAATATATCTGTAGTGATACAGGATATGTCAATGGAGGTTCATTGAGTGCTGATCCAACAAAATGCTATCACACCAAACCACTCGAATGTCCATCGGGTTATACTCCAACAGGTTCTTCTGATCCAACACAAGCATGTTCACAAACATATACTTACTATAATTATTTGTGCAGCGGCACAACCCCACAGGACGGAGTGTATATGCCACAAATAACGTCTGGTAGTAGTCCTATATCACCTACAAACAATTGTAAAGGGCAAGGTTATACATGTAACGAAGCAGACGTTCAGCCAGCACTCGTTGCAGGACAGTGGGAATGTTCACCATTTCCGTGTGTTGGAAATTCAAACATGTCTCCAAATGGTTCCGTTGGGGTTAATGATAAAAATAACAATGGATGGGCAAATGATGGAAGCTGTTCTGGAACAATAAGAATTTTCAACGGAAAAGGATATGGTTGTCGAAGTTGGGATTTATTGCAAGGCTTAGATGGTGGAGGATGTTGTGATGAATCAAAAGTCTTTGGTGGGCTTGTAAGCTGTACGAGTAATGAAAAAAATTTAGCAGGGTATAGAAAAAACAGCGAGTGTCACTACATTGGAAACTATTGTTCCAAGGAGGTAAATCTTTTAGTGGGAAGCATGTGTGTAGAAAAATCAGACAGCTATTGTTGCTTTAACTCTGAACTTGCAAGAATAATAGAAGAGCAGGGTCGTCCTCAAATAGGAAAAGGTTGGGGTTCTGCTGACAACCCTGATTGTAGTGGTTTTACGGCGGCAGAGTTTCAAATGTTAGATCTTTCTAAAATGGATTTAAGTGAATTTATAAGCAGTATAAAAACTCCAGATGCAGCTGCATTGAAAAGTTCAATTCAACAAAATATTACTTCTGTTTTGCAGAGTAGAGGAGTCGGACAATGAAATCATTGATATTATTAGCTCTATTGTTGCTCGGAACAGGAATGATGTCATATGATAATGGTGCCTTTCATTTTAGTTTTAGCGCTGCACAAGTCGCTTATAGCAACGTCAAAGCATCATTGCTTCAAGTCTCATCAAAATAATTTCTCCCACTGAGGTATGAAGCCATGCAAAAGGCTTCATGCTGACTACAAACAACAAATTCACAATATCTCTTCTCCGATCTTAGATAATCAAAAAAATATTCTCGCTGAATTATAAACACATAATAAATAAATAATAATATTTATTATTGACTATTTTAAAATAAATAGAGATCG
>CAITKP010000024.1 GCA_903892995.1 uncultured Campylobacterales bacterium
GCCTTCGAGGGCTTTCAGAGCGGAACCTTTGATGATTGGAATATCGTCGCCGGGGAAGTCATAGCTGGAGAGCAGTTCACGCACTTCAAGCTCAACGAGCTCAAGCAGTTCTTCGTCATCAACCATGTCAGCCTTGTTAAGGAATACAACCATATATGGTACGCCAACCTGACGAGCAAGCAGGATGTGCTCACGAGTCTGCGGCATAGGGCCGTCAGCTGCGGAAACAACCAGGATTGCGCCGTCCATCTGGGCAGCACCGGTGATCATGTTCTTGACGTAGTCGGCATGGCCGGGGCAGTCAACATGAGCATAGTGGCGTTTGTCTGTTTCGTATTCAACATGAGCGGTTGCGATGGTAATACCGCGCTCGCGCTCTTCAGGAGCGTTGTCAATCTGGTCAAATGCCTTGTACTCAGCCTGGCCTTTACCAGCCAGAACCTTTGTGATTGCAGCGGTCAAGGTTGTCTTGCCGTGGTCGACGTGGCCGATTGTACCAATGTTTACGTGAGTTTTATTACGTTCGAATTTTGCCTTCGCCATGAGAAAGGCCCTCCTGAGTTTAGATGCATTTGGTTTTTGTTTTGTTTGACAGCAATAAAGTGGAGCCCACATCCGGACTCGAACCGGAGACCTCTTCCTTACCAAGGAAGTGCTCTACCCCTGAGCCACACCAGCAGGGTTTTAATTTTAGAATTTTTCTAAAGTTATCTTTTGATTTTATATTTTATTTTGGGTATTTTTTAAATTAGTAGATAAGTGGAGCGGGTGAAGGGACTCGAACCCTCGACCCTCAGCTTGGAAGGCTGACGCTCTAGCCAACTGAGCTACGCCCGCATCCTATCTTTTGTGGTGGTGAGAAGAGGAGTCGAACCTCTGAACCCGTAGGGAGCGGATTTACAGTCCGCCGTCGTTGGCCACTTGACTATCTCACCAGTCTTATTGTTTCAAAATTCAATGGTGCCGGCACGAGGACTTGAACCCCGGGCCTGCTGATTACAAATCAGCTGCTCTAGCCAACTGAGCTATGCCGGCTTTGAATTTGAGCCAGAATTATAGACAAATTCGTTTTCAATGTCAAGCTTTTTGTATTAAAAGTTTATTTTTTCTCCATCTTTTAATATTTTCACTCTAAATTCCCCTTGATATAGGGCTATTTCTTTTCTCATCTCTTCTAAAAAAAGTGGTTTTATATGGTTGATATAAATATCAATATTACTTTTTTTCATCACTTTTAGCTTTTCAAATAGAAGTTTTGGTGTCAAATGTTTCGAATCATAAGCCAATTGTTGCATTCTAGATGGGAATGAACACTCCACTACCAATGTTTGTATATCTTCTCTTGAGTCTATATTTTCAATCGTGCTATCTAAGCTATATGTATCTAAAGAAATAATAACTGATCTGTCATTTTTTGTCACAATATACCCACAACTTGCAACTGTATGATCCGTCTTATATGCTTGGAGATATGTACTTTCTCCTATTTTATATCGCTTGTTTGGCTCTATCTCTTCATACACAACACTCATTTCATCAGAATGCAAAAGTTTTATTGCTGAAAAATCTGGCCATATTCTATTGTTTAAAAAATCCTCTTTTATTGAGAGTAACGTCTCTTTTAGTCCCAATATTTTCAATGGTTTTTTACGTGCAGCAAAATAACTATCAAGTATATATGCAATATCAATAATATGATCCAAATGCGAGTGAGAGAGCCAAACGGATTCTATTTCAGCTGATTTTTTTCCTAGTGGGACAAGAAGATTTCCAGCATCAATGACATTTCTCTCATCAATATAAAACGCACTCGTTCCCACATTCACGCCCTTAGTCCCGTATGCACCCAAAATAGTTATCTCATTCATGATCAAACCTATCTGTAAATTTTTCTCTTACATGTAAGAACTTATCAAGGTGTTCAAAAAAAAGGTCAACAAGTTTTGGATCAAAATGTTTTCCTCTTTCTTTATGGATAAGCTCAAATATTTTCTCATCTTCCCAAGCTTTTTTATAAACTCTATCGCTTCCAAGTGCATCAAAGACATCTGCCATCGCTGTAATGCGACCATAAATATGAATATTTTCACCTGCAAGCCTACGCGGATACCCTGAACCATCCCATTTTTCATGATGCTCATAAGCAACTGTTGCGGCTGCTTTTAAAAGTGCTCTGCTTGAAGATTTAAGCATATCATATCCGAGTTCTGCGTGTGTATTCATAACAAGACGTTCCTCTATATTGAAACTTCCTGGTTTATTGAGAATTGCATCAGGAATAGCGACTTTTCCAATATCATGCATCGGAGATGCCTCTTTTAGCCGTAGGGATTCCACTTCGCTGAGTCCATAAAGCTTCGCTAAAATATAAGAATACTCAGCAACTCTTTTTACATGATTTCCTGTCTCTTTTGATCTGCTCTCTCCAATGGCACCCATTGTAAAGACGACCTCTTTTTGCGTCTGCTCGATCTCATCAAGTAAAATAGATGTTGTCACAGTCTCAGCTGCATAAGTTGAGGCTAGCATGATGTATCTCAAATCATCTTGAGTAAATAGTTTTCCATCCAGTTTATTGACCACCTGAAAAGCGCCTATGATCTCACCCTCTGTATTATGCATAGGAATAACAAGCAAAGTTTTTGTTTTGTATCCTGTTTGCTTATCAACTTCAGGGTTAAATCTTGCATCACTGTAAGCATCATCAATGATCAAGCTTTTATTGTGCATTACTGCTTCTCCGACAATGCCTGAATCTATAGGAATCTGAATATGTTCAACTCCATGTGCGACTTGTGTCCAAAGATGTTTTTTATCTTTAGACACAACCCAAACTGTACATCTATCAGCACGTACAAGCTGTCTTCCCATATCTGCAAGCAACATTAAAATATCATCCGCAAAACGTTCTGCAGATATCTGAGTTATGTAGGAAAATATGATCTCTATAAACTCTTTTGATTCCATATCGTTTTGCATATTGAACCTACTTTGTCATCATTTTATGAACGCCCCATGGATGTTTCTCTTTTACCAATGGAAGAAAATATGCTGAAACACTATCATTATAATCTTGAACCAAAACTTCAAAAATCTCAGTAGCTTTTTCAAATTTAGAATTTTTATAAAATTCCATCGCTTTGTCATAAAGCTTTTTGATCTGCTGATTTGTCTCGCTTTTTTTCATCAGTTCGTAAAGAAGTACAGCCTCATCTTTACCTTTTACTTTCACTGGCTCTATTGCCCTTATCAAAAAATCATCTTTTAAATGCGTAACTGTAAACTCTGTGATGAGAATATTGACACCATAATTTTTTGTAAGCCCCTCAACGCGTGATGCAAGATTTACCCCATCACCAATAACTGTATAGTTAAAACGAGTGTTTGAACCCATATTGCCTACAACGACATCATCAGTATTGATGCCAATTCCAATATGGATAGGATTAATCCCCTCGATACTTAACTGATGATTTAGTATTTCAAGTCGCTCTATCATGACTAAAGCAGTCTTACATGTAGCATCTGCATGGTTGGCAACATCAACAGGTGCATTAAAAAAAGCCATAACAGCATCACCGATATACTTATCAAGCATTCCGCCATTTTCAAGCACAGCATCGGTCATCGGCGTAAAATATCTATTTAGCAGTTTGATGAGAGATACAGGATCCATCGATTCGGATATACTTGTAAATCCTCGAATATCGCTAAACAAAATAGTCAGCTCTTTTTTCTCTCCGCCAAGTGCCAAAGCCTCGGGATTTTTTATAAGCTGGTTGAGCAGATCTGCTGAAAGATAGCTTGAAAAAGCATTGCGTAAAAAACGGCTTCCCCTTTCTTGGATCGTAAAAGCCAAAATCTCAATAGCAATCGCACTCAGTAAAAACGCCACAAGAGGATAAAAAGCATCACTGTAAATATTGTATTTTACAAAGATAAAACGCACAAAAAGGTACACAAAAAGATAGCCGATAATATCGATAATCACCCTAGAAGTAATTTTTTTGACAAACAAAAAAAGAACAAATGGTAAAAGCACCATCAATACGATTAAAATAGGAGTGATATAAAAAGGCTCGCTTATAAGATGGTCTGAGAGTACATTTGATAAAAATGTATAGTGCAACAATGGCCCAAACATAAGTCCCATAGGTGTTGTAGCCACATCTCCTGAACCAACATCTGTAATGCCCAAAATAACAATTTTACCTTTGAAATAATCTGGTTTTATTTTTCCCTGCGCAACATCTAAAAAAGAGACTATATTGTATTGATCAGGAGAGTAATAGTTTAAGCGAACAAAACCTCGCTCGTTTAGATCCATTTTATATTTACCAAGGCTTACATGTAAGGCATCGATTCGTTTTAAATCCTCATTTAAAACAAGACGCAGACCCTGCACACCAAGTGATGGGAAAAGTAAATTATTAAAATAAACAGCCACTGGATAGGAGCGAAGAAGATGGTCAGATTCGCTCAAAGTGGAGAAACTTCCACTCATGCTACAGCTCTCTAAAACAGGAAGGATATTCATCTCTGCAAACTCAGCTGAGACAAATTTTGGATCTTTGTATGTAGCAATTTGAGATTGAAGCAGATCAAGCGTAGAACCACTGAGCGCATCTTCTTGCTCTTGAGTGATATTTTGAGTAGAGTCATGACGCAGAAAAAATCCGCACACACTGTTTTGAAGTCCTCCAAGCGAAGAAGCAAGTGCTGCATCTTTCTCCTCTGTGGTGTTCTCAGAAAAGATCATATCCATCAAAACAACATCTGCCTGATTTAATTTTGAGATCCCGCCTGCAATAATATCTCTATCCCAAGGCCATCGCCCATAATTATTGACACTTTTTTCATCCACTGCCACAAAGACAATTTTGTCACTTGGCGTTTTCTTTTGGAGTGCAAAATTTATATCATTAAAACGTAAAGAAAAGCTCTCAAAAGGCTCGACTTTATAATGATATAGCGACAAACTTAGCGCTAAAATTGGAATGATTACAAGTAAATAGTAAAGTTTTTGTTTCATTTCATTGATTTTATTATCTCTTCAAAATGATTAAATGAACTGTTTGTGTCTTTGTTAAAAGAGCTCTCAACAACTTTTTTATCATCAAAAGAGACTTTATTACCAGCATCTAAATCAAACTCTTTAACGATTTGAGGCTTATTCCCAGCAAGTTCTTGGAGATACTGCTCATACGCTGCAAATTGTTGCTTTTTATAGTTACCAAACTCTTCAAGCACTTTTTTTCTATAGAGTTCAAACTCCTCTTTCATACTTGAAATACCGATTTTCCCCTCTTGCAAAGCGATAGATTTATCTTTTTCATCAGAATTTACAATAAAAGTCGTTCCCTTGATCCCAATAATAGCAAATGGAGTTTTAACATCTAAAGAGTTGTTTGCTGTTCTTGAAGTGATTTTATAATATACAGAACCACTTTTTTGTTCTGCTTGATTGAGATTTGCAAAAAAGATTGATGAAGATTTATCCAAAACAACATTTGAACCATCGATGAGTTTTAAAACTGCAGTCGCACTTGAAGTTGTTGTGACCATATCCCCTTTTTCAATCTTTGTTCCCTTTGTCGCATTAATCTTTTTAATGCTTCCTTCATGGGAAATCTTCACCATTCCTTTGAGTCCATCCACTGTTCCAACAATCTTTACATCCGCTGAGATTGCAAAAGAAAACATCGCACTTATAATCAAAAACATAATAAAACGCATATCATCTCTCCCTATTTATATGGTTCGATTATAACAAGAATATCGATATAATTATATAAATTTAAAGAATTTTTTTTAAAGGTAATATCTTGCTAACAATCCTATTTTCTCCATCAGAGGGTAAAAACAAAGGTGGAAATGAAACAAAAAAAGAGCTCTTTGGCTCAGATAAAGCCAGAGATGAGATCCTCAACGCCTACAATCAGCTCATTACAAAAAAAGATACCAATGAACTAGAAAAACTCTTTGGCATCAAAAATAAAAATGAGTATGAGCCTTATCTTAGCGGTTTGGACAACTCTCAGCTGATGTGCGCCATTGAGCGATACAGCGGAGTTGCGTATGAATATCTTGCCTTTGAAACACTCGATAAAGATGCTCAAACATATCTTAGAAAAAATGTTCTCATCTTCTCAAACCTTTATGGGCCTCTCCTTGGCGGAGATACAATTGCTAACTATAAAGTGCATCAAGGGGTAGCCATCGCAGATATCGCGCCTGAGAAATACTATAAAGATCGTTTTTCTTATCAGCTTGATCTCTATCTATCAGACAAAGAGATTCTCGATCTGCGCGCTGGATATTATGAAAAATTTTATAAAACTGACAAACCCTTTACAACACTCAAGTTTTTAAAAGATGGAAAAACAGTGAGCCACTGGGCAAAAGCATATCGCGGGATCGTGCTTCGTGAGATTGCAAAACACAATATCTGTTCACTTGAGGAGTTTCATAAATTAGATATACAAGGCTTACATGTAAAAGAGATACTCAGCATAAAAAACAAAACAGAAATAGTTTTCAATATAGGAGAATAAAATGCAAACAGCAGAAACAATCAATCAAACAATTAAAGAAAATCCAGCGGTGATGCTCTACTTTAGCGCGCCTACATGTAACGTTTGCCACGCACTCAAACCAAAACTTCTCGAAGCGATAAATGAAAATTTTAAAACTTTTGAGATCGTGAGTATCGATGTCTCAACCGATGCCGAGATAGCCGCACATTTTAGCGTTTTTGCGATCCCGACTGTTTTAGTCTTTTTAGATGGAAGAGAGTTTTTACGCAAAAGCCGCCATATGAGCGTTGGCGAAGTGATAAGTGAGATCAAACGCCCTTATGAGATTATGTTTTCATAAAAAAACAAATACTCAAACTTTACTTTGCCAATGTGCTACATTGCACTTCCGCATTTTCCAGTTTGTGCTTTCATAATAGTCATCTCTATCTTATAGTTTCTCGCTTCTATTAGATAGTAAGTCGTTGCACTAATCGCAACGACACTCAAAACTATAATTGCTATTTGCAGCAATGAAAACTTTTGGACTTCCTCTTTTGCTCTTATCTCACAAACACCGCCAGCGCAATATTTTGCACTATTTTTATAGATGTAATTGTAAAGTTTGCAACCAAGACAGATGCCAAAAGCAGATTCAAAAAAGAGCAATCCCAGACACAAAACGCAAATAGCAATCTTCAGAGGTGTCATAATGGCAAAAACTACGATAACAAAAAACATAATCACCGCAAGCGTCAAACCAATACTCCATGCTGCTCTCTTTTGAGGAGCACCGACATATTCAGGTTTTTGATTTTGTACCATTACTCTTCCAAGAAGTAAAGAGGGGGAAAACTTTGGATTGATAAAAATTCGGATCATAAAATCAAGCATAAATACAGTGACAAAAATCTGAGTAAAAAGAAAATCTCGAAGCAAATAGGAGTTCATAAAAGAGATGAAAGCAAACAAAAAAAGTATTCCCGCTCCTGCTCTAGCCTCTCGCTCATTTAAAACTCTCACCTCATAACCATCTACAACTTCACCAAAATATAGATACTTCTTCATAGTAACTCCTGACATTTCAAACATCATAGCACTTTTGAGATAATAACCTCAAAATTTCTTATTTTATAGTTTCAAGAAGCTCCAAAAAACGCTCGCCATAGCGTTCAAACTTCACTTCGCCCACACCGCTTACATGTAACATCTCTTCTTTATTTTTTGGCAAAGATTTTGCCATCTCTTTGAGCGTTTTATCTCCAAAGATGATGTAGGCTGGTTTGCTCTCCTCTTTGGCGATCTCGCCTCGAAGGGCTCTTAGTTGTTCAAAAACTTCTGAGTTTACATCTTCCTCTTTATGAACGACAAACTCTTTTTTCACCTTTACATCTAAGCGTTCCTCTTTGATGGAAACTTTGAGCTCATTTTTTAAGATCCGCATCCCTGCAACATCAAGCACCAAAGAGCGAAACTCTCCACGTTTTAAAGCGCCAAGCTCCATCAAACGCTCGCTCACACGCTCCCAATAGGTTTTTGATTTTTCTATACCGATCCCATAAACAGAAAGAGCATTATGATTATTATCGAGTATCTTTTGCATAGAACTTCCACGAAGAACATCGATCACATAAGCCTGTCCAAAACTCTGATTTGTGCGATACACGCATGACAAAAACTTCTGCGCATCGAGAGTAATATCTGTTTTTTCACCCGCTTCTTCGGTACAGTTATCACACGCAGTAAGACAATTTTCGATCTCATCTTCAAAATAGGCTGCGATAAAATGATGACGGCACTCTTCCATACTCGCGTAACGGCTCATCTGCTCTATTTTATTGAAAGCATTTTGTTTATAGGGCGATTCTTCAAGCTGATCTATAAACTCTCGCTGCATCACCGCATCAGCCCCGCTATACAAAAGCAGCACATCAGATTCCAATCCATCACGCCCCGCACGCCCGATCTCTTGATAATAATTTTCTATCGTCTTTGGCAGATTCATGTGAACAACAAAACGGATATTGCTTTTATCGATTCCCATCCCAAAAGCGATGGTTGCGACCACCACTTGTATCTCATCTCGCACAAAAGCTTTAAAAGTATTTTCCTTTACATGTACGGGCAATCCTGCATGAAAAGCTCTAGCTTTGATGCCATTTGCGTGTAAAAAGACAGCCAAAGATTCCGTCTGTTTTCTTGAAAAAGCATACACAATCCCGCTCTCATTTTTAAAGTTTTTCAAAAAATCAAGCAACTGTTTTTTGCCATCTTTTTCTCTTGATTCCACGCTGATATGCAGATTTTTTCTAAATATTTTTCCACGCACTTCTAGGGGCTCGTTTAAACGAAGAGCGTATTTTATATCTTGTGCGACTTTTGGAGTCGCAGTTGCGGTAAAAGCAGCGATGGAAGTGCTGGGAAAATTTTCACGCAAAAGATTTAATTTTCTATAATCAACTCGAAACTCATGTCCCCATTCACTCACACAGTGCGCTTCATCGATAACAAAAAAATTGATTTTTATAGATTTTAAAAAGTTCACAAACTCAAAAGATGCAAAGCGCTCGGGTGCGACATAAAGCAGTTTGAGTTCGCCCTCAATAAGGCTTTGATAAATGCTAAAAATCTCCTCCTCGTTTTGCATCGAAGAGATCATCTGGGCTTTGATGCCGTTTGCTTTGAGTGCGCTTACTTGATCGTACATAAGAGCTAAAAGAGGAGAGACAACGACAGTTACTCCATCCATAAGCAATGAGGGAAGTTGATAACATAAAGATTTTCCTCCGCCTGTGGGGAGAATCATCAAAAGGTCTTGATTTGAGAGTATGGCATCGATCGCCTTCTCTTGAAGCGGGCGAAAAGTGTCATACCCAAAATAGGATTTTAATACCTTGTGTTTGATAAAAAGCCTTTAGATAAATTGTGAAACAAGATTAGTCAAACTTCTCTCATCCAAAGCGCCTGAGACTCTATGCACCTCTTTGCCACCTTTGAAGATGATAAGTGTAGGAATACTTCGTATGCCAAAACGCGAGCCTAAATGCTGTTCGCTTTCTGTATTTACTTTTGCAAACACCGTTTTGAGCGGATAGGAGGTCGCCACTTTTTCAAAAGTCGGTCCCATCATCTTACAAGGTCCACACCAAGGAGCCCAAAAATCGACGATAACGGGGATGTCGCTATTGACAATGAGTTCATCAAAATGAGCCGCTGTGAGCGTGATTGGATGCGTGTTTAGTAAAGAGTTTTTACACTTTCCACAATTGGCTTTTGTGTAGGAATCTTTTAAAGGTACATTATTAACTGCAAAGCAGTGTGGACAGACGATACGCATAATTTCTCCTTTTACATTAATTCTCTTTGAGAAAGTCACTCAATCTTGCCTCTTTTGAGGCAAAATAATTTCGATATTTCATTTACTAATTATATATTATCTCGGTAAAAAACTAATTAGTGCTGCTGTGATGGCTACGTTTAGGGATTCTACGCCTCTATTCATCGGGATTTTTACAGAAGAGTTACAGAGATTTTGCACCTCTTTAGAGATGCCATCGCTCTCATTTCCTAAAATAAAAACAGATTTTTTGCTTACATGTACGCTGTTCAAATCATCTTTTGCGTAAGAGCTCAGTGCAAAAATTTCAGATTCATTTTTAATCTTTTTTAAAATATCTTCTAGGGCGTTGCAGTAAAAAATGGGGATTTTAAAAAGTGTTCCCGCACTCGCTTTGATGACAAGCGGAGAGATTTTTGCACTATTTTTTTTCGGCAAGATGATGCCATCTATATTTCCAGCTGCAGCACTTCGGATAATCATCCCTAAATTTTGCGGATTTTGAACGCCATCAAGTGCTAAAAGTCTGTACTCTTTTAGCTTCATTATCTCATCAGCACTTTTATAGGTTTGAGCGATAATATCAGCACAAACGCCTTGATCTTGCTTTGCATTTTTAGAGATGCGTGAAAGTGCATTTTTATCATGATACGCAACTTCTACGCCTCTTTTTTTTGCCAAAGAGAGGATTGTAGTGATGATACCATCTGTCTTGTTTGAATCTGCAAGATGGAGTTTGTGGATAGTCACATTTTCATCTTCTAACATCTCAACGACTACATTTCTGCCATAAACAGTGATTACTCTCTCATAAAACGCTTTTTTGTCTAAATACTCTTTTGAATCATTCATTCTTGTGCCTTTTGTATGCAGCTTTGCATGGTTGGTTGGGAGGCTATTTTATAGCTTACTCCATGGGGAATCGCCCTTGCCGTTGTTGTGCCGATAACGATAATATTTTGTGTCTCTTTAAAATCGTGATGCTTTAAAAAACACTCCACACTTGAGGGCGATGTAAAGATAAGCGTGGCATCATCTTCAACTCTTACATGTAAGCACTCTTTTGAACATGAAGTTTCATAAACAATCACTTCATCTATCTTGTATCCATTTTGCTTACATGTAAGAGCAAAATCACTTGCGACCTCTTTAGCTCGGAGGTAAAGCCATCTTTTTTCTTTATCGTACGAAGCGATAATGGCACTTAAATTGTCTCCATAACCGCTTCCATACTCTAAGATAGTTCCACCCGCTTTTTTGACCGCTTCTGCTGTGGGTTTTGCCACTGCCAAAACAGCTAAATCTTTCCAACTCTCATCATAATTTTTTAACGCTTCTAAAACCTGCTTCGAAGTGATGATAAGATAATCATAATTTTTAAAATTTATTTTTGGCGTAAAAAAGCTTACATGTAAGGAGTTTATATGATTGACTCCTTTGTAAGGAGTGAGTGAAAAAAGATAGATATTTTTTTGCATTGAGGGAAAAGCCTTTGGCTTATTCCCATTCGATTGTTGCTGGTGGTTTTGAGCTAATGTCATAAACTACGCGGTTTATACCATCAACTTCATTGATGATACGGCGTGAGATTCTCTCTAAAAGATCATGCGGAAGGTGTGCGAAAGTCGCTGTCATTCCATCTACTGCTTCAACAACGCGAACACAAACTGTGTTGTCGTAAGTTCTGTTATCACCCATTACGCCGACTGATTTTACGTTGAGTAAAACGGCAAATGCTTGCCAAGTTTTTGCATAATATCCGCTTGCTTTGAGTTCATCAAGCAAGATAACATCCGCTTCACGTAAAAGCTCTAAATCTGGTTTGTTTACATCACCCATGATTCTTATCGCAAGTCCTGGTCCAGGGAATGGATGACGGTTGATCATACCCTCTGGAAGTCCAAGCTCTAAACCGATTTTGCGCACCTCATCTTTAAAAAGTTCGCGCAATGGTTCGATAAGTTCAAAATCCATCCAATCAGGCAATCCGCCAACATTGTGGTGAGATTTGATAACTTCTGATGGACCATTTACAGAGATAGACTCGATAACGTCAGGGTAAAGTGTACCTTGAGCCAAAAATTTGATGCCATCATGTTTTTTTGCTTCCGCTTCAAAAACTTCTATAAATGTATGCCCGATGATTTTACGTTTTTGCTCAGGATCGCTGATACCAGCTAAACGACCTAAAAACAGCTCGCTTGCATCTGCAACAACTAAAGGCGCTTTAAGGTTGATTCTAAAAATCTCTTCTACTTGAGCACGCTCACCTTTTCTCAAAAGTCCATTATCAACAAACACAGGGATGAGCTGATCGCCGATCGCTTCATAAAGCATCGCAGCAACGACAGAACTATCAACTCCGCCTGAGAGACCACAAAGGACTTTACCAGTCCCCACTTTCTCACGGATCATCTTAATCTGCTCTTTTAAGAAGTGTTCCATCTTCCATTTTTCTTCGATGCCACAGATATTTCTTGCGAAATTACGAAGCATCAAATAACCCTCTTCTGAGTGTTGTACTTCTGGGTGAAACTGCATCGCATAAACACGTTTTTCCTCATTTGCAATCGCTGCATAAGGAGAGTTTGCAGAAACTGCGATTGGAGAAAATCCCTCAGGTAAAACATCAACTTTATCGCTGTGGCTCATCCAAACAACACGATCACTGTCACAGTTATCAAGAAGTGGAGAGATTTTTCCATCATTTTCTAAAATAGTAAGCTCTGCTTTGCCATACTCATGGTGAGAACTTCTTACAACTGAACCGCCAAAATCAACAGCGATTCTTTGCATTCCATAACAGATTCCAAGCACTGGGATTCCCATCGTGTAAACACCCTGATCGACTGTATAAGCATTTTCATTATAAACAGACGATGGACCACCGCTGAGGATCACACCCTTTGGATTTTTTGCTTTGATCTCTTCGACTTTTGTATAGTACGGAAGGATTTCACAATAAACTTTCTCTTCGCGTAAACGGCGAGCGATAAGCTGAGTATATTGTGACCCAAAATCTAGCACGATGATACTGACATTTTTCATTTTAAAAACCTTTTATAAGAATATTTTGAAGTGTGCCGAAAATGGCTAGAAGAAAGGATATATCCCTTCTATTGTTAAAAGAATACTATAAACTTAATTAAGAATCTCTTTTTTTGATGCAAAGGATAATGTCAACTTTTTTAAGTTACAATCAACCAAAAAAGGTCTCTTTGATGGAACTCGAAACAACGCGCATCTTCCTATATTTGCTTATTATAATTCTAGGTTCTCTTTGGGCATCTAAAAAAACAGGAATTGCTGATGTTCTTTTTTATCTTATTGGTGGATTTATCGTTGTAAATCTTAATCTCCTCTCTCCAGAATCCCAAGCTATAGAGATATTTGCATTTATAGGTGTTCTCTTTTTATTCTTCTATCTAGGCTTGGAAGAGAATCTGCAAGGGTTTACAGAGGGCATAAAAAAAGGATGGAAAATCGCAATAGCAGGTGTTATTTTGCCTTTTACTTTAATCTATTTTACAGAGTATGCTCTTTCTCATAATGTAATTAAATCTATTGTTTTTGCAATGGCATTTACTCCGACTTCAATCGGGATCGCTTTTTTAACTCTCAATACACTTTCATTTAGTGCCAAAGCAAAGCTGCAACCTATCATTGTAGCTGCCGCTTTGACTGATGATGTTCTATCACTGATTTTATGGGGAGTTCTTGGTGGGATTCTTGTTTCAATGCAAGCATCTACTTCCACTGGAATTACGCTTGATGCAGTTGCAGCATTAGCCCTAACCCCTCTTTCAAATTTTTTCCTCTTTAGTGGAGTTATGAGTATTATTGCCTATATCTTTTTCCAGTTCCATCCAACAGCATCACTTCAAAAAAACAGTATGCTACTCTCTTTTATTTCTAAAACTAAAAACAGTATCTATGCACGTGCTGGCGCTTCTGTTTTTCTTGGCAGACAAGAGATAAATGTAGCGATTGTCATTATGATTTTCTTAGCTTTTGTAGGCGCATATATCGCAGAATATTTTGCTACAAGCGTTGCCTTGGGTGCATATTTTATGGGATTAATTATCAACGAAGAGCATTTTAGCAAACAACACCGTGACACACTTTTTCATGATGCGATAGAAAAACTTCGCTTCCTTACGCTTTACTTTTTTGCTCCGATCTTCTTTATCAGTATTGGTTTACAGATGAAAATTGAGAGTTTATCTCTTCTTTTAACTGTTCTGTCTAGTGCTTTATTTTTAGCAGCTGTTTTATTTATAGCACAATTTTTTGCGGCTTCACTGACAGCACGTTATATCAATGCTCTACCATGGCGTTCAGCGATCCTTATTGGTATTGCAATGCAAGGACGAGCAGAGGTGACTTTTTTAGTTGCGATGGCAGCACTTTCTATGAAGCTGATTACAAGTGCTGATCTTCTTTTAATCTCAATCAGCGCTTTTATTTTAAATCTAAGCGTTCCATTCCTTCTCAAAATGGCTGCTAACTATCATGAAAAACAAGATCATTCTGAAATGATATAATGAACTCCGATTGACTCTTCTCTCTTTAGAGCAGAGACTACAATCTCTTTTGCGCTTAAAAGACGGAACTTTAAAAGTCTCCCGATCTTTTGATCTAAAAGCTCATTGATCTGCTCAAGAGCACTATTTAAACCCGCTTTTGTTCTTACTATTGATACATTATCCCACATGATGCGACGAAGAAGATTTTTCTTCTCTTTATCCTCTTTATAGCTCATAACATCATTACATGTAGAAAAAAACAGAGCCTCTTTTTGTGTTGTTTGCGACAAAATATCATCCACTGCACGTTTTGCAAATACAATCCCCTCAAGCAGTGAATTTGAAGCGAGTCTGTTTGCTCCATGCACGCCAGTTGAAGCCACTTCACCAATTGCATACAATGAGCCAACACCCGCAACTCTTGCATGTAAATCTGTTTTAATACCACCAATAGCATAATGAAAAGCAGGAGAGATCGGCACTCTGTCATATGGCAAGTTATAACCAAAATCTTTCATACTTTTATAAATATTTGGAAACCTTTTTACAAAATATTCATGAGTAAAATTTTTCATACAAAGGTAGATCTCTGATCCTGTTTTTTGTTTATAATCATAAATCGCTTTACTCACGATATCTCGAGAAGCAAGCTCTCCGCGAGGGTCATAATCAAAAAGGAATCTTCTTCCATTCCCATCTTCGACTGTTGCGCCCTCACCCCTGAGTGCCTCAGTTAAAAGGAGTTTTTGAGCCCCATCATTTCCAACAAATACTGTCGGATGAAACTGCATCATCTCCATCATTTCTAAGGGAATCCCTTTTAAGACACAAAGCCCTTGCATATCGCCACTGATGGTTGGAGCATTTGTGTGAAACTCATAGAGTGAGCCCACGCCACCACTTGCGATAATGACTTTGTCGGCATAAAGATTTCTAAGCTCTCTATGATCGAGCACAGTCACGCCGTAACACTCTCCATCTTTTATAAGAAGATCCACAACCCTAGAATCACAAAGCATTGGATGTGGATTATGCTCTAAAAGAAAAAGGTGAACATACCTTCCAGTTGCATCACCGCCAGCATGTAAGATTCGCTCTCTTGAATGCGCTGCCTCTTTTGTATAGAGGAGTTTTCCATCTTTATCTTTATCAAACTCAAATCCCATATCTATGAGATTATCAATCACTAACCTCGAGTTTTCACTCAATACATCAACAGCTGATTTATCACAAAGTCCATCACCAGCACTCAGAGTATCCTCTACATGTAAGGGAATATCTGCTTCATCTACAGCGAGTGCAATCCCGCCTTGTGCATAAAAACTATTGCATTTAAAAGTCTCACGCTTATTGATAATAAGCACTTTTTTCTCTTTTGGTAGGTTCATAGCAGCGTATAATCCAGCTATCCCCGCACCAACTATTATGACATCATATTTTATCATTTACTACTTGCTTTCGTTTGATTGTTTTCTTGCGCACCAATATAATATGGTGCTCCTTTATAACCGCATCCAAATAGATTTAATGAGAGGAGTGTTATAATGACGACATGAAAAATGCCAATCAGATTCTTTCTTCTTTGCAAAATAAACCTCAATTTTCAAAATTATCTCAATTTCGCTGTATCCAAAAAATTCAAGAACTTTTTCCCCTCCATCTTCAAAATATGATCCTCTATGGATATTTTAAAAACGGTGTTCTCAATTTTGTTCTTAGCCATCCTTGGGCTAAACAGGAGTTCGATATTATAATACAATCTATTAAAACACCTTTAAGACAACTACCTCCTCAAAACTGCTCTGCTATAAATATCACAGATATTAGAGCCTACGTCTCTTTCAAACCTCACAAAGAAGATACTCTGCACACTGGTTGCAGCAGTAATGAACGCTACAAAGAAAGAGCAAATGCAGAGTTTATAAATAATATAGAAGATACAAAACTTCACACTATTGTAGAAGATATCCGAAAGATTCTCCATGATAAACACGATTAAATCCCTTCCCCAAACTGCAGGAATCTACCAGTATTTTGATGCAAAAGGACAGCTTCTTTATATAGGAAAAGCAAAAAATTTAAAAAATCGTGTCAAAAGCTACTGGGTATTTACGCCCTCTTTACATCCAAATCAATCACAGAGTCAAAGAATAATCAAAATGCTTCTAGAAACAGCTTCGATGCACTATATCGTAGTTAACTCAGAGCATGATGCGCTGATTTTGGAAAATTCTCTTATCAAACAGCTCAAACCAAAATACAATATTTTACTTCGCGATGATAAGACATATCCCTATATTTACATCGATTATACGCAAAAATACCCCCGTTTTGAGATCACAAGAAAAGTGATAGATTCTAAAAACGTGAAATATTTTGGTCCCTACTCTGTTGGTGCAAAAGAGCTTCTTGATTCTGTCTATGAACTCACACAACTTGTTCAAAAAAAAAGTTGTGTGAACGGCAAAAAAGCCTGTTTGTATTATCAATTAAAAAAGTGTTTAGCTCCCTGTGAATTTAATGTAAGTGATCTAGTTTATAAGCAAGAGATAGAAAAAGCGATCAACTATATCGAAAACAAAAAAGAGCTTTTAAAACAGCTCCAAATCAAGATGTTTTATTATGCCGATGAGCTCCGTTTTGAAGAAGCAAATGAGATCAAAGAGAGAATTCAAAAGATAAAAAAATCTCAAATATCCTCGCAAATCGATCTTGCTACAAATGAAAACTATGATATTTTTGCTATCTCTCACAGAGAAAACCGTGCCGTTGTTGTAAGAATATTTATGAGAAATGGAAAAATCATTTCATCTTCTCATGACTTTATCTCTCTCAATGAAGGGTTTGATAAAGATGAACTTTACTATCGAGTAATTTTAGAATACTATGGAAAAGAGGCTCCACCTATTATCGCGCCAATCCTTGTTGCAGAAAGATTTGAATCACAAAAACTTTTAGAAGAGTATCTCTCAACTCTCTTTGGAAAAAAAGCGCAACTCGATGCTCCACAAAGAGGTGATAAAAAACAACTTATTGATTTGGCACTACTCAACGCTACAGAATTGCTCAATAAAACAAAAAATGAGACTTACGATGCAATCGCTTTTACGATCCAAGAACTCTATGAGCTCCAAAGAGTTCCTCTTCGCATAGAAATTTTTGACAATTCTCATCTAAGTGGTCAAGCAACTGTCGGGGCTATGGCTGTTTACGAAAATGGAGAGTTTGATAAAAAATCTTATCGTAATTATCACCTCACTTCACGAGATGAATACTCACAAATGAGGGAGATGCTTACAAAAAGAATTGAAAGTTTTGAGAAAAACACACCTCCTGATCTTTGGATACTTGATGGTGGTGAAACACTCCTCAAACTTGCAATTGAACTTTTAAATTCAAATGGTGTTTTTTTGGATGTGATAGCAATCTCTAAAGAAAAAATTGATGCAAAAAGTCATAGAGCCAAAGGTGAGGCCAAAGATATTGTCCATACAAAAGAGAAAACTTTTCATCTTCAGACAAGTGATAAAAGGCTTCAGTTTGTACAAAAACTTCGTGATGAAGCCCATAGACTCGCTATCACTTTTCATAAAAAAACAAAATTAAAACTTGACCAAGAGAGTCAACTCTTATCCCTGCAAGGAATCTCAAAAGCAAAAATACAAAAACTCTTAAACTATTTTGGCACCTTTGAAGCGATCAAAAATAGTAGTGAAGAAGAAATCGCAACTTTATTAAACCATAAGGATGCAAAAAAAATCAAAGAAAGTTATAAATAAGTATTTTTTAGCAAAATATATGCTATATTATCCGCAACTTAGATTTTAAGGTTTTTATATGCATCAACCAGATGTAATTGATGAAGAGTACCATTTTGAAGGAAGAGCTATTGTAAGTGAGACTGACACAAAGGGTATCATCACATTTGCAAATAGAAAATTTTGTGAAATTTCTGGGTATGATAAGGATGAATTAATTGGAAAACCACACAATATCATAAGACATCCAGATATGCCTAAAGCCGCATTTGCTCAAATGTGGAGAGAGGTTCAATCTGGTCATAATTGGCACGGTTTTGTAAAAAACCTCCGCAAAGATGGTTTATATTATTGGGTAGAAACTGAAATTTCACCTATCCTTGATACTAATGAAACAATCACAGGCTATATTGCCGCTCGTAAACCAGCTAGTAGAAAAAATATAGAAGAAGCTGAAATTTTATATAAAAAAATGTTAGAAAACGAAAAATAAGGGATTTGGATGATTATTTACAGTCATAATCAAGAGTTTATAGGAATTGATGAGAGGGATCTAAAAAGTCTTGGATTTAAAAACTTGGCAGATCTACAAAATGAGTGTAAAGATTTTGCAGATCTCTTTATCAAGAGACCAACTTATATTCATAACTTTAAAAACTTTAACTGGATTTACTATATTCTAAATTCAGATTTAGGTGAAGCAAAAGTTATTATTGGTGCTAAAAACAGAGAGTTTAGTGCTACACTCGAAATAGAAACTTTTTATCTCACAAATGCTCCAGCACAAGTCGCATACGCCGTTAGTTTAACAAAATTAAAAGCCCTTGATGGCAAAGAGATTGAACAAAGTAAGATAGAACGTCCAGAAGCGCCAACGCCAAAACCTACACCTCAAGAAGAGTACTTACCAAATTTTGAAGATGAAAAGGCAATAGTGCTCAGCGAGCCTGATCTTTTTGAAACACCACAAACAAACATCATAAATGATCCATATAACTTTGATTTTAATGCTCCTCTGGAAATAGAAGATATTTATTCTCCAGATCAAGTACTTGAAGAGAGTCTTAATCTAGATGATCATTACGACTTTGAAAGTGTCATGGATGAAACTCCTCAGGTTCTCAAAACAAAACCTATGCTTGAAGATTATACAGCGCCTTCTTATAGCGAATATATAAATAATCTACATGTAAGCAAAGATTATATCTTCGATCCAAAAGTTGCTTCTGATGAGTTGGGTTTACCAGTTGATCTTATAGAGGAGTTTATTAGTGACTTTATTCAGCAATCATATGATTTCAAAGATGAACTTTATAACCATTTTGCCAACAATGAATTGAATGAATTAAAAATATTATCACATAAGCTCAAAGGTGTGGCCGCAAATTTAAGAATTGAAGACGCTTTTGAAGTTCTAAATATTATTAATAGCTCATCAAATTTGGATGAGATCAAAGCAACGCTAGACCATTTTTACAAGATTATCGCAAAACTTGAGGGAAAAAAATCTTCTCTCGAACCAGTCCAAGAAGATGATATCTATAATCTTGATTTAAAATATGATGACGATGAACCGCAAATAGCATCTAAATCTACAACTCCAATCGAGATAGAAGAGGAGTTTTATAAGATACCAGATATGCCAAAAGAGAGCGAAGCAATTATTGATCCCCTAGATTATAATAAATCCGCAGCTGTCAATGAACTTGGTCTTCCCCAAGATCTTATTGAAGAACTTTTAGGTGATTTTAAAGAGCAGGCTCAATCGCTTATGGAAAATTTAAAAAAAGTAGTAGAGAGTGATGATCAAGTTGCTCTTCATAACATCGTTATGAATATTAAAGGTACTGCTGATAATCTTCGCATAACTAACATTTCAACAATTTTAGAAAATCTTTTATCAGTAAACAGCTTACAAGAATCAAGAGCGCTACTCACTCGTTTACAAAACTATATAAATCAACTATAAGGACGTAAGATTATGCAGATAGGACTTAAAAACAGACTAAGACTAATAAGTTTATTTCCAATTATTATTCTTTTCTCACTGGCTTCATATTATGTTTATAATGCATACGATAGCTACAAAGGTGCTACAAAGTTGCAAGCGAAATTGCAAGAAAATAAGTACTTAACAAAATTGCTTGATAATATATCACGTGAACGTGGTATGACGATTATGTATCTAGGAAATGATTCTATAACGACTCATAACTCTCTTGTAGCGCAGCGCAACCTAGTAAATATAAGTTCTCAAGAGTATTTTTCCAACATTGATGCCCTCGCGAATCTTCATGACCATTCTAAGGAAACAGAAGAGTGTCAGGCATGCAAAAACAGTATAGCTATTAAGAGTATTCTTCAAGATATTATCAAAGTCAGAGCTCTCGTTGATGCACAAAAAATTGATTTTGATGCTATTTTCTATACAACATATGGTAAAGCGCAAGATAATATATTAACTAAAATTGAAAACATTGCACTTATTCATGTTGATGAAAAGATCTCTTCTTTAGCTACTGCTTATCTTTCTCTTGTACATGCACAAGAATCAACCGCAGCAGAGAGAGATTATATATCTTATACGCTTTCACGTTCAACACCACTTGAAACAGAGCAGATGAATAAATGGCTCACTTTTATTGGTAAAGCTGATGCAATTAACTATGCAGAAGTCGATAAAGGGATTGCAGAAAAGTTAAATGCACTTTTTAAAAGTAATGATAGTACTGAGCTTAGTAATGATATAACAGAAGAGCGTTCAAATATTCTAGAAGTTGCAAAAAGCGGTGAGTATGACACGGAATCTGGTATCTGGTTTACGATGCTTTCAGAAAAAGAAAATGTTATCACAACTGGAAAAGATCTTATTATTAATGAGATGGATGCTAGAGCAAAAGTAGTTCAAGAGAATGCTATTCAAATCCTTATCATAGCTATTTTTATCTGGGCAATTTCTATCATCATTGGGTTGCTTGGTTATTTACTTTCTAATGACATCGCAAAAAACATTAATAATCTTGAGTCAGTATTAAAACGTGTTGCAATAGATACAGGTGAGGGAGATGAAAATAGAAATATTAATCTTGATACAGCATCTGGTACAGCACAAGCATACCAACTTCTCGAAAATATCATCGAACAGACTCGACATGATAAAGAGTATGCGATGGGAGCAAGTGAAGCTAAATCTATGTTCCTTGCGAATATGTCTCATGAAATTCGTACACCGCTTAACGGAATTGTTGGTTTTACAGAGCTATTAAAAGATACTGATCTTTCACAGGAACAAAAAGAGTTTATCGATATTATTGAAAAATCATCTGAAAATCTTCTTGAAATTATTAATAATATTCTTGACCTTTCTAAAATTGAAAGCAATAAGCTTGAGATCGAAGAGATCGTATTTAATCCGATCGCTGAGTTTGAAAGTGCTGTTGAAGTTTATTCTGTTCGTGCATCAGAGAAACATATTGACCTTGGTTGTTATATTGATCCTAGCTTTGAGCGTCCTCTTAAGGGGGATCCTACAAAAATCAAAGAGGTTGTTATCAACCTGCTCTCCAATGCAGTTAAATTTACAAATAGCGGTGGAACTATCAATGTCAATATCCGCCGTTTACCATCAGAAAATGCAGGTAAAATCAAAGTCAAATTTGAAGTACAAGATAGTGGGATTGGAGTTACAAGTGAACAGAAATCTCGAATCTTTGAAGCGTTTAGTCAGGCAGATACATCTATTACACGTAAATATGGTGGAACAGGTCTAGGTCTTACTATTTCAAGCAGTTTTGTTGAGCTTATGGGTGGTACACTTGATATTGAGAGTGAAGTTGGTCATGGAACAACTTTCTTTTTCACTTTAGAGTTTGATGAGATTGAAACACTCAATAATAGTATAAAAGGAACATTTTCAAACATAAACGCTCTTATTCTTGATTCTACCATTAAAGAGAAATCCCAATCACTCTATTTACGTGAATATTTAGATTACTATGGTGTAAGCTATACCTCTTTTAAAGATTTTGAGGAACTCAATCGTCTTGTGCAACAGATTGATTATGATCTCATATTTATTGATTATGACTTTACGAATGAAGAAGATGATCTCTCAAACTTTAGTAAATTACCAGAAGCGATGATTTTGATTACAAAATCATACTATATGAAAAAAATCGAGACACTCGGTCTCAATATATTTAAAACGCTTTACGAACCATTAAATGCAACAAAGCTAAAAGCAGTTCTTGAAAACTATGATGCTTCATCTTTCAATGAACAAAAAAGTAAAAGAGCTCGTAAAAAACAGTTCGATGACAAGAACTCTAAATTCGCCGCACATGCGCTTGTTGCTGAAGATAATGTGATCAATCAAAAACTGATCAAAAGAACCTTAGAAGACTTAGGACTTACAGTTACATTAGCAAATAATGGACTTGAAGCGTTTCAAAAACGTAAAAGTAGCAAATTTGATATTGTCTTTATGGATATTCAAATGCCTGTTCTTGATGGTGTAGAAGCTACACAAGAGATACTTGATTATGAAGAGGATTTCAATCTTCCTCACGTACCAATCATCGCACTCACTGCCAATGCATTAAAAGGTGATAAAGAAAGATTTTTAAATGATGGTTTGGATGAATATACAACAAAACCTTTGGTGCGTTCGGAGATTGTATCTATCTTAAATCAATTCTTGAGTGATTTTATAGTTGAAACCAATGAAAAAGCCCTTGAAAATGAAATAAAAGCTACAGAAGCACCAATTATCCAAGAGATAGTAAAGATACAAGAGGAGAATATAAGCACTCCTAAAGAGCCAATCATCAAAGAGTATAAAGCTGATATTTTATTGACCAAGAAAAATAAGATTGAAACAAAACTTTTTTCACGAGTTTTAGATGAACTGAAATATAGTTATGAAATTGCTGAAAATGCCACTGACATGGAAGCAAAACTAGTACAAAATAGATACAAACTTGCACTTTTTGATAAAGAACTAACTGCATTAGATCTTGAAAGCCTTGCAAATATCGTAAAAGGCTTAGATTCTGAACTTTATCTTGTTATGATGATCGATCCAGCAAGTAAAGCAAGTGAAAGTGATAGCATGTATGTTCATGAGATAATTAAAAATATCGTCAATAAAGATCTGCTACGTTTAGTATTTGAAAAATTTGTTTAACTAAGGATTAAAAAATGTCAGATAAAAAATTAAAAATTTTAGCAGTTGATGATGATATGATCAATCTAAAACTGCTCAAATCTATGCTAACAAAGCACGATAATATCTCCGAAGTTTTAGAAGCAAGAAATGGTGCTGATGCGATTGGTATCTTGAAATCTATTCATGATATAGATATCATCCTACTCGATATTATTATGCCAGTTATGGGCGGATTAGAGATGTTAAAAGTAGTCCGTGCAGATGAAAATCTCAGACAGATGCCAGTCATTATGCTTACAACAGATGAAACAAAAAAAGGGGAAGCTCTTGAAAGTGGTGCAAATGGATTTTTAATGAAGCCTGTGCGTGCTCACGACCTTACAGAACAAATCAGCAGACTCTCTATCTAATAGCGGCCTGAGGCGCTATTTGATAAGTGCTAAGTTTAGCACCTCTTCAATTCGTTTAACTCCGATAATCTCAATATCATCTTGAACCTCTTTTGGAATATCAATAAGGTCTCTCTCATAATTTTTTTGAGGAATAACAGCCATAGTCATACCTGCTTTATGGGCTGCAATCAATTTTTCTTTTAAGCCGCCGATTGGTAAAACATCTCCACGAAGTGAAACTTCTCCAGTCATCGCCAAATCTGAACGTACTTTTTTTGAACTCAAAATAGAAGCCATCACCGTTGCCATAGCAATACCCGCACTTGGGCCATCTTTTGGTGTCGCACCATCTGGAACGTGTACATGTAAGTCATATCTTTTATATACTTCGCTTGCATCGAGTTTAAGATTTTTCTCTTGCTCCTCAAATGTAAGGGGAATATTATCTGCAGATATTTCAAGTTTATGCTCATCTATTAAGGTCTTCACGACACTCATTGCGATTCTTGCAGATTCCTTCATTACATCGCCCAAGCTTCCAGTAATCTGCATATTTCCTTTACCTTTAATACGGATAGTCTCTATTTTTAAAACATCTCCGCCAACACTTGTCCATGCCAGACCATTGACAATTCCAATAACAGGAACTTTATCAGTTTTTTCAATCTCAAAAACAGTTTTATCAAAAAAATCTTTTAAATTTTTTACAGAAACAGAGACTTTGTTAAGCTCGCTGTTTTGTAGCAACAGCTTTGCCGCTTTTCTTGTCAAATCTGCAATGCGACGACGAAGATTTCTCACTCCAGCTTCACGAGTATATTTGTGAATGATCTCTTGCAATGCTGGTTTTGAAACAGCAAGTTCTGCATTTTTTAATCCATGTTTTTTTATCTCCTGTGGAAGCAGATAACGTTTTGCAATCTCAAATTTTTCTTGAGGCGTATAACTACTTACTGTTATAAACTCCATTCTATCTCTAAGAGGAGCTGGAATGCTGCCAACATCATTTGCAGTTGCTATAAATATTACATCTCTGAGATCTATATTGAAATTTAGATAGTAATCTCTAAACTCTTTATTCTGCTCAGGATCAAGTATCTCTAAAAGTACAGCTGTTGGATCACCACGCTGAGAGCGTGCCACTTTGTCTATCTCATCAAGAACGATGACAGGATTCATCTTTTTAGCATCAATGAGCCCTTGAACAATACGTCCAGGCATAGCACCTATGTAAGTTCTTCTGTGTCCCCGAAGTTCATTAACATCTTCGAGTCCACCCAAGGCAATACGCACTAAGGGACGTTGCAATGCTTTTGCAATAGAGTTTGCCAAAGATGTTTTACCAACACCGGGAGGTCCATTAAAACAGAGTATTGCTCCAGCACTTTTTTCCTCTTTTTTACCTCGAAGCTCTAAAAGCTCTTTGACGGCAAAATATTCAACAATGCGCTCTTTTGGTTTTTTGAGTGAAAAATGATCCTCATCAAGTTGCTTTTCGACATTCTCAATCTTGAGAGCTTTTTTTGCCAAATCGCCAAATGGAAGATCAAGTGTCCACTCCAAATAACTCTGAATCATTCCAGAATCTGCTGAATCTGGATGCATCCTCGCATAGCGCTCAATCTGCTTATGAATCTCTTTATAAGCATCTTCAGCCATCTTATCTTTTTTAGCTACTAACTTTTTACGGTACTCTTCAATCTCCTCTTCGCGCTGAGAATCGACACCAAGTTCTCTTTGTATCTGTTTGAGCTGTTCTTTTAAAAAATACTCTTTATTGACTTTTTCTATTTTGCTGTGAACTTTACTTCGTATCTCTTTTTGAAGCTTATTCGCTTCGATCTCTTCAATGAGATAATCAATTAAAATTAAAAACCTACTTTCGACATTTGTTTCACAAAACAGCTTATACGCTTGCTCTTTTTTGAGCTTGATACTACTACAGATAAGATCTACAATACGGTTGTATTCATGATTATCTTCTATCGTGCGTAACAAATCAGGGGGAAAGTAGTTACTTACTTGTGAAAGTGCGCGTACTTTTTCTCTTACAACTTCTAAAACAGCGTCCATTCTCAACTCATTTGCCACGCTTGATTTAAGGACATTTACACTTGCTAAAAGCGGTGAATCGCTTACATGTAAGAGCAGTTCTCCACGAGCAAGCCCTTGAAAAAGAACTTTTACTCTTCCATCTGGCAGAGCAACTTTTCTCATAATAGAGCCTATCACTCCGACTTTATAAAGTGAATCAAAATCTCTTTTTCCCTCATGTTCTGGTTTTGTAGAACAAACCATTACTAAGGTATTTTCATCCATTGCTTTATTCGCAGCAGCGATATTTTTCTCATCACTTAGAAAAAGCGGAGAGATCATAAACGGATATAAAAATATCTCATCTTCTGCAATTATAGGAAGTGTTGTAGGAAATTCACTGTAGTTACTTAACTGCATTTTCTTTTTTCTCCATCGTTACATTTTCATCAGATTGGATGCTGTTTCTTGATACAACACTCTGTGTTTTTGGTATCATAAACGCATACCAGCTTGAAGTTCCATCTCCCTCAAACCACTCTCTATACCATGAACTTTTTTCAGGATTGATCTCATTGTATTTTATCCATGGCTCTTTTTGAAGCTCTCTGTAATATTTTGCACTTTTTACTTTATCAACGCGATCATAAAGCGATGCGATACTTTCATTGAGTGCTGCTCTTGCAATATACTGCTTTGTCAACATCGTATCTACCATAGGAGAATAAACAGAGTTTGGATATTTTGCCTTAAACGCTTTGGCGTATGTGATAGCTTCATCGATTGCAGCTTGATCACGACGAGGATGCGGAAGTGCTAAATATTTTGCTTTGACAGACATATATTCGGAATACTCTTTTTCATTAGGATTTGCATATCTTTTAATGTACTCATCCAAAAAATGATCCGCTAAAATATACTCATCATTTTGCATATGGGCAACCGCTAAAATAAGTGTAGCTTCTCGAAGTAAAGGAGACCCAATATGTTCCCCTTGAAGCGAACTGTAATAATTATCTGCTTTATCAAGATTTCCTATAGATACATTTTCTACGATCTTTGAGTACCAATACATTGCTGGTTTGTTATATTCCTCATCATCTTTAGCACATCCTGTAAAAATAATAAAAATTAACAATAATAGAAGTAGTGTTTTTGCTTTTATCAATGGTTATCCTTCTGTTTTAGAGGCATATTTTATCGAAAATAATTGTTACCCTACATTAAGTGGCTTCTAAATTAAAGCAAATGTGCTACAATATTAGCAATGTTCATTTAAAGAGGTTGGCTAATGATATTTGAGTTAAAAAGTCCATTGTTAGGTTTTGAAAATATAACTAAAATGGAGTTAAAAAAGATTGATGACGTATTTGCGAGGCTTCAAGTTTTAGATGCGAACGAGCCATCTTTTACACTTATAAACCCTTTTGTACTTCGTGAATATAATTTCGAAATCCCGACTTCTATTCAAGAGCTTTTAGAGATCAATGATGAAACAAACTTTCTTATTTATAATATGCTCATCGTGGCATCGCCACTTGAAGAATCTCATGTAAACTTTGTCGGTCCCCTTATATTTAACACTGACAACAATACAATGCTCCAAATAATCTTAGCAGACAACTCTCCGTATGGAGTTTCTGAAAAACTTTCCAATTTTTTGCATAAAGACTAAAAGATGAAAGAGAAAATCACTCTTTTAGGCAATGGGAATATGGCGTATGCGCTAGCCTCAGGACTTGTTTTGCATTACGATGTAGAGATCGTCGGGCGTGATAAAGAAAAGCTTCAGCTCTTTGAAGAAAAACTGCAAACACAGATTACAAAAACACTCTATTCTGATTTTAATGCAACTAATAAAACAGTTATTTTATGCGTAAAACCTGCAAATATCACAGCTATGAAAACACTTATATCAGGTGAAGCAAAAACTCTTTACTCTGTTCTCGCTGGAACTTCAATAGAAAAATTAAAACTCAATATCCAAGCAAAAAACTATGTCAGAGCTATGCCAAACCTTGCTGCTAACATTGGTAAGTCTATGACAACGCTTACGGGGGAAATAACTTGCAAAGATGAAGCGATCGCAATTTTTAGTGCTATTGGTGCGACACTTTGGGTCTCTTCACAAAAAGAGCTTGATATTGCAACCGCACTTGCGGGGAGTGGACCTGCTTACCTTGCACTCATCGCAGAAGCATTTGCAGATGGAGCCGTCAAACAGGGTCTTAAACGTGATGATGCTATGACTTTAATGCGTGGATTATTTTTAGGTTTTGGTGAGATTATCCAAAAGACACATCCTGCACTTTTAAAAGATGCTGTGATGAGCCCAGGTGGAACCACAGCGGCTGGATATAGTGCAATGGAAGAAAATGGCGTAAGATTTGGATGTATGAAAGCGATTGAAGCCGCTTATAAAAGAGCGACAGAATTATAATTTTTTAGAGAAATTCCTATCCAAAGAGTGCTTTACATGTAAAAATTTTACTTACATGTAAAGCACTCTTCCTCAAGTCTAAAGCAAAAGCTATTTAAAGCTTTGGACCTGCTTCTGAGTAGTCAAATGCGCTATCTGCACTCTGATATTTTTGAAAGTTCTTGATAAACATAGATGCAAGCTTAGTCGTTGTAGCATCATACGCCACTTTATTTTCCCATGCATTACGAGGATTTAAGACATTAGGATTGATTTCGCCTAAAGTTTTTGGAACTTGAAGGCCAAACACATCTGTTGTATCAAAATCACAGTTGTTGATACTTCCATCTAAAATAGCATTGATACAAGCACGAGTATCTTTAATACTCATACGTTTGCCCTCGCCATAACCGCCGCCGCTCCAGCCAGTATTTACAAGATAAACATTTACTCCATGCTTATCTATTTTTTCACCTAACAGCTTCGCATATACTGTTGGATGCAATGGTAAAAACGCTTCACCAAAACATGCACTAAATGTCGCGACAGGCTCAGTGATACCGCGCTCTGTTCCTGCTACTTTTGCTGTGTAACCACTTAAGAAGTAGTACATCGCTTGTTCTTTACTTAGCTTGCTCACTGGAGGAAGTACGCCAAAAGCATCCGCTGTTAGAAAAATAATATTTTTCGCATGACCACCCATAAGCGAAGCTTCATGATTTTCAATATGTTCAATCGGGTAAGAGACACGAGTATTCTCAGTTTTAATACAACTTGCATAATCAATAGCACCTTCGCAATCAATCACAACATTTTCTAAAAGAGCGCCTCTTCTGATCGCTGCATAAATCTCAGGTTCGCTTGAAGGATCTAAATTGATTACTTTTGCGTAACAGCCACCCTCGAAGTTAAACACACCTACATCATCCCAGCCATGTTCATCATCACCGATAAGACGACGTTCAGGATCGGTTGAAAGTGTAGTTTTTCCTGTCCCGCTAAGTCCAAAGAAGAGTGCAGTATCTCCATCTTTGCCAATATTTGCAGAACAGTGCATAGAGAGTTTACCCTCTAATGGCAACCAGTAGTTCATCATAGAGAAGATACCTTTTTTAAGCTCTCCTCCATACCAAGTGCCACCGATAATCGCCATATTTTCTTCAATATTGAAAAGGACGAATACTTCAGAATTGAGTCCATGCTCTTGCCATTTTTCATTTACAGCTTTACATGCATTAAACACTGTAAAATCAGATTTAAAACCTTTGAGTTCCTCTTTTGTAGGACGAATAAACATATTTGTTACAAAATGAGATTGCCATGCAATCTCTGTGATAAAGCGGATAGAGCGTTTACTCGCAGGACTAGCTCCCGTATAAACATCAGTAACGTAAAGATCTTTGTGAGAGAGTTGAGATTTTGAAAGTTCGAAAAGTTCATCAAAGATCTCTTTATCGATCTTTTGATTTACATCTCCCCATGCAATATATTTGTTTGATGGTTCTTGATTGACAAAATATTTATCCTTAGGACTACGGCCCGTAAAAACACCTGTATCTACAGTTGTTGCTCCACTGTCAGTCATACTACATTCGCCGTTATCAAGTTCATGTTGAATCAACTCGTCATAACTAAGGTTATGATATATTTTATTTATATTTTCCAGTCCAAGTTGTTCTAAATGCGTAGAATCGATCATATTTTGCCTTCATTGTTTTTGCAATGTTTATAAAAACATTTTGAGTCTGAAATTATACACTTTCAATACCTAAATTAAAAGTAAAAAAATAAATTTCATAAATATTTACAAGATGTGAAAAAGAGAAATTAAAAAGAGTACGACTTAGCTCTGCTCATTTTTATGATATCTCTAGCACAGACAACTCCACTGCTAAATGCCCACTGAAAGTTGTACCCGCCTAGCTCTCCCGTCACATCAACAACTTCACCTATAAAATAGAGTTCAGGCACTTTTTTACTCATAAGAGAGCCCTTATATAAGCCCTCGCTTTTGACACCGCCACGACTTACTTCTGCTTTTGTAAAGCCAAAATTTCCAGCAGGAGCAAAGGGGTATTTTAAAATCGCTTGGAGATTTTGCAGATCCTCTTTTGTGAGCTTATTGCAAGGTTTATCCTCTACATGTAAGGCTTCAAGCAGAGATTTTGAGAGGCGTTTTGAAAGGTTTAAAACTGAAGAGATATTTTTTTTAGAGTTTTTTGTAAGTAGATTGATATCAAAATCAGGCAAAAAATTAATAAACATATTTCCCTTTTTCCAATAAAGTGAAGCACTCAAAACTGCTGGTCCGCTGATACCTCGATGCGCAAAAAGCATCTCTTCTCGCAATTTTTTTCCCTCAACTTCTATCTCTACCTCAGCGCTGATTCCACTGAGCTCTTTCATCCAAAACTGCTCTTTTTGTAAAGTCAAACCCACAAGTGCGGGAGTAAACTCTATGACTTCATGTCCAAATTGCTTTGCGATCTCAATGCCGATATCACTTGCATTTAAAGTTTTATAACTGACTCCGCCTGTTGCAATAACAAGCTTTTTTGTTGTGTACTGCGCTTGTGATGTCTTTACTAAAAAGCCATCCTCTTGTTTGCTTACATGTAAGATATTTTCACCCAGAAAATAGTGCGTCTCTTTTGTCAAACGGCGAAAAATAGAGATAATCTCATCACTGCTTTTTTCACAAAAATAGTATCGATTTTTTCGTATAACAGGTTTGAGACCATTTACATGTAAAAACGCTAAAAGCTCCTCTTTGCTAAAAGCGCCAAGCACCGAAGCGATAAAATGCTCATCACCGAGGTAGTTTTTTTCACTCACTTGCGTAGAAGTGATATTACATTTACCGCCACCTGATATCTTTATCTTTGCGCCTACATGGGAGTTTGCATCGATCACGCCAACTTTTAAATCCTTACATGCTGAGAGCTCACTAGCGCACATAAGTCCGCTTGCTCCCGCACCTAGTATCAAAACATCAAACATCTTAGCGTTTTAAAAGTCGAAATGACAAGAGCGAAGAGATAATGGCAACATAGATGAGTACATCATTTTCAAGCTCTTTTTGAGATAATAAAAAGTGCATCATTACAAGCACCATCGCAAAGTAAAAAAGCTTATGCCATGAGGAAAAACGCTTAAATAAAAATGGTATGGAGGTAAAAGCCATCATGAAAAATATCAAAAATGCGCCCAAACCAAACCATAAAAAGAGATGTTCCTGCATCGCTGCACTGATTGCATCAAATTGAAAATGGTTTTTTACCCCAACAAAAACGCTTACATGTAAGAGCAGATAAAAAAATCCAAAAAGCCCTATCATCTTTCTATAACGCAAAAAATTGATCGTCAGCAACTTATAAAGTGGCTTCAGGGCAAGCGTAACAATAAAAAGATTTAAGGCTGTTTTGGCGCTTACATGTAAGACAAATTTCCAAAAATCAGCAGGAAATCCACCGATCTCATAATGAAGATGTTCTTTCACAAAAGTCGCCAAAACAAGCGGCCAATGCCAACCAAGAGAGAAGGAGTAGCGTAGTGATATATAAAAAAGAGGCAGCATTGCCAAGAAAGTAATCAATGTTTTCATAGCGCAATTATAGAGTATTATTTTAAAAATCTATTGATTTTCTCATAGTTGATCTCAAAAACTAAAGCCAAGAGTAAGGCACCTGCAAAAAACGCCGACGAACCAACTGTTCCAAGATCAACTCCGCCATGCTCATGCGATTTTGTAAGCAAATCTCCAAAAGTCGCTCCAAAAGGACGGGTGAGTACAAAGGCAAACCAAAACAGAAAGATTTTCGATATCTTCGTATAATAATGTAAGAGCAATAAACCCAAAAGAAGCATCAAAATAAGAGTCGCACTTTGCATAAATCCTATCTCTAAATCATCTGCTAAAAAATCTCCTGCTGCCGTACCAAGCGTATTTGCAATCAAAAAAGCGATCCAATAAAAAAGCTCTGAAGAGGTCGTATATATCTTTTCCACCGAAAGTGTTCCATCTTTTTTCTGCCAAAAATACAAAACGACTCCAAGCAAAGTGACAAGGATGAATGAACCTAGCGCATACCCAAGTCCAAGCGTTCTATCAATAAAATCCGATATCGCCGTGCCAACAATGGCAGTAGCTGTAAAGGTAAGCCAATAGCTCAGTGGTTCATACCGTTTGAGTGAAAGTTTGACGCCCAATAAGAGTAAAAAAGTTACCATAAATATAAAGATAGTTGTGGCATATCCAAGATGAAAGGTCATAGAAAACATATCTGCACCCGTTTCCCCAAGCGTCGTCGAAGCGATCTTAATAATCCAATATAGCGCAATGATTTGAGGAACACGTGTAGCGATAATCTCTTGTTTCATAAAATATGCCTTTTCTTTAGATGGCCTTATTCTATAAAAACTAAGCCAATCATCAGACAACATCGAGATGAATTGGATATAATTTCGCTTCAATTAACCCACAATAAAAGCGAAAAATTATGAGCAAAAAATTACACATCGTCTCTTTGGGATGTACAAAAAATCTTGTTGACACTGAAGTGATGATGGGACGACTTCAAAACTATACCCTCACGCAAGATCAAAGTGATGCGGATGTTATCATCGTCAACACTTGTGGCTTTATCGACGCGGCAAAAGAGGAATCAATCAACACTGTTTTAAATCTTCATGATGCAAGAAAAGAGGATTCGCTTCTTGTTATGGCTGGCTGTTTGAGTGAACGCTACAAAGCGGAACTAGCAGCTGATATGCCAGAGGTTGATCTCTTTACAGGTGTGGGCGATTATGAACGTATCGATGAGCTACTCGCTAATAAAAAGTCTCAGTTTTCTGAGGAAGTGTATCTTATCGATGGTGCAGAGCGCGTTGTAACGGGTTCTACTTACCACGCATATATCAAACTCTCAGAGGGTTGTAACCAAACATGTAGTTTTTGTGCGATTCCCTCTTTTAAAGGCAAACTCAACTCTCGCTCACTTGACTCAGTGGCAAGAGAAGTTGAGGGCTTGGTAAAAAAAGGGTATTACGATTTTAGCTTTGTTTCTCAAGATAGCTCTTCATACCTAAGAGACAAAAAAACACTCGATGGGCTCTCACTTCTCATCAGCCGTATAGAGCTTATCGAGGGTGTAAAAAGCGCGAGAATCCTCTATCTTTACCCATCAACCACTTCACTCAAACTCATCCAAAACATTGGAAAATCTAAAATTTTTCATAACTATTTTGATATGCCGATCCAACACATCAATGATGAGATGCTTCGCATGATGAAACGCGGATTTGGTAAAGAAAAAACGATAGAGCTACTTGATGCGATGAAGGCGCTTCCAAACTCATTTGTACGCACAAGCTTCATCGTCGGGCATCCAAACGAAACTCAGGCGATGTTTGATGAGATGTGTGATTTCGCTGCTAATTTTGGATTTGACCGTATCAATGTCTTTAGCTATTCGGATGAAGAAACAACTCCAGCCTATGAAATGAGCGATAAAATAGATAAAAAAACGATTCAAAAACGCGCAAAAATTCTTGGAAAAATCGCTTCTGAGTGTGAGATAAAAAGTCTTGAAAAAGAGATCGGCAAAAGAGTTTCTATCGTGATTGATGGTGAAAGCGAAGAGAGTGAATACATCTTGAGCGCAAAAGAGCTTGCATGGGCGCCTGAGATCGACGGGGAACTTTTTGTCAATGACAGAGAACTCAATGCTGACTTAGAGTTTGGAAAAATTTATGAAGCGACCATCACATCTCTTGCAGGGTCAAAACTTCTCTGTACTGTGAACAATGCTTAAACCCCAAGATATCTCCCTTTTAAAGAGTTCTAAAAACCTGCTCGCCTTTTCTGGCGGGGCAGATTCTACCGCACTTTTTTTTCTTTTACTCGAAAATGATATCCCTTTTGATATTGCCATTGTTGATTATGCTATTCGCGAGCAAAGCAAAGAGGAGCTCCTATTTGCGCAGGAGTTGGCACACAAATACAAAAAATCATGCCACTATCTGCAAGCACCAAAAATAGAGAGTAACTTTGAAGCGAGTGCGAGAAAGATACGTTATGATTTTTTTGAGGAACTTATCCTTACATGTAAGTATGAAACCCTTCTCACAGCCCATCATTTAGGCGATAGACTTGAATGGTTTTTTATGCAAATGTGTAAAGGTGCAGGCTGCACTGAGCTCAACTCCCTTGCAAAAATAACCCAAAAAAAGGGTTATAAACTCATTCGTCCTCTCTTACATGTAAGCAAATCTGAGCTGATTGAGTATCTCAAAGCAGATGATAGAAAATGGTTTGAAGATGCAACAAATCAAGATATGAGTATTAAAAGAAATGAGTTTCGCCACCTCTATGTAAACCCTCTTTTGGAGAAATATAGTGATGGAATCAAAAAAAGTTTTAGCTATATGGATGAGGATAATGAGTCGCTTATTGCTGAGATTGAACTCTTACATGTAAGCGATCTTTTTAGATTTACAAAAACGCCAAACGCTAAAAATGATCTCTATCACATAGATAAAATCTTAAAGCGTTTAGGCGTTATGATAAGTGCAAAAGTGCGCCAAGAGATAGGGCAAAAAGATGAGATTGTAATTTCCAGAAAATTTGTCGTAGCTAAAACACAAAAACAGATATTTATTGCGCCATATTGCTTACATGTAAACATGGACAAAGAGTTTAAAGAGCGATGCAGAGTTTTATCTATTCCAAGTAAACTGCGTCCCTATCTCTTTTTGAACCAGCATCTACTTGAGATTTTCACTCATGATGCGTAGAGTGTGCCTCTGGAGCATGAGAGGGTGCTGAATGCTCCTCTTTTGCAGGTGTATTTTCCTTTTCATCTTCATGAAGATTATAAACACGCATAGTAAAAGAGGAGATAATAAACTCGCCCTCTTTTTGAAAATGGATAGGAAAGTTCACTCCAATAACCCAACTTCCTCTGTTGAGAGAGTCTAAAAAGTCGTAAAAAACTACGGGTGAATCGATCTTTGAGGTTGCATTTACTTCATAAAGATCAAAAGGAGATTGTCTATCTACTTTTGCAATCTTCGTTAAGGTAAGGTTTTGAAAATATTTTCTATTTTCAGTTGTAAAGTTTTTTGGATTAAACTTATTATCAAAAGCTTTGATAACATTTTTATGCTTCTCTTGAAGTCCACTCAGCTCTTTTTGCGTTTCTTCATTCACTTGTTCAAATTGGTTTAACTCGCTAGTATGCTTATTTGCGACACTGCGAGCGTTTCTATATTCTTGCCCTGATGGAATCAAAACAAAAAAAGCAAAAACTAAAACAAAAATAAGCAAACTGATCGTAATAAACAGTAAATAAACAGTTTGACGAGACATCTTCATCGATTTCATTTGAGCACTTCTTCATCATCTATAGTATTTGTCGAAACAAAGTTAAGCCAGCCATTTTCTGCTTGATAAAAACTTGTATAAGTGTTATTAAATATCGAGCGCAGAGGAGCTTGGAGCAAAAACTCATACACATCTTTACTCGGCGTCGTGCCTTTTAAGATAAGTGAATTTTTATCTAATTCAACCTGAGAGAGTATGATACGATCAGGCACAAGATCAAAAAGATTTCTAATACTCTCTTTTAAAACACTGTTTTCTGTCACTACCTTCTCCACTCTGTCGCTTTCTTGAAGGATAATATGGATCTGGTGTTGCATATTGTCTATATTGTGTTTGAGCTCCACTTTTTTGGATTCTATCCTTGTGATGCTCTCTTGAAAGGTGTATATTTTTAATTTTAAAAAGCCATATGTCAAAAATAGCATCACTATTGAGATCGTAAAAAAGAGGAGTACGAGTTGCATCTCATCTGATAGAAGCTGTTTTGACCTTGGCTTGAGATAACTTTTACTCATATCTTTTCTCTCTTAGCCAAGTCAAAAACTTCTGTTGTAATCTCCACTTGACGCACAAATACTTTTAAAAAGAGTTCCTCTTCAAGATAGTTTTTCAAAGAGTGATCAAGATCACATGCAGAGGCGATATAGATCGATTCTATAAAGCTATTTTCATATTTTTCATCTGTGTAATATGTTTTTAGCGCATTTTTAATTGCACTAAAGCGTCTATAATCCTCATTGAATCCAGCATTTTCATGTTCTTCCTCTCTAAGATGCTGTTCTTGTTTTATCTCTTTTTCATTTACACTGACATCTGTAAAATCTTCAAAATCATCTATAGAGTCAAGATCTTCTATATCTGCAAAATCATCAAGTTCATTAAATCCCTCATCAATATCGATATCTTCAAGATTGACCGAGAGCTGATCTTCATCAAAAGAGAGATCATTTTTTTCCTCTTCTTGTGTCATGATGCTATGTTCAAATTTTGTATTATCAATATTTAAAAACTCTCCATATTTGAGCTTTGAATGTTCAAAGATAGCAATAGTTATATTATCCTCTTGCACGAGTGCATAAAGAGTCGCTGCTGCTTCGATCTTATCTTTGAAGAAATTTTCCAAAATAGAAAATGGAGAAAAAACAAAATCCAGACCAATAGAAGCATATTTTTTCTCTAACTTGCTCAAATCAACAATAGAGGTATAACTACTCCATCCATCATAACAGATAGTTTTATATGTCTCATTCCCATTAACTTCTAAAAACTCTTCAAGCTTACATGTAGGCAATGCGCCTTGGTGTGAAGAGTTATCTAAATAGGAAACATAGTAAAAAGGAGATTCTGAGATGTATGTGTCGATAAAAGAGATCATTCTTTGTGAAACTTCTTCGCCCTCGAAGTTCTCTATACGAAGATCTTTTACCTTACTTCCCTTTAGTGTGTGAACACTCACATAAGTTTGGGTGTTGGATGTAACAATACTAATATATATCTTCAAATACATGCTTTGCATTATTTTAGAAAGTATCATTCATCTCCTTACACAACGGGTGAGCCTTGTTGTAATTTTGCATCTTTAACGTGCTTGCTAGCTTTGTATATATCTGTGTTGTCGCCATAGATGAATGACCTAAAAGCTCACTAACATCAACGATTCTTGCATTATTATTTAAAAGTACTGTCGCATAAGAATGGCGCAACTGGTGAGGAGTCACTTTTAGAGCAACCCGCTCAAACACCTTAGTAATCGTATATCTTAAACTATTTTCGCTTAATTTTTGGCTATTTTTTTCAAAAAGGTATTTTTTGGGATTATGATCGCTGAGATAGAGCTTTAAAAGCTTAGATGTTGAAGATAAAAGCGGGATATCCCTTTGTTTATTACCCTTACCTACTACACGTATCCACTCATCTGTTATATCGTTGAGTTTTAAACTACTAAGCTCCGAGATACGCAATCCAAGTGTATAAAGCATAGTCACAACCAACCGTTCCTCTTGATCTGCATGACCCAGAGCCTCCATAATGTGCTCATGAGAAATAGGTTTTGGAAGTGTTTTTGGTACCTTTATGCTCTCATCTGCTCTCAAAACTACAGGCTCACCCTGCGTGATTAAGAATTCACTAAATGAACGAATTGCACTCAATTTTTTAGCGATTGTTTTTTGTTTAAGTGAAGCGATAGCGATGCGATAGGGCATAAGATTTAGGTAAAGTACAGAAGTATCATCTTGTATCTCTATGAGAGTTAAGGCTTCATTTAACACTTCATCATACGTTTTTAGTGTCAAATCAGAATACCCTCTTACCTTCTCTAAATAGATCAAAAAATCTTTTTTATAGTGAAGTAATGGCTTTTGCATCTCTTTACTGACTCTGCGACTCAAAGCGCATGCAACATCATTTTGTCAAAAAGTAGTTTTTTTGCATCCGCTAACTCTAGACCTGTAAGATCGACAGGCTCACTTGAAAAAAACTCCAAGGTTCCAAAGGGCTTTGGTATAACAAACTTATCCCAACTGCCTAGTTGCCAATATTTTGTTGGCTTACAATTGTAAACAATCACCTTAGCCCCCGTTTTTTGCGCCATTATCACGATCCCATCACTGACACTGTAACGAGGCCCTTTTGGACCATCAGGTGTGATACCGATATCAGTACCAGTTTTGAGAGTTTTGATCGCCTCTCTTAGCACTCTAGCTGCATTTCTATTTGTTGAACCCGCAATCGTTCCAAGTTTGAAATAGCCCATGGTTTTTGAGATCAATGAACCATCAAAATGATCACTTATAAGAACATTTGCCTTAGGAATTTTTCGAAATTGATAATACAAATAGGGTTGCATCAAAAGATCGCCATGCCAAAAAGCAAAAATAACAGGATCAGTAGGAATATTATTTGAAAGATGAAATATTTTTTTGTTTGTAAGATAGATCAAGCGCATCAAAAGCATCCCAAGAAATGGGACAATAAATAAGGCTAATGCCCGAAGTATGCGCTTTTTCATAAGAGTTTAAAGTATCTCGCCGACTAAAGAGGCTCTGCCGACTTTCGTGATCTTTACATCTGCCAAAGTTCCTAAAAGCTCTTCGCTTCCTTTAACCTTTACCAGATAATTGTTGTCACTTCTTCCAGCTACATATCCATCAGCACGTAACTCTTCAAAATAGACCTCATAAACACGTCCAAGTTGCTCTTGGACTTTTTGATCAAGTATTTCATTATGCAACTCTTGCAAAGCAAAAAGTCTCTCTGATCCGATCTCTTCATCCACAACATTTGTAAATTCTGCAGCTTCTGTAAGCGGACGAGGCGAGTATTTGAAACTAAAAATCTGTTCAAATCCAACTTTGCGTACGACATCCATCGTATCTGCAAAATCCTCATCGCTCTCTCCAGGAAAAGCAACAATAATATCGGTACTAAGTCCAACATCAGGGATCATCGATTTGAGTTTTTCAACACGATTTAAAAACCACTCTTTCGTGTAGCCTCTCTTCATCTCTTTGAGCACTTTAGATGAGCCGCTTTGAAGAGGCATATGCATCGATTTACAGATTTTAGGATTACTTGCAAACTCCTCTAAAAACTCATCATCCATATGAAATGGGTGTGGAGAAGTAAAGCGGATACGATGTAAACCCTCGATTTTAGAGATACGGCGAAGAAGTTCTGTAAAGTTTACTTTTTCATGTTCACCACTAAAGCGGCGACCATAGTTGTTGACATTTTGTCCAAGTAAAAAGAGCTCTTTTGCACCGCTCTCAACAGCTTTTTGGCACTCTTTTAAGATCAGATCTGTGGGAATAGAGATCTCATCGCCTCTTGTCTTTGGAACGATACAAAAAGTACAAGATTTATCACAACCGATGGAGATATTTATGTAAGCTTTATAAGCTGAAGAGCGAAAATCTTTAAAAGCAAAATCTGATTCATCATAATTGATATCGATCTCAACTGCTTTATCTTTGTGGAGGACTTCGCTTATCTTAGAGACATTTCTTGCACCCAAAACAAAATTGACATAAGGTGCACGTTTGATAATCTCTTTACCTAAATGAGAAGCCGTACAACCGCAAACACCGATTTTGGCACCCTCTTTTTTAGATTTATTGAACACGCCAAGCTCTGAAAAAAGTTTTTGAACAGGCTTTTCACGCACAGAACAAGTATTGATGAGAATGAGATCAGCTTCTTTTGAATCTGTTGTTAGAACATAATCATCTTTCTCATTTAACTCTGCGATCATATGTTCAGAGTCGCGAACATTCATCGCACAGCCAAGAGTCTCGATATAGAGTTTTTTACTCAATTCTCTGCCTTACGCGAGAATATGAACTTCGTACATGTACTCGCTATCCGCAAGACCATACTTCACTTCACGCATATAAAAGCTTTTTCCGCTTGCTTCGATATGGTCTTGAAGTGCTAAAAGATCTTTGTGTGAATTTTCACGATCAAAATAAAATATGACCGATCCATCTTTTGCTGCACTCTCTTCAATCTTTTTAAGATCTATCTTTTTTGGTTTTTGGTCGATTTCAACACGAGCTAGTTTTAGTTCCATGATTTTCCCTCATTTGTTATAATTGTCTGCATTATATAAAAAGTTCAATAAATATTCGATTAAGCACACCTAGACTTAAAACAATTTTTAAATTTGTTTTTGCTACAATTACACTCTTCATAAAAAGAAACCCCACATTTTAAATTTACTATTTTTATGAAAGCAACCTCAATCAAGGGATACTTATGGAAAAAATTTTAGATATCGTAGATGCTATCGCTCATGAAAAAGGGCTCCAAAGTGCAAATGTACTTGAAGCACTTAAAACAGCTTTTGTACAAACTGCTAAACGTGTTATAAATAACAACTTTACTTTTGAAGCAGATATAGACAACAAAACAAAAAAAATGCACCTCTTTCAAACGATCATCGTTGTAAAAGATGATGATAAAAGACTCGAAGATGAAGAGCTTAGCGGTGGATATATAGCTTTAAGCGATGCGCTTAAACTTGATGAAGATGCAGAGCTTGAAGATCAGCTTCAAATCGATCATAACTTAGAAGATTACGGCAGAACTGCTGCTGGAAAACTTCACAATGAGATCGAATACCATATTCAAAGACTTGTAGAAAATGAGCTTTATAGCAAATACAACTCTAAAATTGGAACGATTGTCACAGGTCGTGTAACACTTGTAGATTCTGACCAAAACACTTATATAGAAGTAGATGAAGTGCGTGCTATCCTTCCAATGAAAAGCCGTATAAAAGGGGAAAAATTTAAAGTTGGTGATCTGCTTAAAGCGCTAGTTCGTCGTGTAAATATCGATAAAGCAAATGGAATCCAAATAGAACTTTCTCGCACATCTCCAAAATTTTTAGAACAACTCTTAGCTATGGAAGTTCCTGAAATTGCTGATGGAATCGTTATCGTTGAAAAATCAGCTCGCATCCCAGGAGACAGAGCAAAAATCGCTCTTATCAGTACGCATCCTCAAGTTGATGCTGTTGGTGCAACTGTCGGTGTTAGAGGTGTTCGTATCAATGCTGTGAGCGAAGAACTCGTAGGCGAAAATATCGACTGTATCGAATACACAAATATCCCTGAACTTTTCGTAGCTCGTGTTATGAGTCCTGCGATTATCTCTCATATTGAGATCATAAGAGATGAAAAAGGGGATGCAGAAAAAGCGATCATCACGCTTCCTGCGGATCAAAAAAGTAAAGCTATCGGAAAAAGCGGTATCAATATTCGTTTAGCTTCGATGCTTACTGGTATGGCGATTGAGCTTGTAGAACAAAAAGGTTCATCTGCGCAAGGTGATTCTCCTGCAGAGAGCGAACAAAAAGATGGAGTGGATGCACTTCAGGCGTTATTTAGCTAGTAACACACAAAGACGAATGTCTCCGTATTTGTAGCAGGGACATCTGTCCCTACTACCCTCGCTTTGCATAAGGGTTGAGTTTGAGTAAAACCATATCTGCAATCATATTTCCAAGAAGTGTTAAAAAAGCCGTAATCATTAAAATCCCCATAATTGTTGGATAATCCCGACTCATCGCACTTAAATAAAAAAATCTTCCCATTCCATCTATACCAAATATCGATTCCAAGATGACACTTCCACCGATAAGCCCTGGCAAAGAGAGTCCTAAAAGTGTCACAACAGGCGGTAAAAGGTTTGGCAAGATTGTGTATCGCAGTATCACTTTTTCACTCAAACCGCGTGCTTTTGCAAAGAAATAATAATCACTTTTAAGTATCTCAAGCGTTAACGAGCGAATATAAATAACCATACTCCCCACACCCACAAAAACCATAACAGCTATAGGTAGTGTCAGATGCCACGCCATATCAAGATAGTTAGAAAAACCCTCTTTTGACTCTAAAGAATGTAGTCCTGAAAAAGGAAACCATCCCAAGTTGAGACTAAAAAAGATTATAAACAAAAGTGCAAGATAAAAAGATGGCATAGAAAATGAGATCAAAGAGAGTTGCGTGATAAGATAATCACTTTTTTGATCATGGCGCAAAGCGGCCTTGATACCAAAATATAAAGAGAGCAAAAAGACTAAAATCATGGAAACAAAGTTCATCGCAAGTGTAACTCCAAGACGTTTAGCGATCTCAGCACTCACCTCTTCTCCGCTTACAAAGGAGATTCCGAAGTTACATGTAAGCATATTTTTCATCCACTCTGTGTACTGCGTTATAAGAGGTTTATCCAATCCATAAACAGCTTTGAGTTTTGCGATTGCCTCGGGAGTCATATTTGGATTGAGATCGCCTCCACTAAAAAAACTGTTTGGTGCGATATGAATCGCACCAAAAGAAACAATAGAAATAAGGAGGAGCATAAGAGCTAAATATGCCAATTTTTTCATCAAGATAATCATAAAAATATTATACTACATTCGTTACAATTAAAGAAAAAGATTGAGGTGCGATGCTTTTAGAACAGTTTAGATCATTTTACGCAAGACACTATCCAGATGATATGGAAAAACAGATTGAGTATTTTTCCATCTTTGGAGGACTTGGTAAAGAGATAGATATCGACAAACCTCTCGAAGAGCTGATCGTGAGCGAGATACTTGATAATTATGGTCAACTGCATAATGCTCTCTGGGGACTTCTACTCGATGAATCCCAATATGCACGTCTTTTATATGTTCTTGCCACTGGAGACAGACGCTTGTTTAAGGCTTTTAACCGAGCTGGATTCAACAACAAAAATGGCGGAGTTGCGATCGATTTTCTTCAAAACAATCATATTTTAGAGATACAGCACTCTAGAGAAAAAAATCCAAGAGAGACTCATCCAAACCAAAAACTCAAGCGTGAAGACGCGCGTCATCGTATCTCCCATAAAATGCGCTTTACAAAACCTTTTATCAGATTTTGGTTTTATTTTATCTACCCTCACGCAAGAGAGATCGAGCAAGGGATCTATGAAAATGTGATCAAAAGATTTCAAATGCATCAGCACAGTTATACAAGCCTTGTATTTGAAGAGCTCTCGGAGTTGTTGCTTGATTATTACACAAGAGATGAGGAGATACTTACTAGTGGAAGCTACTGGGATGCAAATGTAGAGATCGACCTGCTTGCTATCACAAAAACTCAAAAAATCTACGTCGGCGAATGCAAATGGACAAATCACAAAATCAACAAAAAAGAGTTACACAAACTTTATGATAAATGTACGCGCCTTGAGATATCACCTACTAAAATCCTCTTCTTTTCAAAACGTGGATTTTCAAAAGAGCTTCTTGGGATGCAAAGCCCTACACTTTCACTTTACAGTGCTGAGGATTTTTCTATTTTACTCAAAAACATCTCTTCTGCAGATATCAAAGAGGGATTTTTGACTCTCTAACTGACATGTTTTAAAACGCTGTAAGCCTCTTGGATCAACTGAAATCTCTGCGTATAATGGCTCACCATATTTGGTTTTATATGGTAGATACGATCTGGATGATAGACTCGTGCAAGCTGTCTATAGTTTTGTTTTAAAAGCTCTTTTGGAGCACCAACAGGACAGCGAAGCACCGTATAAAAACCAATAAGTCGCTCTATCTTTTCATCTTCATGCTCGCCATCATCAAACACTTCAATGCTTCCATAAAGACGCTCAATAAAATGTGCATCATAGCGGTACTGAATCTCATAGTGCATCAAAGAGCGTTTGTTGATCGCCGCTTCAAGTCGTCTTCTTGCTTTTTCATCACTGACATCTACAACAAGTGAGCTATCTGTTGACTCCAAAATAAAGCCTCTAAACTGATTTTTCAAATAGCTCATAATCCAAGAGTTTGGATAAAAAAGAGAGATATCTATCGTAAAAGCGTCTCTTGCATAAAGTTCAACACTCACTCGTTGAACCTCTTGCGCACTTGTCAGCTCTATTTTAATAGGAATATTTGAAACTTTGAGCAGTGATTTTTTAAAAAACATCTCGCAAAAATCGTTCATCTGCGCATGAAAAGTGCCAACTGTATCCAAAAACCGAACTCGCGAATCTGCAAGAGATTGATTTTTAAATATAAGCACAGAGCGAGGCAAAAAGAGCATATTGCTCGAGTGAAGTGTTAAAAACTCCCGCATCCACGTCTGATTGAGCGTTCTAAAATTGGTACGAATCAAAATAAGGTTGTTACGCAGTACAACGTTCATCATTCCCCCTGTTTAGGTTTATTAAAAAAGAATAGCAAAAAGAGTTCCATCCTGTTTGGGCTTACATGTAAAACAAAAACAGATAGATAACCGTAACCATTATGTAATTTTGTCTCTTTAAAATGTCGGCAACAAAAACAGGAGAACATAACCAAATGAAAAAAATCGTAATTTCTACGCTTGCTGCGTTATCAATCGCTACAGTTGCATCTGCTAGTTCATCATCTACTGGTGCTGATACATTTTACAAAGACGCTAACGGTCAAGTATTTACCACTGAGGGTGAAGGACGTACTCCAGTTAATATGACTTCATTAACTTCTAAAACTAGTAAAATTGATTTAAGTATGCTAGCTTACCTTGGTTATGTAAACCAAGATTTTAGAGATGCTACAAAAGTTGATACAAACCGTTTCGAAGCTAGACGTATGTACTTCCAAGCGAAAGCATTTATGGATGATAACAAGAAAAACTATTTCCGTTTAACTTATGATGTATTTGATACTGGTTCAGTAAGTCAAAGTGGTACTGCAACTGCTTCAAACGGTGACTATTACGCTGCACAAGTAAAATATGCATACCTTTACTTAGATCAAATTCTTCCATATACAGATATCGAAATCGGTCAAGCACATACGACTTTACTCGATTACGAAGAGGGCCATGCTTGGGATTACCGCTGTTTAGAGAAAGTATTTACAGAACAAGGTAACGGACCAAAATTCCACCAATCAGCTGGTAGAGGTATCGATCTTAAAACAAATACTAAATATTTTTCAAGTGAAGTAGGTGTATACAACAATGCTGGTTACCACGATGCTGAAAATACATATAGTAACAATGGAATGGGTATGGATTACGAGGGACGTTTTACAGCTCACGTACTAGGAACTGGAACAGATTACAATACTGCACATACTTACTTTGATGTTTCTTTACTTGCAAAAACTGTTAAAGAATTTAAAAATGGTGCTGCGAACAATACAAACAATGCAAATGATCTAACTTTTGTTGGTGTACATTCAGTTTTCAATACAAAACCATTACTTGTAGCAGCTCAATACATCTCTTCTCAAGATACTGATAAAACAGCAGCAAAATCAACGTACGCTGGTTCAGGTTACAGTGCAAACTTTGATGCACGTGCTGGTGAAAAAGATCAATACCATGTGTTTGGGCGTGTTGACTCTTTCACATTTGATCAATTGGCTTCTACAGCTACTGAAAAATCTACTAAACGTACTTACATCGGTGGTATGGCTTGGGATATGAACAAAAATGTTAAGTTGCTGGCGAACTTCGAAACTATAGATAACAACAGCAATAAAATTACAGATTCTACAAAAACTAATAATAACGCTGGAAACGTTACTAACTATATGCTAACTGCACAAGTACAATTCTAATATTATCCTTCTCAAATGTGACACCCGTCACATTTGAACCCTCTTTTTTTCCACTTTTTTCTTTTCAAAAACAGTTGTATCCTCTTTCCAAAAACTCTTACATGTAAGCAGATTTATAAACAATAAAAAGTCCCCTTTGCCAAAAGACAAAGAGAAAAAAGGAAGTTATTTTACAAGCTCGCCATAGCACTCAGGACGGCGGTCTCGTATGAGTCCCCAGTAGTGTTGAAACTCTCTATTTTTTTCAAAGTCATACTCAGCGTAAAGTATCTCCTCTTTATCGCGTGAAGCTTCTGCTATTTTCTCGCCCGAAGCGTCAGTCATAAAAGAGCTTCCAAAAAAGTTCAAGCTACAACTTTCACCATCCTCTTTTCCTATTCTGTTTGCGGCGATCACTGGCACAATGTTCGTACTTGCATGTCCCATCTGCACTCTTTGCCAGTGATCTTTTGAGTCTACATGTATCTCTGGTTCGCTACCGATTGCTGTTGGATAGAAAATAAGCTCCGCACCCATAAGTGTTAAAGCACGCGCCGTCTCACAAAACCATTGATCCCAGCAGATACCAGCTCCGATGCGTCCAAATGCTGTATCCCACACTTTAAAGCCTGTATCACCTGGTTTAAAATAAAACTTCTCCTCATACCCAGGGCCATCTGGAATATGCGTTTTACGGTAGTTTTCAAGTTCACGCCCATCTGCGTCCATAACCACAAGCGAGTTAAAATACTCACTCCCGCTTTTTTCAAAATAACTCACTAAAATGACCGTTTGAAGCTCTTTTGCTAGGGCTGAAAAAGTTTTTAAAAGCGGATGTCCTTCACGCTCTTGCGCCCAAGAAAAATATTTTTCATCCATATCTTTACAAAAATACAAGCCTTCAAAAAGCTCAGGCAATAAAATAATATTTGCTCCATTTGTCGCAGCATCTCTTGTTAAACGAATCGCTTTTTTTATATTTTCATTTTTATCTTCACTCATACTCATCTGAATAGCAGCTACTTTAACCATGGAAAACTCCTCTACATGTAGGGTATATTTAATACACAAAATAATATTATAAAAAAGCTATCATATCAGTTAAATAGGTGTGATTAAAAGAGGTTTTAAAATGGGTGGTGGCCAATCTGATTTTAATTTAAATGATTATTTATATAATCTGTATATTGAGCATTTACACTTTGCATCATCAATATTATTATCATTATAATTTTCATTTACGTCCTTTTTTCATTACGCCGTAACTTTTGCTACTACTAAAATCACTACAATAGCAAAAATCCAAGGAATAAAAGAAAAACTTTTCTCATGTACTTTATTTTCTTGTTTTAAATTTTCTCTTCTTGAACGTGATCTATTTTTATATCTTCTAATTTCATCATGATCGATCTTTGTTTTTGATATCTTATTCTCTTTTTGAAAATTACTATTTCGATCCGATTGTAAATATTGCGTTTCAGCTAATTCAACTTCACCCTTTTGTTCATTAAATTTAGTTTGAAACTGAATATCCTTTTGTGACTTGCGCTTACTATAATCTCTATCCATAATTCCCACTAGACACCACCAATTAATATAAAGTATTTAAAAATATTAATTTTTATTCTACTGAACAAATAATAAAAACTTTCTTTAAATGTATAAATACATATTGGCTTCAATGAAAAAATAGTTTGTAAGAAGTCAAAGCATACAAAACTGTAAAAGAATTTCAGGAGATAACAAATAAGCAAATTGGGGACGTTCAAAACAAACTCAACAACAGACCAAGAAAAATACTGGGATATAAGACACCAGCAGAAGTGTTCTTTGATACAATTACAAAATCTTATTCTATAGCTTAACGGTCTGGTGCACTTACTATTTAAATTGGCGAAAGTTAAATTAATTGTAGAGTTAAAAGGTGGTGGCCAATCTCGGAATCGAACCAAGGACACAGTGATTTTCAGTCACTTTTTGATTGTTTTTTAATAAAGCTTAATTGTTTATATATGTACATAAAATTACCTATTTTATGGACTTAAAGCCTAGTATTTGTTTTTTATTTACTTTTATACTATTGTACTCTTTTTTAAATTTTGTAGTAAAAAATGTAGTAAAAAAATGTACAATTTTCAAACAAAAATTGAAAATAATATTTGGAAAGAATGATATAGTTTATATGTCATATGATGTATAAATTATGCACTATTATTAAATATATTTAAGCTTTAATGTGCTAAAAAAGCATATTTAATACTTTTTCTATATAAATTACACTTAATTTAAATTAGTAATGTATAATACTCCTATGAATATATATCAACTAAAAAAACTGATCAGATTAAATGTCTTTACAACTGAGATGATAAAACCTATCTTGGAACAAGAGTATCAAGAACCTATCAAAAAAATCAATAATATGGTTAAAAAAGGGGAATTGATACGCTTAAAAAGAGGTGTATATATTTTAGGAACAGAGTATAGAGACTATTCTCTGAATATGGTCACTATAGCCAATATGCTTCATAAACCCTCTTATGTATCCTATGAATATGCATTATCCTATCATGGTTTGATACCTGAGAGAGTATATACAGTTACTTCAGCTACTACATATCGCCCTGAAATATATACTACAGAAGTAGGTACATTTAGTTACAAAAAAATCCCATCTAAAGTGTACTCTTTAGGAATTGACTGGAAATTTGATGAACATGATGGTGGCTATATGATCGCAACTGCTGAAAAAGCGTTATGCGATCTGGTTTACGCTGATCAAAGGATAGTTGGCATAGATAAAGATGATATGTTAGAGTACCTCGAAGATGACCTCCGTATAGAATGGGAAGAACTGGAAAAATTAGATACAACTCTTCTTTGGAAAATCTCTATGGCATACTCATCTTCGAGATTACGAAATATGGCAGCAAGTATTAAAAAAAGGCAAAAAAATGGCTGATACACATCCACATATTACAGCAATGCTTCAAAAATATGATCTTACTAAAGATGATCCATATGAAGCACTAAGAGAGATATTGCAAGAAATAGTTTTATATGCACTCAGTGATGCAGGTTTTTTTAACCATGCCGTATTTTATGGTGGTACAGCACTTAGAATATTATATGGTCTTCCAAGATTTTCCGAAGATCTTGATTTTTCACTACTAAAGCCAGATCCATCATTTGATCTTAGTAAATATGAAAAAGCGGTATTGGACACACTTTACACTTATGGATTTGAAGCTCAGGTTGAAACAAAGATCAAAGATCAGAGTGCAATACAATCAGCATTTATAAAAGGTAATACAATAAAGCATCTTCTTGCTATTAACGCTCCTGAAGATATTGTAAAGAGTTTTAATGCAGGTAAAATATTAAAAATAAAATTTGAAGTAGATACCGAGCCTCCTATCAACTTTGAAGAGGAGCAAAAGCTACATTTAACTCCTGCACCATTTATGGTAAGAAGTATGAAACCCTCTTCATTGTTTGCAGGTAAGCTCCATGCAGTTTTATGTCGTGGATGGAAAACTAGACCAAAAGGGCGTGATTGGTATGATATGGTTTGGTATGTACAAAATGGGTATCAAGTCAATTTAACGCATCTTGCCACTCGGCTACTACAAAGCTGTAAAGCTCTAGAAGAAGCAGAGATAGAGTTGCCAAACACACTTGAGCAATATAATCAGAAAATAGTAGTTGGTTTACTTCAACAAAGAGTTGAGTCATTAGACATTGAATTGGCAAAGAAAGATGTCCGCCGTTTTATCTATGATGAAAAAGAGTTAGAAATATGGAGTAAGGATTTTTTCTCAAGCTTAATTCAAATGATCAAGTTTCAATAAAAGGTTTCTAATTATGGCACTAAAACCAGCTGGTGGAAAATATGATGGTGTGTGGGTCAATGAACTCAAAAATGGCAATACAGCATATTATATAAACTACCGTGATGAAAATGGAAAACCCGTTAAGAAAAAAGTCGGAGTTAAAACAAAGCAGTCCAATTTTACAGTTAAAGATGCTTATGATCGTCTCATACAAACTAAGCATTATTTATCAACTGGACAAGAAACTCCTTTCCAATCACAACGCTCAAAAAAATTTACTTTTGCAGATTCATGGGAATCTTATTTTTTATGGGCTAAAGCCAACAAAAAAACTTATATGAAAGATGAAGAATATTATCGTCTTCATATTTCACCCGTTTTTGCCAACAAGGAAGTCAAAAAAATCAAGTCGAGTGATATTGAAACCTTCAAACAGTCCTATCTTGAAAGAGGCTTTGCCAACCAATCAACCAAACATTATATTGGTCTTATCCGCCATGTAATAAATCATGCTATCAAGAATGATCTTATCTCCAACTATACTAACCCAATAAGCGCTGGCAAAGTCAAACTTCCAACAATTGATAATGCTCGACAAGCATTTCTCACTAAAGAGCAAGCAGAAGCTATTTTAAGTGAATTGAGCCAATACGATAATGATTTACTATATCAGATTACCATCATGCTCCTATATACAGGAGCAAGGTTTGGAGAGATCGTTGATTTAACATGGAGCAATATCAATTTTGAAACCAATATGATCTATTTTAAATCCACAAAAAATGGAAATGCGCGATGGATCAGTATGCATAAACTTGTTAGAAAGGTTGTGCTTGAGCTTATAAAACAGAAAAAAAGTAATTTTATATTTCTAAATACTTTAGGAGAAAAACTAAATCGTCTTTCAAAAACTTGGCAAATCGTTGTGGATAATGTCATAGATGGAAATATTAATGCTGATCCAAAACAAAGAATTACTATTCATAGCTTGCGCCACACACATGCGAGTTGGCTTGCGATGAGAGGACTTGATATTTTACATATCAAAGAACAACTTGGACATAAAACATTGGATATGACAATGCGATATGCTCACCTTATTCCAAACAAACGGCATGAAGCAACAGAACTGCTTTAAATAAAAAAAGTGATATTTTTTTACTCAACTAATTTTTATTTTTAAGGGAAAAAACCGCTTCTTCCCAATTTGTTCTACTTATTAATGATATTTTTTTTTATATTTTATTAAATATTACCTTTTTTCAAATCAGGCAAAAAATTTTCAAAACCATTATACTTTCCCCATGATTATTCAACGGGGTACCAAGTGCGTTTAAACACTCCCGAAAAGGAATACAGTCTCTTTGACTGTCGGATGCCTCCCGGCATCCCGTTGAGTAATTTCACGGGAACACTTGGTGCCTGCTTCCCTTTACTCTTCTTACCATTGTTAAAAAATGATAGGCGTGTCATTAAGCGTCTGGTGATAGTATATATCTTAATCATGTTCATCATAATCTCTGCTCATGATTAGTACCAAGGATATAGAAAAAATAGTAGAAATTAATGCAGTTGCGGCTGACTCTCACATGGAAACAAAAAGGGGGATCGACTACACGTAGATATTCGTGTCAAAGAAGAACTTTGATATAACGGGCGCTGTAGTATGAAGTTATGCACTCATCACCTTCCCACATCACGACCTAAATCCAAGACTCTCACATATTGGACAAGGAACAAGCTGTACAGTACAACCGACAGTTGATTAGATGTGCTCTAACCGAGCGTGTAAAAGGCAAAGAGGCAGTTCGACGAGCAATCGAAACGACGGAATTATAACATAAATTGAAAAGTTATAAAACCCGATATCCCCGAAGTATGCCCAATTTTTTGGGTATTTTTCAGCCCTTCTCTCAGCCACTCCTCGCTACTCACTCTGGAATTCTTATATTTTTTCAAGCACTTCTCATGACACAACCTTCAATATTAAAAGCTCTGTCATGAGAAAATTCTTTTTTATGTTTTACACTGCGTATTTGAAGATTAATTTCTTGACGAAACGACTTTTAAATCGACAGATCTCTTTTCATGAATTACTCCTAAATCTTGAATTAAAAATTGTAGTACTATATGCGTTTGAGCGTATCAATCAATGTCGATCTCTTCACACCAAACGTTCTACAAACAGCAGCTTTGCTCATACCACCAGATAACGCCTCTTGAATTATCAATAGTTTTTCATCATCAATCGCTTTTGGTCTACCACCAATCTTACCTCTTGCTCTTGCAGAATCTAAACCGGCTTTTACACGTTGCTGTATCAAACTTCTTTCAAATTGGGCTAATGCACCAAAGATATGAAAAAATAGTTCACCACTCGGTGTGCTTGTATCCATCCCCTCAGTTAGTGATACAAATGAAATACCTCTTTCTTTTAAAGTGTTGATGATTGAAATTAAGTGAGCAAGACTTCTTCCAAGACGATCAAGTTTCCAAACAACAAGCGTATCTCCAGTTTGCAAAAAATCTAAGGCTTGCGATAAACCCTCTCTTGTATCTTTAGAGCCAGAGATTTGATCTTCAAAAATATTTCTGCTATCAATCCCATAAGATAAAAGAGCATCTTTTTGTAATTGAGTTGATTGTTCTTCAGTGGAAACGCGCATATATCCAATTAGCATACGGAAAACCTCTATTATAATGTTTTCGTATTATATCATATTCCGACATAGTTTTTCGTCTATTTTATGAGGTTGTTTTTGAAGTTTTTAATCATGAAAGCTTATGTGTCGGAAAACAAATGTTTTTCGGCATGCAGTTTTTGTAAATAATCGAAGAACTTGCTCAAACACTAATGAATTTTTCAGCCATATACGACTAATCTAAATTTGCTCGGCGATTTTTCTGAAAGCACACTTCTCTCAGCCACTCCTCCCTACTCACTCTGGAATTTATTTAGACCATCTTTTCCAATTTCATTTTACGTCGTTCCCAATCTGGCATCTTTCGTTGCAACAGATCGTAGAAAGCTTTGCTATGATCATGAAAAAGCAGATGGCACAGTTCATGTGTCATAACGTAATCAATGCACGCTTTAGGCGCTTTAATAAGATTAATATTGAGTGTGAGCGTCCCTGATTTTGCTAAGCTTCCCCACCTTTTTTCAAGTTTCTTAACAACAATTTTCGGTGGTATAAGTCTCAACTCTTCAAACATTTTCCAGCACCGTTGAAAACTCTGATTAAAATGTTCGGTAGCTTTTTGCCGATACCACCGTTCCAACATGTTTCGCACCTTGGTCGTATCCGAATCACGAATAGATACAATCAGGTTGCCTCCATTTATTTTAACCCCTTTCCCCTCACTGATAACTCGTAAACGGTACCTTCGACCTAGATAGAGATGCGATTCTCCTCCGATGTATTGTCGAGAAGCTTCTTTTGGATGATACTGTGCAAAAAAATCTTGTTGTTTTGATATCCATCGTACTCTTTTGAGGACTTTTTTATTGATTGCTTCGATTGATGTTTCAAGTGGTGCTTTGACAACAACTTTCATATCGGGATGTACAGATATAGCCATAGTTCTTCTCTGCACATACTCCACATCATAAGTGATACATCGCTCACCATAACAAACCGTCTGCATCAAGGCATCCTGTGTTTAGCAACTTGCATCGTTTTTTCGATAATAGTGTCCATTTGCTCGGTTGATAAATCAATATTTTTTGCTTCTTTGACTTCATCAAAAAGGTAGTCATCAATTTCATTGATTGCTTTATTAACAGCATTTGTATCATCCCAAAACTGCACTTTGTAATGTTTATTGATTATGGCGTCAATCCATAATGCAGTATCGGCTGCAACTACATCATCACCAATAAACGTTTTAATCACACCGAAGTATGCGGCTGCGTTGTCATTACCCTCAATATTAACTGGGATTCCCTCATGTTTTTTAGTCGCAACAGTATCACGTAAATCCATCACCTTCCCGAGGTATTCCAGATCTGATATCCGTTTAGCTTTGAATGCATCGATAGCTTCTTGTATCAGCTTAGAAAACTTCTCGTAAAACGCTGGATCTTCTTCCATTTTTTCGATTACTGTTTTAATGGTGGCATGCGCGATCATATCCGCTTTTGCCGCAGTGGTTTTTGCATTGTGGATACCACGTCCCTCTTTCATCTCATTAAACATCTGCTCATCGAAGATATTGACAGGCTCATTGAGTTGAATCACTTCATTAGCCTGAATCTGCGTATCGAGAAGCTTTTTAATACGTGGTTCATACTCACGATAGTTGATTGTTTCAGCATATCGAAGCTTTACGCTCTTTTTGAGATTTTCAAATCGTCTCAAATCATCTTTATACATACGAATTCGATGTTCTGGAGTTTCCATAACAAATTTTTCACTGGATAATGCAATCGCAAGTGTTTTAGCAAATTCATTCAAACAATCATAGAATTTATCCCGCTTAGTTACATCTCCCAATAGTTGCTCATATGCTTCTTCATCTTTAGAGTTTTTGACCTCTTTAAAGATATCCCAGAGATTTGAATGATGCTGAGGAAGCTTGGCAACTTCTTCATTGATAGACGTCAGAGTTCCAGCCAAATCTTGTGCATCAAATCCATCTAATCCAGCATCTTTATACATCGTAAGCGCCTGATCGAGTTCACCAAGGACGCTTACATAATCAACGATATATCCAAAGTCTTTACCGTCTGCAAGACGATTAACACGAGCGATTGCTTGCAGAAGTGTATGTTCACGCAATATCCGACATAGATAAAGAACAGCATTGTTTGGTGCATCAAATCCAGTGAGGAGTTTATCGACGACGATCAGGATTTCAGGACTCTCACCGTTTTTAAACTGATTGATAATCTGTTTTGTATACTCTTCCTCACTACCGTATCGCTTCATCATTTTTTGCCAAAATTTGACTACTTCGTCGGTTGGTTCATCATCGACACTTTCAAACCCCTCACGCATGTCAGGACCGGAAATAATCACTCCAGATGTAACCACACCCAGTTCATTTAAATACTCTTGATATTTGAGAGCGGCTACTTTTCCCGGAGCAACTAATTGCGCTTTAAATCCGCTCCCCTGCCAATTAGCACGATAGTGTTCACTAATGTCAAAAGAGCGCATATATATTACTTGATTTGTTTTATTGAGCATTTCTGCACGGGCATATTTACGTTTTAGATCGGCCTTTTGTTCTTTAGTAAGCCCCTCTGTATGACGTTCAAACCACAGATCAATAGCTGCTTTGTTTTGCTCCATCTCGACATGCCGTCCCTCATAAAGCAGCGGTACGACAGCACCGTCTTCAACTGCCTGCGTAATAGAGTAATGAGGATCAATCAGAGAACCGAATTTATTAAAATTGTTTTTCTCTTTTTTGAGTAATGGAGTTCCCGTAAATCCGAGATAACAGGCGTTAGGAAACATCTGTCGCATACGTGCCGCGAATGATCCAAAGTTTGAGCGGTGACTTTCATCGATCAGCATAAAAATATCAGGTGAATCATCTTGAATTTTTTTAACATTGAGCGCTTTATCAAACTTGTGGATCAGCGTCGTCACAATGCCGGCTTGTTTTTCTGCAACGAGTTCGAGAAGATTTCGGCCCGATGTCGCGCGGGAAGCATCCAGTCCACATGCCACAAAAGTATTAGAGAGTTGTTTGTCCAAATCGTCACGGTCGGTAATCAAAATGATACGTGGGTTGGGAATGCCTTGCTCCATTACGAGCGATCTGGCTAACATCACCATTGTGAGCGATTTCCCTGATCCTTGCGTATGCCAGATGACACCACCCTCTCGTTTACCATCATGGATATTTTTAACCCGTTGTAACGTCGATTTTATGACGAAATACTGCTGATACCGAGCAATCTTCTTAATCCCTCCATCAAAGAGGGTAAAACGATATGCCAGATCCAACAACCGCTCAGGTGAACAAAGGGCATGAATAGTACGATCCTGTTCCGTAACAGCTCTTTCCCCTTCGCCCTCCAGTGCATCGAAATAACCCCGAGCTTTTTCAAAATCTCCCGAAAACAACACCGATTTTTCACTCTCTATAAGTTGAGTATTAACTATCTTTGATACTGTTTCATCAGTAAATATCTGTTCTTTCCATACCGCCCAGAATTTTTTTGGTGTTCCGGTCGTTGCATAAAGAGCACTGTTTTTATTGACTGCCAATACCATTTGTACTGTAGTAAAGAGTTTAGGGATGTAGTCATCATTTTGGTTCCGGATATTTTGGCTAATAGCCTGATCGACTTCGACTTTAGGCGATTTGCACTCGATGACGCACAATGGTATTCCATTGACAAACAAAACGATATCAGGACGTGCGGTTTCAGTAGAACGATTACGTTCTACACTGTATTCAGCCGTAACATGGTAGGTATTGTTCTGCGGATTTTTCCAGTCGATATACTGCAACGTAAAACTCTTACTGTCACCCTCGATATTCTGCTCTAATGCCGTCCCCAATGTCAGCAAATCATAAACCGATTCATTGGTTTTTAACAAACCATCATATTTGATATTTTTGAGTTTTTGGACAGCAGCTTGAATGTTTTCTTCACTAAAGAGATAAATTCCACCTTTGTAATTGATTCGATTCATCCGCTTTAGACTCTCTCGGAGGATGTTTTCGAGCAGAACATTTGATGTCTTCCCCTGTCGCTCACGCGAAGCATCTTCAGGGCTCAAATAAGTATACCCTAGCGTAATAAGCTGTTGAAGAGCGGGGATTTGAGAAAGGTATTCTTCATTGAAAGCAAAGGCAATATTTATAGACATGGCACAACCTCCTTGATTACATAAACTATGACGGTGATTACAATAATTCCAAACGCTACATAGGCACTAAAAGGGATTTTGTCTCGCCATAATTTGAAATGTTTTTGTTCATCTATCCAATCAATCTGATGTTGCCAAAAAAACTTCATATGAGCATACCAATCACTAAACATGATTTGTTTTGTAATTGCATTTGCATAATATCTACTTTCAATACTTTGAAGCTCTTGTTGCTCTTGGCTCAAATCATTTCCATTAAAAGCTTTTACACGATAATAAAGTGTTTTGAGCTCATTAAACAGTTGAGTTAAGAGTATGCCTTTTTCTTTATACTGTTTTTTTTCACTGTTGTACATTGATATGTACATTCCGATAACGCCGAACACGGCTAAAAGTGCTGAAACGGTTTTGCTGCTCAAAGAATCAAGATAGAGTGCAAAAATCCCTATTGCCATCGAAATAAATCCGATGAGGCCAGGAATTTTTTCTACGATGTCATAAGTCGCAAAATGTTTTTTTGCCCCAAACCCTACATTGTATGCAGTGTCCGTAATCGATTTAAGTAAATCTTGTTTGTTCATGTCTTTTTTCCTTACTTACTGAATTGGTACTTCAATGGTATCTCTTGCAACAACAACATCATTTTTAACTACATAACACTCGACTATATGTTCACCTCTGAATAATGTACTCTCATCTTTTTGCTGTTTTCCCATATCTCTAATAATTTGACCCCGAATCTGGTCTCTTTGTCTTGCCATTTCACCAACATTCAATACTTTCCAAAATACTTCATATGGCTCAGCTACATCTATTTTTTCTACCTTGAATACAAGTTGTTTGTTCGGAGAAAGTCTAATTCCTCTTAATAACATGTTGGCCAGGGTATTTTCTCTAAATCCGTTTTGTGTAATCTCACAATCTATTTCGAGGTTATAGCGAATATCAACAGGATATTTATCTTCTATAAACTCTTCTGTATTTTTCCAAGATTGTGCAGCTTTTGTTACACTATCTTGTGCAACTGTAGATACAGAAGATGGGAAAGGTCTTCCAAAGATTTTTTTCCATTTCGTATTAACACTTTGAAGATTTTCTGCTGCAATAGCCTCCAAAGATAAATCATAGGCTTTTTTTGCTTTTTTCTGAAATTTCTTTTTCACTTTGACATGTTGTCTACTGCCAGGTGCTAAATAATAGTCTTGATTAGGCTGGCTTGAAGCATAAAGAAAAAAATCTCTAACCATCCAATCATAATAAGTATAGCTTTTATCATCATATTCAGTAGTTGAATTCAAAAAATTATAGGCAAGAGTATCAATCAGCATTCCACTCATAGCAACACCATGTTTATTTTTCCATGCACGAATCATTTTACATAAAGGTCGTAAATTTCCATTTTTCGCCTTATCCATGTCAGATACTGCCTTAATCTCTAAACGAGGCTTTGTAATTGGCCAACTGCCACCATTATTGGTATCAGGATATTTAAAACTACCATCACTTTGTTCAAATGCAGGCAATACCTCTATATCATGACTTGTAAAAGAAATCACAACTACTTGACCATCTCCCCATATTTCCGTTCGGGAAAAGTGTCCTATATCTTTGAGTGTATTTTTTATTTCTTGAAGTAAAGCAGATTGCTTGTCATCTTTGAACTTCTCCCATTGATTTGACGGTAACATATAAATCATATCTAGATCTGAAATGTTTTTTATAGCTGTATATCTGCCGTATGAGCCAACTTGCAACGTATTAGCTGTTTCAGATTCTGAATTTCTATATTTTAGATTTAGTGCTTTTGTAATTTTCCCATATTGATCAGCGATCTGTCTTTTATTGTCTATCTCGAGATTGCCAATAAACTGTTTAAACATGTCAGAAATACTCATCCCGCTACCCGCCATTCCCCGTTTAAAAGTTTCTGCATAAGTCCCCGTTTTTGAACACGATACGATGCGACAAGCTTTTTAAGTAGATCAATTTCTCGTTTAGCTGTATTAAGAATTTCAGCAATTTTGCTTTGCTGTACTTCATCCTTTGGGTATCTTATATGAAAATTCCCAAGAGCTTTTTTTTGTATATTGGGTAGTCCTGAGCCAACTCGAAGAGACATAATCGCTTTTTCATTAGCCTTGAGGTAATGGTAGAGATACTCTTGGTTAATTTGAACTTGTTTTAGCGCATAACAATGACCACCGCACCAAAAGTTTTGGGTCAGGTAACTGACGAAACCACATGAATTACCGCCTTCACTGATCGTAATAGTGTTTGCGTCTGTATTCCATTCATCAGTGTATCCAGATGCTTGTATACCGCCATTCAATACTGGATATATCGCATTTTCAATCATATCTGATCTACTAAGCTGCACGCCTTTACTAATGTCGCATACAGTTCCTAATTTGACTTCATTCCAGTTGTCGCTCTTTTGAAGACTCAAGAGCTTTTTACTTATTTCTTTAAAATACCGCTCTTTTGCCTCAATCAGCCGTTCAGTTGTAGCTATAGTTTGATTCATATTTTTCCCCACATTGGAAATAAATACCTGAATTTCATAAGATGGCAACCAAACTGGTATTTTTTCTACCGTAGTCTTAGTAATTTTAACCATAGTTGAACTTGTGCCTGAAGCTGACGCTTGTAAATACTTAATAGCTTTTGGTGAACGAAGATAAAATTCTAAATATTCAGAATAAATTTTTGTTTCATCTACCCGAAATTTCATCATCAAATCGGGATAAGAACAATTTTCAATTTCACCTCTATATAATATAGAACGACCAACCTTATCCAAAGTATTAGAACGACTAATTAAAAAATCTCCGTGTTTTAAAAGAAATCTTTCTACTGTTTTGTCATTTAAAGGAGCTGGCTTTTTTCCATCCGTATTAATTCCATTATCCGTAAGAGCTCCAAGTCCTAGGATCCACACACCGTTTGGTTCATCAGGGCAAATTGGTGAGTAGCCATTTTGTATTGAAGTTGAAAGTAAAGTTTTAAGTTTAACTTCTCGGTTACTCATTGCCGCCACCTTTCTTCGGAAGTTTTGACAACTGTGCTTCCAGTTCATGGATTACTTCAGCATCTTCTATATCAGCAGTAATTTGCGCTACTTTACGTCGGTTGGCATCAAAAACATCATAACGCTCCAACGCAAGCCGCTCAGCAACATCGGCGCGAAGTTTTCCGGCATGTGTCAAAATTTCTCGTTCGTTAAAACGTAAGAATGCATCGAGTTTTTCTTCCCATTCGTTCATTGTTACCGTCTTGCGGCGTTTTGCCTGATCTTCTGCATACTCCAGATACATCGTGACGACGCGATTAAGTTCATCAAGCTCATCAGCATCAAGGTAGTTTTTTGAGATCGCAACATCTCCACGGCGAACTACTGCACCCTTCCAGCTTGTTAAGCCCATATTTGGTAATGATGGGTCGGCACGCAGGTTAACCAGTTCAGCGGCTGTATGTCCTGTCACTGCCCAAATCATCTTATTCTGAACTTTTTTGAAAAAGAGTTGTGCCGATTTAGACGTTTTGTCATAATCGACAGCCGTGGTATAAATATCTTTGATTTTTTGGTAAAACCGTTTTTCGCTGCTGCGAATATCACGGATTCTCTCTAACAATTCATCGAAATAGTCCACACCACCGCCCGGCTCTTTGAGCCGAGCATCATCCATCGCGAAACCTTTTATCAGGTACTCTTTCAGCGTACTACCAGCCCATTGCCGGAACTGTACCCCGCGATGTGAACGTACTCTAAATCCGATAGCCATAATCATGTCTAAATTATAATATTCGATATTCCGATTAACAGAGCGTTTGCCCTCTTGGCGAACTGTCAAGTGATACTTGACAGTTGCCTCTTTTATCAATTCGTTTTCGTCATATATTTTTTGGATATGAGAACTGATATTTTGTTTTGTGGTCTGAAATAATTCGGCTATGTCAATCTGATTCAGCCAAACACTCCCATCTTCCGCCCTTAACGAAACTTTTGATCCACCGTCTTCGGTCGTGTATAAAATGATTTCACTACTCATAATCCCAATTCCTTGAGATGCTCTGCCATTTTTGCTCGTACTGCTACAAGTTCATTTTCGAGTACATCGATCTCAGATTGTACGACTGCAATATCGATCGGAGCTTCCTCTTCGAAAGTATCGACATAACGAGATATATTGAGATTGTAGTCATTTTCAGCGATCTCTTCCATAGTCGCGAGATGGCTGTATTTATTAATTACTTCACGGTTTTTGTACGTGCTAACGATTTTGTCCAGATGCTCTTCGGTAAGGGTATTTTGGTTTTTACCACTTTGATACTCACTACTCGCATCGATAAAAATAACATCTTTACGCATGTCATTCACTCCGCCACGTTCACGGCTTTTGTCAAAGATGAGAATAGCCACAGGAATAGATGTCGATGGGAAAAGACCCGATGGCAATCCGATCACCGCATCAAGGAGATTATCTTCGATCATTTTTTGGCGTATTCGTCCTTCTGCTGCACCACGAAAGAGAACCCCATGTGGTACAACAACAGCAATACGCCCTTCTTTTTCAATCGCCGCCTCAACCATATGACTGATAAATGCAAAATCTCCCTTACTCTTAGGGGGAATACCACGCCAATAACGGTTAAATCGATCACTTTCTGCCTCTTCTGCACCCCACTTATCGAGCGAGAATGGAGGATTGGCAACTACAATGTCAAACTTCATAAGTTTGTCTTGTTCTACCAATGCTGGCGACGTAAGCGTGTTACACCACTCAATACGTGCTGAGTCAAAACTATGCAAGAACATATTCATACGAGCCAATGCCCATGTTGAACCATTCACCTCCATTCCAAAAAGAGCGAAATCATTTCCATCGATCTGACGTGCCGCTTCGATCAGCAATCCCGCTGATCCGCATGCTGGGTCACAAATACGATCTCCCGCTTTTGGGTTTGCCAATTTGGCAACCAGCTCAGAGACCTTATGTGGCGTGTAGAACTCTCCTGCCTTTTTACCTGCATCGGCACCAAATCGTTCTATAAGATAGATATACGTGTTACCTATGACATCTTCACTGACACGATGTGGGCGAAGATCAAGCTGAGGCTTGTTGAAATCTTCCAAAAGCTGTTTAAGACGGCGATTACGGTCTTTTGCCTTACCGAGATTCGATTCGCTGTTGAAATCGATGTTGCGAAATACCCCTTCAAGTTTGAGTTTATTCGCTTCTTCGATTGCATCGAGGACGATGTTGATGAGCTCACCGATATTGTTTTCATTTCGACGCTCAAGCAAACTGTAGTAGTTGGCTACAAATTTTTCGGTAACTTCACCCTCATCATCTTTTAGCTCAATGTAAGGGAGTAAGAATCGTTCACGTTCCAGTTTGCGACGGATACGGACATCATCATCCCCATATTGTTTTTGATACGTTTCATAATGGTCATTCCATACATCTGAAATGTATTTTAAAAAGAGCATAACTAGGATATAGTCTTTGTATTGAGAAGGGTCAACTGCACCTCGAAAGGTATCGCATGCCGCCCATGCCGCATTATTAATGTCTTGTTGATGTAATTTTTCACTCATTGGTAAAAATCCTTTGTTTTTTATGTATAATTTTGAACACTTTTTTTAAACCCGATTGGGAGAGTTGGCGCTTTCTCAATCCTTCTTTAGCTTTTTTCCTTTTGAAACACCCCCTCTAATAAGATTTGACGTTTAGATACAATTTGATTCATCAGCACTTTTTCTTTTTGGATAAATCGATTTAGCTCAATGACATTTTTTTGATCACTGATACTTTTTAATGGTATCATCAAATTTTCAAGCGTCTCTTTATCGATCATACGAATATTCGAGCCCTGTGAAGCACGAGAAAAGTAACGCTGTGATGCAGAGTGATTAATTACTAACTGGATGTATTCTGGCAGGAACTGGTTTGTGTCGAGTCGAATAATAAGTAGAGGTGAGGCGATAACACAGTTCTCATCAATGATATCATTTACAAAAGATGCTCTAGTGGAGGTACCGCGAGAGCGAAAAAGGATATCACCACTCTTGGCGAGAAATTTAGAGTTCAGACTTTCAAGCTTAGTTTTTAAAAGCCCATCAAATTGTATTTGATCATCTTCGCCAAAATCTTTGACTTGAATAACAAAATAATTTCCATTTAGATCTTCATCGATACGAGACCGAAACGTATGACCACTGGATATTATAGCAATATCTCCCAATTTCTTCAAATTTTTATCCTCTATTTTTCATTTACAGCATTATATCTTTATATATTCGTACATGTCAAGTATATATAACTGTATTTAGATTACAGCATTTAAAATATAAATATATAGTTTTGTTTAATTATGTCGAGTATCTATTTTTTTTGAATACACTTTACAACATACCTGACACACCAAATAAAAAAGGGTAATCAAAGTTGTTACAAATAGTAAAAAAATTAAGTGACTAATAGATGATTTTGTTGTAGCGATCATTTTGGCTGATGCTTTGCTTCCTTGAAAAACATTTGAACCTAATTTTCAATATTCTTATCTATCTTGCTTTGAACATGATCGATTATTAATTTTGTAGCCTTTGTTTTGCGATAGCTAGCTCTATTGTCAGTAACATTTGAATATGGTACAGGCCGATTGAGATCAGTATACTGTTCTACCGTTGGATCAATAATTTCATCATTGAGACTTACGACCCAATAATGAGTAATACCTTTTTCATCTATCGCTTTTTGTAATTTGTAACCTTCTTCTTTTCCACCAAGTAAATTGTATATTGCAAGACTTGCATGATGACAGTGTCCACAAAATTTACTATCTACGAGTCTTCTGTATGCTTGTGGGATAAGTTCATCAGTTAATTCAGCTCGGACAAGATTAAAAATAGTCTGCTCTTTCTTATTCATGGATTATATTCCTAACGTTTAAAATAGGTGGTAAGCAAAACACCTTGTGTTTGACTAATTGGTCATATATAAATTTGTGCCTGCTCAATAAAGGGTATTTAACTCAGGTTCGTTGGCTTCATCACCATCAGGAATCATCCATATTTCAAATCCCTCATAGAATCTCATTCTCAATATTTGATTGTTGATATTACCATCTGTTTCCATGAAAGCATATTGAAAAGCTTCAGGGTTATTTCCTTCATAAGCAGGAGTGTGCTTATTTTGCAACTCTTCTATCATATCACCTAAATCATCATTCTCTAAATTTGGGATTTTCAAATAAGTTGTTGCCGTAATAAGTTTTCGAAGCCACCTTTGACTATATTTATGATAAAAAACTGCATAAGCTATTTTTCGCATAACAACATCTACTCTATCTCTGTCAATCTCAATCGCTTTTGTGTCAACTCCATTATAATTAACTGGATGCCATTTTTCTGTAGTGCTTTTTAATAATGCAGGGCTTCTTGAAAATGATTTAATTGATTTTGTTAAAAAGTGATCATATGCTATAGAGCTTCCCTGTATCATCATTGTTATAATATTTCTAACGTATTCATCATCAAGTGATGTGTCCTGATTATGGACTTTACATGAATTTACAGTGATTAAACTGTTCCTCTTACCTTTTGGGAAAAAGCTTTTAGGAGGTGCGTGTTCTACAGATTCTTTTTCTTTGCCACAAATATAACAACTCATAAAGTCAATACTCCTCTAATATTCTTTGTTTGATATATAACTATTTCTTCATATTCACAATATAGCATTTTCCCAGAGGTCCACCAGATATTTGAACATTTAGAATTTTCTGATATCTGAGATAACTAACTAAAATTTTATATTTTGACATATTTTATATATTTAATTATTTTGTGAGGTTTTGCAATAAAAAAGATAAAGCAAACCGCCCATATGTTGATTTAAAAGAAATTTTTAATGAATAGCTATATAACAATAGTACAAAATAGCATCATCCAAAAGTTTCTGAATCTATTATATTCCTATAAAGTTGTAGCTTTTTTTATCTACCTTAGTCGAAGATGATCGAGCTTTTTTTAGTTTTCTTCGATAAAAGCCCAATAAAAACCAACTGTTGCCAAAATACCTGATATAACAGTTATAACCATTTCTGACATAAAAACTCTTTTTAATGGATAGTTGTTTGAAAGTAAGAAGTATCATTCCTGCAAAACAGCATTGTTCTGATCAAAACCAGATTTTCAATGTTCCCCTACAGGCTTATGAGCAAAATGATACCACAAGATTTAAAAAAGTTCAAAATATTTTTCTCTAAAATGGCATCAGCTTTCACTTCTTAAAGAATGCTCAAAAGTACTTTTCTAAAATCTATTGCAAAGTAGTCACTCTTTCTTGCTTGCTTGGCTTTTTTACAGTCACAAGCGCAAGATCAATGAGTAAAGAGATTAAAAATGTAACTATCGCTAAACCATACAAGAACCACGTCATAAAATCACTTTTCAAAGCATTGAAAGTTATTGATCTACAATTTTGATCTAAAATATCAAAACCATATGCACCTTGAAATGCCAATCTATCCTCCCTTAGTTGATAAGTTTTATTGGTAATACGAAGAGTTCTATTTGTTCCTTCCTCTTCGCATATCAACTCTCGTCCTGCTTGAAAATCATTTGCAAGCGCCTTTAGTCTTATTTGATTGTCACCGACATCAATGAGTGTTGCAGTAATCGCCAAGAAAGATGCCAATAATAAAAAGAGTGCAGATTTTTTTGAAATAAACTGTATAAAACCTGCCAGAAGAAAGCCTATCAAAGGAACGAGAAAAAGTAGACTCGTTTGTAGGTTTGTAATAATCATTTTTTTTACCTCAAAAAAATTTTTACTCTTGGTCAAGCAAATATTTATCACACTCTTTAAATGTAATATACACTCTATATAGAGCAATGATTGTTGTAAAAAGATAAAACGAGAACACACCAAAAAGTAATCCCGTTTGAGCTTTTAAAAGTGTAGCTATGATGGTTATAAACAGAGCTACAAAAATCAGCTTTTTATCATATGGCTTTGTATGAAATTTGAGAAGTGCAATGACTCCTAGTGTGAACAGTATGATCGAGAGTATATAAACGCCTGAATTTTCGCTCATTTTTTTGTCGTCTCCTTCTTATTAAATGATTTCGTTTTTAAGGGCATACTGACTGTTTCATCATCAATGATCTCAACTCCATAACAAGTGATTTTAATTGTCCACTCTTGCTCTAAAATTCGTGAAAGTGTGCCATTTAGAGCAAAAAGTCTACTTTGACTACCATTTTTGCCCTCATGAATGAGAATATGATCCTCTTGCAGTTCAAATCCAAGTTGGTACTCTTCATTGTAGTAAGACCTTTTTTTGATTCTTTTTTCCATATTGATTGTGTTCATTTTTGATTTCCTTTGCAAGTTTTTTTATTATTGATGGTTAGACACCTAAGTAATGCTCCGTGATATTTGCCCTGAAGTGTTTCATTTCCCAGCTTACCCCTTGCAGTGCTTGTTCATAGCTATATCCATGTTTTTGATATTCCCTGACTCTGTTCTGCGCATAGGTCCAGCGAAATCCGTGCGAAGCAAAATATTTTTTATTTAAACTCTCACAACTGGCTTTGATGTCATTGAGATAGGGTTGATATTTGATCTTAAAAACAGCGTTTTCTTCTTTAGAAAAATGATCTTCAAACTTTTTATATGTTTCCATAGACATCAGTATGTCTCCCTCTTTACCGCCCTTTTCTTTTGTATGAATGACTCCTACTTCTTTATTGGATATCTTGTCAATTTTACAACCTTTGAGCTGCCCCTTTTTAATGAGAAGCACTCCTTCAGCTCTTGCCCCGCCCTCTAGCTGCATCAAAGCTGCAAGCTGATGATTTGGGTTTTGAAGATTATGAATGATTGTATAGGGATCATCATAAACTCTGTTGTGATAATTATTTGCAACGAGCTTGAGGTCTCTAGCCCTATTTAAAAGCTCCTGTCTGATTCTAAAATCATAAACAATCGGATCATCATATTTAGCTTTTGAATAACGATTGAGTGCAATCTCTAATTTACCTAAAGCTGATGTAATCTTCTCAAGATATTGGCTTGAAGGATAATATTCGATTTTATACTCGACATAACACTTGATATGCTCATCAGTGATAAGTTCACAGTTTTTTAGTTTGAAATGCTCTTGCAGGTAGTTAAATAGATTATTCCACACTCTTCTGTATGTGTCCATAGTGTTATAGGATGCAATACATTGATAGTGTTCATGTGAGGGATCGATTCGATTGATCTTTTTAGCACCTTCAAAGAAGATAATCTTTGTCAGTTCAGCGGTTTGGTAATAGACACTTCCTCTCATTTTTTAATCCAGTTATTTATAATTTTTCCTGCCTCTGATTACAGGTATGTGTTAAGTCAATCTGCTTTTTTGAATTTGAAAGCGTCAAACAACTCTTAGATTTTAAATAGATCTAATACAACTAACCCTTGAAAATGGCTCAACAATTTTTAAAAAAGATTTGAAAACTTTACTTTACGCTTCACGATTTTTGGTGATAGCCCAGAAAAGAAAGATGTCGGTAAACTCTCTTTTGCCAGCTCAACTTTAGCTCATTGTGTTGATTCAATGCTTACGCATGTAAGTGTTTTTAAAAAGAAAATTGTAACAGCTGATTTGTCAAGTGAAGTGAGTAGTGAGGAAAAATATTGGTCGCAAGATTTTTTCTTCCCCGTTTCCTTTTTTTAAATGCAAAGGGGTAAGAAGCCTAAGAATGGGTATTTGAAAGTAATAATTTACAGTAATAAAAAAAGTCTAATTTACAATGATTTTTACACTACTTTACAAAAGAGTTGACAGATATTAATAGGCAACCGTTTGGTATATTGAGACTGTTCAAAATTCTGTGTCAGCATCCAGTAGTTCCTAAAATTGTATCATAAGTTTAAAGCGTTATCGAGTCGTCCTGAAAAATGGATACACAGCTGAGAGATGGTCATGCTCCAGTTTCGTATTGGCATAGTCCATTTTTGATCCTTTTCTTCTTGATTCTCAATATATCTAACAATCATCTTTAATATTAGACCTGTCACTGCCAGCAAACTTGTGAATATTATAATGTTATCTATCATTTTTGATCTCTTATTTTTTGTATTCATTATATCCGACATGATAGATGACAGCGAATAAAGTAAAAAGTGCCAGTGGAATCATACCAATCCAATTTGTCACTATATTTTCACCTACTTCTTTAATTATAACCCCTTTATCGATAGAGGGTTTTATGTATAATTGTACAACAATCTCATATAAGGTAGTCTTTTTGAATAATGTGCAAAAACTGTTACTATTAACTATCTTCTTTGTCCTTATGGCTTTCGCACTTTTTCATATATACATACCGATAATCTTTACAATCCTTTTTATGGGATTTTTGAAAATAGTGTTGCATAATCCAAAATTTGAAAATGCTAGAGAGAAGTTTGAAACTCTTTTTTAGGTGTTTTTGAAGGTTAAATGATCAAAAATTACATCTTCAGAACAAAAAAATATTTTAACACTTGTCAAATTATTACATTCATTTTTTTAATGCACACTATCATTCATTATAATGATGAGCCGTCAAAACTGTCATGCGAATGAAAACCACTGCAGTAATCATCAAAGGAAGATATCGAACAACCAAAGTCATCTGAGCTGAAAGAATGATGATCATCAAAAGTAGATGATATACCATAAGCATTTCCCATTACATCTACACCACCACACATTGGTAAGCCAGTAGCAGGATTTATTTCTGTAGTCTCAAAGTGATCTAGTGTGCCATAAGAATTTTGCGAAGCACCGAACTGCTCATTTGACAACATATCATCATTTTCATGATTCGCTGAATCGTCAATTCTATTTTTTGACATAACTATCAAAAAAATAATAATCATAAAAACTATAGGAATCATACTACTCTCCTTGTGCGATAACTAAACATATTTGCAACATTTTTTTTGATAGAATCAAGTATTTATTCATCATGCTTGCCACCTTTTGCATATGTGCTCATGGCGGTGAGTAATACAATTTCGGTAATCTCTTTATAAAGCGATTGAATACACGGCGAAGCTTCTTCTTTTGCTAGAATCCATTTTATTTTTTTCCTTATTAAAATTCTAATCACAAACAGAGGATAGAATCTTTTATAGTAAAAAAGTGCATAGTAATACGCTTGTTTGGACGAAGAAAGAGTATTCTTACATGCGAAATTGGATAAAAAAGATTCATCTTGATCTGAAAGTTCTCTCCCCATATTTTGTTTAATCATATCTCTGTAGTAGTCAAATGGAAAGCCTTTGCTTACTATTTTATTTGTTCCTGACATTATTACTCCTTTTGTTTGTTTTGACGTTTGATAATATTTTTGAGTTTTGTGATTTCGTTTTCAAGTACTGTACGCATATTATGTGAGGAATGAAGTTCATCCCGTAAGTGATTTAATAGCAAAATTAAACTGTTTATTTCTTTACGTGCTTCCTGCTGCAAAGTCAAAGTGAGATTAGCTTCTCTTTGCATTATCTCATGAAAATCTTGGCATTCTTCGTAAGACTTTTTGGAATTTTGTGTAATCATCTCTTGAAATACCTGCGCCTTGGCAGTAAGCATTTTTTCAACATCTGCATTGAATTTACGTCTCAAAAGATAAAATATTTGAGCCCCCACGTAGACACCTACGAAGAACATAATGATAAGGCTAGTTGCACTATACATGTGATTCTTCCTTGCTTCCAACTATATACTCTTTTATATAATTTACCAAATAGGTATGCGAGATTGTTTTACGGTACTTATTTTGTAGATGTAGTTTGATTTCTCTTGAACTATATCCATCAACATGCAACTGCTCAATTATTGAGTTCATAGTCAAAAGCATTTGCAATTTTGGCTTAGGTTTTTGCTTTTTAGATTTTATACGTTCAATCTTAGAAAGATTACCAAGCTCGTTTAATGATTGTGTTTTATTTTTTGATTTTAGCAACTGCTCTTTGTCGTAAAAGTATTTTATCGCCAAATAGAATGCCGCAAGTGATAAAATATCTTGCTCAGCATTTAAATTTTTTAGCTTAAAGAACTGGTTTCGCTGCTCGGAAAAAACTATTATTTGAAACTCAACGTTTTGACGATTGAACCAGTTTACATGTGATTTGCGCTGATCTAGTGATAGCTTTGTGTGAAACTCTAGATTTGCTAGAATTTTGCCGTCAATAATATTGTTTTTTTGTTTCATGCTTCTCTCTCTTCACACAATTTCGTTTTTAAGATATCTTTGATAAAGCCATTGCCAGAGCTTTATTGCTTCTTCAGATATAAGATCTCTTGTTGTAAAATTATTTCTAAGATAGCCCATACTTGTCACACTAAAAGTTACATGTGCTTCATAACCATTTCCATCTACTCCAGTTTGACCTCTACAGATGATTTGATCACTGTATTCTGTTATCATACGTCTTCTAAATTGTTGATAGCTTTCCTCTACAGGTCTACTCTCTTTAAGAGAGAGCTCTTTTATATTCTCTTTCTTTTCTATTCTTTTCTTTTCTTTTCTATTTGGTTCAACAGATGCTAAACAAGTGTCAAACACATGTATACTTGAGTTGCTACGACTCAATTCTTTTATTTGCTCTCTTTGTTTTTGTTTTCTTTTGGATGCAGATATTGCACCAGCAATTTTATTGTTTTCAATTTTTTGTAGGTAAGGTGACATAAGCCTATTTAGATCTGGAGAGTAAATTATATATTCATCTCCATTTTCTAGTTTTCTTGTTTCAAAAAAACTATACGATTTCACCACTGTTTCCAGAATTGGAAGAGAAACCCCAAATTCATCTGCTAAAAGATCTAAATCTCTCAGTGGAAATTCAAATTTGTCTTCACACCTTAATCGTTCTATGAGCAATACGATCAGTCCATAGCCTACTCCTCCAGGAAAATCTTTCATTGCTCTTTTTATTCTTCTATCATTCCTTAAATTTGAGGGATGTGGCCACCAATTTCCATTATTAGTTTTCATAGCGTCCCTCGATATATGATGCAACATCAACAATTTTAAAATCTAACATTCCTCCATTTTTTGTAAACTTTGGAATTTTTTCTAATCTATTTTGATGTATTGCTGCGTCAATAAAAGAAACACTTTTATTGATTAGTTTTGCAACTTGTTTTTTATTCAACACTAAGCTTCCTGTTTGTTCAAAAATGAACTTTGCTGTTTCATTCATATTTACCTTCCTTGAAGTATTACGTATATAAGTTGAATATACGTAATAAAATAATAGCTTTTATTTTCTTTTATGTCAAGGATATTCTAATTATATACGCTTATTTCTCTTTCTATATTATCATTTTTATATATTTATACTTCTGATAAGGCTTATTTTACGGGAAGAAGGTTATACTTTTAAGCTCACTTTTAATTTTTGTGAATCTTTATTATTTTCTTGGAGTAATATGCAAAATAATCATTTTATAACTTTTAGTATTGACGAAAATATGTATAATATACTAACGTCGTTCGCTGAAGAAAGTAATCTTAATGAATCCACCCTTGTTTCTACAATAGTTTCTTCTTATTGCATTGAAAAACTCGCAAGTACTCATAACACAAAAACTAAAAAACAAGCAAATACAAGTGGCAGAGATGCTCCTCTTCTTAAAAAATTTAAAGAGTTACAAGAAAAATACAAAATACGTCAAGTAGATTTAACTAATATTTTCAATATTTCTCAAGCATCTATTTCGAGAGGATTGACTGGCGAAAAAAATGTATTATTTAAAACCATTCACAAATATAAAGATGAAAATAGCCTCGAATATGATTTCATTGCAAAACATTATCTCGATATTTTATTACACAGTTACAGTGAATATAAAGAAAAAATCGATAATTTGCAAGATCTAAATGATGAAGAACGTTATAGATTAACAAGTCTTTCGTATCATAAAGATGCTCAACCAAAGGAACATCAAATTGCACAGTATTTTTTAGGATTTTTTTATAGAGAGCATCAAGATGAATTAGATAGCAAAAGTATTACCATTATTACAGATTTTTTATATAAAGAAAAGGCATTTTTAGATTTACATGGATTGGCGATACAATTTGACAATGATCCAAAAAGAGGCTTTTTTTATTTATTTGAAGAATTAACTAGACTAAATGAACGTTTTGATATAACACTCTTTTAAGCTTTTCCCAATTTTGTATTAGGTAAGAAGTGGTGGCCAATCTCGGAATCGAACCAAGGACACAATGATTTTCAGTCATTTGCTCTACCGACTGAGCTAATTGGCCATATTATTTTGAAGTGTAGCATACTTTTACAAAAAAAGTAGTTGTAGTAAAAAAGTAGTAAAAAAAGTTTTTAACAATTTTCTTAAATTTATTTCTAATCTACTAAAAATCCCTATTTTACGAGGATTCAGGTGGTGGCCAATCTCGGAATCGAACCAAGGACACAGTGATTTTCAGTCACTTGCTCTACCGACTGAGCTAATTGGCCATAAATAAAAAGTGGCTCCGAATACTGGATTCGAACCAGTGGCCAAGTGATTAACAGTCACCTACTCTACCGCTGAGCTAATTCGGAATATTTATGAGCCGCAATTATAGGAAAATAAAACTTAATTGTCAAGATTTTAGGCGTTTTCTTTGTATATTTTGACTTAGCACATAAAATTCAAGATTTCCGACTTGAGCAATACTGATCTCACCATTTTTTAAAAGATTTTGAAGCTCTGCCTGACTCTCTTCATCAAATAAAAGATTGACATCCTCTTGTGTAAGTGGGCGCTTATCTAGTGTATTTACAATCTCTTCACTACTGTAATAGCTTTGGCAACTCTCAGCATGAGTTCGTGAAGCGATATGAATAGGCAATGTGGAATCAAACATCTTAGATATTTCAAAAAGCTCTCCATAACTTACACCAGAAACAGGATAAGCAGGTGGACGGTCAATCGTTCCAATATCGATGCGTTCAACATGAGAAAGAGCTTTCAACACTTCATTAATCGCTTGAATCTCCTCTTTTGTATCATTGATCCCATGTACGAAAAGAACCTCGATATAAAGCTTGCCAGTAAACATTTTTGAAAACTCAATAACCTTACATGTAAGAGTTTTGATATCAATCCCTTTATGAGGTCTGTCTATCTTTTTAAATACATCTGGAGTCACTGCATCCAAAGAGAGCTTAACTTGATCGAGTTTTAAGAGTGTGTTAAATACTTTTTCATCAGCAAGTGTTGCACTGTTTGTAAGGATCAATATCTCTCTGTATTCTTTTATCTTATTGATCTCACTCAAGAGTTCATCTAAATAGGGATAAAGTGTAGGTTCACCATTAGCTGTAAGCGTTATCACATCGATATTTTGATGCTCAGCAAGTGCGAAGATGAGTTCTTTAATGATAGTTTGCACATCAACACTGACAACTTGATGATCAACTGTTGCAGAGGGAGCGAGTTCACAATAAAGACAATCGAAGTTACACTGCTTGATGCCACTGGAGAGGTCTATGCCAAGAGAGTTGCCAAACCGCCTAGAGCGGATCGGCCCGAAGATAGTTTTATTTTCCACTTACTCTGTGACATTCATTGATAAAGTGTTTTGCGTTTTCCACTGGAACATCAGGTAAAATTCCGTGACCCAAGTTGAAGATATGACGTTTACCGCCCATGATATTTTGTAAGGCTTCTACACACTCAGTCGTTGACTCTTTTGAGTAAAGACGGCATGGTTCCATGTTTCCTTGAAGAACATATTTACTTCCTAATTTCTCTTTTGCATAAGCCATAGGTGTTGACCAGTCCACACCAAATACATCAAAATTTCCATACACTTTATCTAAAAATGCAGGAATCCCTTTTGGAAACATGATGATTGGAATATGTGGATATTTTGCTTTGAGATAATCCGCGATCTCAACCATATATTTCCAAGAAAATTCATCATATTTTGATGGTTCAATAGCCGCTGCCCATGAGTCAAAAATCTGTACAACATCGATGCCCGCAAGAATCTGTTTTTCCATGTAAAACTTGACAACTTCTGTGACTTTTGCAAGGATTTTATGTAGAAGTTCAGGATTGCTATACATCATCTTTTTACAGATATTATATGTCTTTGTTCCCTCACCCTCTATCATATAAGTAGCTAAAGTCCAAGGCGCACCTGTAAACCCGATCAATGCTTTATCTTCTGCAAGTTGCTCTTTAATAAGTTTAATAGTGTCATACACATAAGTAAGTTTTGATGCTGCTTCCTCGCCGCCGATAAGTCTATCAAGATCAGCTTCACATCTTATCGGATCTGAAAATTTTGGTCCCTCACCCTTCACAAAAGAAAGATCCATTCCCATCTCATCTGGAATAACCAAAATATCACTAAACAAGATAGCCGCATCAACACCGATGATATCAACAGGTTGTAGAGTTACTTCACACGCTTTTTTAGGATCATGACAAAGGTTTAAAAAGTTTCCAGCTTGAGCACGCACTTCCATATACTCTGGCAAGTAACGTCCAGCTTGTCTCATCATCCAAACTGGAGTATAAGGCGTTTCTTTTCCAAAACATGCATCTACAAAAATTTTATTCATCTAATATCTTCCCTTGTTTTTATTGGATTAATATTTTATTAATCGTGATGTCCGACTTTACTTAAAAAGTAAAGACCAACACTAATAGCCGTCACTGACAGTGCAAGATAGAGCATCTCTAGAGCTCCATGGTATTCTGTATGTCCTACTTTTTGAAAAAATGTGACCACTAAGACCATTACAATAACTTTTGATATTTTATCTTTTAGTTGATCAAGTGAATGGATCGCAAGAATCTTGTTCTCTTTTTCTCCACCCTCTCTTGCTGCATCGATATCCGAAATAAAAAGCTCATACAGACCAAAAGCAAAAAGAAGCATCACAACACCGATAAGGTAAAGATCAACCGCACCGATCACACCACCAACGACATCTTGATGAAATGTTTCTGAATGTTCATGATTATAATAAGTAAAAAATACATTTTGCGCTGTATCAAAGACATCAAAACTTGCAACCGTAAAAAGTGAAATTGCACCAACGAGACCAAAAATTACAGCGAGCAAAACGACAAATCTACTATTCCACAAGCTACTTTCAAAAATCTTTTCTATTATCTCACTCATTATTTTTCCTCTTGCATCTCTACCCATTTTTGGGCGATACGAACAGCATTTGTAGCTGCACCAACTCTCAAGTTATCCGCTACAATAAACATATGCAGGATTTTGTCATCAAAAAGATCATTTCTGATACGTCCAACAAAGGTCTCATTTTGATCCATACTCAAAATAGGCATCGGATACACGCCCTCTTCTGGCGTGTCTAAAACAATAATATTTGGCGATGCTGCTAAAATTTCTCTTGCATTTTGGGCTTTTACACTATTTTCAAAAGTCAAGGTCAACGCTTCAGCATGTCCGCGAAGTGTTGGAACACGTACACAAGTTGCACTAAGGGCTATATTTTTATGCATGATCTTTGTTGTTTCATTGACCATTTTTAGCTCCTCTTTTGTGTAACCACTTTCAGTAAATGAATCGATTTGAGGAATAACATTGATAGCAATCTGATGAGGGAATTTTGTATGTTCTGCTTCATCAAGTTTAAATGCAAAAAATGCTTGCATCTGGTTAACAAGCTCTTCCATTGCAGTTTTACCTGCTCCTGATGTTGCTTGGTAAGTCGCGACATCAACACGTTTCAAGCCAAATGCACTATCAAGGGGTTTAAGTGCTTGAACCATTTGAATAGTCGAACAGTTTGGATTTGCAATAATTCCTGTATCTTTCCATAAAGCAATATCTTCGGGATTTACTTCAGGTACGACAAGTGGAACATCTTTATCCATTCTAAAATGGCTTGTGTTATCTACAACAACAGCTCCAGCTTTAACAGCAAATGGAGCAAATTTTGCAGATACACTTCCACCTGCACTAAAAAGTGCGATTTGGATCTCTTCTTCATCAAAGACAGTTTCTGTAAGCTCTTTAATCGCTAACTCTTTACCATTAAACTCTACACTCTGCCCTAGACTTCTAGCACTTGCTAGTGGTACCAATTTTGCCAAAGGAAAATCTATCTCCTCAAGCACTCTTAAAATCTCTTCTCCAACAGCACCATTTGCTCCAACTACCGCAACATTATATTTACTCATATCTATCCTCTCAAATATTTTAATTTATCTCAACCCGCGACTCTCTAAAAAAAGAGCCTCCGGTGTTATTTCACACCCATCACTCAATATCGCTGCTCTTTGAACAACTGAGATCAGTTCACGTATATTTCCAGGCCAGCCGTAACTCAAAAGCTGCTCTTTTGCATCTTGTGAAAAATACTTTTCTTCCAAGCCATACTCTTGAGTGCTTTGTGAAAGAATATTTTGTGAAAGTGGCAAAATCTCCTCGTTACGTTCTCGTAAAGGCGGAATGTTTAAAGGGATTGTATTTAGACGATAATACAGATCTTCTCTAAATTCACCATTTTTTATCTTATCACTCAAGTTTGCGTTTGTAGCTGATATTATACGAACATCTATCTTAATAGATTTGGAAGAGCCTAAACGCCTTACCTCTTTTTCTTGCAAAGCACGAAGAATCTTTGCTTGAACACCATAGGGCATCTCACCTATCTCATCAAGAAACAGAGTTCCCCCATTTGCATTTTCAAAATGACCAGCTTTAGATTCTGTTGCATCTGTAAAAGCGCCCTTTTCATAGCCAAAGAGTTCGCTTTCTATCAAGTTATCGGGAATTGCTGCCATATTTATAGCTACAAAATCTTTCTTGATTCTTAGTGAATTATCATGAATATATTTTGCAAACACCTCTTTGCCAACACCACTTTCGCCTAAAAGTAGAATCGTCGCATCTGTTTTTGCTGCTTTGTCAGCTATGCTTTTTGCACGTTCAAGCGCTGGTGATATTGCTAAAAAAGCCTCTTTTGATGAGGAATTACTTTTTATTTGTACCTTTTTTACAACTTTTGAAACTTCATCAGCTCTTTTGATCGCTTTGATAAGAGTGTCGATTTCAAAAGGCTTCAATAAAAAATCTTTTACGCCCAATTGTATAGATTCTATGGCTCTTTGAAGTGTTGCATTACCCGTCATGATAATAACTTCATATTTACCATTCAAAGTTTTAACAAACTCAATACCATCCATTCCTGGCATATTGATATCAGTGATAATGAGGTCAAAACTCTCATCAAGCACTTTGAGAGCATCTTTGGGATTTTTAAAAGTTTTTATCTCAAACTCTTTATAATCTTCCATCGCTATTTCTAAAGATTTACGCATATTAATATCATCTTCAACGATGGCAATTTTCATCATAAACCTCACTTTTCTAGCTGTTGTAGCTACTCTTTAAAAGGGGCAATTTTAACGAAATTTTCATTAATCTCGACTGTAAAGCAAGTTGGTCGCAGTGTAATGGTTGTGAGTGAACTCTCAATTCCATTAGAGACCTGCTCAAAACTCTTTACATGTAAGCCAAGTGTATTGATATAAGAAAAAAACTGATCACTGTTGAGCAAAAGAGTTTGTTTTAAATTTTTAGAGTTTTCTGCAGAAGATAAAAGTAAAGAGTTGCCAAGAGGTTCTCCTTTGCAAGGAGTCATTGTCTTGGAAACATCTAAACTTTCATTGAGAAGTATTGCATTTTGCACTGCATAGCGATAGGAGATAAAATACTCCTCTGCGCTAAAAACAGACGTACAAAATATTAACGAGTAAATTGAGAGTAAGAGAGTAAGATTTCCATCTCTACTTCGCACAGACCCTCTTTAAAGTTTGTTTCAACTAAATTTGCGTTACGAACCATCGCATCAACAGATGTACGTACGCTTGAACGTTGCATCATCATATTGTTGATAGTATCTTGTCCTTCAACTCTTACACCCTTTACTTTTTCAGCAATCTGACGATAAGCATCAGCGATAGCTGCACGTTTTGCACGAGCATAAGCTTGTGCTGGAGATGATGTGTTTAATGGTGCC
>CAITKP010000025.1 GCA_903892995.1 uncultured Campylobacterales bacterium
CTGGAGTCTAACAATCTCTCAACTTGCCATCCATTTCGATGGACGGCTCGATGATGCTTTAAATTTATGATACAATTTTAGGAATTACTCGATGCTGACACAGAATCTTGAACACTACCAATATTGAGAAGAGTTTTTTTAATGTTCATAATATTTTACAACTGTTCGCCTATTTATTTGAGCTTTCTGACTAATTGAACTAACGTTAATCTTAATCCCATTTTCCTCTAAAAATATTACTGCTTCACAAATTTTTTTCTGATTTTCTACTTGACGTTTCAAGGCTAAAATTCGCCTTGCCTCTATTAGTTGAGAAGACACTTTTTCTTGATCCCGTATTTCATTAGTGCGTTTTGCTGACAAGGCTTGTCTTCTTTTTGTTTCTGCTTCATACTCTTCAAAAGATAAATTAGCCATTTTTTCAAATTCCATAATTCCCTCATTTGCTATAGGTTCTCTTTGAGTTAATTGTCCAAACTTTATACTTCCCTTCTTCCAATATATATAAACAGATGAAGCTATCAACTCAAGTTCATCTCTTTCTAAGGGTGTTGAACATTTTGAATTAACTCCTGCAAGGAAATTAACAATTTCAGCTTCATTCAATGCAACTTGTCCTTTTGCAAACTTCATTGCATATCTATACAGTGCTTTATTTCGATTGCCCACCACAAGAAGGCTATCGTCTATTTTTATGCTTGCTTTGCAAACTTTTTTAACATTCTCACGCAGAGGCAAAAATTCTCTAAAATCACTCAACTCATAATTTATTACTCCCGAATAGTAATGCGGATGCAGTAAAGGATTTCTCCAAACCCCATTCAATCTATGCGATGCATTTGAATCACACCCTAGAAGTTCCGTTAAAGCCTTTTTGATATTTTTAAGATATTCAAGAGCTTTTGGTTGGTGTGTAAAAATATGGTTTTTTAGGTGATACCCAAAGTGAAACCCTTTTTGTGTTTCTAAAATATAAGTAGGTTCAAGTCCTGTTTTTTCTACGATAAAACTCAATAATCCCTCTATATTTTTATAATAATCCAAAGCGGTTTGATCTCCAACTTTATCTATATCAAATACCATTATAGAAATTCTACTATGTGTATTGAAATTTATGAACTTACATTTTAATAATGCCGTATGCGTTTTATACTCATAGATATTTGATAGGTGCTTTTCATTTCCTGCTCTAATTCTTGCAGGTAAATTTTGAATTAAAAGCTCTTTTAGCTCAGCCTCGTCAGTAATGTGTATATTTGAAAGTGTTGTCATTTTTGGGTTGCTCCTGTTTTTGGGCAACCCTAGAAGGATTTAGAAAGTTAATTTAAATAATTGATACACCGTTCATTTGTTATAAGTAGAAACATTAAAAAAATGTAACAAGTTAAAAAGAATTTGTGTATTTGTGACGCTCTTAACAGTGTTATTACTTTCCCTGTGGAAAGTTTTGTGTGGAGGAAAGAAGAAAGAAGAAAAAGAGAAATGAAAAGAATAACAATCCCCATATAATCGGGTCTCAATATTCTTGAATGTACCTATATTAGGTTGTTTTGAGAGATAAAAATACAAAGTATTAAAAGATTAGATTCTCTTAAGATAATAGCTTGTCATCTCCTCTCTCGAATGATTCAAGCCCTCAGAAACTTCTCTTAGCACTTGGTGATATGCAACACCAGATTCAATCTTAGAGTGATATTCCCTTTCGGCATAGGAATATCTGAAATCGTGTGGCGTGTGCTGATTATCGGTAACGCTTGATACGTCGGTTCGATAAGTTCCTTGACTTGGTATATTTTCAGCAGATATAATTTTTGCTACCAGTTGAGGAGAAATTTCTTTTGGCTCGTATTTATGATTTCCCTTTCCGATTAGATTTGTGACTTCACTGTGTTCGATATATTTTTCATAATTTTGGACAAGCTCAATTGCTTCACTTACACGTAATCCCAACGAATATTGCACTTCTGATATTACACCACTTTCATAGCGTGCGTTATAAAGCTCTTTAATGACGTTCTCTATATCTTTTACCGCTCGACCCGTTATCACTTCTTCTGAGGGCATTTCCTTTATCTCTGCGACCTTTTGATCAAAGTAATTTTTATCAAGTTCAATCGACACATTGGACTCTTGTAACCCTTGCAACATTGAACTCCAACCCCTTGTATAAGATTCACGAGAAGTTCGGGATAAATTCTCTATTCGTTGTTCTAAGAATCTATCCATGTTATTTGCGGTTATGGCTTGGTTGAGCTTGCCCTCGATCTGATTATTTTCCATGAAGTTTTTAAAATCACGAAGGTACATTTCACGCTTGCTTGCAACGCCATCGCTATGAGTGAGGTGATCATTTGATCCATGCCTTTTAACACCAAAGCTTTCCATTCTATGAAAAGCGTCAGTAACTTGTTTATCTAACGTACCACCTCTTAGATTAGCCATCTTAAACACTTCTCTTTATTCGGTTAGCTGTAATAAAACGATCCAATGCACTTTTACTAATTGTTACACGATGATTAAGTTTTAAATGATTTACTATTTTTGCAGTTCCCATGCCACTTTTATAGAGTTCAACGATCTCTTCAGAATACTTAATAATCGTTAAGTTTTTTGTGCGATATTTGATTTTATCTGCTTCATCCAACCATTTTAGTGTATGGATTTTTTCAAGGATAAATAAGCCATTTATGAGTACATTTTTTGTAATCTCTTTTTGACTTAGCAAATATGATTTATATCGTTTCATAAAATCGTCCAGTTCGTTTGGAGTTAGACCTAATAAACTGGAGTACGTTTTTATTTTTATTTCACTAAACATTTTTTTGACCTCCTTTGGTAATTGCCGACCTGAAAGGTTGAATGCTCATTTGAGCGTAGTGCAACTTATTCTTTTCACCCCACCAGCCGAAGCGATAGCCTATAAAATTAGGCTATCATGGTTGACGGGTTGATTAGACATGCGATTTTTTTAAAAAGGCAATCGACGAAAACTTTTTAGACTGTAAAAACAGATTTATGGAGAGGATTCCCATTGGTCATGCACTGCAATAGGGTTTTGAAAAAAATGGTAAATATTGGGTTGCAGATATAAGCATGGAGTGTGTCAAGCTCGAGCGAAAAAATAATAAGTAAAAATATATAAATAGAACTGACATTGGTCTCCGTAAAAATGTTTACGTTTTGTTATACGAACTTATTTAAAAAGATAGAAGGAGTTAGTGTAAAAATACAAATTCTTTTGCAATTTTTGAGGTGTTTCATGTTTTTTAAAAAAACAGATGAAAAACACACTAAAAAAACACACAATCGCAACATTCGAAGCAGTTTACTCAAATGGCTATTTATTGGACTTTAATGGTGTTTTCTAGGAGAATTTATACGATATTTGATTGATTGAAGCTTTCAGCGGTCTCTCTACAATTAGCATTATAGAGAGACCGCTGAAATGCATCTCTTCATAAAAAGTTAGTTACGCAAGAAGTCTACTGATTGTATAGTTATAATCTCCAGTAATCCAATAAATTTCTTATCGCTTCTTGGAACAATTCTGGAGCTTGAATACCTAGAACCATTTTACCTTCTTTGTTTAATAAGAAACTTACTTCAATTCTATCAATAGCTTCTTTTACACCACCATAAATTACAACTGTTCTTATTATTTCTGTGTAATCAGGATAGTAAGTTTTTATATAAGTATTCTCAAATGCGTCAAAGTTATTTAACTCTTGAATACCTTGTTCCATTGTAGTATCTTTTTTACCTTCAACATTGATAATTTTTAATCTATCAATATCAGCTAAAACAAGATCTGGAATATGAATTATTTGAGATTTATCTCCAGCTTTATAAGCTACTTTATCTTTATATTTTTCTACTACAATTGGTTCACCTTTTGAAGTTAAAAAATATCCTCTTTCACAACCTGCATGATTTTCATAAATAGAGAATCCATTTGTAAAATTATCTACTACTAAGTGAACAAAAATTGTTCCTAATTTTTCACCTTGAGTATCATATCTCCAATAAGCTTCTTTTTCTTTTGGATTAGCAATTGTTAATCCGTCTAATCCTATATTAAATCTATTAGCTATTTTAATGAATTTATTTGTTGCATTTACATGTGATTGAGATAATCCATGTAATGTTATTTCTAATTCACCTTGCCAACCAAGTGTTCTTAATGTAGAACAAATTAAACTTAATGAACCGATATTTGGATCGTGAGATAATCCTTTATCTTTAAACAATCTTCCAGATACTTGAATTTTGTTACCTGTTTTATAAATATTAATTGGTACATTACCTGCTGGAGGTTGTCTCATAGCATTTTTAGCTGCTATAACTTCGTCAACAGAAGTAAAAGGAATCATTACTTCTGGATCTAATCTTTTACCTAAAATTTCTACACCTATTGTTAATAAACAACGTGTTCCAAAAATATTTGTTGGTGTAGCTTCTTCTTTTTGATTTACTTGAAGACTATAAAGCATAATCTTTTTAATATTTGGATAGTAATATTCAATATAAACAAATTTAGAAGCTCTTTGATAAACACCTGTATTTCTGCTTTCTGCGTCGTCTGTTTTTGTTTCTTCAATTGCATAAATTGGAGTGTCATTTAAAGTTGGTTCTTTTTCTTGAAAAAATATTAAAAAATCAACAAAACTAGAATAACCAGAAACAGTTTTAATAAAAATTCTATTAACATATTGAGAATCAAGTCCTTTAACTTCATACGTAAATGTAAATGTTTTATCGTCATTTAAAAGTGGTAGTATTCTTATATTATTAATAAAACATGCTATCCCTCTATCTTTAGCGAATTTTTCAATAATCGCTCCTAGAACCTCTTTTTTAGGTCTTTCTTCTGTTAAAATCCATAAATTCAATTTGCTTCCTTTACAAAATAGTATATTGTTAATCAACTTTTTAAAAAATTGAATCATATTTTTAATCTTTTCTGAAAATCATAATATATTGGTGTATCTGATTTGATACATAACTAAATGGATAACCATAAGGGTATAAATTTACACTCTGATCAGCCCAGATTTTAGTTCCTAAATATTTAAGATTATCAATTGTATTTAAATCTCTTATAATATCTGCATGTAATAGATTTAATTCTTTATCTTTTGGTTGTAAATCTTTAATAAAGATTACTATATGTCCTTTGCTCTTTAAATGTTTCATAGCATTTATAATACTTTCATGGAATACTTTTAAGAAATTATCCCAAGTCATATTTCCTAAATCAAGTTCTGAATCAGTAAAAGGTGTAGCTGAAGTATCACCACCTTTTTTAACAGCTTCACCTGTTTTAGGTCTTGATAACATATCACCATAAGGAGGATCTATTAATACTAAAGATAATTTTTCATTATTTAGATATTTTTGAAGTAGATTTTGCTTTAAAAATTCTATTGAGTCAGCTTGAATAGTTATTTGTTCTTTTAAATTTAAATACTCATTAGCTTCTTTATAAGCATTAATGAATTTATCACTTAAATCAATTCCTATAGCTCTTCTATTAGATAAAGAAGAACCTAATAATGAACCTCCAACACCCATAAAATAGTCAAAAACTATCTCATTTTCTTTTGTAAAAAATTCTATGATTTGTTTCATTAATTGAGGTGGTTTAGGTGAAGGGTGAATCTTTCTAATATGGTGAGCAAAACCTTCTTCTCCACCAGTTGAATATCTTGTATTTACAACTGAATTTAAAAAGAAAGTCCATTCACCACCAGGTAAATCATTAAGTTTATTACCTATATGATATTTCTTTCCAGTATTTATTTGAATCACTTTTTGAGAACTACCAATAACAACAGCAGTTTCAATATTTTCTCTTACCCAAGAAGGAAATTCATTTATTTGTTCTTTTGAAAATACTTCTAAAGCACCAACATGTTCTTTATTGTTATCATTATTAATAATTCTTTTTTTATTTTTAATTTCTTTAGCTTTATCTTCAAGTGTTTTTTTTAAAACTTGTTCTAATTCTTTTCTTATATCTTCTTCATATTCTTCAAGATTTTTCTTCTTTATAAATGTAGTAAATTCTTTATTGTCTAACATTTAACCTCTTTTTCTATGTAAAATAATAACTCGTGTAAATCATGTTCAACGTCACCAGCTCTATGTTTATAACGTCTATATGGTATTTTAGTTAATTGATAAGATTCTTTGATTCCATGTTTCTTTAAAACATTCTCTATTTCTTCAATACTCATAATACCTTCTGTACTGTAACTAAAAATAATGTGCTTGAAATTTGCATTTTTAATTAAATCTGTAAAAGAGTTAAGCACGTCTTTTGCTACACAATATTTAGATTTTAATTCTTTATAAGGTCTCATTCCTGTTACACCTGTAATAACAGGGTTATCATATCTTGATATTGTTTCTAATACATGATAGTTTGGAGCATATTGTCTTTTGTTATAAGGTGGATCTATATACAGAATATCACCTTTAATTTCTTTAATTAATTCATTTGAATCTTTATTAAAACTTTGATTGTTTTTATTATTAGATACTGTTTCAAGTTTTATTAATTCTAGTCTCTTTAAAGCTCTACTATCCCAATGTTTTAAGTATGCACCATAAGTTCCAGCAATATTAGATACGAAAGGAATAGCTTCAATTAAACCAGCTAATAAATAATAGTATTCATTGTCTTCCAATAGATTGTTTTCTTTCCATTCTTCTATTGTTTGTCTAAAATAATCAATTCTTAAAGCGTTTTCATTACTAAAATATTGCCTATCAGATTTAGTATTTGGTGAATAATTTTCATAAATAAAAGGTGTGCTTTGTATCATGCTTAAATTAATTTCTAAATCATTTAAATAATCAAATGGATCCTTACCTAAATAATTTATTATATTTTTAAATTTTGGATACTCTGCATTTTCAATAATTGCTTTTTGCAAAACAAAAGATAAATGCAATAAATCATTAGAAATAATTTCAAAATCTTTTTTAAAATATCTTGCAACAGTCGAAGTTCCTGAAAAAATATCACAAAATGAGTTGGCACCTACAGCCTTATCTTTAATTATTTTTTCTATTTGTTCAAGTAGCAGAACTTTAGAACCTATGTATCTCATTTATTAGCCAATTTTGCTAGTAATTCACCATATTCTTCTGAAGACAATTCAATACTAAGCATTTTTCTTTTTGTCATTTTGCACATCCAGTAAAGTAAGATATCAATAATACAGTCTTTTATAAAAATAACTGCTTATATAGTTATGCATTGAAAACGGCATACTGCTTTACACCAATAAATAGTTTTTGTTTTTTATCAGAAGCCATCTCAAAATCGCCCCATTAATATAAGACAATGACTTTTAGCCCCACTCACTACGATTAACTTTTCTTCCATTCAGTTTTAAATATAACACTTTGCTTTGGCTGATACAAATATTATCACTACGTTTATAAGATTTTTCCCAGCCAATATATTCCTTTTTCTCTCAGAAAAGGTCAATCCGAAGTGAGCGGGGAGAAAAAGCCCTTAACTCTCTTATGGGGCTTGATTTTTGTCTTCTGACAACAAAATAAAGAAGAAAAAGATCTTCTCAAAAGCTCGCAAAGAGAAAAAATTTATTTAAAGGAAAAACACAATGAAAAAACTATCAAGCTACAAAGCAACTACGGCACTAGAGCGTTCAACATTGACAATTATAAAAAGCAATATTGAAAAAGGTTATGAAGAGAGCTTCTTTCATGATTTAATGAATAACGGCTGTCAATCGGGAATGGTGAGCGGTTTAATTTACTACTATGAGACTACAAAGTTTTTTACTAAACATAAAGATGAAATCAACCAAATGCTTTCAAACACACTAAGCGAATGCGGTTTGAGCTGTCAAAGTGAATTATTTGGTAACAAATTTGATACAGAAGATTTTTTATGTGTTGAAACCATAAACCAAAATTTATTGGCGTGGTTTGCATTTGAAGAGACAGCTAGAGATATTGCAAATCAATTAGGAATGGAGGTTTAAATTATGGACGTATTTATTACAGTGAGCGGTTATTTACTTAACGCCTACATTTTCATTTTAGTTGCACTTAAAAGTTTTTTTCTTTTATTTACTAGTAATTCAGTTGCAGGGTTTGCAACTGGCTTCACTGTACTATTTTTTATTTTCAGCTTTTTTGTTAGAACTTGGAGTTTTGATAGAAGCTTTTTGGATTCACTAAAAAATCCCTCCATTATCGTAGTAACGCTTTTGGGAACATTTCTTTGGGTATGGCTTACTAAAGATTCAGATTTTGGATTTACTGGTGATCAAAGGTACAACGCCAAAGCTTCCTTATTCATCGTAATAATTGCACTTTCAACAGCAGCAGAACTTAACGGTGAAGTGATTGCAGTTGAAAGAGGTATTAGAAGATCAAGGAGAAAATATTATGACGATGAGGAATGATTTTTTAGAAGAAATTTTTGAAAATTGCAAAAAAATATTTATGAATCCAAAGAAATTCTTTTAAGGAAATTCATTATAAAATATACAAAATTTAAATGCACATAAAGTGTTTCACCTTTTGTTATACAAAGTTTTAAGAGAGTCCTAAATTTTGGAATGTGGTGTCAAGAGCTATCAGCTCCCCCTTTTGACACCACTTTCAAACTCCACAAATAACGTACTTTAAAACAATTCCACTAAACAACAAAATGACTTAAGAATTCACTGGGACATACCTTGGGACATACTTTTGCCAAATAAACCTGCTAAAATCAAACTACATTTTCCAATTTTAATCAACTTGTCATGACCACGCCAATTCAAATAGCGCCATCATTCCCTTCTAAATGATTATCCTATAGTTATCAAGCTTTGTGTTACGGTGGTTCTCAAATGGCTGTATACAAGCATATTGTCATTGCTAAATATTTCATACAAACCCTATTAATGGACTAATATAATTTTGACAGTTGTAAGTTGTGTAGCGGATTATTTGAGGGCGCAATGTTAGAACATAACAAAAAAACTACTTTCGTTTAAGTTGTACTTACGTTCCTTAGTCTCTTGTTACTTTATTCGCCAATTCAAATAGTAAGTGCAATAGACGGTTAAGCTACAGAATAAGATTTTGTAATTGTATCAAAGAACACTTCAGCAGGTGTCTTATATCCCAAAACTTTTCATAATTTTCAACTTTTATAACTGCACTGTTTTTATGCTGTTCTAGGTTGACGAGTTCTACGTTTTATACATTCTATTCCTTGATTATTTTAAATCGGTGAGTTTTTTAGCTTCAACCTCCAAAAGCTGCTGTTTTGCGAACATGGTTAATTCAGGTTTTGCTTCGTCGAAAGTTGCTGCATGAGCCGGTTTAATATCTTGGACTAAAAGTATTTGCCACCCTACATTTGGTACCTCTACTTTTACGATATCATTTACTTTTTTATCTTTAAGGGCATCTTGGATAGTCGGGTTTACTTTATTGATCTCTATCCAGTCAAGTTCTCCACCTTTATCCCGTGACTGTGGATCAAGAGAATCTTTTTGAGCTAATTCTTTAAATTTTACTATACGGCTGTTTGTATTTTTACTCTTTTCAAGAGTCTTGATTATTGCAGATGCTTCTTTCTCAGTTTTCACAAAGATATTTCTCAGTTTGTACGATGGTTCAATCTGAGGTTTAAGTTTATCATAGAGTGCTTGTACAGCAGTATCATCAACTTTTGCATCTTGCATAAACTTTTGAGCCCATATCTCTACTGCTAGTTGATGCTGTGCTACTTGGAACACTGTATCATCTTTAAGAGTGCCTTTTGTTAAAAGTATATCTCCTAATTTTTTTATTTGGAGATATTGTTCAGTGATCTGTGTTTTTGCTTGATCGTTTTGAGCAGCAAAATCTGTATGATATTTTTGCGCAGCGAATACTTGGAGTTCGTCTGCTTTTACATCATCTGCTAATAGCGTATTACTTAGTAGTGCTGTAAGGGAGATTGCAAAAACTGTCTTGGAAAGTGTTAGCATATTGTTTGTCCTTGGATTGTAGTTTGAAGATTGTATCAGATTTTTAGAAATATAAAATCGGCTCTTCCCAGAGAAGGATAATAGTCTGGGAAAGGGTCTATCGTCTTGAGCATTGAGACTGGATTAGAATTTAAAATCTCACCATCCCTTGAACAAGAAACTTATCTTTACATGTAGAGAATTCAGCTTCACTTACTGGTGTGCTTTCTCCTCCAAATCCATGTGCGTAAGAGGCTTTAAGATCAAATGCTTTAAAGTTCATTGTATATCCTAAACCTATTGCATCTAAGGAGCGTTCATTCTTATCTGAGTTAATCATCGTTGTATTTTTCCATACCTCTGCATGATCTACAAATAATGATAGATTATGAGAAACTTGTTGGATGCTTGGAAGTTTATATCCTAGTTCTAGTGAAAGTGCGTATCCTTGATCCCCACTAAGTTCACTATCTTCATAAGCTCTCACACCGTTGCTTCCACCCACTGAGATATCTTCACTTGAGTCTAAATTCTTCCCAAAGCTTTTTTGCGCTTTGAGGGTTGTTTGCAGATTGAATGAAGGAGTTAAATATTGGTTATGGTTTAGGGTTAGGGTTGCTTTTGTATAAGTTCCCTTACTGTTTAGAGCCTCATCGCCTGCAACAGCTTTATCTAGGTAAAGATGACCTCCTGTGAGGGCCAATGAAGTAGAGAGTTGTCCTGGATGATTTGCTAGAGAAGTACTTTGTGTGTCATTTAGTTTGATACTCATAGCATCTATCTTTTTACGGCTAAGATCTGTTGCTCCTGTTGTTCCACTTGTATCTTTCATCTCTTTATGGTCGATATCAAACTCTAGGCTTGTTGTATGTGCTTTTGTTTTTAAAACTGGGTAGCTGATATATGCGCTATAAGTATTTGTTTGACCTGATGCATCATAGTTTGCTATCTCTGAAAGTGTATAATCAGTAATACTCGCACTCATTCCGCCTTTAAGTCCTGAGTATCCAAGTGGACGATCATAAGAGAGACGACCATTTTTAAGATCTCTTGTATTTGAGACTAAACCTGAGAGTGTTAAAGTATCTCCAACTCCTGTAAGACTATTGACACTGACACCTGCACTTAGGCGCTCTTCACCTGTATAGCGTGAGCCATAGTTATCTACTACTGCGTATCCTGAGTATTTATTTGTTGGAGAGACTGTGATACGAAAGTCACTTGTTCCTACTGCTTGACCAGGAGAGACTTCAGCGTTTGTGACTTGTGCACCGCTTAGATCATTGATAAGAAGCATTTGACGCTCTAAACTCATAGTAGAGACTTTTTGACCAGATTTTAGTTGATCCATAAATCCTTGCACTTCACTTGTCTTTACATGTGAGCTGTTTTTCATCTCAAAGTTTCCATAGCTTCCCTCTATAACTGCTATTTCTATGATTCCATCTTCCATTGTTTGTGCTGGGATATATGCACGAGCTACGAAGTAGCCATGATCTCTGTAATATTTTGTGATGAGAGATGCTACTTCTTTGAGAGCGTTGATGCCTAGCTCTTTGTTTTCATACGGTTTTACAAGAGTAGAGAGTGTTTGAGAATCGATGACACTATTGCCTGAGAACTTAAAGGATTTTACATAAGTTTTAAACTCATCTTTTACTTCAAGGGGTGCTTTATATTCACCTCCTAGAGATGGAAGCTCTTTTTGAGTGGTTGGTAGTTTTAGCGGTTCTACTTGGCGTAGGATATCTCCTGTTGTTGGAGTAGCCCCCATAAGAGCAGCTGATGTTAGGAGTGAAAGTGTGATTAGGTTTTTCATGAGATTAGTCCTTAGTTCTTTTTTTCTTGGTTATTGTTGTTGACAACATAGAACTCTTGGCTGACACCTATTGGAAGGTTTACCCCGCCATTGATGAGTTCTACAAAGCTCTCTTGACCTAGTGCTACACGTACATCATTGACACCTTGAGCTTTTGAAGCTTTTTGTAGTTGCTCCATACTTACTGTTTGTATCGGAGTCATTCCATCGGTTGTTCCTACAAGGTTATAGTGCTCGCCATTGCTTTGTGGCATGATGTTTTGAAGCAATTGTGTTGTTTGGGTTTGAACTACACTTGGTTGTGGAGCTGGTGATACTATCACAACTGATGGTGGAGTAACTGTCGTTGAATTTACAATTGTTGTTACTATATTAGAAACTATATTGTCAGTTGAGCTTGAGCCACTAGAACCTTCTGAGCTTCCACCTGATGGACTACCTCCAGTTGAACCTCCTGATGAACTTCCTCCGCCTGAAGATCCACCGGAGCTACCACTTCCTCCTGATGAACTATCATCTGGTATATATGTTTCAAATGTTGGATACGCATAACCACTTGATATATGCCATATTTTAGTTGTACTTCTATCTATACCAGGCCACCAAATATGATCATTACCTTCTTCGATATCCCAACCAGCAAATGTTGATTTTTGATTAAGTTCAGCTGTTGTCTTACCAACACCACCATGACTTTGACTCACATTAGATAATTCAGTATCCCAGTAACTTGAAGTAACAGTTGGATTACCTGTTGGTGCACCACCTACAAGCCCACCTACGGCACTAGAGCCATTTGTGCCTAAAGTAGAACCTGAATAAATCGGTGCTGCAAAATAACTATATAAAATAGCATTTGCACCTAATGCTTGACCAACCAAACCACCTACTCCATTCACTGGCGCTAAGCCTGTAATTTTTACATCATCCCAATAATTATTATCATGAAGGTCAGTAGTTGATGATTCAGTCATAGGACCAAAATATGAATTTCTAATTTCATTGCCATACATGAATCCGATTAAACCACCAATCGTATCATTACCAGAAATATTTGCACTAACAAATGAACGGTTTATTTTTGCGGTATTTGCAGCATCAGAAATCAAGCCACCAGCAATTCCACCGACATAACTAGAACCACTAATATGCGTTGAGTCAATCCAAGCATCTTCAATAATACCATTGCTTAGTCCTGCAATGCCACCAACCCATTTTTCTCCTCTTCCTCCAATTTGAACTGGAGATTGATTGAGCCACGTTTCCGCATAAACATACGCTTGCGATACCGTAGTGTAACCGTTCATTAATCCTACAATTCCACCTATGAACTTAACAGGGTCACTAGCATCAGCATTTCCACTAGACAGCCTAACAGCACTACCAGAAAATTGAACATTTGTTAGTGTGATTGGATGAGCAGATGAACCTATAGCATTTCCAACTATACCACCAATATATCCGCCTTGAGTAGGATTATTACCATCGCTACCATCAATCATTCCACCAATAGCATTTGTACCAAGAGAACGACCATAATTTGTCCCATAATCAACACTACCACCTTCCATTCTACCAACGATTCCACCAACAACTGCTTTACCTTTTGTATCACCATTTGCAATTACATCATCAAATGTTGTGTTTTGTGCAAACCCAACTAAACCGCCAACATTATTCTGTGTACTAGTAACATCCAGATTAATGATTACGTTTCTGATTGTTGAATTAATAGCTATACCAGCAAGACCACCAGTATTTCTACTATCTGATATTATTTCACTACCACTTGTGCTACCAATAACAAGATTGCTAATTGTCGCTCCATTTATACTACTAAACATTCCAACGCCAGTAGTTTCTGCGACTCCATTTTTTTGAATTGTAATATTTGTTATACTGTTACCCAGTCCTTCCAATTTTCCGGTAAAAGGATTTGAGTTATAGCTTGCAATATTATATGCTCCTGCCCAACTAATAGTTCCGCCAAGAGCAAATTTTTGTGATAACTCTCCAGTGGTGATATTTATCAGCTCATTTCTACTTGTGACAATATTATAGCTTTCGTTATTAATTACAAGATTCTGGAGAATAGCCGCAGCTGATGAATCAAACGTAATATGCGAAGTAGTTCCTGTGTGTGTACCATAGCTATCAAAATACAAGTTACCAGTTCCAGTGTTTAAAATTAGTTTTCCATTACCGTCATTTTCAACATTCATATTAGAACGATAAAAATTAATACCATTGGTGGCTGTTAGCGTTAGCGAGTTAGAAACGGATAAGTTAGATTGAAAAATATTTATTATCCCATCAGCAGGATTTCCACTTGTAGAACCCAAAGTTACTCCCGTAGATGATGGTGTGGTTGTTATTACAACGTCACCAGCACTTAGTGCATTTTGTAAATCATCGCTCGAAATAGTTGATGTACCGTAATATAAAGTATCCCACTGTGATACATACCCAATATTTACATTGGCAGGATCTAAGAGCCATATACCATTTGTTCCATATGGCGCTTTTGTACTAACTTTTGTTCCATTTACGATAGTAAGTTGATGCCCACTTGTCTCAATTTTACCACCATCCCCAGTATTCAAACCACCTTCGGCTTTGATTGAACCATTGGCTACAGTAATACCGTTGTCAAGATTAGACCATATAACAATTTTTCCTCCATTTGCATTATTAATGGCACTTGCATTGATTATACTTGTGTCGGTTAATGTTGTATGAAGTGCTTGTCCATAGATATCAGAGTTACTTCCTTGCCAATCTCCACCTACAAGAATCTCTCCACCCGCTGTTTTACCGGTAGCAAGAAGAGAACCGCTATTTACAACAGTATCGCCGAGAAGGGCAATTTTACCCCCTAAGCTGGTTAAGCTTGATGCTTCGATGATCCCTGAGTTATTTACCATACCATCGAGGATAGTGTTAAGTGCTTGAGTTGTGAGATAGACTTGTCCACCATCTGCTTTGATGATCCCTTTGTTTTCAACAAGTGCGTTAAAAGTTCCCTCATCTATTGTGAGTTTTACTAAGGAGTTGCCGTTTAGGTTTAGAGATATTTTATCTCCACCTGCGAGTTGGACATTGCCCATTGTTGCAACTATTGTCCCCTCATTTTTGACAGTTTTACCCATCATA
>CAITKP010000026.1 GCA_903892995.1 uncultured Campylobacterales bacterium
GCTACTTATATTACTATAAATACTGGTGGTCTCTTACACCGCCGTTTCACCCTTACCATCAAAAGATGGCGGTTTATTTTCTGTTGCACTTTCCCTCGCATTACTGCGGCCATTCGTTAAATGGAACCCTGTCTTACGGTAGCCCAGACTTTCCTCTTGAAAATATATTCAAGCATCAACTTGTTGTACCTGCGATATGGTAACCAAACAGAGCTAAGATTTTGATTTGATTGTGATATTATTGCTGTATTTAAATAGAACTATTCATATGATTATAGATATAATCAGTTTTTATTTAGAAATCTTTTTTCAAATTCACTTGCCTCGATCGGTCGGGATATCAAATATCCTTGGATATAATCACACGAGATAGAGCTTAAAAAATCGCGTTGCGCAATCTCTTCAACACCCTCTGCAATCACTTTTATCCCTAGTTTGTGAGCCATTGCGACCATCGCTTCACATAAAATCCTGTCATCCATATCTGTTGCTAAATTTTTCACAAAAGATTGGTCTATCTTTAAAAAATCTACATCAAATTTTTTCAAATATGACAAAGATGAGTAACCCGTACCAAAGTCATCCATAGAAATTGAAATCCCCTGCTCTTCAAACATGAGAAGCTTATTTTTGACTAAATCAGTTTGCTCCATCAATAAGCCCTCCGTTATCTCTATAACTATCGCATCGGATGGAAGATGAAGCTCATGAAGGATATCAAGAACTAAAGTCGAACTATACTTTGTACTTTTAAACTGCCTTGGAGATTTGTTGATACTCAACTGGAACGTATCATCATAAAGTTCGCGCCATTTTTTCACCTGTTGGCATGCTTCTTCAATAACCCATTTTCCAATATCCACAATAAAACCTGTTTCTTCTGAGAGTGGGATAAAATCCACTGGACTCATCATCTCTGCACCCTCTTTTTTCCATCTTATGAGGGATTCTGCTTTATGGATTTCACCTGTAGGGAGTTCCATAATAGGCTGATAATACAAGACAAACTCTTTGAGTTCTATCGCTTTTCTCATCTCTTCTATCAAGCGCATTTTTTGAACGATTTTCTCTTGCATTGAGAGCATAAAATATCGATAGCAGTTACGACCCTCATATTTTGCAGCATACATCGCCTGCTCAGCGTTTTTAAGTAAAACATCTGCTTGCATTCCATCATCAGGCGCAATAGTGATACCCATACTTGCTGAGATAAAAATCGTTTTTTCATCAATGAAAAAAGGTTTAGACAACTCCGCTAGCAGCTCATTTGCAATCATTTCTATAGCTTCTATATTTTCCAATTTAGGCAGAATAATTGTAAATTCATCCCCTCCAATACGTGAAATAACACCATTAGTTTGAACACAATTTTTAATTCTATTGGCACTTTCTTGAAGTAATCTATCACCCTTATCATGCCCCATAGAATCGTTAATCTCTTTAAAATTATCAAGGTCAAGATAGATTAAAGCCGCTTTTATTTCAGAATCTTTAATATCAAATAATCTTCTCTCCAAACGGAACATAAACATACTTCGATTAGGTAGATCAGTAAGGGCATCAAAGTTTGATTGGTGCCAAATCTGCTGCTGAGTCTCTTTCTCATCTGTGATTTTGCTAAACTTTGAGATACGTCTATATGGCTTATTTTCTTCATCATAAACAGTCATAATCTCAAGCCATTTTGTAAAAAGTGAACCATCTTTTTTTCTATCTACAATCTCACCTTCCCATTTTCCTGTAGCTTCAATGTTGTCCCACATTATTTTATAAAACTCTTGGTCATATTTTCCTGATTGTATGATCGTTATATTTTTTCCAATAACTTCTTGTGCTTTATATCCAGTCAATTTTTCAAAGGCTGAGTTTACACTTACAATGATCGTATTATTGTCAGTAATAATAAAAGCATTGGAACTGGTTTCATACACCAAAGCCGCCACTCTATCTTGTGCTTGAGCGATCAACTGCTCTGTAATATCTCGAGTTGAACAGTAGATAAACTCTTCATGTAAAATTTTAATTTTACTTACGATAGTTTCTGCATCAAAAACAGTTCCATTTTTTTTACTATTTTTCGACTGAATAATCTGTATGTTATATGAGACATTTCTTAAGACTTCATGTATCTCTTTTCCTGAAAAAAACTCTTCCCATACACTAACATTCATTCCTATCATCTCTTCACGGCTATAACCGAGCATATCACAAAACTTATTGCTGACTTGTACGACATTGCCATCCATATCAAGAATATGAATACCATCTCCTGAAAAACGTAAAAGCATCTCATTTTTGAGGCTTTGATACTGAATAGTTTCATTTAACAGTTCAAGATTAGTGTAAACAGCTTCAATTTTTCTTCTGAGATAAAACTCTCTAAGTACGCCTATGATGATAAAAAATCCCAGTATTGCGATAATAATAATAAAAGCTTTGTATTTTTTATAAATGTCTATCAGAGTAAATTGCTCAGGCTGATCATAAGGAGACATATGAAGGCTTCTCAACATTTCGTGGATATCTCTATACTCTAGCGGAGCTGTCCAACGAAGATCTCCATCTTTTAAAACTGTGTTACTATTTATACTCAAAAGTGCTATAACAACGCTATTTGCCAACTCAAATGATGTATCTTGCATTCTAGCGATAGGCCATTCTGGGTACAAAGTAGTTGAAAGTAAAAAAGGATAATGAGCATTTGGTTGAGGATTGATAATCTTTATAGAGCTTAAACTTAATTCACCATTTTTGACCATATCTTCGAGAACTTCAGTTCTCACAAAGCCAGCATCATCTTTACCTGATAAAACTTTTTTAACAACATTACTATGAGGCATTCCTGTAAACTCAAAAGATAACTTCTCTAAATCAACTTTTGCTTTTTGCAACTCATACATTTGAGCTGCATAACCGCCCAATGATCCCGTATCCACAGCTGCGATTTTTTTTGCATCTAAATCAGTGATTTTATTTATATCGCTTCTGTTTGCACGTGTAAATATCACACCTCCAAAGTCACTGAGCCACTTACCGTTTTTGTATTTGGTCATCGTGGCGATTCTTGAGATATGATTTTTTGCCTCAAAATAAACATACTGTCCAGAGTTTGGGATTATAAAATCTATACTTTTAGAGTTGATGGCCTCTTCTAACTCTGGATAATCCATAGGAATAAGTGAAAAGTGGATACCGTGAATCTTTTGATTTAGATAGTTCTCTGTAAAAGCCCACTCTTTTTGAGTATCAGCTTTTGACTTAAACGCCAAAACCGCTATCTTAACCTCTTGCTGAGCATTTAGCGTTGATAATAAAAAAAGAAGAATGTAAATGATTTTCACTGTTATACCCCAAATCGTTTGTGCTCTATTGTAACAAATTTTTTGATTATTTAGTATTCTTTTTTTATATATTTTCCAATCATCACTTTGCTACGTAAATATCTTTACATGTAAGCCTAAAAGCATTTATCGCTTTTTTTGCGGCTTCTTTATGTACAACAGATGGTTTTGGATAATTTTGAAGGTTTGCACGCAAAAGAAACTCTTCATTATGAAGATCTTTAGCCTTTACATGTAAGAGCTGAGGAAGCCATTTTTTGATGTAAAAAGTATCTTTATCAAACTTTTTACTTTGAAGATAGGGATTAAAAACTCTAAAATAGGGCTGTGGATCAACGCCTGTTCCAGCGCTCCATTGCCAAGAAAGTATGTTTGAAGCTGCGTCATAATCAAGTAGATGAAGACTAAAAAACTGCTCACCCCACTGCCATGGAAGTAACAGGTCTTTTGTGAAAAAAGAGGCGACAATCATGCGCACGCGGTTGTGCATCTTTCCTGTTTGTAAAAGCTCCAAAACACCTGCATCCACGATCGGTACACCTGTTTTAGCCTCGCAAAAGAGTGCAAACTTCTCCTCATCTTCGATGCCATTAAAACTATAGTTAAAATTTCGTTGTGCAACATAGGGAAAATGGTAGAGCAAAGAGGCATAAAACTCCCGAAAAACCAACTGTCTAAAAAAAGGCTCAGTATCAATCCCCTCTTTTTTTCTCTCCACAAGCCAGCGTAAAAGCTGTTTTATCCCCAAAGTACCAAAGCGTAGATGCACACTCAGTGAAGATGTATAGTTTGTATCGATGATGTCTCGCTTTGCTTGATAATCGCTTACATGTAAAGCAAATTTGTCTAAAAGCGTGTCAATATCCTCTACTCCATGAGCCTTATTTATAAACCCAAAAGACTCCAAACTTATAGTGTTGTACTCAAAAGGGATGAGGTGACTCTTTGTCTCAAACTCACTTTTTGCTAAATGCGAAGGAGAAAAGAGTGTTTTAGATTTCTTGTAAAAGGGAGTGAAAACTTTATAAGGCAAGCCATCATCTTTTAAGATCTCATCTGGTTTAAAGATGTAAGTGCCATGGAGATACTCAAACTCTACAAGACGTGAGACTTCAATATCTCTTTGTTTTGCATAAGCATCATAATCCCCGCAGGCTACGATTTTATCTATGGAAATTTTTTCTAAAATGGAGCTAATTATCTCTGTTGGTTTGCCATAAAAAATGGCAAGATCAAGCCCTTTTGCTTGAAGATCTGCTTTTAACTTACACACCACTTCATAGATAAAACTAAGCCGTCTATCATCACGAGGAAGTTTAGAAACTATATGTTCATCAAAGATGAAAATGGGTAAAAGATCAGCTTTAAATGAAAGCAAAATATTATCTTCAACACGAAGATCACGGCGAAACCAGAGGATAGTTTTCATTTGGAACTTTGCAAACTTGAACGCAGAGCCAACTCTTTTGGATAGGGAGTTAGAAATGTTTGCTCTAGCAGGTAGTGAATCTCATATTTTTTTGCATATAAATGGATAGTGCTCAGTGGTACGATGAGCGGAATAAAGCCTTGTGTGTACTCTTCTATCTGCATATGTAAAATCTCTTTTTCCACTTTTAAAAGCTCTTTTTTAAAAAATCCTGCCATATGCTCAACCACGTTTCTATCTCGCTTGCGTGAACTTTTTTTCGCAATTGCTGATTTGAATTTTTCCTCATAAAATAAGAATGTTTCAAAAAAGGAGAAAGAGTTATGATTGCCAACGATTTTGCCCAATTCACGATAAAGTTTTTCATCTTTGGCTTGGAGCATAAACTTATTTTTTGTATGAAATTTTATGAGTTTTTTCATATCTGGAGCATTTTTCTTGAGATCTTCAAAAGATTTATATGCAAATATCTGCATAATAAAATTCTCTCTTAGCCAATCATCAACAAGACGACCCTCCTCTTCCATCGGTAGATAGGGAAATTTTTTTCGACAAATGGAGACAAACATTCCATCACTTTTGCCCTCGGCAAAACCATTTGGCAGATAAGTTTTAGAACTTCCAAGCCCACAACTTGGAGATTTTGACTTAAAGATGATCCCACACAGATCTTCGTTTGCTATCCTTTGTAATTCCAAATTGGAAAATCCTAGCAGATGCTCGGTGAGATCTGCGCCATCTTTGTTGGAGACAATATGATTTTCTCCATCTTCATGCACCATTCTAATAGATGAACGTGGTGTTCCAAAGGCTAAGGCTTCAGGACAAAAAGGGATATATGAACAGTAACGAGAGAGCTCATCTGTGACAAAACGATCTCTCTTATGCCCACCATCATAACGAACTTTTTCACCAATCAAACATGCAGAGACTGCTAATTTCATATTTATCCTTCTATGCGAGCGTATCTAGAAGTATAGAGTTTTAAATGATTTTTTCATAGCCCTATTTTGTAGTTTCATAAATCTATTTTGTATTTACAACTCTTTGATGATCTTTTCAAGATACCCATTTGCATAATCTGCAAGCTCTTTATCCCCTTTTTTATTTGCAACTTTGTAGGCAAGAGCGAGATTCTCGGTGCTACGCTTTTTTGAGAGATTTGGATTGAGTGGGTTATATCCGAGTTTTAAAAGCTCTTTTGCCAAGATGGTGTTTTCGTTATTGTAATAAAGAGCACGAAAAAAGTAGGAATTCTCATAACGTCCAATATGGTTGAGATTCATCCCAAGTTTTACAAAAAGTTTGATACTCTCTAAATCATTTTGTCCAATAAGCGTATCGCCATTAACATGGTTAGCATCATCGATAAGCGCACCCGCTTTGATGATAGCTTCATAACAATCCTTTTTTTGATGCTCTATCGCGATACTCAGCGGCGCCCTGCTCCAATCATGAAACCCCTGCACCGAGTTTAACTCTTTGGCGTGAGAGAGATAAAATTCTAGCGCTTTATCGATCATACCTGCATCTACGTATTTGGCGTAATTCGCATCCAAACTCAAAGGATAAGGCTCAATATTTCCATAATATTGCGCCGCATCAATGATCGATTTTACCCTCTCATTTTTTGCATTTTCTAAAACCTTTTTATAATCAATAAACGCTCCCAATCTATAGGCTTCATCAAAAAGATGAATAGTGATAGATGTTGGGGTTCTTTTACTTTTGATTGAGGCAATAGCAACTTTTGTGAGGTTGCTATCCTTGTGAAGTTTTTGGAGATTTTGGCTCAAACGAACATCATTAACGAGTGAAAAAAAAGCTTTTGGATCACTAAAGGTGTAGAGTCTCTCAAGTGCCTTTACATCAGTTCCAAGATTTGCACCGTTTTGAATGAGCTGTTCTTGAAATTGTGGGGATTTATTTTGCCATTGTGCTAAATGCATCAGTGGCGTTTCTCCATTTTCATCTGTGTTGTTAAGATTGACGCCTCTATTTACTAGCTCCAAAAAGATTTTAGCATTTTGAGGATCACACGTAGATGCTACAAGCGAGTTTAAGATATTTCCTCCGCTTCCATGATACCGAACATCTTTATCATATCCAAGATCGATAAGAGGCAAAATCATCTCCGCATGATCGTAGATAGCCGCCCAAATTGGAGCATCCTTGTAGGCTTTTACGATATCTATCTTAAAATCTTTCATCTTTTTGATTGTCTGTAAATCTCCATTTTTCAATGCTTTATCTATCACGCTATAAGGAGACTTTTGTGGAGGAATTTTGTTTTTTTGCTCTACTGCAAATTTATTTTCTATTGTAAGATCAGCGTCGTTTACTAAAAATCCATTTGCTTTAAAACGTTTGATGATCTCTTTGGCATAAGTTTGTCGCTCTGAACCATCATCGCTACTAAGAAGAAGCAGTAGCTGATAAAAAGCATGAGTTTCATTTTTAGCGTAACGCTCAAAATTGGGAAGTTTCATCAGCTCATCGATGATTTTTGTATTTGTTTTATCGCCGCTCATTGCATAGGAAAGCGGTGTATAAAAACTCCCTCCGCCTGCGACATACATCAGCCCAGCATCGCCTTGGTTTGGACCAATGTAAAGTTCATACGGATTGGCTCCTGCATCAAGAAGAGTTTTAAACGCTTCATAGTTTCCACGCTTAATCGCCCATGCAAGAGAGGGAAGTTTTTCTATCTCTCCTTTGTTAGGCTCTTCTACTTTCATCCCTTTAGATAAAAGAAGTTTGATGATTTGTGCTTGATTGTTGAGGGTGGCGATATGTAGATAGTTCCACTCTATAGCATCGTTTTTATGCTCATGGATATCTTCCTCATCATTGAAAATAAAATCTTTCATACGAACACAATCACGGCTAAACCAAGTAGAAAGATCGCTTACATGTAAAGTACCTTTTGAGTCTAAAACTTTTAAAGCTATATCTGTTTGTTTATGATTGAGTGCATAACTGAGCACCGTATTGCCCATGGCATCACGTGCATCAAGAGAAGCTCCATGCTCTATGAGAAAATTAGCGATCTCAAACTGTTTCTCTCGAAGTGCCGTAAGAATGGGGGTTTCTCCTCTATCATTTGCTTTGTTAATATCTGCACCTTTTTGCAATAAAAGTGCAACATTTTCCAAAGAACCGCTGATAACTGCTTGAATAAGCAAAGTTGTTTTTACAATATTTCTAGCATCTTTTTGATCGGAGTTTTTGAGATAAAATCGGTTTGGATCTTTTAGATAGGGCAAAAGAAGCTGAAGAATCTCTTTATTTTTATACCCAACTGCAC
>CAITKP010000027.1 GCA_903892995.1 uncultured Campylobacterales bacterium
AACTCAGATAAGAATGAACGCTCCTTAGATGCAATAGGTTTAGGATATACAATGAACTTTAAAGCATTTGATCTTAAAGCCTCTTACGCTCATGGATTTGGAGGAGAAAGCACACCAGTAAGTGAAGTTGAATTCTCTACATGTAAAGATAAGTTTCTCGTTCAAGGGATGGTGAGATTTTAAACCCTCTTTATTGGCTTATACCCATAGGGCACTTCGCATGTAAGCGTTTTTTTAGCTTACATGTAAGCACTTCTTTGGCGAATAGCCTCTGAATAAGGGATAAATCTACATAGGGACTTTTTTCCTTTTTTATTGGCGAACTATGTCAAAATCCGCTGGTATTCGTGCTTTGAAGACTTTATCTTCTATGTTTTTATTTTCTACTTGATTTGTAAATTGTATTGAAACTTTGTTTTCTAACTCATCAAGATATGTAATAGAATCGATTTTATTTGCTTTTACATGTATATTTATTTTTAGTTTTTCATATGTTGCTTTATAAAGATTGTCATTTACTTTTTTTGCATTTTTTAGCATCTCAAAAAAAGCTATTGTATTACCTACTTTTTTCATGATAACTTGCTCAATTTCTGGCTCGATGATGACTAAATCTTCATTTCTTATATAAATCTCTTTTTTTACTGGTTGTACATAGTTCCACATAGCCATATCTGGTCTTTTTGCTTTAATATCTCCGCTATATTTAATAACTGTGTTTTTATCATCAGTCACTGTTTGTACAAAATGTGCTGAAAAGGTATTGAGGTTTTCTGCAAAACCAAAAAGATTTGCGCACAAAAGTGATAATAGGATAGTTTTTTTCATAGGACTCCGTTTTTCTATAATTATACCAAAGGTAGCTAAACAAGCAGATGCTTCATTGTGTATGAGCTCTATTTAGCCAAAATATATCTTTAGTATGATAGAATTTAAAAAATTTAAGACAAGGTTTAAAATGCTACAAGCATTCGTTGGCAAGGTATTTGGCACTAAAAATGATAGAGAGCTAAAAAAATATAAAAAGCGCGTAAACAATATAAACAGTTTGGAACAATTTTATAAAAATATGAGTGATGATGAACTAAAGGGGGAGTTTTTAAATCTTCAAACTTCTGTTTTAGAGAAAACTAAAAGCTTAGATGATGTTTTGGAGAACTCTTTTGCAATCACAAGAGAAGCATCAACGAGAACACTTGGAATGCGTCATCATGATGTTCAGCTTATTGGTGGAATGGTTTTACATGAGGGGCGTATAGCGGAGATGAAAACAGGAGAGGGAAAAACTCTTGTTGCGACTCTTCCTATTATTCTTAATGCTATGACACAAAAAGGTGTCCATCTCGTCACAGTAAATGACTATCTTGCTCGCCGTGATGCTATGGATATGGCACCATTGTATGAGTTTTTGGGATTTAGCGTCGGTGTTGTTTTAGAAAGCATCAATGACTCGCATGAAAAACGTAAACAGTATCAAGCAGATATCACATATGGTACAAATAATGAGTTTGGATTTGATTATCTTCGTGATAATATGAGTTATTCAAAAGATCAGATGGTACAACGTGGACACCATTTTGTTATCGTGGATGAAGTGGATTCTATCTTGATAGATGAAGCGAGAACACCACTTATTATCTCTGGACCTGTCAATAAAACTTTAGATACATATAAAAAAGCAAACCATGTTGCACTCAATATGGTTAGAGATGAACACTTCACAGTCGATGAAAAAGATAGAGTTGTACTTATAACAGAAGAGGGGATTACAAAAGCTGAAGAGCTTTTTGGGGTTGAAAACCTCTACAGTGTCGATAATTCTACACTTTCACACCACCTAGATCAAGCTTTAAAAGCAAACTATCTTTTTGAAGTTGATGTTGATTATGTAGTCAATGAGGGTGAGATTGTTATCGTTGATGAGTTTACTGGTCGTTTGAGTGAAGGGCGCAGATTTTCAGAAGGTTTACATCAGGCACTTGAAGCAAAAGAGGGTGTAGAAATCAAGCAAGAAACGCAAACACTTGCAGATATTACTTTTCAAAACTACTTTAGAATGTATGAAAAACTCTCAGGGATGACGGGAACAGCGCAGACAGAGGCGACTGAATTTGCTCAGATTTATAATCTTGATGTTGTTTCTATTCCAACAAATATTCCTGTTGCACGTGCTGATTTAAATGATTTGATCTATAAAACAGAAGTGGAAAAATTTCATGCGGTCGTTGCAAAAATAAAAGAGCTTTCCAAAACTGGTCAGCCAGTATTGATCGGGACGGCTTCAATTGAAAAATCTGAAAAACTGCATGAATTTTTGAAAAAAGAGAAAATAGCTCATACAGTCTTAAATGCAAAAAATCACGCGCAAGAGGGTGAGATTATTAAATTTGCAGGCGTGCAGGGTGCTGTTACAATCGCAACAAATATGGCTGGACGTGGGGTTGATATTAAAGTCAGCCAAGAGGTAAAAGATCTTGGAGGTTTGTATATCTTAGGAACTGAAAGACATGAAAACCGCCGTATAGATAACCAACTTCGTGGTCGTTCAGGTCGTCAGGGTGATCCTGGAACGACACAATTTTATCTTTCATTAGAAGATAGTCTTTTAAGAATTTTTGGTTCTGATAAGATCAAAGTGATTATGGAAAGACTTGGTGTTGAAGATGGCGAATATATAGAGTCTAAAATGGTGACTCGTGCAGTTGAAAAAGCACAGAAAAAAGTGGAACAGCTTCATTATGAGGGACGTAAACAGATCGTTGAGTATGATGATGTAGCAAATGAGCAAAGAAAAATCATCTATAGATTTAGAAATGAACTTTTAAATCCTGAATATAAAATAACTGAAAAAATAGATTTGATAAGAAGTGAGTATCTTTCAAGTTTGTTTATAGAGTGTAATATTTTTAATGGTAGTACATCAGAAGAGTTTAATCTTGAAAAACTTGCTCTTATCCTCAAAGAGGAGATCAATTTTACCTTAGAGACTGCATCATTTGAAGGCTTTGGATATGATGAGTTGTATGAGAAACTTCTTGGTCAGATTCAAAACTATTATGAAGAGAAGATGGCTGTTTTAGATGAATCAATACGTGGTGACGTTGAAAAAGAGTTTTATCTGAAAACTTTAGATACAGCTTGGAGAGAGCATCTCTATACGATGGATAATATGAAAACTGGGATTCGTCTTCGTGCATATAATCAAAAAGATCCTTTAGTTGAATACAAAAAAGAGAGTTACAATCTATTTAGTGAGTTAGTTGAAAATATCAAATACAACACTGTAAAAACGCTTCATATTATTCAATTTCAGATAAAAGACCCAGAACAAGAGGTCGCTGAGTTTATACGTCATGATGAAAATGAGAGAGATGAAGAGTTAGCTCATCTTGATCTTAATATTCATGATAATGATGAGCTCATGTTAGAAAAAAAACCCGCTAGAAATGATCTTTGCCCTTGTGGAAGCGGTAAAAAGTATAAACAATGTTGTGGAGTAAGTGGTCCTAAAAAAGGTGTATTCGCATCTTGAAAAAGAGTATTATTACCTATCTTGTCAAGCGTTTTTTACGTTTTGACAAAGAGCAACCTTTTATCTTCCTCTCCGCACTTTTAGCATATCTTGGAATTACACTTGGAGTAATGGTTTTAATCATTGCTATGGCACTTATGAACGGATTTGATAAAGAGTTTAAAAATAAACTTACCGTTATGAACTATCCGCTTACGATATTGCCAAAATTTGATGGCGCTGTTAATAAAGAGCTTCTTACAACATTAAATAGTAAATTTCCTACTCTCAATTTTAGTCCCTATGTCGTTTCATCTGTCATCACAAGAAGTGGCTCAACTTTAGAGGGTGGATACATTTTTGGAGTGGATTATAAAGCAGAGTCTAAAGTCAACAAAATACTTAAAAATGCAATTAAAGAGCATAACTATCCAAAATTTAGTGTGATTATTGGAAAGCCTCTGCAAGAGGAGTATCAAATAAACAAAGCTGATAAGCTTATGTATATTTTTACGCAAGTTGAGCCTGGTGGTTTAGCCGTTACACCAAAGATAAAGAGATTTACAGTTCGTGACTTTTTTGATTCTGGACTTGTCGCGTATGATAAAGCCTATAGTTATACTGATATAGATTCTCTGCAAAAAGTTCTTGACATTCCATCAGATCAGTTTAATGGCATTCACATCTATTCTTCTAATCCTGAAGTAGATATTAAACAGATAGAAAAAGTATTGCCTGATACTGTCGCTATAAAAGGTTGGTGGCAAGATAATACAAACTTTTTTGCAGCACTTGAGCTAGAGAAAACTTCACTTTTTATTGTTTTGATGCTACTTATTTTAATTGCATCGATCAATATTATCTCTTCACTCTTGATGACAGTGATGAACAGACGCTCCGAAATCGCTCTTTTACTTTCTCTTGGTGCATCAAAAATCGAGATCAAAAAAGTATTTTTGTATCTTGGTGTTGTTATCGGAATAGGGGGGATTTTATCAGGTGTGATCTTAGGACTTAGCGGTATCTGGATTCTAAGCACTTTTGATATCGTTCATCTGCCAAAAGATGTCTATCCAACAACGACTCTTCCACTTGATTTGAGTTTACTTGACTTTTCAATCATTGTGCTTGGAGCATTTGGTATCGTTATACTCTCATCCTACTATCCTGCAAAAAAAGCAAGTGAAGTAGATATCCTCACAGTACTAAGAAACGAATAGTACCTTTTTTACTGAGCATCTTTTTTACTACTTGGAGAGACTAACTCTACAGGGAGTAAAAGAGTTCTTTTAATGATATTTAGCGGCGCGATTATCATATCTTTTGCAACACTTGTGCTAACATCTGGATCGTAAATACTCCCTTTTACTTTTAAAGAAGTTGAGATACTCTCTTTTCCAAAAAGAATATAACCAACGATTGGTATTTGAGAAGCTTTAGATGCTAAATCTGTCTTTAGATTCAAGTCAATATTTAAAGTGTCAGCATTGAGATCCATATTTCCTTTGCCATAGATTTTGATCTCTTTGGATGTCAAGGAAAGATCACTCAGGTCATATAAGCCTTTTTTAGAGGTAAATCCAACATACATATTTTCTACATGTAAGCCTTTTTGAGAATAATCAGGCACACTAAAGGTAACAAGTGATGGAACTGTATTGACAAATGCAAAAACATTATTGAGTGCTTTATACTCTTTTAGTATGGTGTTTTTAATCTCAATAATTCCAGAAAACTCTTCAAATGCTCCATTAAATGTAAAAGAGAGTGCGCCGCTTGAAAACTTTGAAGTCGCAAATAGTTTTTCCATAAACTTATCATTAAAATTTGATCCATAAAGATAAAAAATCCCATATTTATTTAAGTTGAATCCAGCTTTTCCTTTATCATGTTTGACTTGTGCTGTGAGTTCTGAGTTAAAGTATTGAACATTGAGTGTATCTGCTAACATCTTTCTGTCATTTTGAAAATAGAGATAGCTATCTTTAGCTTCTGCGATAAAGGGTGCTTGCTGATTGGTATCTGGAAGTTGATGTTCATTTTTGAATTTTACAAATTCAGGAATATTAAAACCAAGATGATTTGAACTGATCTTCATTCCATTACTGAGGCTTACATGTAAGTCATTGTTGATGGTTAACTCTGTTTTTTTATCATTATATTTACCATTAAATCTATATTTATCTTGTGGAATATTATCTTTTACAAGAAATTTATATGGATATTTTAGTTCCCCATCAAAAAGAAATTCGCCGTCTTTTGCTGTTGCTGCAAGTGTAATATTGCCATTTGTCACGTTATAATCTTTAAAGAGAGGAACGTTCTTGTATATTTTGCTAAAATCCTTACATGTAAGACTCCATAAATCGTTTTCTTTTAAGAGAAGTGTTGTGTTATATCTATCAAAAGAGATTGCTGTGTCTTTTTGAGTTTGATCGATTGTTACATAATAGCTTTCATCTTTATTGAAAAACTTCTGTAAAACCTCATTTTTAAGTGTGACTTTTTGTAAAACTACTTGCGCAAAACTTTTGTTAAGATCATAATTAAGTGCAAATGTCGAACTAAATGAATCTATAACATTTAGGTCTGCTTTGGCAATTTGAAGCCTATTGTTTGCATAAAGAACTTTTGCAGGACTCATGAAAACTACATTGTCTTTTATTTTCCATGCACTTTTTTTAGCTGTGCTTATTTCTATATTTTTATCAATTTTTACAGATAATGGGAGAATGCTTTGGTTGAGTTTGAGTGTTTTATACTGGAGTTTTAAAATATCAAGACTTAAATTGGCTGTTAATTCATTTAAATTGATATCTCCAAAAAGATATGCAGAGAGTTTATTTTCTACAGAAATTTGGACTGCTGAGAGTTTTGCAAGTAGGGTATCAAAGTTAAATTGAATATTAAAACCCTCTAAATCATACAGATCATCTTTATATTTTAAAGTTGATGGAGAGACTAAAATCTGATCTTCTTTTGGCAAAACATTGTAAACAAGATGCACTTTTTGTTTTTTTGAAAGTGAAAGTGTATCTGTATGAAGTTTATTGAGATCTATATCTAATCTACCTTTATGCTTTTTTGGGTCTAAAAAACCGCTTACATTTGTTTCAAAATTATCTTTATAAGCGAGTGTGAGATTTTTTATATCTACGTGAGAACCTTTTAGCGTGAGAAAGCCATTGGACGCATCAAGATTCATATTTTTATAGATAAAACCTCCCTGATCGATTTTAAATGTACCATTGGCATCAACATCAAAATCTGTAAGTTTGATATAAAGATTTAGATGTGTGTCAATCTTAGAACTTGTCTGCATAAATGGGATCGTGATTTCATAGGTTTTTAAAAGATTGAGCATATCATTATCAAGTGATAGATAATCTTGAAGATAGAGTGAAAGAAGATATTTATCAGGATTTAGGTCTATATCTAGATAACTTTTTGGAAGCTCTTGCGCATTGAACTTTCCATCTTTTGGATAGATATGTAAAATTCCATCTGAAAAAATAAGATTTGTACTTGTCGTAATAATCGGTGCTAATCTTGTATCAAAAGTATATTGCAGGCTTTCTAAATGAGCATCCGCATGGATATTTTTAAGAAATTTTTCTGGTTTGTTAAGATCAACGAATCCATAAAATTTATTAATGTAAGCATCTTTCATATTTATCGCATCATAAATCCATTTATTGAGGTAAGCGGGCAGATAAGCAATTTTTGTGATATATGGAAGGTCATGAATAGGATTGTGTGACTCTACGCTATAAAAAAGTTTTTTGGTATTCATATACATGTAAAGAGTTAAATTTGCATCATTTAATATATTGACATCAAGTTGGCTTGTAAGCTCCTCTTTTTTATTGTTTATAAGTGCTATTCCGTGAAGATTAAATGTTTTTGATCTGTTTTGAAATTTATTAATATGAAAGATTGATCTATCTTCTCTCGCATCGATATCACATAAAAGATACATCTCTTTTGAGTTTGCTTTTAAAAAGCTATTTTCACCTATTTTATATTTAAATGAGATATGCATATCGTTGATAAGAATATTTTTAATATCTACTTCTTGTAATAGATCAATGATCTGATATATATTTTTTAAGAGATCAAAACTATCTTTAACTCTTTTTTTATAATCTAACTCTTTTTCTCTCTTTTTTGGTAGTTTTATTTCAATGTTTTGTGCTGTAATGATTAGTTTTTGATCCCATTTTATGTATAATTTCTCGACTATCAAAGATGTAAAGTTTAAATTATTAATTTCTACGCCATTTAAAATAGATATAAAAATTACCATAAGAGATAAAAATATGAATAAAAAGAAGCTGATTATTATTGAGTGGAGCTTTGATATTGCACTGCTGATACTAATTTCGTTCATGTACTACCTAAATATAATGATTGTAACCCCAAAAGCAGTTTTGATACCAAGCGGCTCGATGAGTAAAATTATAACACACCTATCCCAACAAAATCTAAGTGTTTCTAAGCTAGATGGAGTGCTTATCCGATTGTTTGGAAGACCTCAAAAAGGGCTTATAACATTTGATGAGACTTCTATGACGCATGCCGATTTTTTATATAAATTGGCAACTACAAAACCTTCAATGGTAGATGTTACACTTATTCCAGGCGAAACAACATATATCTTTTTAAATCAACTCGCAGAGGAGCTTCATTTAAATAGAGAACTTCTACAAGCTCAATACAATAAATACACTTCGCAGGTTGAGGGACAATTTGTTCCAGATACTTATAGATTTTCTGTTGGAGTACAAGAAGAGACGCTTGTAAAAACACTTTTAAGTAAATCTGAAAAGATGATGATCCAACACGCAAATGATAAGCTCGGAAAATATAATAAAGATGATTGGTTTCGATATGTAACAATCGCTTCAGTGGTTCAAAAAGAAGCAGCATCGGAGGATGAAATGCCATTAGTAGCCTCCGTTGTTTATAATCGTATCAATAAGGGGATGAAACTCCAAATGGATGGAACATTAAATTATGCTCAATACTCGCATGTAAAAGTTACTCATCAGCGTATAGCTACTGATAAAAGTGCATATAATACCTATATACACAAAGGTCTTCCTCAAACACCTATATGTAATGTAGGTTTTGCAGCTATAGATGCTGCAATTCATCCTTCGCAAACATCTTATCTTTACTTCGTAAAGGGTAAAAATGGGAAACATATCTTCAGTTGTAACTATTCTACACACGTAAAAAACATACATAATGCTACAAAATGAAACATAAAATAAAGTTTGATTAATCTTTTGTTCCCCTTATAGAATAGTTATAGTTGTTTGTGTATCATAAGAGTTGTAAAATATATGACCATTTATACTTAACATAACTTGTGTTTGCACAGGTTTACTTAAGTATAGTGCTTCAAGGTCATAGTTAAACTATTATGAGGAGTCCATACAATGAATCAAGGAAAAAGAGTCGGTATTGTTGGTGCTGGAAATGTTGGTGCGACAGTAGCATATTCGCTTGCAATGCTAGGGTCTTGTCATGAGATTATTTTAAGAGATAATAAAATCGACGTAGCTAAAGGAAAAGCTTTAGATATGAGTCAGGCAGCTTCAGCTGTAAGAAGTCATACAGTGGTAAAAGTTGCTGAGGATATGTCTGATCTTACAGATTGCGATGTGGTTGTCGTAACAGCTGGAAGTCCCCGTTTACCTGGAATGAGCCGTGATGATCTTTTGATGATAAATGCAAATATCACAAAAGAGGTTATCAAAGGTATCGCCAAATACTCTCCAAATGCAATTATTATTATGGTTTCAAATCCTTTAGATGCTATGACATATGTAGCTTTAAAAGAAAGCGGTTTTGACAGAAGCAGAGTCATAGGTATGGCTGGAATCTTAGATAGTTCAAGAATGGCTTCATTTATTCAAGAAAAGTTAGGATACGGCGGTGGTCAGATCCGTGCTTCTGTTATGGGTGGACATGGAGATGATATGGTTCCGCTTCCTCGCTATTCAACAGTTGCTGGTGTTCCTCTAACCGATGTTTTAACTGATACAGAAATTGATGAGATTGTACAGCGTACACGTCATGGTGGTGCAGAGATTGTTAGTTTTCTCAAAACAGGGTCAGCTTATTATGCGCCTGCAAAATCTACTGCCATAATGGTAGAAGCAATATTAAAAGATACGAAACAGATTCATCCATGTGCAGTATATCTTGATGGTGAGTATGGATACAGTAATGTTGTTTCTGGCGTTCCTGTAATGCTTGGTGCAAATGGTGCAGAAAAGATCATTGAAGTGACATTGGATGATAAAGAAAAAGAGATGTTTGCAAAATCTTGCGCATCTGTGCAATCTCTTATCAATACACTTAATCAAAATAATTTTTTCCAAGGAGAGTAAGTTTTATGGCAACACGTATTGAAAAAGATACAATGGGAACTATTGAAGTTCCTATTGATGCATATTGGGCTGCGCAGACACAGCGTTCTGTAGAAAATTTTAAAATCGGTGAAGAGAAGATGCCATATGAGATCACTCGTGCATTTTCATTCCTTAAAAAAGCAGTAGCGCTTGTAAATAAAGATCTCGGAAAACTTGATGCGAAAAAAGCAGATGCTATCGCTCAAGCTGCTGATGATATGCTTGCTGGAAAACTAGATGATAACTATCCTTTAGTTGTTTGGCAAACAGGCTCAGGCACTCAATCAAATATGAACAACAATGAGGTTCTTGCAAATCGTGCAACTGAGATTCTTGGTGGTGACTTTAGAGTTGAGAAACTTGTGCATCCAAATGATGATGTAAACAAATCTCAAAGTTCAAATGACACATATCCAACAGCTTTACATGTAGCGTCTGTTATCTCTGTTGAAGAGCGTTTACTTCCAGCGATCGCAAAACTAAAAGCTACACTTCAAGCAAAAAGCGAAGCCTTTAGTGATATCGTAAAAATTGGACGTACTCACCTTCAAGATGCTACTCCACTTACTTTAGGTCAAGAGATCAGCGGTTGGGTAGAGATGCTTAACAAATGTGAAAAGATGATTAAAGATTCTTTAGAACCAGTTCGTGAGTTAGCACTTGGTGGAACAGCTGTTGGGACGGGACTCAATGCACATCCAGAGCTTGGAGAGCGTGTTGCTAAAAAACTAAGTGAATTAACAGGGCATGATTTTATCACTGCTCCAAACAAGTTCCATGCACTCACTTCTCATGACGCACTTGTTTATTGTCATGGGGCATTAAAAGCGCTTTCTGCAGATATGATGAAGATTGCAAACGATGTAAGATGGTTGGCAAGTGGTCCACGTTGTGGCTTAGGCGAAATTTCTATTCCAGAAAATGAGCCAGGTTCGTCTATTATGCCTGGAAAAGTAAACCCAACACAAAGTGAAGCTGTGACAATGGTTACATGTCAAGTTATGGGAAATGACGCAACGATCGGTTTTGCAGCATCTCAGGGAAATTTTGAGCTTAATGTTTTCAAACCGGTTATTGCGTATAACTTTTTACAATCATCAAGACTTCTTGCTGACTCTATTGTTTCATTTAATGACAATGCAGCAATTGGAATCGAAGCAAATGTTGCGAAAATTGATCATTATCTTCATGATTCTTTGATGCTTGTTACTGCTCTTAATCCATATATTGGATATGAAAATGCAGCAAAGATAGCAAAAACTGCTCATAAAAATGGAACAACTCTTAAAGAGGAAGCTATCGCACTTGGATTACTGAGTGCCGAAGAGTTCGATAAGTATGTTGTGCCAGAAGATATGATAAGTCCAAAAGAATAATTTAATTTAAAAAGGAGAAGTAAATGAATATACATGAGTATCAAGCAAAACAAATTTTTGCTAAGTATGGTGTTCCAACACCAAGAGGTATTGTTGCAAACACTGCTGATCAGGCTGTAAGAAATGCGTCCGAACTTGGTGGAAATATATGGGTTGTAAAAGCTCAGATCCATGCTGGTGGACGTGGTTTAGGTGGTGGAGTAAAACTCGCTCGCTCAATTGATGAAGTAGGAGATTTAGCATCTCAAATTCTTGGAATGACTCTTGTAACACATCAAACAGGGCCAGAGGGTAAACTTGTGCAAAAAGTTTACATAGAAGAGGGCGCAGACATAGTAGATGAACTTTATCTAGGTGTTGTTTTAGACCGTGCAAAAGAGATGCCTGTTATTATGGCTTCAACTGAAGGTGGTATGGAGATAGAAAATGTTGCTCATGACAATCCTGAAAAAATTATCAAAGTTGCTGTTGATCCAGCAATCGGATTTCAAGGATTTCATGGTCGTGAACTAGTTTTTGGACTTGGTATCACTGATCCAGCTGAGCAGAAAAAATTCATTAGCTTTGCATCAAAACTTTATAAGCTTTATATGGAAAATGATGCTGAGATGATTGAGATCAATCCACTTATTAAAACAGGTTCTGGAGATTTCTTAGCACTTGATGGAAAAATGGGATTTGATGATTCAGCTCTTGGACGTCATCCAGATATCGAAGATATGCGTGATATTTCTGAAGAGGATGCTGATGAGAGAGAAGCTGGTCGTTATGGTCTTTCATACATCTCTTTAGATGGTGAAATTGGTTGTATGGTAAATGGTGCTGGTCTTGCGATGGGTACTATGGATACGATCAACTATATGGGTGGAACACCTGCGAATTTCCTTGATGTTGGCGGAAAAGCGAATGCTGAGACAGTTGCAAAAGGTTTTGAGATTATTCTTAAAAATCCAAAAGTAAAAGCTATATTTGTAAACATTTTTGGTGGAATCGTTAGATGTGACCGTATTGCAAACGGAATTCTTGAAGCGACTAAAATGGTAAATGTCCATGTGCCTGTTATTGTTCGTCTTGATGGTACAAATGCACTAGAAGCTGCAGAAATTTTGAAAAATGCAAATATACCAAATGTTATAGCAGCAACAGATCTAGCTGATGGTGCTGCAAAAGCAGTAGCTGCAGCGAAGGGAGAATAATTAAATGAGTATTTTAGTTAATAAAGATACAAAAGTTATCGTTCAAGGATTTACAGGAAAAGAGGGCTCTTTTCACGCTGAGCAGTGTTTAGCGTATGGAACAAAAATCGTTGGTGGTGTTACACCAAATAAAGGTGGTCAAGAACACTTAGGACAGCCTGTATTTAATACAGTAGCAGAAGCTGTAAAAGCAACGGGTGCAACTGTAAGTATGATCTTTGTTCCACCAGCTTTTGTTGCAGATGCTGTTATGGAAGCAGCAGATGCAGGAATCGAACTTGCTGTTGTTATTACTGAAGGCGCTCCAGTACGTGATATGCAAGCTGCAAAAGCGTATGCGACTAAACACAATATGAAAACAATTGGACCAAACTGTCCAGGTATCATCACAGCCGAAGAGTGTAAAATCGGGATCATGCCAGGTATGATCTTTAAAAAAGGAAATGTCGGACTTATCTCTAAGTCTGGAACATTAACTTATGAGGGTGCAAACCAAGTTTGTAGAGAAGGTTTTGGTATTTCAACTGCAGTTGGTATTGGTGGAGATCCGATTATTGGTCTTTCTTACAAACAACTTCTTCCTTTATTTGAAGCAGATCCAGAAACTCATGCAATCGTTATGATTGGTGAAAGATCG
>CAITKP010000028.1 GCA_903892995.1 uncultured Campylobacterales bacterium
AGTTGATTTAAATCATTATGTTTACACTCATAACTTAATGCTTGAGCGTGGTTTGTTAGTTGCTGAGCCTTTAAAGGCTTCTATGTATTCTGATTTTTTAGAGGTGGTTTAAAATGACTTCACCAATCAAAGACTCTACTTATAGACAATTAAATATTCAAGATATGATCTCTTGGTCTTTAGACAAAAAAATTAATCATGCACTTAAACGTATTCAAGAGTTTTACTCTGTTCAAGATGGAAAAGTTTATGTTGCATTTTCTGGCGGTAAAGATAGCACAGTTTTATTACATCTTGTAAGAAGTTTATATCCTGATGTTATTGCGGTATTTGTCAATACTACAAATGAATACAAAGAGATTTTGGATTTTGTTAAATTAGTTCCTAATGTTTTAACTATTCATCCAAAAATGACTTTTATTCAAACAGTTGAAAAATTTGGGTTTCCTCTTGTTTCTAAAAAAGTCGCTCGTATGATTACTGATCTTAGAGAAAATAAATCTACAACTCCAAATATTAGAAATTTATATCTTACAGGTTTTAATCGTAAAGGTGTTTATGTTCCTAGTTTTAAACTTGCAAAAAAATGGTATCCATTATTTCAAGAAGCTAAATTTGACATTACCAATAAGTGTTGTGATATTTTGAAAAAAGAGCCTTTTCATCGTTATGAAAAAGAAACTGGTTTAAGTGCTTTTGTTGGGACTATGGTTGATGATGGAAGTACTCGTCGTTTAGATTGGGTTAAAAATGGCTGTAATATTTACGGTAAAAAAAATGTTAGTCGTCCTCTTTCAATTTGGACTGAAAAAGATATTTGGGAATACATAGAGCGTTTTTCTGTTTCTTATTCTAACATCTACAAAGATATCAAAGATAAGGATGGAAATGTTCTTATTGAGGGTGAAAAAAGAACGGGTTGCGCTTATTGTGCTTTTGGTGCAGAACAGGAGAAAAGTGATCTTATAAATAAAAATCGTTTTGAGCGTCTTAAGTTTCGCAAACCTAAACAATATGAAAAGATGATGCAGTTAAAAAACAATGGTATTTCTTTTTCTGATGCTCTTTTTTTTATCAGGGTAAATCATTAATGATATTCAGTCACTACGCATCACTCTATCTTGATTTTAAATCTCATGAGCTGAAAAACTCAACTTATGACAAATATACAAATATCGTTTTACAACGTATTAACCCTGTATTTCAAGACAGATTGATTCAAGATATAAAACCCTCTGATGTTAAAAAGTGGCTTTATGATATTACTGATGTAGGTCCAAAGAGTAAACGTCATTACATAGGTGTTCTTAATGGAATATTTCAAGAGGCTCTTTATGATGAAGTTATTGAAAAAAACCCTGTAAAGCTTGTTAAACTTCCTAAAAACTATAAACCTATAATCAAACCTTTTACAGCTGATGAAGTTAAAGCCATTATGGATTTAGCTACAAATCAAAATTATAGATTTTATCTTGCTATTGCATTTTATACAGGTCTGCGTTCTGGTGAGATCATAGCTTTAAAAAAAGATGATATCGATTTAAAAAATAAAGTCTTACATGTAAGAAAATCTCGTAATCGTTTTGGAGAGAGTACTCCTAAAACACGTAGTAGTATTCGTGAAATTCCTATTATAGAGTTATTGATGCCTTATATCTCTGAACTCTATGCTTTGCATGATAATGAATATCTATTTCAAACACAATACGGTTTGCCTTATAGAGATACAAATGTTTTTCTCGCTAAGTTTTGGAAGCCAGCTTTATCAGAGTTAAAAATCTCTTATAGACGTTTATACAACACTCGTCATACTTTTGCTACAAATATGCTTTATAATAATCTTGTTACACCTCTTCAACTTGCACAGCTTTTAGGTCACAGCTCAACACAAATGGTTTATGAAGTTTACGTCAAATATATCGATTCAAATTATACAGATTTTGATCGTTCTATATCGATTTATACTTAATTAGGGTACGCAAGGGATTTTACTTTTTAAAAATGTATAAGAATTTGTAATTTATGGATGCGTACTCGTAAGGGTAAATTTGATTTTTTAAAGTGTGAATTTGACTATTGAATGGATTGTTTTAAATGAAGTTGGTTGCGGAAACAGGATTTGAACCTATGACCTTCGGGTTATGAGCCCGACGAGCTACCGAGCTGCTCTATTCCGCGGTGTTTGTGTTGTGGATGGGGATACA
>CAITKP010000029.1 GCA_903892995.1 uncultured Campylobacterales bacterium
GGGTACAAATAAAAATCTGTACCAAAGCGGACACGGATTCTTTATCAAAGCTTAATTCTGCTTTTCCTCTCGCTTTAAACCATTCTTCTTCATCCAGTTATATAAATTTGCTTCTGTAGTCCCATATCGAATTGCAATAAACTTTTGAGTAGAGCCATTTGCAAACAAAGCTTCGATTTCAGGCTTGAATTTATCGAGTTTACTTTTACCGGGTCCCTTTGGGCGCCCTAATTGAATCCCATTTTCTTTTTTAAATCGTAAAGCCTCTTTTGTTCGTGAGGAGATGAGATCGCGTTCAATTTCCGATGCCATTGAAAAAACCATAGCCATGACTTTGCTCTGGATGGAACCATCTAGATGCCAATCCCCTTTAACGGCATAAATCTTGATCTGTTTATCCGTTGCAATTGAGAGGATCTCCATAATCTCTAACATACTTCTGCCCAATCTTGAAAGTTCGCTGACGATCAAAACATCATCTTTTTGTGCATCTTGAATGATCGGGTAGATTTTTCTTTTTTTCCACGACACTTTTCCTGATATTTGCTCTTCCACAAATTCCACATGCCCTAAGTGCTTTTCATTGGCCAGCTTTAAAATATCCGATTTATTTTTTTCAATATCTTGATCGATCGTCGAAATGCGCAAATAGGCAGTAGTTTTCATGAAAAATAGCCTCATTTAATGAAAAGTATTTAATTTGCTTAATTATAGTGCAATTAGCATTGTTTATTCAATGATATAGACAATAGTAGTTAAGATAAAATAAACGTTCATTTTTACTATAGGAAAATCATGCCAAGAAACGACTTGCTATCCAAGGATGAACAAAATAAATTCGACACGCCTCCTCAATTTACAAACGCACAAAAAGAGTATTTTTTCAAACTGCCCGTAGAGTTACAAGAGAGGCTTAACTCATTCGACAACGATAGCAGTAAGGTTGCCTTTATCCTATTGTATGGCTATTTTAGGGTAATTCACATATTTTTTAAACTTGATTATGCTCCTGTAAAAGATATAGAGTTCATCAAAAAAATGTATTCGTTGCACTATGATATCGATACTCCCCCAAGCGTGCGAACGCTTAGAAGACATAAAGTACTCATTAAAGAGTACCTTGGTATACGTGCCTATGACGAATCTATTCATCTAAATCTTATAAAAGAAGCAGAAAACCATGCGGGTAATTTTCTTCACCGAAAAAAGATTTTTTACGCACTGGTTGATGCCGCTAAGAATTTGAGAATAGAAGTACCAAGCTATACGCAACTCTCTCAGATCATATCAGACGCTCAAAATCTTCACAAATACGAAGTACTAAACAAGCTGTCGGTTTTCATGCAGGATGATCGCCTTCAAACCCTAGAAGAGTTTTTAGATAAAGATGAGAACTATAAAAATCGTTATGTGATCATGCGCTACAAACAACTTGAGCACTCCACAAAAACCAAAAAGATCGCCGAGAGTCTCGTCCGATATCGTACAATTCAAACCAAATACACTCAATGCCAACCCATCATCAACGCAATCGGTTTAACTCCTGCAATCGCCCAGCATTACGCTCGTTGGATTGAAAAGAGCCAAGTCTTCCAAATTATAAATAAAAATGACACCGACGTCTATTTCTTACTCCTCTCATTTATCTATTATCAGTATCTAATCCGAAATGACAATTTGATTGATCGTTTCATTAGCGTTGTACAAAGCGCTAAGAATTCGGCTATAAGGGCTCAAAAGGAGTTGAGCCACGCGCAAGCTCCTGCTAAAAATAAAGTCATTGAATCTTTACAAAACAGTAATCTATCGATTATAAACACCATTGCCGCAATTACAAAGGACGCTTCTCTTACTGCCCTTAAAAAGGTGGAAGAAATTGAAAGAGTACTCGAAGCACAGACAATTCACATCAAATCCATTATGAATGAAAATGATAAAATCGATGCTGTTGGCAGCAATCCATTTGATGTTATCGAAACCAAATCGATCTCCCTACAAGGGAAACTTTCTGGGGTACTCAGAGAGATTGAATTTGACGAAATATCATCAAATAAGCATTTAATCGAGGCAATTAATCACTTTAAAACAACTGGTGGTGCCATCACAAAAACAGCACCCGTCAAATTTTTGGAGCCTGATGCGCAAAAAGCTCTTACAGATGATGGAAAATTCAGGGTATCTCTGTACAAAGCCCTCCTGTTTATTAGCGTGAGTGACGGGATTAAGTCGGGTACACTCAATCTAAAACACTCCTATCGTTATCAGAATTTTGATCATTATTTGATTGATAAAGCGGAGTGGATAAACCATAGGGAGGAAATATTAGAGCTCAATGATATGCAACATTTGAAAGAGATGGAACTATTTTTGGAGCCCGTCCGACATAAACTCAATCAATCATATGCCACGACAAACGAACGTATTCGCAAAGAGCTTAACACCGATTTTACATCTACCGCCGATTCATTTCATTTGAAAACACCATGCGTTGCAAAAGAAGATGAAGACGATACAATAGGTACCTATCTACCTCATGAGAGCTGCCTTTCCATCATCGATATTCTAAGCTCGATCAACCATATTACCGGTTTTTCTGAGCATCTAAACCATTTTAACCCAGCCGTAAAAAATAAAGTGGATAACCATCTTATTTTTGCCGCAATCTTGGGATACGGCTGCAATATCGATGTCTCAAAAATGGGTAAAATTTCCAAAGGTGTTAATCAAAACCAACTGGATACTGCCAAGATATGGTACTTTACTGAGGAAAATACCATAGAAGCAAATGACCGTATTATAGAATTCATGAACGATCTGCCCATCATCAAACTGCTCAAGCACGATCAAGAGATCAATCATACCGCCAGCGACGGTCAAAAGTTCAATATGAAAAGCTCCATAGACTCAGTGAATGCGGGATATTCATTCAAATACTTTGGCACTTTCAAAGGGGTAAGCGTCTACACATTTATAGATGAAAGCCATCGTCTTTTTTACTCTACTGTAATCAATGCAACGGAAAGGGAGAGTGGGTATGTAATCGATGGACTCATGCATAACGATGTAGTCAAAAGCGATATCCATTCAACTGATACCTATGGGTTTAGCGAGGTAATTTTTGGATTGACCCATTTGCTGGGTTTTTCTTTTGCTCCAAGAATTAAAAATTTCAAGTATCAACAACTTTATAGCTTCAACAGCGTGAAAGAGTGTCAACAATTAGGCTACACACTGCTGCCAAAACATAAAATAAACGTTGAGCTGATTCAGGAATACTGGGATGATATCCTCCGATTTATCGCCACTATCAAAACGAAAAAAACGACAGCATCTCAGCTCTTGAGACGGCTAACCTCGTATTCACGCCAACACCGTCTCTATGCTGCTCTTAAGGAGTTTGGAAAGATAATTAAAACAGACTTCTTGTTAACCTACATCGATGATGTCGAGCTTCGACAAAGGATCGAAAAGCAGCTCAATAAGGTGGAAAATTCTAACAAATTCTCCAAAGCAGTTTTTTTTGGAAACAACTCCGAGTTTCAAGTCGCTACCGCAGAAGAGCAAAACATTGCCAACAATTGTAAGCGCCTCATCCAAAACTCAGTTATTCTCTGGAATTATCTCTATATGAGCCAAAAAATAAAAGAGGCAAAAAAGTCAGAAGATAGAGATCGGATCATCAAAGCGATCCAAAACGGCTCTATCGTTCACTGGAGCCATATCAATTTTTATGGAGAGTATGACTTTACGCGTCTCGATAAGCGTCACGAAGATTATTTCAATATTTATGCACTTAAAGATCTTGACATTTCACACTGAACGCTTTAAACTGTGCGGAATAAAAACCGAGCTGGGACAAGTATAATGGAAAACTTTCGCGACAACAATTATGGATATCCTCTTCCCTCGGCAGTAATTGAGCTGATCGAAGAGTTCGAAGAAGATGAAGACGAGGAAAAAATGGAATGTCTAGGTAAGATCCTCGATCAATGTGACCATACTGACCTTCGCATTTTACGCGATTATGAGAAACTTTCACAAATCGTTGAAGACTACTTCGAAATGCTTTATGAGCCGGATATTCTTTTAACAAAATTGGTTGATTATGCTCGTTGGGGAAGATTTTAATATTTGGATTTTTCCTACAATCGCTTCACAAAAACTACGCCATTGACTTACTTATTTACTTCTGATACAATAACTACATGGAAATAGCCGAAACTACCATTTTTACCCGTGAGATTACCCGTATTCTCTGCGATGAGGAATATAAGGAACTTCAAACCTTTTTAGTAGAACACCCTAAAAGCGGAGCGGTGATCAAAGGTTCAGGCGGATTGCGAAAAATCCGATGGTCAACCAAAAACAGCGGTAAAAGCGGTGGAATCCGAAATATCTACTACTATCATGAGGAAAACAGTCTTATCCTTATGATCTATGTGTATGAAAAAAGTAAAACATCCGATTTGTCCCCAAAACAGATCGAGATGCTCCGAAAAACTTTCATAGGAGATTTATGATGGAAGATACAATGTTTAATGACTTGCTTGCAAGTGTTGGCGAAGCAAAAGAGATACTGCAACACAAAAAACAACCGTCACGTTCATTTATGATTGATGAACCGGATGCTAAATCTATACGTGCACGATTAAAAATGACTCAAGATGAATTTGCGGGGCTTTTAAATATTAGCGTTAACACACTAAGAAACTGGGAACAGTCACGTCGTAAACCAGAAGGTCCTGCACGTGTATTGCTTGGAATTGCTGCTACACATCCAGAAGTATTTGCTCACTAAGCACTTAGTGCACCTGACGGGGGCTAGAAAACTAGAATTAAGTCTTATTAAAGGATCGGTGTCCGCTTTGGTACAGATTTTTATTTGTACCCGTTATAGTGTGAAGAAAAACTACCCATATTCGGGAAGTATTATTCCTGATGAATATCTCAATAATCCGCAAGTTTTTACAATGATGATTGAAATTAATAAGAAAATTTATATGCATAATAGTGAATTTACTCCTGTAAAAAGTGAAGGCTTTATGAAAATTCAAAAAGTAATATTTGAAGCTTTAGAATTTTTGCACCAACAAGAAGTGTAATTAAAGAGCACAAAATGCTCTATTATAAAAAGGATTTAGATGTTAAGCGAAATAGTTGTACTTACAAAAAAAATATTAGATGAAGCATTAGATGAGCAAAAGATTTTACATTCACCAAAATCTGTATATGAAGTGTATCGTGCACTTATGTCTCTTATTAATGATATTTCACTTGTTGCAAACCATTATTTAGCACTTGATTTTACAGAGGAATATCTGCAAAACTCTTCATGGGGAGAGCCTATTGATAAATGGCGTCGTTTCTTTAATGAAGATCTTAATAAGCTAAATAGCTCAAGTAAACGATATCTTCATACCCTTTCATATTTATGTTTTGAGGATGCAGATGAGGGAATTATGTCGAGTTACTATAACTGCAAAACATATTATGGTTTTGTGAGGGATGAGTTTAATGCTGGGTATGTAGAGCCTTGTGGAACTATGCTTTATATTAAAGGTCTTAATACAGATATTGGTGTTGAAGAGCGAACACATATTGGTAGATTTAAAAAAATAGATTTAAAAACGTATGAAAGCAGAGAACAATTACAAGCGGAATTACGAGACAAAAAAAAGTTCTTGGATCAAGAACTTGCAAGAATGAAGAGATATATCAAAATGCGATATACCTTGGATGATCTATTATGAAAATTGCAAATTTGTTTCACATTGCCATTATAAATCTACAGAGCAAGGAAAATGCATGGCAAAAGTAGTAATTATAAGCGGTGCAGGTATTAGTGCAGAATCTGGTATCAGCACTTTTAGAGATAGTGATGGATTGTGGGAAAATCATAAAGTAGAGGATGTGTGTACACTTGGTTGTCTCAAGACCAATCGAGAAGAGACTGTCACATTTTATGATGGCTTGAGAGTAGCTTTAGAGGATAAAAAACCAAATCGCGCACATTTACAAATAGCACAATTAAAAGAAAAATATAAAGAACAGATCGCCATCATCACTCAAAACGTGGATAATCTCTTTGAAAAAGCAGGCATACCTCATGAAGATGTAATTCATCTTCATGGATATATGACTGATCTTGAGTGTGAAAGCTGTGGGCATGTATATAATGCTGGATATCAAAGAACGATAGAAGTTTTTGAAGGAAGTTGTCCAAAATGTCATAGTGATCAAATAAGACCCTTTATTGTGATGTTTGGAGAAGCAGCACCAAAATATCAAGAACTTTATCAATCATTTGATGATTGTGAGATGATGGTAGTTATAGGAACAAGTGGATATGTGATTAATACAGATATGTATTTAAGTCCTAAAATAAAAAAATCAATACTTAATAATTTAGTGCCAAGTAATGCACTCAATGATGAGTTGTACAGTAAAGTCTTATATAAGCCAGCAACAGAGGCTATTGATGAAATTGCAAGAGAAATAAACGCTTTTTTAAGTGATGCGGTATTCAAAGAATTACTATGAAATACTCACATCATGAGAGAGTTATTGTGGGGTACCTAGTACCAATCAATCAATCCAAAAATTTTAAACTTGTTTTTAAAGAAGATACAACGCAAATTTTCCATTATGAATTTTTTAAAAATAGCGTTATGAAATTGCTTCAAGATTTAAATCCTAATACAGACTATTTATTTACGACTAAGGACTATGAATGTATTCCAAGATTTAGGTATTTGGAAAAAGATAAAACGTTGTATATACCTGATAATTTTGAATTTTCTGATATGGTTTTAAGTCATATAATAAGGGATCTTGATCTCAATGAAATGATTTCCATATTAGAAATAGAACAAACATCAGGAGAGCAATTAAGAGAACTTGAGATATTTAAAATATTAAAAAAAGTAATCATTGTAGACTAGATGAAAAAATACTCTACTAGCTAGTCTACAATTATTCTACATGACTTTTTTTCAACTTCAATAAAATTAACTCCAAAATGAGACACAATAGTGTCTATTAATATCAATATACTGTTGATATCTAATTTAGGAGTTAACGATGCGACCTCGAAAAAAAAATTTCTTCTCTCCTGTTTTGTCTGATAAAACACACTATATTGAAGCGCAATTAATAGATAAAGTTACTTTATGGGCTTTACGAGTAATTTTAAAACTTGGTGGATCTAAGGTGTACTTTGACCAACGTGGAAATGTTACTGATGAGACTTTAGCTTCTTTTCTTGATTTAGGACACTATACACAAAGTGATATTCAAGAGAGCGATTTAAAAGAACCCATAGAACTTTTATATGAAAAACTTGAAAAATTAGAATCTAAAACAAAGTTTGGCACTTTACCTATTCTCGAAAAGAATATAAAACAGATCTCTAAGCTTGTAAATCTTAGTAGAGTAGAAGAGCAGGTGTTAGAGTTTGTTGTTATATTAAAACAGTATGATATTTTGAATAGCTTTGCTAATTTGCTTGGAAATGAGCTTAATACTGCTCAAGTAAAGCGTGCAGTGAGTGTGATTCTTAATATTCCAAGAAATGAGATAGACGGCATTTTCAATGTGAATTCTAAGTTTTCAAAATCTTCACTTATTACAATTAAAAAAGATTATAGACACACCCTAGATTCAAAATTTGAGTCAATCAGTGATAAATTTTTAGATAATATGATAAATATGGCTGATGATATAACTACTTTAATAAAAGATATTATCAAACCTTGTGACAAAAGTGTACTCACACTAAAAAATTATAAACATATTGTAGATGATTTAAATATCTTAGTTCCATATCTAAAAAATACAATTGCTACTAAACAAAGCGGTGTAAATATTCTTTTATATGGGCTTCCCGGAACTGGGAAAACAGAGCTTGTAAAAGTGATTGCCCAAAAGCTTAAAACGCAAATTTTTGAAGTGAGTTATATAAATGAAGGTGATGAGCCCATAGATGGACCAAAAAGACTTCGAGCCTATAAATGTGCACAAGCACTTCTTAGCAATAAAAAAACATTGTTAATGTACGATGAAGCAGAAGATGTTTTTCAAAGTAGCCGTGGTGGATTTTTTGCACCTCCGCAGCGACAAAGGGATAAAGCATGGATCAATAGAGTTTTAGAATCCAATACTATTCCTACTATTTGGATAACTAACAATATTGAAAGTATTGACAATGCTATTGTAAGACGTTTTGATATGAGTATTGAACTTCCAATACCACCTAAAACAACAAGAATAGAGATTATAAAAAATTACAGTAATGATCTTTTAGATGATCAGACAATAGAAAATCTTGCACTTAATGAAAACATCGCTCCCGCTCTTATAAGTCGAGCAGCAAAAGTAGCAAGTAATCTAAACGGTTTAGAGCAAAAAGATGTAATGACACATATTGTCAATAATACTTTAAAAGCACAAGGGTTTAGAGGTATTGAAAATGAGGAAAAGAAGGTTTTCAATGCGAACTACGATCCTACATATATCAACGCGTCAATGGATCTTCAAGCATTAGCTGTTGGGATCAAAGAGACATCGAGTGCAAGGTTGTGCTTTTATGGAGCTCCAGGAACTGGAAAAAGTGCTTATGGTAAATATATTGCAGAGATTTTAAATAAACCACTTTTGCTTGTTAAGGGAAGTGATCTCTTATCTAAATATCTCGGAGAGACTGAACAAAATATTGCCCGTGCTTTTGCACATGCTAAAGCCGATGATGCAGTGCTTGTATTAGATGAAGTGGACAGCTTTTTAGCGGATCGCAGTCAAGCACAACTAAGTTGGGAGATATCTCAAGTTAATGAGATGTTAGTACAAATGGAAAACTTTGATGGAGTTTTTATTGCTACTACCAATTTGATGGATAACCTTGATAAAGCTAGTCTAAGAAGATTTGATCTTAAACTTGAGTTTGGTTTTTTAACACCGACACAGTCATGGAAGATGTTTCTCTCATATACGAAACTTTTTAAATTTAAAAAGCCCTCAGGAGTGTTAGAAGAAAGTTTAAGACAGCTAAAACAACTTACACCAGGCGATTTTGCAGCTGTTACAAGGCAAAATAGGTTTAGACCTATTCGCGATTCTCAAGATCTATTGGATCGATTACTACAAGAGGTTGCGATTAAGCAATTGGATAGTTCTAAAAAGATGGGATTTTTAAAATGAAAGAGTATGCAATAATGAAAAAACTTGATTTTAAGACATTACAACACTCTATTTCAAAAAAGATCTTTCTCTTAAGTGAGATGGTTGTAAATAGCGTTGAAATTTGAACTATTAAGAAAATAATAAACAAAGGGCAAAATATGAAACAAGATGATATATATTTTATATTAGAGTGGGTACAAAGGCTTCAGAAAAAAGTCTTTTTAGAGGGAAAATCATTGTCAAATGATTTAATACCTATTGCAAAGAAGGCTGGAATTAAAAATATAGAGAATGTAAAAGTTCTACGCGTTGATAATATCCTCCTCCCAGAACTTGATAGTATTGCAACACTACAAAAATTAAATGGATTGATTAGCTCACAAACAGCTGGATTAACCTTAGGGTATGCAATTATTTTAAAAAGGTCCTCATCTGATACTGTTTTAATTCATGAATTACGTCATGTAGCACAGTTTGAATTATTTGAATCAGTTCATGATTTTGTTAACTTTTATATAAAAGAGATTGAAAAATTTGGCTATGGGCATGGTCCGTTAGAAAAAGATGCAATAGATTTTGTAAAGTGTTTAAAAATTTCAATGTAGAAAGAAGACATAAAATAGTCCCATATAAATCATATACTTCTGTATCTAAAATAGGAAGATATGATGAGTCAATATGAAATCTCTTTACATGACGCTACTGAAATTAATAGATTAAAAGAACAAAATGACAAAATAAGTTGTGGTAGCGCTCCATGGAAAGTCACAGCACCTTTTGATGAACAACGTCATCTTTTTTATGGAGCTGTTGCAACAAATTATTTAATTGATGGCTATGTATGTTCGTGTGGTACGCAAGAGTTTGTAATTCGCCATCAAGATCAAGAAAGTAGTTTTGCATGTAAAGAGTGTGGTAATCAAAAATTTTATGATGCTGATCTTGCTTTGAATCATATAGAACATTTCAATTCGCTTCATCCTGAAATAGATCTTTTGTCGATGTATGAAATTGTAAGCGGTGAGGGTATTTCATCTCAGTGTGTGATTACTCTACCAACAGCAATAGATTTTTCGAGCGATAAAATTATTTATGCTAAAAAGTGTGTTCATAATTTATCTATAAGTGAAAATGGCTTCGTAGAAGAAAGATATCTACTTTCGCAAAATAGTAGCATTTATAAAGAGCTAGAAAAAAAAGTTTTGGATGATGTTAAAAGCAATAATAATTTTAATCTCCCTATGCCAAATGATAGACAATTGAGCTTGAATATGATTTCATTTTTTTTAAAACATAGATATTTTAAGGAGTTTGATTTTTATTTTTGGGATGATTTAGTGGCATTTAAAGATGAAGATATTACCATAGAAAAAGCGATAGCACAGATATCAAACTATAGAAAAGAAAAATCAATTAAAAAAGCAGTCTATCAAAACTATTTAGATCAATTACTATTTACAAATAAATTTTATTCACTTTTTATAGATCTGTTTACAAGACATTTCACGGATTATAATATTGTAGTCAAACTTATCAATCTTCGATTTTCTGATGAGATCTTACAAAAAACTGACAAGCAAAGTATTGATATGTTACTTACTTTTTTAAAAATTCATTACACCCAAAAACAGATTTGTAATCTTTTTATTCAAATCGCTCACATAAAAGATGAAGAGTTTTTTTATTTTGATATGATAAATGAGTTTATATACGCACAAAGTGAGACAAAAGAATATTTTACTAAAGTTACATGTAACCTCGAAACTCTTCACAATGAATTTATACGCTGCACAATTAATAAAAGATATGCAACTAGCTATAAGACGAAATTAGAATATTTAGATATGGATATGCATGCATGTACTCAAAGTGGAATATATACTGTAAAACTACCCAACGATGGAAAAGAGCTTGCATTTTGGGCAAATATTTTGCATAACTGTATGCTTGGGTATCTTGAAAAAATTGTTGCTCGTCAAACGATAATATATGGATTTTTTATTGATGAGAGATTGATATTTTCAGTTGAAATCGTAGATGGAAAGATTGTACAGGCTAGCAAAAAGTACAATACACCTTTATCAAATATAGAAAATACTGTTATGCAAGAGTGGTTTCATAGACATTTTGATCATAAAATATTATTAAGCGCAAGTTAACGATTTTACTGAATTTTTTTTCTAAAACTTCTCATGGGGAGAACCTATTGATAAGTGGAAATATTTTTATACTTCTAGCAAAAAATTTATAAATAATAAGGGTGGAAAAAGTGGCAGTTGTAATAAGACATATAGATAAAATAGCGAGAGATAAGCAAGATGGTGTGTTGTATGTTGTATTTGAGGGTGAAAAATTTCGCGGTAAATTTGAGAAATTTGAAGAACGTATAGGACTTATAAAATTACTTGAGAAACATAAAATAATATATGAAAAATGTGCAGAGTTTGCGAATGAAAATGGATGGCGCAGTTACAAAGGGCAGCTTTACATCGATTTAGCGTTTGACAAAACAAATGAAAAATATATGGTTTTAGAAAACTACTTGGAGTATGAAGATGGAACACCAAAGATGGAAGGTGTAATGTTTTACTATCTACCATTAGAAATAGCGATGCAAAACGCTCACCACGATGAACTGGGGTTTTGGGAGAAGTGGGCAGAGGAGTTTTGAAATGTCTAATAAAATAGCAGATAATTGATATAAAAGTATTTTACAAAGAAATGCGATGGCACAAAGTAAATTAGATCAAAAACAATTTCTTATTTGGTACGGTTGATTCAACCATAATTAAAACCTCCACATAATTAGCATTTTATGAAGAAGTTGTTCGTTGCAATAGTAAATATATTGCTTCATAACAATTTTCTACATGTAAGACATAAAGATGTCCTACAATGTTGGTATAGTTCTTATCAACGAAAAGCAATCACTATAAAATAAATATAAGAAGGCATACATGTTAACAAATATTGAACAAGCAAAACAGATCATTAAAGAAGCTGATTCCATACTCATCACGGCAGGTGCTGGAATGGGTGTTGATAGTGGCTTACCAGATTTTCGAGGAACTCAAGGTTTTTGGAATGCATATCCAGCAATTAAAGAGTTAGGTTATAGTTTTGAACAAATGGCAAAATCTGAGTGGTTTGTTAAAGATCCAAAGCTTGCTTGGGCATTTTACGGTCACCGACTCAATCTTTATAGAGATGCGGTTCCACATGTTGGATTTTCTATGCTTTTGGATCTTGTTAAAGAGAAAAATGATGATTATTTTATCTTTACATCAAATGTAGATGGCCATTTTCAAAAGGCTGGATTTGATACAAATAGAATCTATGAGATTCATGGATCAATACATCATTTTCAATGTATGAAAAGTAAAAAACATGGGATCTGGGATGCTGCTGAAGTAAAAGTAGATGTTGATATGCAAAAATTTGAAGCTTTAAACATTCCTACATGTCCTGAATGTGGCAGCATAGCAAGACCAAATATAATGATGTTTGGAGATTGGGACTGGCTTGCAAAAAGGTCCGACAAACAAGAAGCTCTTTTTAATCGTTGGATAAAATCGCAAGCGAGTAAAAAGCTAGCTATTATCGAGATAGGTGCAGGCGTTGCTATTCCTTCTGTGAGAATGCAAGGTGAACATATTGCAAAAAGATACCAACACGCAACACTTATTCGAATCAATCCAAGAGATTTCACTGTTGATAAAAGAAATAGTATTAGCCTTCCCCTTGGTGGTTTAGAGGGGATTAAAGCTATCCTTGAAATGGATGAATCAGCCAATCTACAAGAGAAGATAAAATAAAGTGTAAAATACAATAATAAATATACAAGGCTAAGAAGTGAAAATAATTATTTTAGATACAGAAACAACAGGTATTTTACAAGAGGATCGAATATGCCAATTGAGCTATTTAGTTGTTGATATAGATTCACAAATATTAGAACTCCATAATGAGTTATGTAAGCCCCCACTTGATATCAAGTTTGATGCTATGGCTGTACACCATATTACCCCTGATATGGTAGAAAATAGCGTTACATGTAAGGAAACTTTAGCATTTCAAAGACTAGGTGAATTAAATATTCCAGAAAATCTCCTCGTTATACAAAACGCAAAATTTGACCTCGATATGCTTGCTAAAGATGGATTTACATCACAAATGCAGCTCGTAGATACTTTTAGAATTCTTCGAGCAAAATACCCGCTAGATTTCCCTCATGGCCTTCAATATAAACGGTATCAATGGGGATTATATAAAGCCGAACAAGCCATCATTGACAAACTTGGTGTAGAGATTAAAGCACATGATGCACTGGGTGATGTAATAGTTCTAAAAAATCTTTTTGATCGACTGCTACTTGAACAGAGTCTTGAAGATATGATAGGGTTATGCAAAGGTCCTATTCTTTTAGAATATATGCCTATGGGAAAATTCAAAGGGATGCTTATTAGCGAACTTGTACTCACTGAACGAAGCAGTTTACAATATATGCTAGATAAAATGGATCTCGATGAAGATCTTCTCTATACGCTCAATTACCATCTTGATGCAAGTAAAAAAGATGTAATTATAACTTTTGGATTTGGAAAATACAAAGGGCAGACCCCAGAACAAGTTGCACAAATAGACAAAGGATATTTGCAGTGGGCTAAAGATAAAGCTGAAAATATCTCAAGCGAACTCCAAGAGGAGATTAATAAAGTTTTGGAAGCAGCACTATGAGTGCACTTTCACAAAACCTCTACATCACTTTCTCAAATCAAAAAGCAAGAGATCTGATCAAAACTGTAGGTGTATTTGACAAAGTGATCACTTTAGATGCTCTCATCCTAGAGTTGTTTGAAAAAGAGAATTTTGCATTTATTGTCGATGATACAATAGCTAGCTCTATTATCTATAAAATCATCAAAGAGCAGCAAATCTCATATTTTGATTATCTACAAAGTGACGCCCAAAGTCTCAATACGATCTATAACTTCATTATCAAGTGCTATAGAAATGAACTCTTATTTTCACAGTTCCTCCAAGGAGAAAAACTTCAAGCATTATTGCAGATAGATGAACACTACCAATCTTATAAAAAAGAGCATGGACTTGTAGATATGGCAGATGTTGAGCATTTTGTGGTCGAAAATTTTGAGATGAGTAAGCTAGCTCATTACAATCAAATATTTTTAGATTCGTTTAGGGTAGGGGAACTTAGTTTTATTCGATCGAAAAAGCAGCAACTATTATTAGAAAAATTCTCAGAATTTCAAAAAATAGAAACTACTGAGAAACCCTTACATGGTAATAAAATCATCACTCCAAAGCATGAAGTGTTTGACACTATCGATGAGATAAAAACTGCCATCAAAATCGCCAGAAAACTATTACTTTCAGAAGTAGATGCGCAAGATATTCTCATTGTTGCCTCAGACATCAATGAATATGCACCTTTGTATAAACTATTTTTAGATGAGTTTGGAATGCGTGGATTTAGCTCTAAGGGCACTCCACTGACCCATTTTTTTGATACAGGTGATGAAAGAGTACACAGCGCACTAAGTAGCTATAAAAGCCTCTTAGAAAAACGCACAAAACTCTATACAAAACTAGGATTAACATTTGATCAAAGTAGTAAAGATGCACTCAAAGCAGAGATAACTATAGTTGATGAAAAAGTAGGAATAGAGATCACAGAACCCAATCAGCTTGTTGGACTTTCAAAACAGTATAAACATATCATTTTTGTTGGAACAGATATCAACCATTTCCCTCCAAAGGCCCAAGATAACTTTTTATTCAGTTATGAGGATGAAGTCAACTATTTTTATGTCAATAACTATTTTTTAAATTCACAAACACAGCTAAGTGAGCTTAAGCGACTAAGTGAGAATCTTTACATCATCACCGCAAGCTATAGCGGTAAACGGGAGCTAAGTAGATCTGTTCTTATAGATGCAAAATTTGATGAAGAGATAGACATTAGTGATATAAAGAGTATTTCAGAACTCTCTTTTGATGGAGAAGTAGTGATTTTAAATGAGGATCAGAGTACTTATTTTGAGCATATAAAAAGTGAAGATTTTACAAAGTATGATGGACTTGATGTAGAGGGCATTAAAGCATCTCATCTCTCAGCATCACAGATCAACAGATATCTGACATGCCCACTTGCTTATCTTTATGCCAACAAACATAAACTTAAATCCCCAAAACAGAGCGAAGAAGGGTTTGATGCAATGGAGCAGGGGAGTTTGATGCATCTATGTTTTGAACTTTTTGGGAAAACAATAAAAGAGAGTGCCAATACTTCAGTAGATACACAAGAGCTTTATGAGCTTATGTTTATAAAATCAATTGAGGCGTATAAGCAGACACAAAAAGATATCTCAGAGCCAAATATCCATCATCAGATATTTTTACTTAATCTCCAAGCAGGTCTTAAAGATGAGCGCACAAAAGGGCTACTTGCAAAGTTTGTGGATTACTACATCAAACATGCTGAGGAGTTTGCATATTTTACAAATAGTGAGTTTGAAAAAGAGTTCGCACTTGATAGTGAATTAAAACCTTATGAGCTTACATGTAAGGAAGATACCAACTACTTTATAAAAGGTTTTATAGATAGATTTGATGATCTTGAGGGACATAGTAATATCATAGATTATAAATCTAAAAAGATGAGTTCAAATATAGATAAAGCAAAGCAAGAACAAGTTGAAACGCTCAAAGATGTACAGCTGGCTCTTTACATTCTCTACGCTTCACAGCAAGATTCAGAGAAAGAATATAAAGCTCACCTTCTAAGCTTCAAAGGAGATAACCCATATTATCACTTTGCAAACCTTTCAACACTCGAGGACATAAAAGATACAGTGCATTACAGTCCTGAGTACAACGAAAACCTTAAATCACTGATTTACAAGACAAAAGAAAATATAGAAGCAGGGCAGTTTGCGTTTAATAATGCGGATGAAAAGGCTTGCGGCTATTGTGACTTTAGGTTTATTTGTCATGAGAGTGTTTTGAGTAAAAATAAAAATTTAGGAGCGAAAGATGAGTGAAGATAAAAAATGTTGTGCCAACACTGAATCAATAAAAGATTATAAAAGTGCCTTTGAGTGTTTTAAACAGAGGTTTTTAGTTGAGAAAAAATCTATTTTTAGATGTGATAGTGATGATGTAGTATTAACTCCAGACAGTATTAATTATTTGATAAATTACTTTGTAAATAATGGTTATTCTGGTGATGCGAGTTTTATTGAAAAAATTAAACATCAACTGATTGAATCGCACCAAAAAAAAGATGACCAAAAAAATGCAATAGAAATTTTAGCTACAGCTGTTTGGCTTTGGAAAGTGCCACCTGCAAATGCAAAAGATAGAAGCGTAAGTGTAAAAGAGATTTTGAAACTTCATAGTGAGCTTGAAACAATAGATCTTGAAAATAATCCTTTCTTCGAAGATTTTACAGGTTTTGCTTCAACTGGTACATATTACAACACAAACAAGCCAATCGAACTTGCATATATTATTAAATTTTTTGAAAAATATATTAACAGTACGGAATCTGATTTAATAGCAATTCTAAAATCGGATGATTTTAATGGAAAAATGAAAATCATAACTACTAAAGATTATTCAAAATATAAAGATGGAAAAAAAGATAAATCAGGAACTGAGCTTAAAATAGATAATAAACCTTATACTTCCCATGATAAAGCTAGAACTGTATCTATTCATAATGCACTACTTCATTTGTTTGATAGTGAAAATTATGAACCAATTCTTAGCAATGATCATAAAGATAAAATATCTAAAACTTTTAAAAAGATCTTTAATATTGAAGAGGATGATATTGACATGTCAATCATTCAAATCAAGGAAAAGCTACTGAAATTGAACATATATACAAATCAACCTCACTTTTTTTATGAAAATAATATTAAAAATATTTGGCAAGGTGGACTTGATTTTGAATCAAAAAATATGATTTTACACGGTGCACCTGGAACGGGAAAAACATATTCGACTGAGGAGACTATTAAAGCAAGAAAATTGATAGAGAATAATAGTGAATATGAACTTGTACAGTTTCATTCAAGTTATGGATATGAAGACTTTATTGAAGGAATTAAACCAATAGGTCTTAATGATGGACAAATGAATTTTGCATTAAAAAATGGAATTTTCAAGCAGATGTGTATTGATGCTTTCAATAATTTAATAGAGTCACAAAGCGACAAAACTAAATTAAAAACATTTTATTTTATCGCTGATGAGATTAATAGAGCAGAACTTTCAAGAGTATTTGGAGAGTTATTATTATGTCTTGAAGATGATAAAAGGCTTAAAATTATAGATGGAAAAGTAGTTGGAACAAAAGTTAAATTACCAAATAGTGCTTTATGGGAAAATGATCATGTGGTGGTTTTTGCAGATAATGAAGATCAATTACTTGAAAAATCTAAATCTACAGACAAAAAAGAGTGGTATTTTGGAGTTCCAGAAAATGTATATTTTATAGGTACGATGAATGATATAGATAGAAGTGTAGATAGCTTTGATATGGCTCTTAGAAGAAGATTTGTTTGGAAACATTATAGATGTGATTATGATGTAGTTGAACATAAATACGAAAGTGATGCCAAACTTGAAGGCTATATAAAAGTATGTCAAGAATTGAATAATTACATAACTAATGAAAAAGGCTTTAACCTTAACAACTCATATGAGCTAGGACAGTCATACTTTATGAAACCAAACAAACTAACTCAAAAAGAGCTAGATAGAGTTTGGATTGAACATATAGCACCTATACTGAGGGAGTATCTAAGGGCTGAATATAATCAAAATGAAATAGAGCAACATCTACAAAAAGCAAAAGAGTTGTATAAAATCTGATGCAAAAATTTACTGACAACTCTTTTTTTGAAGCTATTTTACTTGATGATAAAAAGTCATATGCAAAAAAAGAATCTAGCATTATTGGCGAAAAAATTGAAATAACCCTCAAAGAGTATCAAGCCAAATCTCCGAACAACACTTTTTTATCATTCTTTAAAGATGAAGAAAAAAGAGATAGCAAAAATGAAGATGATTTAATAATCTCTATCAAAAAAGATGGAGATAGTTATCATGCTCAAAGGGACCGTTCAAAATTCTGTGTCAATCGGGTAAAATAAACAATACCCAAGGAACGACATATGAAGATAGAAGTAGATGTAGAGCAATTTGCTCGTGATATAAAAGCTGGTAAAAGTATCGGCGGAACA